>CBFHXG010000091.1:0-1438 GCA_965659725.1 Phaeocystidibacter sp. | reverse complement strand
AATTCAGATACCGACTTCAAACCCTGGCTGCAGTCGCAGATTCCTGAGGTTTTCTCCGTGGTGGATTCAAATTTCATGCAGGCCGAACCCATGGTGTCGCATGATACCGACATCGTAATGGAAAATACCGGTATCCTTTCCATCTCCACAATGGATGGTCAGCGGTTCGACCCCGAGTTCATGGATTCTACTGGGTATTATACCTATCAGCTTCAGGCAGATACTACCTACTATTCATCGGGTGGTCCGTATCGGATAGAAACCCGTCAAAGGGGTTCAGGCCGACGTGATATGGACGGACGTATTCGCGTTTATCAAGGTCAACTTCGCCGACTAGAAGAGCGGGTACTGATGATGGATACCGTTCTCCAATCCTTCGTGCGCAGCTCTGTGCAAGATTGGGTTCCCATTGAAGACCGATTCGATAGAGCTGAAGTAGATTCAGTCATCAGATCAGAATTACTTCAAAAGGATATCGATATCCCTTATTCCTACGCCATCAAGGAGGGTGATTTCTTGACCAATTTGAAGAGTGATGATTTTCAACCCGATCAAGTGGATTTCAAGGTTCCGATATTCGGTAATACCCTCTGGGGAGCCAAAAGATATCTTCTCGTTGATGTCCCAGATAGCGATACGTACGTCTACCAGAGCATGTGGAACATGGTCCTTCTCAGCATCCTCTTCACACTAGGAGTTATAGCCACCTTCTGGGCTACACTCAGGCAGATGTTAAAGCAACGAAAGATCAATGCGATCAAGAATTCGTTCATCAATAATATGACACATGAATTCAAGACGCCATTGGCTACCATCAACCTAGCCATCGATGCTTTGAATTCGCCCAAAGTGAAGGATGATGATGAGAAACGAGCACATTACACACGCATCATCCGAAAGGAAAATGCGCGCATGCACAATCAGGTTGAACAGGTGCTTCAAATGTCGTTGCTCGATAAAGATGAAATGGACCTATCTACTGAAGCTATCCATGTAAGTGAGTGGCTAGATGATGCCATAGCTCATATGACCCTCAGCGTGGAAGAGCGGAAAGGGGAGATCCATACGAGCATAGATGAAGACCTGATCGTGAAGGTAGATCGACATCACATGACCAACGTGATTATCAATATCCTGGACAATGCGATGAAGTATTCGATGGAGGAGCCACATATCTATGTCACCGCCCAAGCCTCGAAGGGAATGGTGCAGATCAGCATTAAGGATTACGGCATTGGCATGACCAAGGAAGTGAGGGAGCATGTTTTCGATCGTTTTTATAGAGCGGAGACCGGCAATGTGCATACGGTAACGGGACACGGACTCGGATTGGCATATGCGAAGGAGATCATAGACCGACATGGGGGTGAGATCAAGGTGAAGAGTACACCAGGAAAGGGTAGCACGTTCATTATTACCTTAGCTTTGTCAGAAGAAC
>CBFHXG010000090.1:0-1492 GCA_965659725.1 Phaeocystidibacter sp. | reverse complement strand
CCTTCTTCATGGAGGTGTGGGAGCGGGAGATTTCTCGCTCCTTTTCTATTTGTAACTTTCTACAAATTGAAAACCATGCGCTTCCTACTCATCTTATCTATCGCACTCTTCAGCATCAACACAAATGCTCAATCTGTTGATATCAACGATAGAATGCGTGACGCCCTGGCTAGTCAGGCCGAGCTCGATTCATCCTACGCCAACCTCGATCATAGTCCGCTTACGGATGAGGACCGAGAACACTTCTTGGGTCATCCATTCTTTCCTATCGACACGAATTGGATGATCATGGCAAGGGTGGTATTGACGCCAGACTCAACCCCGTTTGAAATGGCCACTACTACGGATAGAAAGCCGAGCTATCGTCAATATGCCTGGTTGGAATTCGACTATCGAGATACAACCTTGAAGTTAGCAGTTTATCAAAACTTAGGCTTGATAGAAAGGGAAGAATACAAAGACTATCTTTTCTTGCCTTTTGGAGATGCGACCAACGGAAGTGCGTCGTATGGAGGAGGGCGATACCTGGACCTCAGGATCCCTGAAGGTGATTCGATCTACATCGACTTCAATCAATGTTACAATCCGTATTGTGCCTATAATGGGAGATATTCTTGTCCGCGTATTCCCTTGGTGAACCTCCTCCCTATCCCCATAACGGCTGGAATAAAGGCTCCTCCCGCCCATCATTGAGGGATCGAAGTTGAACCAAAATCAATGTTGATTGTCTTAATGGATAACCAATGACACTATCATGCGAAAAATAAAGAATACTTACCCAGCCGTAGCGGCACACATGCCTGGATTGAGCACTTGGAGAGCCATGCCCACTCCGCATGTTCAATGGTTGGATCCATTTTTATTCATCAATCACCATGGTCCGGACATCTTCAGGCCTGGGAACAGAGGATTACCGTTTGGGCCCCATCCGCATAGAGGTTTTGAAACCTTAACATACATCCTTGAAGGTGAGCTTATCCACCAAGATACAACCGGCTATAAGAGCAGGATATTGGAAGGCGGTGTTCAGTGGATGACGGCCGGAAGTGGCTTGCTTCACTCTGAAACTTCCTCACAAGAATTCCGCGAAGAAGGAGGTGCCATGGAGCTCATTCAATTGTGGTTGAACTTGCCTTCGAAATTAAAGATGACTCCGCCCAAATACGTAGGATTACAGAAGGGTGAACTCGTACATTTCTCCCCTCAAGAGGGTGTAACGGTGCATTTGATCAGTGGTGAGATCCTTGGAAAGCAAGGGCCCATCGACTCAATTACAGACCTCACCATGACATGGATCGATATTTCAGCGGAAGCCACATTGAAGCTCGAAGTACCTGAGGACGAACAGATACTATTCTATGTGGTGAATGGCGATGGTCATGTAAATGGATCATCCTTTGGGAAGCGCACCTTAGTTGAGTTCCAGCACGATGGGGAAAGTGTAGAGATCTTGACTGAAACCGACACCCGGATTCTCTTTGGGCATGGGAAA
>CBFHXG010000089.1:0-1576 GCA_965659725.1 Phaeocystidibacter sp. | reverse complement strand
TTCACCTTCTCTCCAAAGAAATACGGCTCTTTTACCCGTGATCCACAAACCTCGGGGTGAGCAGCTAACCAAAAGTAAAGCGAACTCGTTCCACTCTTGGGTGCACCACCAATGATAAAATCTGGAAAACGCAGGGATTCTTGCATTCGCCAAAATTAACTTTTTGACCGAGACCACCGAAACTGCACACCACATTACATCTTCGAATAAAAAGAACACCTTTTCAGCATAGAGATGTGCTTCAATAAGACCAATAGAGCTCAAAGATTTATTACTATTGTGGTTAAATCTCAACACTCCCGATATGCAATCAAAAGTATTGAAGTGGCTTTTACCGATAGTTGCCCTTGTTATTGTAAACCTCATCTACTTCTACCCTGCTCTTCAGGGAAAGCAATTGGTTCAAGATGACATCCTCTTGGGAAAGGCCAAAGGCAAGGAAGTAGTTGACTACCGAGAAGCTACGGGAGAAGAGGCATTGTGGACCAATTCCATGTTCAGTGGTATGCCCACATTTCAGTTAGTGATCGAATATCCGAATAACTGGCTCACTTATGTTCAGAGTGTCATTCGCACAGTACTTGTCAAGAACAGCTCCATCTACATAATAGCGTCCATGATGCTTGGCATGTTCTTCTTGTTGCGGACGCACAAAGTTGACCCCTGGCTCAGTGTTGCAGGGGGAATAGCACTGGGATTCTCGGCCTTTTTCATCATATCGATGGCGGCGGGACACAATGCTAAAGTGCGTACTGCAGTTTATATCGCCCCTATTGTTATGGGCGTGCTATTAACGTTGAGAGGCCGACAATTAATAGGATTTGCCCTTACCGCACTCATGGTAGGACTAAGCATCAATTCGAATCACTTCCAGATCACCTATTACACCGCATTCATCATCCTTCCGATAATCGTAGTATATGGCATCGAGGCCTTCAAGAAAAAGGAGATGCCCGTATTCCTCAAGCGTAGTTTGATCTTGCTTGCAGCGGCCATCATTGGTGTAGGTCCTAACATCGGGAACATCTGGAGCACCATGTCGTATACCAAGGAAACCATGCGAGGCGGACATACGGCCTTGGTGGAGAATAACGAAAGTGCAGCAGCTCAAACCACAACAGAAGATGGCCTGTCCTTCGATTATGCCATGGGCTGGAGCATGACGAAATCGGAAACGTTCAACCTGTTTATTCCTATGTTCGCCGGTGGTGGTACCAAGGAGGATTACTCAGGTACAGATGTATACAGCGACATCACGGGCGGTAGGCGATTGAATGACCAGCAAGCAGAGCAATTCAACTCACTATTCGGTTCTACTTTTTATTGGGGTGAAAGTATGACAAACGGAGCCTACTACCTAGGTGCCGTTGTTTTCTTCCTCTTCTTCCTGGGTACGGTGGTCGTCAAGGGTAAAACCCGACAATGGATCATTGCAAGTTTGATCATCGCTTTGTTCATGGCCTGGGGTAAGCACCTCGAATTCTTCAATAGATTCCTATTCGAGAACCTGCCTTTCTATAACAAGTTCAGGGTACCGAGCATGTCGGTGGTGATCATTTGTGTGCTCATTCCATTC
>CBFHXG010000088.1:0-1881 GCA_965659725.1 Phaeocystidibacter sp. | reverse complement strand
TTCCACTCATGGACGGATGGGGCATGGCCTTCGGAGTATCTCCTTACTCTAAGGTAGGTTACGATATCCTTACCCGCTCAAGCTATCCATTCAGCGATGCTACCGTGCAGTATCAAGGCGATGGCGGTTTCGATCGCTTCTATATCGGTCAGGCCATCGAGGTTCTACCCGGACTTTCACTCGGCATCAACGGTTCCTATTATTTCGGATCCATGGCCCGGACAACAACAGCCTTCTTTGATTCGGATGGTTTCTACAATACCACCCAAGAGGAAAGCGTAGGAGCCACCGGTTTCTCTTTCGACGCTGGCCTACAGTACAATATGTACTTCGGTGCCGATAGTGCCAGAGAGTTAATCATCGGCGCCAGCTACGCCAACCCAACCACCATGTCGGGTGAGCTGAACGACCTGTTCTATACGTTCACCGAAGGGCAAGGAGGAAACCGCACCTACAGGGATACCGTATATAATATTGAAGGACGTGAAGTAGACGTCATCTTCAATTCAAATTACAACCTAGGATTCACTTACGGAGGTCGCCACCCACAACTCGTGCAGTATGCATGGAGCTTTGGCGCCGACTATCAAATTTTGAATCGCAGTGAACTGAATAGCTCTTCTGAGGTTAGAGGAACGTATAATAATGGTTTTAGAGCAACGATCGGTGGTCAGATGATCCCTTACTTCGCGTTCGACATGGACCGTGGATCGTACCTCACACAGATGGATTATCGCTTCGGAGCCTATTATGAAGATATAGGTCTAGTTGTGAACGGCGAGAGCCTTACCGATGCAGGTTTGACCCTCGGATTTGGGTTCCCACTCGGTAGAAGAACACAAACTACAGGCGACGTAAAACTCGCTATGCTGAATGTTGGAATGATATTTGGGCGTAGAGGTAGTAACAACAGTGGCAATATCGAGGAGAACTACGCTAGGTTCGTAGTTGGACTCACACTTAATGATAAATGGTTTACGCAATTCAAGTACCGCTAATTTCAAAACAATGAAACGGATACTCACTATTCTTACCTTGGCTTTGTTTGCCCAAGGTTCATTCGCTCAAGGTCAATGGGGAGACAACCCAACCGATAGCGTTCGATGCTTTGAGAACTTCAACAACTTTGGTTCCTTGGCCAATGCTCGTCAATATGTACAAGCATACGAATACTGGAAAGAGGTTTATGCCGATTGTCCAGGTGCCAACAAGGCGATCTACATCTATGGCGATCGCGTAGTTGAGGCGAAGATCGAATCTGTAGAAGAAGCGTTGGAAGTAGCCACAGGTGCAGCTAAGGATTCATTGACTCAAGTTCGTGAAACCTTGATCGATCAGTTGATCGGTATGGCGGACAACCGCTTGAAGTATTTCCCAGAGAAAGAAGCATACGTACTGGCTTCTAAGGCGCAGAACATGTTTGAGTACCGCAAGGAAACCACTGTATTGGAAGTGTTCAATACCTTGGATGAAGCCATGAACAAGGATGCGGCCCAACTTTCTGCCGTTCACTTCTGGACCTACTTTTTGTCGGCTGTAGAGCTCAACAAGATGGATTCATTGGACTTGGCCGATATTTTTGACAAGTACAACCAGATCAATGAGGCGATCACCGTTAACACCAACTTGTTGAACCAAGAGATCACCGAGTTGAAGACAGCGCAAGCGAATGGTACCATCGATCAGGTGGGGACTCGTAAGCTGGATCGCGATGAGCGTCTCCTTACCAACTATGAAAAGGTATTGGGTAACGTTGAGAAAGCACTTCGTTCATTCCTTACTTCTTGTGACGTGATCGCTCGCGTGTACAATGAGGAAACGTATGAAGAGAACAAGGATGATGAAGTTTGGATCCGTCGTGCAGTACGTACCCTCGGTGCG
>CBFHXG010000087.1:0-1939 GCA_965659725.1 Phaeocystidibacter sp. | reverse complement strand
TGTGCAAATGGTACGGATGCTCTTCAGATAGCTATGATGGCCTTAGGGTTGAAGCCAGGTGATGAGGTGATTACAGCTACGTTTACTTATGTAGCTACAGCCGAGGTCATCGCCTTACTTCAGTTGAAACCGGTTTTGGTTGATGTAGATCCAGATACATTCTTGATAGATGTGGATGCGCTCAAGGCAGCCATCACACATAAGACCAAGGCCATTGTTCCGGTACACTTATTCGGACAAGTAGCCAATATGGATGCGATCATGGAAGTGGCTAAGCAGCATAATTTATATGTAGTAGAAGATACGGCACAGGCCATAGGTGCAGATTATCATCATTCCAACGGAACCGTGGCTAAAGCGGGCACTATTGGAGACATTGGATGTACTTCTTTCTTCCCTTCCAAGAACTTGGGTTGCATGGGGGATGGTGGAGCTATCTTCACCAATAATGACGACCTAGCCGCTGAGATGCGCATGGTAGCGAATCATGGTCAGAGTAAGCGCTATTACCACGACCGTATCGGTGTGAACTCGCGATTGGACAGTATTCAAGCTGCAGTCCTTCGCATCAAATTGAGAAAGCTCAATGAATACAGTGCTGCCCGTGCCGCAGCTGCAGCGTATTACGATGAGGCATTCAAGAATGAAACGAAGATCATCACTCCGGTTCGAGCGGATAAGAGCACTCACGTATTCCACCAGTACACGATGAAGGTGAAGGGTATCGATCGCGATGGGCTGCAATCGTTCCTAGCGGATAAAGGTATTCCGAGCATGATCTATTATCCAGTTGCCCTGCATATGCAATCGGCGTATAAGGATGAACGTTACGGTTCAGGTCATTTTCCTGTAACTGAGCAGCTGGTAGATGAGGTGATCTCATTGCCAATGCATACAGAACTAACAGAAGATCAACTTGAATTTATCACGTCTAGCGTGAAAGAATATATAAACAACCAACCATGAAAATTGCAATTGTTGGAACGGGCTATGTAGGCCTAGTAACAGGAGCTTGTCTTAGTGAAGTAGGCATCGACGTAACGTGTATCGATGTAGATCAAAAGAAGATAGAAAACCTTAAGAACGGCATCCTTCCTATTTATGAGCCAGGTTTGGAAGAGATCGTAGAGCGCAACTTCAAGAAGGGACGTTTGCATTTCTCTACCGATTTAGCAGAGAGCATCAAGGATGCAGAAGTGGCGTTTATCGCTGTTGGAACTCCTCCGGGAGAAGACGGTTCTGCGGACTTGAAGTACGTTCTTCAAGTGGCGAAAGGCATCGGGGAGAATATGCAAGATTACATGGTTGTTGTAACCAAATCTACCGTTCCAGTAGGTACGGCTGAAAAGGTTCGCAATCAGATGAAGGAATCGTTGTCAGCTCGAAATTCTGATCTTGAATTCGATGTGGCATCCAACCCAGAATTCTTGAAGGAAGGTGCAGCGGTTGACGACTTCATGAAGCCAGATCGCATTGTTGTAGGTGTTGAGTCTGAGCGCTCTCAGAAGATCATGGAACGCCTCTATCGTCCGTTTACATTGAATGGTCACCCAGTGATCTTCATGGATATCCCAAGTGCGGAAATGACCAAGTATGCCGCGAATGCCATGCTTGCCACTAAGATCTCCTTCATGAACGATGTGGCGAATCTTTGTGAGATCATGGGCGCAGATGTAAACTCAGTTCGCAAGGGTATCGGAAGCGATCCACGCATCGGCACCAAGTTCATCTATCCAGGAATTGGATATGGTGGTAGCTGTTTCCCGAAAGATGTAAAAGCGTTGATCCGCACCGCCCGTGAGAACGGTCATGATATGCGTATCCTTCAAGCCGTTGAGGACGTGAATGAAGGTCAGAAAGAGGTCATGTACACAAAGTTGAAGAAGCACTTTGGTGATCTCAAAGGCAAGCATTTTGCCCTATGGGGATTGAGCTTTAA
>CBFHXG010000086.1:0-2089 GCA_965659725.1 Phaeocystidibacter sp. | reverse complement strand
AGTCCATAACATTACTTGTAGCAATGTTTTTGTCCGCCTTTGTTGGACAAGCCAAGATAAATCCAGGGGAGATCGCGATCCTTGGGTTTGAAAGTTCCACTGGACAAGGAGCTGTTGAAGAGGCTTGGTTTATGGCCTTAGCTCCAATTAATCCGGGAGAGGTTGTATATTTTACCGACTGTGAGATCAGTGCTACGGCTCCATTTAACTTGATTACGGCCAGTGGCGATTCATGGTTAAGTTTTACCGTTGGACCCAATGGATTGAATGTAGGTGATACTTGGATCATTGGTGACCTGGGAACCGCTACCCCGTCAATTACATCTACAAGGTCGAGTGTTGATAGTACATTGATCACGAATATTCTGACGGGCAACACTTTTACTCTTTCATTTGGTCAGAATGGTGACGACATGATCCTATATCAAGGAACTTCAACCACAGCAGTGCGATTTATTTACGGAGTAGGTGCAGATCCTCTTGGAGGAGGTGGTGTTTCTCAATTCGAGCCAACTACTCCAGCCAATCAAACGAAAATGGCTAACTGGGGATTGACACCAGCCCTTACGGCTAATTTCTTTGACAACGGAAACAGTAACTACAAGCTTCTGGGTGTTCAGCCAGGAGTGATCGATTTCAATGGAGATATCGATGCCATTTTGACCCAACTTGGTCAGGCTACTAGCTACGTGTATGATGTAGCTTATGTATTAAACGATGCAGTTGTGGACAAGGGAGTTACATATGACCTAACTCTGGGAACTGTTTCCCCTCAACCAATCAATAGATTCTACAACGCAGTTGATGGACAATGGTATACAGATGCGGCCTTTACAACGCCAGCCATCGATCCAAACAGAACACATACCGTGGTAGTGGTTACCACTTCATTCGATGTTGCGGCAAATGATACACTAGACGTAGCCGGAATCATTGTTGGTGATAGTGTCACAGCAACCACTGTTCAAGCCTTGGATGGTAGCGTGGTACAAACCGTATACGGCGTTCAGGTGACCAACAACGGAACCTTCGTTATGCAAGGTGCTGCGCAGGTTTACTTAGGCGCCAATTTCGACGTGAACGCGGGAGGTACGGCTTCATTGGAGCCAGGCGCACACCTCGACTTTGAAGGTGATCTGATCGTTAACGGAACCATGACACTCGAAGCGGACTCAACGGGTTACAGTTCACTTGGTCTTCAAGGAACTACAGCTCAGAATATTACTGGAACGGGTACGATCAATGCTCAGTTCTATTTCGCACATCCAGGGTGGCACCACTTGAGCGCTCCTGGCTCGATTTCATTCCAAAATGTTTCTTTCACTAACGGAATGAACCTCACCTTCTCCGGTGCAGGAAGGAACATCTATCGTTGGAATGCAGCTCCTGCTACGACAGGGCCAGGTTGGTATCCAACTCAAAGCACAAGTGATTTCGGAGATTCTTCTTTCGCGGTGTATTTCTTCGCCGCAAATATTCCATCAACCGCTACACTTTCTTATGTAGCTGATGACATGGATGCAGACATCGTTGGTGGAACACACTCGATTCCGATTAGGCACAAAGTTCCAACAGGGAACCCGGTAAACTCAACTCTTGGCTGGGTGGGTAATGAAAGAAGAGCTGCACTAAACGGTGGCTGGAACCTTACGAAAAACCCGTATTGGGGACACCTTTCTTGGCAAGCCGTTGATGACAACCTTCCTGCGAATGTGAACAGCGCTGTTTACTTCTGGAAACCTAGAACAGGGATGTATGAATCATGGGTAGATGGCGAAGCTGGTGAGAACTACGATATCACTCCGCTATTAGCGCACTTCTTTAAGGCATCCTCTGCAGGTAACGCCATCAACAAAGCTCAATCGCACGTCTTCAATGGTTCAGCCAATCACTTCGGCAAAGTTGGAAACGTGAAGCCTCAGTTGCAGTTGTTTGCCACTACTGAAGGCAAAACTGCTCGCCTATCGGTTATCTTTGATGATGAGGCAACCGACCGATTCGATGGCCGTTACGACGCGCTTTATCGTCTCGGAAATCCGGATCAAGTAGTATTCAATGTGGTAAGCTCGGATAGCATTGCTCTTCAAAC
>CBFHXG010000085.1:0-2148 GCA_965659725.1 Phaeocystidibacter sp. | reverse complement strand
ACTCACCACACCCTCAACCTTCTTGAGTTTGTCGATCACATTGTTGAGGTGAACACGGTCTTCCACAACTACGCTGATGTTGCCTTCAAAAACACCGTCATTACCGGAAATGCTAATGCTTTGAATATTGACGTTCAGGTCGTTGGAAATGATCTGGGTGACCTTGTTAACGAGTCCTACGGTATCGATGCCCTTGATCAAGATGTTCGCCGTAAAGCTCGATACGTCCGTTGCCTTCCACTTGGCGCGAATGGTCCTGTTGGCAAACTTGCTCTGCATGCTGATCGCATTCGGACAATCCGCACGGTGAACTTTGACGCCTTCGTTCGAGGTGACGAATCCAAATACATCATCGCCAGATATAGGATTACAGCACTTGGCTAGCTTGTAATCAAGTACTTCATCGTTTGGACCAAACACCAGGGTGCTGCCATCATGCTTGCGCTCTTGGTTCTTTTGCTGAGGCTGCCTGCGTATTTTGCTTCGCAGATATTGGTATATGCCGCCTTGTGTCTCACGCGCATAATCTTTGAGCATCTTGTTGTCCACAATTCCCATCCCAGCTTTGTAGAATAGCTCTTGAGGGTTCTTGTAGTTGAAGTGATTGACCATTCGCTGTACGTTGCTTTCGGTCATTTTCACTTTGATGAAGTTCAGCTTTCGCTCGAGTACTGCACGACCTTTATCCACCATTCGGTTGTAGTCGTCCTTCAAGGATTGCTTGATCTTCGATCTTGCCTTGCTCGTCTTTACATAATTGAGCCAATCTTCTTTCGGCTTCTGCTTTTCTGATGTGATGATCTCCACTTGATCACCACTACGGAGATTAAAGCTCAACGGAACAAGCTTGCCATTGACCTTGGCGCCTAAGGTATGCAGACCAATATCCGTGTGGATATCAAAGGCGAAATCGAGCGGGGAGGAGTTCTTAGGTAGGTTGCGCATATCTCCCTCCGGCGTAAAGATGAAGATCTCATCACTGAACAGCTGCATCTTGAAGTTGTCAACGAACTCTACGGCGTTCGACTCTGGATTTTCGAGAAGGTCCCTAACCCTCGATAACCATTGATCAAGATTGTCACTCGTTGCCTTATCCTCTTTGTATTTCCAGTGCGCAGCATATCCTTTCTCTGCGATTTCATCCATTCTCTTTGAGCGGATCTGGACTTCAACCCAGTGACCTTCTGGTCCCATTACTGTGGTGTGCAGCGATTCGTAACCATTGGATTTTGGCGCTGAGATCCAGTCTCTCAGGCGATCTGGATTCGGACGGTAATAGTCGGTTACAATGGAGTAGACCCGCCAACAATCGGCTTTCTCGCGTTCAGGCGGACTATCGACAATGATCCTCATGGCGAATTTATCGTATACCTCGTCGAAGGACACCCCTTGGTTTACCATCTTGCGACGAATGGAATAGATCGACTTTGTTCGCTCCTTGATCGTGAATTCGAAATCCTCTCTTTTCAGCGCATCCCTGATCTTCGATGAGAATCGCTTGAGGTATTTCATTTCACCTGCCCTGCTGGCTTTGATCTTCAGGGCTATGTCTCTATATACCTCGGGTTCAGTGTATTTAAGCGAAAGGTCTTCTAGCTCCGATTTAATGGTATAAAGACCGATCCTATGGGCCAGTGGGGCGAAGATGAACAGTGTTTCACTAGCGATCTTGAGCTGCTTGTGATGAGGCATACTCTCCATCGTTCGCATGTTGTGCAAGCGATCGGAGATCTTGATCAAAATCACACGGAGATCATCGGATATCGTGAGAAGTAGCTTTCTGAAATTTTCCGCTTGGGCCGAGATATTCTGATCGAATACCCCCGACATCTTCGTTAATCCATCGATGATACGTGCCACACGCTCTCCGAACATCCTTTCGATGTCTTCCAGCGTATAATCGGAATCTTCAACCACGTCGTGGAGAAGGGAAGCTGCAATACTGGTAGGACCCAAACCAACTTCACGCGCAACGATGATCGCTACCTCGATGGGGTGAAGGATATACGGCTCTCCACTCTTCCTTTTTACCCCATTGTGAGCGTCTAAAGCAAGATTGAAGGCCCTGCGGATCATTTTTTTATCCTTGGCATCCGCCTTTCTCTCCATGGATCTAAGGAGCGCCCGATACCTATTGATGATCTCGGC
>CBFHXG010000084.1:0-2334 GCA_965659725.1 Phaeocystidibacter sp. | reverse complement strand
TGTCCAAAGCCTTTTTGCTTCCTTTTGTGGCTTGACAAAAGGAAGGGCCACCGCGGCCTGAGCGGGCTAAGAGGAGGATCCCAAGGCTCGCGCATTACTAACGCTTGGACGAAGTAGTCTATGGACCAAGGCTCCAGGGCTTCAGGGCCCCTACCGACGCCATCGGTCGGCATCTCGATACCAGCTAAAGCTGATCGTCGGGAAAGGCTTCAGGGCTCGCTCGTAATTCGAAACACGAGTTAAGACTGATTAGATTCTTCGTTTCGCGATCATGAAAACGGATAAACAGAGAAACACATAAACGTATAAACGTTACCTACAGAAGTTCACGAGTTTATAGTAATCTAGAAGGGATCACCTGCCTCTTTCCGCCGCCAGGCGGAGAATTACCTTAATCCCTAACGAGCAGCCTCACCTCCTCCAATCGATTCGAACTTACCGTTAACACCTCCAAGATGTAATCATCCAACGCAACGCGTTCTCCCTTCTCAGGAATGGATTCCAACATGTCCATTACAAGACCACCAAGTGTGGTGTAGTTGTCGGATTCAGGTAGGTGTAACTTGTATTCGTCATTGAGGTAGTCGATCTCCAAACGAGCACTGAAGATGAATTCGGTTGGACTTACCTGACGTTCCATTTGTTCGTCGGTGTCGTGTTCATCATCAATATCCCCAAAGATCTCTTCCACCACATCCTCGAGAGTGATCAGGCCTGCCGTGCCTCCAAATTCATCCAATACGATGGCCATGTTGCGCTTGTCGCGGGTAAAGAGGTTGAGGATGTCATCAGCCGTCATCGTTTCTGGTATGAAACTCACTGGACGTAAGATGCTCCTGATGCTCTTCGGGCGTTTGAAAAGCTCGTAGGCGTGCACATAGCCCACCACATTGTCGATATTCTCGTTGTACACCACGATCTTCGAATAGCCCGTTTCAATGAATTGCTTCTGAAGTTCTTCAATCGTCTCGGTAGCATCCACAGCGAGTATCTCCGTTCTAGGGATCATGAATTCCCTCGCCTTGATTTCGGAGAAATCCAGGGCATTTCGGAAGATCTCGATCTCATGGTCTACATCCTCATCGTCTTCATTCGTATTCTCTTCGATGTAATGATCGATATCCACCTTGGAGAACACCGGCTGATCCGTATCGAGATCGGCTCTAAAAATGCGCTTCAAAAGGAATCTGGACAACCATGTTACAGCGATGACAACAGGGAATATCAATGTATACACAAAGATAACAGGCAGCGCGAACAGCTTTAAACTCTGGTTGGCGCGCGCACTGAAGATGGCCTTAGGAAGGTACTCCGCTAGGAAGAGGAGTATGATCGTAGAGATGATGGTTTGAATGAACAGGATCAAATACTCCTGATCCGTCCATGCAAAATAAGGATCGAGGAGCTTGGGAAGATAGATCCCGAAGAGGACCAAGGCCACGTTGTTACCCACTAGCATCGTAGAGATGAAGCGGGCTGGGTGTTTGGTAAGATACGACAAGAGGATGTTGGGAAGGCGACGCTTCTTACTCTCTAACTCGATCTGCAAACGGTTGGCAGACAGGAATGCGATCTCCATTCCGGAGAAGAAGGCGGAGCCCAATAAGGCAAGAACGATGACTAAAGTTGGTCCCATTAATCTTTGCCTTTCATTCTCAAGCGTTGTCGCCTACTCCACCAATAACGGAATATCCCGAAACCGATGAAGAAGGTGAATATGATCACGCGGTTCCACGCTTCCTCCGAGAAGGAAACGTATACTTCAACCACGCTAACGGCTACGATAGCCAACCACATTATTTCGAAGATCCTATAGATCCGTGCTGTCCTGTTGCTCTTCATTGAGGAATATTGTTCCGTAAACTTCGTGAATTTTATAATCTTCCATGTTCTGGTCGGCGTCAAAACCCTTTCCCCAGATCTTACTATCTGGAGTGGTAATGGCCACCGCTACATCCGAAGATATGCGTTGATCCGCTTCATCCCAAGTGAGTTGCTCTGATTCCAATTCTTCCTGCTCGATGTTCTTCACATGCACATCGCCTTCTGCTTCCCATCGGTGTTCCTCGATGAAACGCTTGGCATAGTTCGCGGTGAGCTCGGTTTCAATGGCCCCTGTATCGTTGTAGAAAATCACGTGGATGCCATCTGGGAATTCAAAGTAGGCCTCTTCTTCGAGATGAGAATAGTCCAAGGCCGTTGGCGCGGTGAAGTGGAGAACCACCTTTCCGCTATCCGTGTAGGTATAAGCCACGTCGGCTTGTGTGCGAAGCGGGCCATCGTATTCGTTGACCACCTTCTTCACAACGCGCGGGTCGTTTTCACAACCTATCA
>CBFHXG010000083.1:0-2759 GCA_965659725.1 Phaeocystidibacter sp. | reverse complement strand
GAGGTTGCCTTCGGACAGCCTGGAAACCCATCTAATCCAGTTCCTCTGGGCTTTGTAGAAATACTTGCCGGTGCAGGCGTACTCTATGCCGCTAAAAAGAAATTGGGAAAGAAGAAGTAGACAACGAATGCTATACTACGGACCTGCAGGTATTGAGTTAAACTCGAGCTTGCGGTTTTTTGTGCTCCTTCGTGTGTGAAAGGGTGGGGTAGGTACCAAAAAAGAAAGACCCCCGGGCGGGGGTCTTTCCACTCTCTGCGTGCTTCGCTCTCTCTCTCAGGACGCAAATAAATTATCTCTCTCAATACAATATTACGGCAATTTGAATATCTGCACAACGTATCGAGGAGTTTTTTTGACCAATTTTTACTTGATGCTGGGATAAGCCTCAGGTTGTTGTAGATGCATCATTTCGTAGATCGTTTCAACTACGTCATCTACAGATGGTTTCGAGAAATAATCACCATCTGTACCGTAAGCTGGACGGTGATCCTTGGCGGTCAACGTTCGCGGTTTCGCGTCCAAAAATCTATAACCACCTTGCTCTTCTAAGACCTTCTGTAAGATGAAGGCACTAGCCCCACCATTCACATCTTCATCCAAAACGACAAGTTGATTGGTACTCTTCAATTCTTCGACGATCATGTGATCCACGTCAAAAGGAAGAAGGGTCTGTACATCAATGATCTGAACTTCAATGTCCATATCCGAAAGCTGTTCTGCCGCCTCCATGGCAATTCTACAGTTCGATCCGTAGGTTACCAGCGTTACATCCGAACCGCCGCGAATAACCTCAGGCTGACCTAAAGGCGTCTTGAATTCACCGAGGTTGGCAGGGAGTTGTTCCTTCAAACGGTATCCGTTCAAGCATTCAACGATCAATGCTGGCTCGTCACTCTCCAATAAAGTATTGTAGAAACCGGCCGCCTTGGTCATATTTCTAGGAACACAGATGTTGATCCCTCTCAAGCTATTGATGATGGCCCCCATTGGCGAACCACTGTGCCATATACCCTCGAGGCGGTGTCCGCGGGTACGCACAATTACAGGAGCTTTTTGGCCACCTTTCGTTCTGTACTGTACCGTGGCAAGGTCATCACTCATCACTTGTAAAGCATAGAGTAGATAGTCAAGGTACTGTATCTCAGCAATAGGTCGTAAGCCACGCATGGCCATTCCAATACCCTGACCTAGTATAGTAGCCTCACGGATGCCTGTATCACTTACGCGGATCTCTCCAAACTTGTCTTGAAGTCCTTCCAAGCCTTGGTTTACATCACCGATCTTACCGCTATCCTCACCAAAGATGAGTACCTCCGGGCGTTTAGAGAGGATGGCATCGAAGTTTTCACGCAAAACGATGCGAGCATCTACATTCTCAGAATCTTCGTTGTATACCGGCTCAACGGGCTCAACCTTTAGGGCTGATCCTTCGCCTTCACTGTACAGGTGTGTATTGTATCTGTCGCGGTTAATGGCCTCCTGACCATTCAACCAGCGAACGAGTTTCATTTTTGGCTCGCCATCATCGTGACGCAGCAACCATAAGGCTCTGCGGACAGCGCTCACCGCATCCTTGTGCAATGGGTCCATGATAGACTTCAAGTTGCTGACGATATTCTCAATGCCTGCATGCATGGATTGAGCATCTTCTAGGATGGAAATAGCTTCGTCAACTTCTGTCTTGATCTGACCCACAAAGTCCTTCCAAGCAGCTGCTTTCTCTTGTCGAGCCTGCTTCTTCGCTTCTTTCTCGATCTCATCTAGCTCCTCTTCGGTGCTGATCTCAGCGTCAACGATAAACTGTCGGAACTTCACGATACAATCGTGGTCTTTTTCCCACTGCAAGCGTTCTTCGCTCTTGTATCTCTCGTGGCTACCGCTAGTTGAGTGGCCCTGTGGTTGGGTCATTTCAACGACGTGGATCATGACTGGTACGTGCTCTTCACGAGCGATCTTGCTGGCCTTTTCAAAGGTTTCGATCAAGGCAGGATAATCCCATCCTCTCACTTTCAAGATCTCGTAACCATCTCCTTTATCGTCGCGCTGGAATCCTTTTAGGATCTCAGAGATATTCTGTTTTGTTGTTTGATGCTTTGCGTGTACGGATATGCCGTATTCATCATCCCAAACACTGATGACCATTGGTACTTGAAGCACACCAGCGGCGTTGATCGTTTCGAAGAATGGTCCCTCCGAAGTGGATGCATTACCAATGGTTCCCCATGCGACCTCATTACCTCCCTTGCTGAAGTTGGTGAATGACTTTAGGTCCTCCAGGTTCCTGTACACCTTACTAGCTTGCGCCAAACCTAGCAAACGCGGCATCTGACCCGCAGTAGGAGAGATGTCGGCCGAGGAGTTCTTTTGCTCCATCAAGTTCTTCCATTGTCCATTTTCGTCCAATGAACGGGTAGCAAAGTGACCATTCATCTGGCGTCCACCGGAGGCCGGCTCTAGGTCTAGGTCGGTTGTTGCATACAAACTGGCGAAGAATTCCTGCACAGTGAGCTGATCGATCGCCATCATGAATGTTTGATCGCGATAGTAGCCACTCCTGAAGTCACCATTCTTAAAAGCCTTTGCCCAAGCGATCTGAGCTAACTCCTTACCATCTCCGAAGATCCCAAATTTGGCTTTACCTGTAAGCACTTCACGACGGCCTATCAAACTGGCTTCACGACTCAATACAGCGAGCTTAAAATCGTTGAGGACTACCTCTTTATATTGTGTTTCAGTAGTCGGTTTTTGAATGGTAT
>CBFHXG010000082.1:0-2869 GCA_965659725.1 Phaeocystidibacter sp. | reverse complement strand
TCTTGGGGATAATGGCAACTATGTCGTTCCTCGATGAAGAATATGTATTGGGAATGATCTTCATCGGCATTTCGGCATTATTGGACTTCTTCGATGGGTTCATTGCCAGAGCACTTAGCGTGAGCGGTGAGTTGGGTAAACAACTGGACTCCCTAGCCGATGTTGTAAGCTTTGGCGTTGCCCCTTCGGTGGCTCTCTTTACCATCCTCCGATCGTCTCAAGGTTCCTTCCTCTCACTTTTCGAACGCAACAACATTTGGGAGGCATTCCTTGAATCGCCAACCACCTTCATCCCTCTGTTGATCGCTCTATTCTCGGCATACCGATTAGCGAAGTTCAACATTGACACACGTCAAACCGATAAGTTTATCGGCCTGCCCACTCCTGCTAATTCCATACTGATCCTCTCCATCGTATACTCGATCTCGGAAGGAACGATCCAACCATCTCCAGAAGTCCTAGAATACGGAATCTACGTTCTCAGCGTGGTGTCTTCCTACCTCTTAGTGGCAGAACTTCCTCTTCTAGCGCTAAAGTTCAAGCACTTCAAATGGAAAGGCAACGAACCACGATTCATCCTGATAATTACAGCGATTGGAATATTCGCCCTTCTTGGTATTCCAGGTCTCGCAATAGTTGTACTTTTGTACCTGCTTATTTCCATCATTGACAATAGAATTCATCGCCATGAAGTTTCGCGCTGAAATTGACGTAATGCCTCACAAGGCTCTTTTGGACCCACAGGGTAAGACCGTAACGCACAGTTTGAAGAATATGGACCTTTCGGCCATTGACAACGTGCGGATCGGAAAACACATCACGCTTGAAGTAGAAGCGAATGATGAAGCATCTGCCAAAGAAATGGTGGACACCGCTTGTAAGAAATTATTGGCCAACCCGATCATGGAAGGCTACGAGTTCGAGCTTTTCGAGGCTTGATCCAACAACACATATACCTGAACCCTGGCCAATGTGTCAGGGTTTTTTGTTTCTAGCTTCCGCATTGCTTCTCTCAACTGCTTTGTTGTATCTTCCATATCGATGAATTTCCTCGCTCACCTATATCTGTCATTCAACGATGAAGATCTTGCCATTGGCAACTTCATTGCAGATTCCGTTAAAGGCGATGGACTTCCTCAACATAACCCAAGGATCAAATCAGGGATCGCACTGCATAGATCCATTGACTACTTCACGGATCATCATGAAATAGTCTCACACAGCAAGTCGCTGTTATTTAAGAAGTACCGCCATTATAGTGCCGTTTTGGTCGACATCTTTTATGACCACTTCCTCAGTGCGAATTGGTCTAAATGGCACGATGAACCACTCATGGAGTTTGCTCATAGTCATTACGACTTGTTCAAAGAAAGAAAAAGCGACCTACCAGATCCTGTGAAAAAGATGCTTCCTTATATGATCCAATACGATTGGCTCACGAATTACCAGTACTTCGAAGGAATGCAGAGGGTGCTGAATGGCATGAGCAGACGAGCATCGTTTCAATCGAAGATGGAAAAAGCAGTTGCCGATCTGAAGGAGCATTATGAAGTGTTTGAATCCGACTTCAATGCATTCTTTCCTGAATTGATCGAGCATAGTAAATTGAAGATTCAAGAACTGAAAAACGAAGAGAGTATATGAGCCCAGAGCAGTCACAAGACATGCACGTTGAAGTTGAACATCTCTAATCAAGTGATTACAACGACCTAAAATCCGCCATGCTTGCAGCGTATCCCGACATGGACGATGCATATTGGACGCGTAAGCACATCAAAGACTTATTGGGGATATTTCCAGAGGGAAAGATCGGTGTATACGTGAATGGTCAACTCGTTTGAGCCGCTCTATCCTTGATCGTTAAGTACGCTGCCTTTGGCGACAAACACACCCATGAGGAAATAACCGGTGGGGAAACGTTCTCAACGCACGATGCAGATGGCGATACACTCTATGGTATAGATATTTTCGTTCACCCAGATTATCGTGGGCTGCGATTGGCAAGGAGACTTTATGATGCCCGTAAAGAGATCTGTGAAAACCTAAACCTGAGAGCCATCATGGCAGGTGGACGAATACCCAACTATTCTGTCTACGCCAATGAACTATCCCCGAAGGAGTATATCGACAAGGTAAAGCACCAAGAGATCCATGATAGCACCCTATCTTTTCAGCTGAGCAACGATTTCCACGTGAGGAAAGTGCTCACAAATTACCTTCCGGGTGATTCCGAATCCAAGGATTACGCTACCCTACTCGAATGGATCAATATCTATTATCAACCCGAAGAGAAGCTCTTCAATGCTCCGAAGCAAACGGTTCGATTGGGATTGATACAATGGCAAATGCGCCTCTTCCCAACGTTTGAATCACTTGTTGAGTAGATCGAATTCTTTGTTGATAGTGTAAGTGGCTACGGTGCCGATTTCGCCCTATTCCCCGAGCTCTTCAACGCTCCCCTCATGGAGGAATTCAATCATCTTGGCGAGCACGAAGCGATCCGTGCAATGGCCAAACACACCGATCGTTTAGTAGAGATCTTCCGAGAACTTGCCGTAAGCCATAATGTAAACATCATCAGCGGTTCAATGCCAAAGGAAGATGAGAATGGCCATCTTAAGAATGTGGCTTTCCTCTGCGAAATGGCAACCTCGACAGCTATGAGAAGATCCATATCACGCCGGCAGAAGCCTCCGCATGGGGTATGCAAGGTGGGAATCAACTTCAAGTATTCGATACCGATTCCGGAAAGGTTGGAATACTGATCTGTTATGACGTTGAGTTTCCAGAACTGCCAAGACTATTGCGGGAACAAGGGATGCAATTGTTGTTTGTTCCATTTCTGACCGACACTCAAAACGGGTACACT
>CBFHXG010000081.1:0-3212 GCA_965659725.1 Phaeocystidibacter sp. | reverse complement strand
GGATGCGATAATAGATATCGGCGTACGCTGGAAACACATCCACCGTATCGCCCTTCACCCTGAAATTACCACGCTTGAATTCGGCAGCAGTTCTGGAATAGAGCGACGAAACCAAGAGGTGCAGGAACTGATTCCTCGGGATCACTGTACCTACCTGTATCTCAATGATGGATTTGTTGAATTCCTCTGGATTTCCAATGCCGTATAGACAAGAAACGGATGCTACCACAAGCACATCACGCCTCCCTGAAAGTAGGGAAGAGGTAGTGCTCAAACGTAGTTTCTCGATCTCATCATTGATACTGAGATCTTTCTCAATGTACGTTCCGGAAGTTGGGATATAAGCCTCCGGTTGGTAGTAGTCGTAGTAGCTGACAAAGTATTCTACGGCATTGTTTGGGAAGAACTGTTTGAATTCTCCGTACAACTGAGCGGCCAATGTCTTATTATGACTCAGCACCAAAGTGGGACGCTGCACCTCTTGTATCACGTTGGCCACGGTAAAGGTCTTACCCGATCCCGTTACACCCAGCAGGGTTTGAAATTTATCTCCCGAAAGTAATCCGTTGGATAGCTCCTTTATCGCGTGTGGTTGATCACCAGTAGGCGAATAGTCGCTTACGATCTTAAAATCCATTATTTTTTTTCCTCCTCTGCTGAATCACTTTCAGCTTTTCCTTCTTCCTTGGATTCCTGAACGTCTTCAGCAGCTGGTTGTTCTTGCTCTTCCGACTCTTCTACCTCAGCGTCGATCTTTCTCAACAACCTCAGTTTCTCTTTCAAGAGCTCGATCTGCTCCTTCTGCCTCTCGATGTTGCGATTAGCTTCCTTCACCAAAGGATTATTCGGATCGCTGTGTGCAAAAAAGCCCATGTTGTTCTCAAGCTGACGAAGTTCTTTGGTCGCTTCATCGATCTTCCTGCGGAGGAAGTCGGCTTCCTTATCCATTGCGCGCTGATCACCATCTTGGGCTATATGCTGCACACGGTTCTCGAACCGGATCATCGCACTTTCCTTTTTATCGACCTTCATGGCCTTGAAGTGCTTGTCCAGCAATGCATTGAACTTGTTCTCGATCTCTCGTTTATCGCGTGGAACCGGACCAATGGCCTTCCATTCATCGATGAATTTCTTCAGTTCCTTGATGCCGTTCTTCTCCGCCTTTGGATCGAACTTCTCAACCTTATCATATAGTTTTTCCTTATCGGTTAAATGACCTTCGTACTCCTCGTCGCGTTCCGAATTCTTGGATTTTAATCGCTCAAAGAAGTGATTACACGCCGCTCTGAAGGCATTCCAGATCTTGTCACTTTCAGCACGTGGTGCAAATCCGGTTTTTTTCCATTCACGTTGTAAGCGTTTAAGCTCATTGGCCGTGTTTCTCCAATCCGTGCTATCCTTCAATTCTTCAGCGCGGTCCAACAAGGCTTTCTTCGCTTCAAGGTTGACGCGTTGTTCTTTCTTCAGCTCTTTGTAAAATGCGTTCTTGGTGCGATTAAAGTTTCGATTGATCTCGCTGTAACGCTCCCACAATGCATCATTTCCAGGTAGGTTGATCCTACCCTGATTCTTAAAGGCATCTCGCAAGGCGTTCATTTCCTTGATCGCACCTTGCCAATCGCGGTGGGTTTTGAACGACTTAAGGTCCATCGCCTCCATCTTATCCACGAATTCACGCTTCTTGTCCAATCGCTCCTGACGTGAAGCCTTTAGGTCTTCGTAGTATTGATGACGTTTTTCATGGATCTTTTTGGTTGCCTCGCTGAACTTTTCCCACATTGCATCGCGGATGTCGCGTTCAACCGGACCAATTTCCTTCCATGCCTTGTGAAGGCGCTGCAAAGTGGCGAAGGTTTCAGGATTCACCTCAGATTCAGCTAGTTTCTCAGCATGCTCGATGAGTTCCTCCTTGGCTGCTTGATTCTTCTTGAAATCGAGTTCTCTCAACTCATTGCTAATGCGCAAGAAATCGTAGAACTGATCCACGTGGAAGTGATAGTTGTTGTAGAGATCGCGGCTTTCACTTCTAGGAACCGGACCTGTGTTCTTCCAACGATCTTGGAGGTCGCGGAATTGCTTGTATTTCTCTTGAGCCGAACCCTCTGATTCTGGGATCACTTTGATCGTCTCAATGATATTCTTCTTTACCTGCAAATTGAGCTGGAGTTCCTCCTCCAGTTTCTTGCGGTAGTTTCTGCGTTTTTCCTTGTATTCACGGTAGATACGACGGAATGCATCACGGTCTGGCTGATCGTAATGAAAATCGATCTCTACACCACCACCTTCGAGGAATTCCTCTTTCTTCTCTTCGCGTTCAGCATCCAATCGCTTGAGTAGGGCAGTGCGAATAGCCTCCACGTGTGAACGCGAACGGCGCATGTCGTCTTGCTTCGACCAATGCTCAGCGGCTTTGATCAGTTCGGCGTTGGATTGATGATTGTAATCCGGAAGGTCATCATGCTCACCCGCATACTGATCATCTTCCTCATGCTCGTCCGAATGCGGATCATCTTCATCATCGTGATGCTCATCCTCATCCTTCGTTTCCTCTGGGGGTTTTTCATCGTCGGCCGACTTCTCCACAGGTTCTTCAGAAGCTTTAGGAGCTTCTTCCTTTGCTTCAACAGTCTCTTCGGATGCCTTTACATCCTTCTCATCGGTTGTGGAAGTTTCCTCAACACGTTCCTCAACGTTCTCGTTTTGAGACGTTTCGGGGTTCTCTACCGACGGATCCTTCTTGGGTTCGTCGTTTTGGTTCTCTACCATGGTCGTTAACAATTGCTTGTGAACTGAAAAGATAGGGAGTTTTCGAGAATTGAACCAAGGGAAGTACGACCGAATAATCTGCGGATCTCTATCCAGCTATCCGGCCTAAGTATCAAACTCTGAATCAAGCACGATGCGCCTAGGTATCATACTAAATGTGGCGATGATGGAGTAGGCAAAGACCATCAGAACGGGTGTAATGACGAAGTCGAAGAGCACCTCAAAGATATTCTTACCCATCACTATTCCTATACCATAGAATAAGAAGAAGGTCAGGAGAACCATGAAGCTCATGTACGGCCACGTAAAGCGTCGTAAGAATCGACGAGAAACGAAAGCTGAGGTCAATAAGCAACAGGCGATGAAGCCAATGAACTTGACTATTACAAAGAGAATGTAGAGAGAGTCACCGGTATCTGGCATGAGGTCAATTTACGAATTCCAGA
>CBFHXG010000080.1:0-3320 GCA_965659725.1 Phaeocystidibacter sp. | reverse complement strand
CCCCTACCATACCTAACCCTACATGGGGCGTACAATCATAATCATAACTTCCAGCTGTGTTGAACACAAACTGGTATGTCCATGGAGCAGAAGCTGCTGCACCATTTCCGAAACTAACTGGGTTATTTGGATAGCTACTTGTTGTGCCATCCACATTGTGGAACCCGCTCACGCAATCAAAAATGACGGTGTCACCTGCAGTAATCGTAAGGTTAGACGGCGTAAAGTTGTTGCCGCCCTGACCAACGAGTACTGTATGACTTGTTTGTGCTAAGGCAGAGAAGCCTAGCAAAACCGTCAACAAAGAATAAATCTTCCTCATCAGTTGGATTTTTAGATGTTCACCAAATATACGCCAAGTTAATGTGCGAACAATCCTACCCATTGTTACCCAAATTTTAAACATGCATAATAGAAAAGGCCACCCCAATGGGATGGCCTATCTATTTGGTCTTTTGGCGTTCGAAGTTCCTTAGTCTAACTTATACGAGTAGCTAACACTAAATTGAATACCCGGCGCGAGGCTCGTAAAAAATTGGTCCTGAGCATTGAACGATCTGAATACTGACTGGCGGTCATCATTCAATATGTTGTCAACCTTAAATCCGATCTTCTGACGATTGTCTTCTCCAAAGGTCTTTGTCATGTTCAAATTCAAACTGTGGAATGGCACAGTGTAGATGTCCGGACGGTCTACGATACCCACATACTGTAAAGTTGAGCTTTGAACGTTGTAAAACAATCCTACTTCCCATCCAGCTGACGAAGTTTGTGGAGTGCCAGTGTATGAGAATCCAGCATTGATAACGAGTGGAGCCTGACCTGCCATTGGGCGGTAACGGTCGATCTCCTGACCTTCACGTGCGTTGTTCACACGAGACTCATACTCCGTAGGGCTCAACTGAATGCGTGAACTTGTATAAGTAATGTTACCGTTGAAGCTAAAGCTCTTCAAGTCTTCGCTGAGGAAGCTCAAGTTCTGACGGATCTCGAACTCACCGCCAAAGAGGTTCGCATCACCTACGTTACGCGGCTGGAATGAGTTAGCCAATGTGACAAACTGTACGATCTCAATTGGGTTCTGGAAGTACTTATAGAATACACCGAACGATACAGAAGAACCTGGAGCGTTGTAAAGCTCATAGCGAAAGTCCAAGTTCTGAATGATCGAACTCTGAAGGTTACCGTCCCAGAATACCGTGTTGCTGTTCACATCTTCATCGCGGAATAAACCACCAACGAATGTACGACCGGTCAATGGGTCAAAGATCTCAGCAAAAGAGATCTCCTTCAATGATGGGCGTGCTACGGTAGTTGAGTAAGAGAAACGAAGGTTGGTTTTTTCATCAGCGGCATACACCAAACTCAAGCTCGGGAATACGTTGATGTTATTCAACACTTCTTCATTGTTGTAGATGATGGTTCCCAATTGATTCTGACCCGTATACAACTGGAGGAAGTGCTCAACGCGGACTCCAACTGTACCTTTCAAACGAATACCGAGTTCGAGGTTCGTTGAAACATAGGCTCCGGTGTTGAACACCTTTGCATTGTAGTCATTCGGGTTAGTTGGAAGGAATACCGCATCATATGTAGTACCACTACCCGTTCCTGGGTTTGGCCAAAGGTTCTCTTCGTAGAAAAGCTCATCCGGATTACCCGTCAAAGGAATACCACCTCTCACGTTCAAGTTGAAGCTACGGATGTTGTAGTTACGGTTCTTGAATGTGTTGCTCAAACCAAACTGCAATTTGGCATCAGAGTCAAAGGCAGTGTATTTCTTGGTAAGGTCAACGCGCTCCGACAAGTTCAACTCACCTAGGTTACGCCATATACGCTGTGGCAATCCTGCTTCTGTACCGATGATGAAGTCATCATTACGGATCTCGTAACGCGTAAAGCGAACGTCTGGATCATATAGAATAGAGTACGTTGGCGACACCTTCCACTCTACATCCCAGTTGCTCTCAGGGTAGCTGTGCTTACCGGAAATCAACAAGTTGGAAAGTGAACGTTGGCTATACTCCAAGTTATGTTGAATACCCTCAAAGATCGCACCTTGGTCAGAGTTGTAGTATTCAAAGATACCCGCTTTGCTCTCACCATTCTGAAGGTGAATTGCCTTGATAGAGTACTTCGAAGTTCCCGTCTTGTAGGCATAACCACCCAAGATCGATACCAACACGTTGTTTGTACCAAATGAACCGGTTTGGAATTCTCGTGTCTCCATTTCAAACACAGATGGATCAGCGTTCAAACCATAACGGCCATAGATCGCCTCATCGTAATACTCCGTAGAGTTCTTGTAGGAGATAGCAAATGTGTAACCCTGTGAGTAACCATCGTGACGGGTCATATCGCCGATGCTATAACCCAAGCTGAAGTCCATCAAACTTGAAGTTTGATACGTACTCATGGTCGGATTGAAAGATCGAAGGATATCTTGGTAACGCTGACCGGTTTCACCATTTGGATTACCAACAGCCTGGGCAAATTGTGGGATGTTATCCTCCGCTGGTATAGCACGAGTACCATCGTCGAAGCCCAAAAAGTCCGTGTTTCCACCTTCGTATGTCAAATAATCGCCATTGAAGTGGAAGTTCGGGTTATAACCAACAGAGGCAGAGATAGTCTGCTGACGTTCTTCAGGGAAGTCCTTAAGGTTGATGTCAACGATACCTCCGGTGAAATCAGCCGGTAGGCTTGCTTCGAAGGTCTTGTTAACAATAATATTCTCGATGATTCCAGTTGGAAAGATGTCCATCTGGATAGTGTTACGATCTGGATCGAGACCGGGAACATCCAACCCATTCAAAAGGGTCTTTGTGTAACGGTCGCCCAATCCGCGGACGTAAACATATTTGCCACCTTCAACGGATACACCAACAACACGTTTCATAGAAGCGGCTGCATCAGAATCCCCCACCTTTCTAAAGCGAGCAGCTGAGATACCGTCCATTACGTTCGTAGCATTTCTTCGTTGGAGAAGGATAGCTTGCTCAGTTTCGCGATCAGCAGATGCTGTAACCGTTACGGCGCCAATCACGTTGGATTCTTGTTGAAGAACCACATCACCGAGTAAATTCGTTTCACCAGCAATCACTTCGATTCCGGTGATTCTCTTTTTTTCAAAGCCAAAAGAGTAAAACTCTAAAGTGTAGGTGCCCGCAGGCAATTCAACTTGGAATACACCATCCAAGTCGGTCTGGAGTAGTTTCTCTGTCTCAACAACCGTTACCTGAGAAAAAGGAACTGTCTCTCCATTGTCTTCATAAAGTGTACCCTGAATAAATCCGTTCTGTGCGAATCCAGCAGCGCTA
>CBFHXG010000079.1:0-3460 GCA_965659725.1 Phaeocystidibacter sp. | reverse complement strand
CAAGAAAATGGGTCCGCCTAAAGAGCCCAAGAAATGCCCGAAAGTGTATTCTTCGTCGACATTGAACAAATAATGTATTCCAGCGAAAAGCACGATCGTAACGATGGCTAGCCCTACCAAGCCAGAATAATTCCTATCCGCCTTTACGACAAAATTGGAGCTATTAGTTGTCATCGAGAGAAGGGGTTGCCAGTTCTTCTAACATTTCTATCTGCTGCCTAGCCATTTCGATCTCATTTGGATCATCGGTGATCTTTTGAATGATCTCGTAATAGGCTATGGCCTGTTCAGGGTTTTCCAATTCAATGTTTACAAAAGCCAAATTGTTCAAGGTGGTAACGTCTGCTGGGAAGTCCTCATAGGCTTCTTCGAAGTATTCTAATGCCTCTTCAAGGTTCCCAGCGTAGAATGCCATCACACCGAGGTCGTTTGGAAAGTTTGGATCATTCGGGAATCGATCTCGCATCTCTTCCACTAGCTTTTTGGTTGGTTCTTCGATCCCGCCAACTACCAACAAGGTGTTCAAGTATTGTTGTATGGTTTGAGCCACAAAAGCATCGGAATTATCAAAGGCCTCACCCTCGGACCAGAGCCATTCGCCATCGTTCTCATCGTGCTCTTCGATAATGGTGTGTATCAGCTCTATCTGTTCAACATAGCGTTGAGCCTCCCCTAGAACATACGCTTTCCCAAAACGCATATCCAATCGTTTCGGTGCAAGCTCCATGGCTTTGTCGATGTTCTTTATCGAGATATCCAGAACGGAATCATTGTAACTGATGGTTTTGATCGCGTACCCGGCCACATTTCCTGATGAATCCCTGATGGCAATGGCGCTTGGATCATTTCCTGGATCTTGAACGATGGCAGTTGCCTGTTCTTGCGCGGCTTGGAAATAGTAATTGTGTGCGGCTACATAATAGTTTGGATCATTGGATTGAGCCGCCTTCCAAGCCATGAGGATAGGCTTCACTTTGGAGAGTGGAGCATCGCTAAAGAACACTTCGTCGAAGCGCTCCTTGTAGGTTTGGGCTTGAGCGGTGCTCGATAGAAGAATAAAAAACGAGAGGATTCCCGTTAGTGTGATTGGCATTTTTCTGTTCATTGTTAAGCAATATCAAAAGGAAAGGCCTCTTCGATCGTATTGAGAGTGGATCTTGCTCTTAGCTCATCTTCTGTGGAAAGAAGCAAATACTTTCCTCTTTTGTTCCCGGTCAACAACATGACCTCGTACCTTGTTTCAGTGATTTCTGCTCGCATTCCTCTGTGGTTGTTATACCCAACCTTACGAGCTCTGATAGTGATAAAATTGAATTTTGATAGAGGCTCCCACTTTCCAAAGCGAAACCCAAATAGGTGATTGTGTGTGCGAACTCTTTGTTCGTTCAGGTCAAATTGAACTTTGGTTCTAGTGAAGTAAACGGCCACGCCCATTGTGAGCATTATGATGGATCCAACGTAGCTGGTCAAAGACGCAGACTTCGGATCTATAAGTGGCAAAGCGGCCACTCCGAGCCCTCCTACTATCAACAGGATGCCAATCGTTTGGTACCTATTCTTCACGTCTGGATCACGAACAAACTCTATGTACTTTTCACTGGAGTTCACATGGCCTAAAGTACACTATTGGATTTGGATGAGAATACTCAGATGCCCTTTTCCTATCTTCGCGACAAACCCATTTATAGTGTCGAATAACCGTTATCCAGATATCTTCACGATCGATATCCACACGCATATCCTGCCTGAGAATATTCCAAATTTCAGGGAAAAATTCGGGTATGGTGGATTCATTCATCTAGATCATCACAAGCCGTGTTGTGCTCGTATGATGATGGACGATAAGTTCTTTCGAGAGGTGCAGGACAATTGTTGGGATCCTAGAACGAGAGCGAAAGAATGCGACCATCATCAAGTGGATGTTCAAGTACTCTCTACCGTTCCCGTTATGTTCAGTTATTGGGCAAAACCACATCACGCCTTGGAGGTTGCTCAGTTTTTGAATGATCACATTGCGGAGATCTGTGACCGTTACTCTGATCGATTTGTAGGCCTAGGGACACTTCCTATGCAAGATCCAGAGCTCGCCATCCAAGAGCTGAAACGCTGTAAGGAAATTGGGTTGAAGGGAATTGAGATCGGAACTCATGTGAATGATTGGAACCTCGATGCTCCCGAGATCTTCGCCGTCTTAGAAGCTTGTCAGGACCTAGACATGGCCGTTTTTGTTCACCCGTGGGACATGATGGGGAAGGAGAATATGCCTAAATATTGGTTACCCTGGCTCGTTGGTATGCCGGCCGAAAGTTCTCTAGCACTGTGCTCCTTGATCTTTTCAGGCACCTTCGAAAAACTCCCGAACCTCCGAGTAGCCATCGCGCATGGCGGAGGTAGTTTCCCAGCAACGTTGGGTAGGGTTCAACATGGCTTTGATGTGCGTCCCGATCTCTGCGCGGTTGATAACAAAGTCCCGCCAACCGATTATATGGGAAAGTTTTGGCTTGATTCCCTTGTTCACGACACTAAGATGTTGGATTATATCACAGGACTTGTAGGCGATAATCGCGTTGCCCTTGGTACGGATTATCCATTCCCCTTGGGTGAATTAGAGCCAGGTGAATTGATCCACTCTATGGATTGGTCGGCCGAACGGAAAGAAACCCTCCTTAGTGGTGCCGCCCTTGAGTGGTTGAACATGTCTAAATCTGATTTCAAGTGAATCCCATTCCCTTCCCCGTATTGCGAATGACGGCTTGGGTCGTATTTGCTTCTGCCGCCGCACTTGCTGGTGTTGCGTGGTACCTAAGTATAAACGAAGGCCTTGAGGCACCCATGGCATTGGCTTTTACCGCCATTGCTGTGCTCAGTTTCCCGAACTTTCCCGGTGCAGGCTGGGGAGTTTTTAAGGGAAGGAACTTGTGTAAGAACCGGCCAACCTATTTGGTGGCCATTGGCGTGTTTGCGCTCTTCGCGGTTGCTTTCTGGCAGGGAGTATTGGATGATCTCGATTTTGATGCCCCCTTTGCATTTGGTGCGTCCATTACTGGACTGTTGTTGGTTCGTGCGTATTCCGACGCAAAGAAGCTCCAGTCGCCGGCAGAATGAAATACTGGAAGTATATCGTGTATGCAGTGCTCTTCACCGAGCTGATCGTGTTTGGAGAGAATAGAAGTGAAACTTGGGCGATGGGCGCACTGATCGTCATCGCTACAGTAGCGCATATCCTACTCTCGAACAACGTAAAGTTCAAGGACGGCAAAAAGGAAATTCAACGCACCAATCCGTTGCCTAAACCTGTTTGGAATGGGGTGGGTGTATTTCTGTCTCTAGTATGCATGATTTTCCCATATCTCGACGGTGAGATCAATGGGCTACTGGTTGTCCTGACCGTTTCGATGGTTTCTGTGATGGAGGATTGACGGGGATTCAGGGCTCCTGCCGACGCTATCGGTCGGCATCC
>CBFHXG010000078.1:0-3464 GCA_965659725.1 Phaeocystidibacter sp. | reverse complement strand
CAAAGACATTAAAAGAAGGACTCGTAGGACGTTTTCTTCGGAAGAGAAAATTGCCATTGTACTGGAAGGTCTTCGTGGAGCTGGGTGCCGTTCCGGATGGCGATATTCAAGTGATCAATGCACTTGGACAACCCGTAATGAGCGTAAATCAAGTAGACACACATCTAGATCTATCTTCTTTAAAACCAGGATTGTATACGATACTCTACCGAGCCAACGGTCAGCCTGTCTTCTCCAAAGTGATCGTTAGACGCTGATTATTAGTCGGTAAGCAGAACAAAAAGAAGGCGTAGCTGTATTTAAGCTATGCCTTCTTTGCATTCATACGATCTGGCTTTCTGGGGATTTGGTGCTTCTGCCATCTTGATGCTGCATCATTTGCACAAGGAGGGGAAGCTGGAAGGAAAGAAGATGTGGGTAGGGGACCCGAACCCTGAGGCCATCAAGGGAAAAACGTATTGCTTTTGGGCTGGTGACAATGAGCCCATCGTTCAGGATCTAAATTCACTTATTTCGAAGTCATGGAGTAAGATCGCCATCGATCAACTCCCATCCGAGGACATTGATCCTTACAAGTACCGATACATCGATGGAGTAGACATGTATAACTACGGTCAAGAACTTCTCGAACTCCATAATATCTCCATTCAAACGGAAGCAGTGCTATCCTTTGATGATGAGGGCGATCTGGTTCGTTTTCCTACCTCCAAAGGCGATGTCATCTCCAGAACGGTCTTCGATAGCCGCCCCCCAGAGTGGAACAAGAGGGAACACGATGTTCATTTGTTGCAGTCTTTTTTGGGGCTCAACGTACGACTCAAGCAAGCGAAGTTCGATCCGGAGGTTTATCATATGATGGATTTTCGCGTCTACCAAGGCGAGGGGACGCAGTTTATCTACACGCTTCCACAGGATGAGGAAACAGCACTGATCGAGTACACCCGTTTTGGAAGGCAAGCGATCGATCGAACATCCACACGCGTGGCCCTCAAAAAGTGGATTGAGGAACGGTATGGAGCGGTGGAGTATGGTGAGGAGGAAACGGGAGTGATCCCCATGTTCTCGTCGAAGGCAAAGAAGATAGGCGGTGACAACATTATCCCGCTGGGAACGAGGGCCGACAAGGTGAAGCCCACAACAGGATATGCATTCGATCGCATGTACCACGACGCTCGGTCTTGGGTAAGGTCGAACACCAGAGCTTCCAGTTCCAAGCGTTTTGAGCTTTACGATAGGTGGTTGCTGGATATCTTGGATCGAGAGCCAGAAAGGGGGAAGAGCATCTTCCTTCAGCTTTTTGCCAAGAACCGCAATGCCTTTGTGTTGAAGTTCTTACGGGAACGCTCGAAACTGGTGGAGGAACTGCGAATGTTCTCCACCCTGCCTATTGGCCTGTTCCTGCAAGCGGCGATGAGAGATGTGCGAAGGTCAGTACACAGCACGTCTTGGGCGAGTTTGATCTTCATCCTACTTTACGTGATCGCACTGCAGTTTACATCCACGGAGATCGTCCGGTATGCAAGTTGGTCGGTCTTGGGCCTAGGTATGTTGTGGCGGGGAATTCCGCACGGCGCTTTGGATGCCCATTACCTCCGGCGAACAGGCGAACGCATCGTGCCCTTCATTCTTCGATATGTAGCCATCATGGCGATGGTAGGCGTCCTATGGTGGTGGCTTCCTGGTTTGAGTTTGATGCTATTTATTTTGATCTCCATGTGGCACTTTGGTCAGACCGACTTGCGCGAATGGAGAATGGATCACCCTATGGCCAACCTACTTTGGGGTCTGGCTCTTTTCGCAATCCTATTGGGCTTTCATCCTGAAGAAACTACGGGCATCATTTCCTTTTGGATAGAGGGTTGGATGCTTCCCACTTGGATAGGGTGGACCGGTGTTGGACTAGGGTTGGCAACGGCGATGATCTTTAGGGTAAGACAAGCCGTGTGGTGGACCATCATCCTTGGGTTCACGGCCTTTACCGACCTGATCACTGCATTTCTCATCTACTTTATACTCCGGCATAGCCTTGTGGGTTGGAGTCATCTGCGGTTGCAAACCGCGCAAACGTCAGCCCGACTTTTCAAGCAAGCCCTTGCCTATACTCTGGGTGCCTTGGTTGTCATTCTTGCGTTACTTCTCACAGTGGATCGCAGTAATCAAGCGTTTATTCCGATGGCGTTTGTGGGGTTATCGTTGGTGAGTACGCCGCATGTGATCTTTATGAGTAGGTGGTACGGAAGGGTCCGCCTACCAGCGGAAAGGTCCGCACCGCCACTCGGCAGTGCGGGAAAGGTCTCCGCTGGGAGTCGGAGAAAGGTCCTCCTGCCGGCGGAAAGATGCAGGTGATCCCTTCCAATTGGGGTACTCAACGAATGAGCCTCGGAGCCTTGCCTTTAGCCCCCTGGCCCTATTGCCCTATGGCCTTTTGGCCCATTGGCCATCTCACACCTTCCCATACTCCACCAACGTCTCAAACGCATCTTCCATCGTTTCGCGCATTGGACGGAATTCCATGTTCAGGTCGTTCTTGATCTTGGAGTTATCAGCCTTCCATTCAATGTTGATGTTGTTCTTGATGGTCTTTCTAGACAACAATTTGTTGGTCAGAGGGCCAACGAGCATCAACAACCATTTTGGAATGGTGCGGGATGGGATCGGGTATTTGTCGCCGTACTTCGGACGTAGTTCTTGAGTGAGCTCGAAGAGGTTTGTGTTGTGTGCACTCGTGATGTATCGGCCTTTCGCATCCGGTGTGAAACCAGCACGGAAGTGCGCATCGGCAACATCGCGTACATCCACCATCCCGATACCCATTTTCGGAGCTCCCATCTTTAACGTACCATCACCGATTTGCTGAAGGATGTTGTAGCTCTCAGACGTAATGGAGCCTGCGTTCAAAGCTGGACCGAGTACTAGGCTTGGATTGATCGTCACTAGATCCCAGCGGTCTTGTTCACCTTGGATCTTCCAAGCTTCTTTTTCCGCTAACGTCTTTGAATACGAATACGGTTGATGATCCAACGAAGCCGTAGTGTTCCAGATGTCTTCGGTGAGAATGCCATTCGGACTATTCTTCACATCGATCGCATCGGTGTAGATAGCGGCACAACTGCTGGTGACAACCACGCGCTTTACACTCGCTGTCTTGGTGGCCTGCTCAAGTACATTCCTCGTTCCCAGCAAAGCAGGATCGATTAACTCTTTCTGAGGGTCAGAATAATTACTGGTAAATGGAGATGCCGTGTGGTACACCAATTCTACGCCTTCCATGGCTTCAGCATATGAACCCTCTTTTAGGAGGTCCGACTTGAAGTAGAGGATATTGCCCGCGGCATTGGCGGCGATTTGATCGAGGTGTGCCCTTTTGGATTCATTCTTAGGATCGCGAACGGCGGCATGAACGGTTATTCCTTCTTCGAGAAGCTTTTTCACTAGCCATCCAGCTACGAATCCTGTGGCTCCTG
>CBFHXG010000077.1:0-3573 GCA_965659725.1 Phaeocystidibacter sp. | reverse complement strand
CGTTGGACAGATCGCTGAGTGGGAACAACTCGAGCTATTGAATGCCACCGCACATTTCTTTGTGGGTGGAACCTACAACGGAACAGGATTTATCAATGCTAACGAAACGGGTGATACGCTCGAAATCGGACTTGGAAACGATCCACGTGTGAATATTTCGAGAGAGCGCATCGACACAAGAACCTCCAAGAAGTTCTTCTCCTCAACCATCACAGAGTCGTTCAAGTATCGAATTTCTGTGCGCAACAACAGAGGTGAAACCATTCAAGTAGAGATCCAAGAGCAATTCCCTATTAGCAGACATTCGGATATTGAGGTGGAAGACCGGATCGCTCCAAATGGTGTTGTAGATCCAACGAATCAATTCATTACATGGAGTCGTTCACTCGAAACCGGACAAGAGATCGAAGTAGGTTATTCTTTCAACGTGCTCTATCCTTCAGAAATGGCAGGAAGCATCAATCTTCCCAGATAATTCATTGAGGGTACTTGGTGTCTGCCACGTGCTCATCGAGTGAGTTGAACTCCAAGAAGATACAATCGGTTACCGCCTCAAATCTGTGCAACACGTGCGGGTAGATCTTGAGCTTCAATGGAGCTTTGAGGTTTGCCCGCTCTTCATTCTGACCATTCGTGTCCGTTACCCACATCTCCATTTCACCACTTATGAAAAGTAGCAGCTCAGGGTCCTTTGTTGACGACACCCCTTCATGCCAATGATTGCCGAATTGAGCTCCCTGCTTACGCGTTGCAAATAGGAAGGAAGAAGTGGGTCTATCTTCAAACGTAAACGTGCTTCCTTTCTCGTTTTCAGAGAACTTGTTCAAGGGTTCTATAACGTATCTCGACATAGTCTGTTAAATCTTAGGCAATCCGCCCTGCTTTGTGTTAAATTTGTGGCTAATCCTGAGTTGAATTCGAATATACTAATACATGCAAGACGTACTTCAAAAGCTCGGTCTTCAGGCTGAGAACAAAGGCACCTCATCCGGTTCCACTTTCTTTGGTTCCGGTGCATCCATCGAATCATGGTCGCCGGTAGACGGAAAAACGATCGGTTCTGTATCTACAACAACCAAAGAAGACTACGAAAAAGTAGTTGAAACAGCTCAAAAGGCATTCTCCGTGTGGAGAGAAATGACTGCACCCCACCGTGGCGAAATCGTTCGTCAGTTTGGTGAAGTTCTGCGCGAGTACAAAGAACCACTTGGAAAACTCGTTTCCTACGAAATGGGTAAGAGCTACCAAGAAGGTTTGGGTGAGGTTCAAGAGATGATCGACATCTGCGATTTTGCCGTTGGTCTTTCTCGTCAGCTTTATGGCCTTACAATTAAGTCTGAGCGTCCATCTCACCATATGCAGGAGCAATGGCATCCATTAGGTGTGGTTGGGATCATCTCTGCCTTCAACTTCCCAGTTGCTGTTTGGTCCTGGAATACGGCCCTTGCATGGGTATGTGGCGATGTAACGATCTGGAAAGGAAGTGAGAAGACCCCTCTTACCGCCATTGCTTGTCAGAATCTTTGGAACAAGGTAGCTGAAGCAAATGATCTTCCTGAAGGAATTTCCAACGTGATCACAGGCGATTATCAGGTAGGGGAGTGGATGACCCAAGATTCTCGCTTGCCATTGATCTCCGCCACTGGTTCTATCCGAATGGGTAAGATCGTTGGAACGGAGGTAGCTAAGCGTTTAGGAAAATCTATCCTCGAGTTGGGTGGAAACAATGCGATCATCGTGACTCCGGATGCCGACTTGAAGATGACTACCATTGGTACCGTTTTCGGCGCCGTTGGAACCGCAGGACAGCGTTGTACCTCAACCCGAAGAGTGATCATTCACGAGTCTATCTACGACAAGGTGAAAGATGCCTTCGTTAAGGCCTATGATCAGATCAAGATCGGTAATCCTCTGGATGAAAAGAACCACGTTGGTCCGTTGATCGACCACGATGCAGTAAAGAACTACCAACATGCACTCGAAGAAGTGGTAAAAGAAGGAGGCAACCTCATCGTTGAAGGTGGTGTTTTAGAAGGCGAGGGCTACGAAAGCGGTTGCTATGTGAAACCAGCTATCGCCGAAGCAGAGAACCACTATAAGATCGTTCAACACGAGACCTTTGCTCCTATCCTTTACTTGATGAAGTACAAGACCTTCGATGAGGCCATCGCTTTGCAAAACGGCGTTCCTCAAGGATTGTCTTCGGCCATCATGACCAACAATATGCGTGAGGCACACCAGTTCTTGTCGGCTACTGGCTCCGACTGTGGTATTGCCAACGTAAATATCGGTACTTCGGGAGCGGAGATCGGTGGAGCATTTGGTGGAGAAAAGGAAACAGGCGGTGGTCGCGAATCAGGCTCTGATGCTTGGAAAGCGTACATGCGCCGCCAAACCAACACCCTTAACTACTCTACGGAGTTGCCTTTGGCACAGGGTATTAAGTTTGATATTTAGATCATCAGACATTCAGATATCTAAGATGACTGATATTGAAAGTCCGGAGCTGAGAGGTTCCGGACTTTTTTTATTCTGACTATTTAAGGCAATAAAGTCATGAAAGCCATCAACTACCTACTGTTTGTTTTTCTCCTGTCAATGGCTTGTACCTCTGAACCCGAGCCTTTGGTCGTGAATAAATCCAATCAAGTTGACAGCCTACAAACGGAGGTCAAACGCCTCAAGGCTCTGCTCGATAATCAAAGCAAAAACCGAAATCCAAGAATGGCGGAAGACCGTTCATTCAATAGCTTTTTATATCGATTTATAACAGATAGTCTATACCAAGTAGAGCACGTCGAGTTTCCCATTCAATACATTCACTGGAAGGGCTTCTATCCGGGCTCCATTATAGACACTAGCATACTCACCTCAGTAAATTGGAAGCACCAATGGCTTTAATTCAATACGTATTCTGAAATACCTCAGGTGTATGACAATTTTGATATGGATATGGCACAAACAAACCAGCGCTTATTGCAATTCACCGGCATAGAAACAGGCACCAACGCCAAATTCTTCTTCATGTTTGAAGATGATAAATGGGCTCTTGTTAAAATGGAGAATTTAGGAAGTTAATGCATCCGGCCACCTGATTGTCTGACCATCCAAATCAATCCTAAGGTTGATCTTTCGGCGCCTCAAACTGCAGTGTGATCTCCTGCAACCCTTCCAACTTGAGCTTTTTCTTCAAATCTCTACGAATACCATCGATCTCCGATATCTTCAGGTCTTCCTTGAGCACTATGTGGATACTCATCACGTGCTCCTCACCATCCAAGGACCAAATGCGTGGCTCGTGAACATTGCTTATCCTTTCGTCGGATTCTATCTGTTCCTTGATCTCTTCAAGGTCGATTCCCGGTGGCACAGATTGCATGAATACCTGTGAAGATCTTCTGATCTGCTTCGTTGCATTGATCCCTATCCACAAAGCGATCAATATGGACAAAGCCGGATCGATCCAAACAAAGCCCGTGAAGTAGATTGCTATCGCTCCTATCAACACTGCTATCCAACCCATTACATCTTCGAAAAGGTGAAGTGCCGCCGTTTTTTCATTCAGGGAACTAC
>CBFHXG010000076.1:0-3696 GCA_965659725.1 Phaeocystidibacter sp. | reverse complement strand
TATCAATGGTGTTGCGGAGCTCTACCAGGAAGATTATGGCTATCAGAAAGACCGTGGCTACCTCATTCCACACCCGCATCTGGTTACCCGAGTAGCGGAAGTCGCCGCGCTGTTGGAGTTTGTAGATGTAATGCAAACTGAAATGATAGGCATAAAGGCCTACTAAAAAGGCCAACTTCACCCACAGCCACGTGGCAATGTACCATCCAATGGTGTCCAACATCCATAGGCCAAAGATCAAGGTCAAGATCGCCGAGGGCCAAGTGATGCCAAACCACAAACGGCGCTTCATGATCTGATACTGGTCCTTTAAGATTTTCCCCGCCTCATCATTGCGCTCATTGGCCTCAGCCGCATACACGAACAAGCGTGGCATATAAAACAAGCCCGCAAACCAGGTAACCACAAAGATGATATGTAAAGCTCTTACGTAAAGGGCGTCCATCAAGAACCGTATTGGTCGGCGTAGTATTTCTGATAATCACCGCTGGTCACATTCTTCAACCATTCCTGATTCTCCATGTACCAGTCGATCGTCAACGCCAAACCCTCTTCAAAGGTTACACTTGGCTCCCAACCCAATTCTTCCTTGATCTTGGTGGAATCGATCGCATAGCGTTTATCGTGACCCGGACGATCCTTTACATAGGTAATGAGTTCTTCACTCGCTCCCTCAGAACGGTCGAGCTTCTCATCCATCAACTTGCAGAGTAATCGAACCAAGTCGATGTTCTTCCATTCATTGAACCCACCGATATTGTAGGTCTCGCCATTCACACCTTCATGATAGACCAGGTCGATAGCTCGAGCATGATCGATCACATACAACCAGTCCCTCGTGTAGTTCCCATCCCCATAAACCGGCAATGGCTTCATGTTCACGATATTATTGATGAAGAGAGGAATCAACTTCTCAGGGAAGTGATTCGGACCGTAATTATTGCTGCAATTCGTCACCACAATGGGCATGTCATACGTTTCACCGTACGCGCGCACAAAGTGATCTGAACTGGCTTTAGAAGCCGAGTACGGCGAGTTAGGGTCGTAGGCCGTAGATTCCGTAAAGAACCACGTTTCACCTAAGCTTCCGTACACCTCATCCGTGGAGATGTGATAGAATCGTTTGTCCTTCATATCATCTCCCCACAGATCCTTTGCCGCGTTAAGTAGGTTTACAGTGCCTATCACATTGGTGCGCACAAATGCCAATGGATCCGTAATAGAACGATCCACATGACTCTCCGCCGCTAGATGGATCACACCTTCAGGCTTGTGCTTTTCGAATACTGCCTTCAAAGCAGAAGCATCCACGATATCCACCTTTTCAAAGTGATAGTTCGGACGATTCTCAATGTCTTTCAAGTTCTCCAAGTTCCCCGCATACGTTAGCGCATCAAGGTTCACGATGTGGTACTCGGGATAGCGCAGGACAAAACGACGTACTACGTGTGACCCAATGAATCCGGCTCCTCCTGTTATCAGTATACTTTTCATCTTATTCTGCTTCTTTGAACTCTATTTTATGTTGATCACACCACTCTTCAATGGCGCTCAATACTTCACCTCGTTTCCCGCTCTTCTCAAAGTCTTGCAATGGCAGCTCATGCCAGTCGGAGTCCACTAAAAAGTCAACCGACATACGGTGTTCGCTGACCATTTCAACATCACTGGAACGCACTATTACTGGTTTATTGCGCTTCAAAAGCCACTCTACCCGATCTTCACTAACTTTTACAAAAAAGGAGTTATTAATCCGGTTGTACCACAGGAATATGAGAACAGCCCCCATGAAAATAATGGAATACCAGCTGATCGGTGCATCCTGAATGAAATAGGCGTACACCATCCATCCTCCATAGATGATGGCCAAGGCCGTAAAGGCGATCAAAAAGATGGGTTGAGAACTCACTTGATATGGCCTGATCTCCTTGTTCACTTCAAACTCTGTTCAAAGTTCCATGCACTGGCAAGCATCTGATCCAATGATCGCTTGGGCTCCCATCCCAAAACGCGTTTTGCCTTGCTGATATCTGCATATACAGCAGGAACATCGCCCTCTCTTCTAGCTACGATCTGATGTGGGATCTCTATCCCCGTAGCTCTATGGAAAGAATGGATCATTTCAAGAACGGTAGATCCATTTCCAGAACCGAGGTTGATCACATCATAAGGCGCATCGTGGTCATCCATCGCTTTGGCAATAGCATTCACATGAGCTGCAGCAATATCCACTACGTGAATGTAATCACGAATACAGGTTCCATCTCTCGTGTCGTAATCTCCACCAAATACCTTGAGCTCCTTGCGCTTACCAATAGCTGTTTCCGTAATGTAAGGCACCAAGTGATGCGGCTCGCCATCTTGGAATTCTCCAATAACGCCACTGTCGTGGGCACCGATAGGGTTAAAATAGCGAAGGGAGATACACTGCAGATCATGGGCTAACGAAGCATCTCTGATGATGTCCTCGCCCATCTTCTTAGTGTTCCCATACGGAGACTCAGCTGGCTTGATCGGTGCGCTCTCGTTTACCGGAAGCGCGTCAGGAATGCCATATACGGTACAAGACGAACTGAAAACCAATGCCTTCACCTTGAATTCAGCCATCAACTCCAGAAGATGGATGGTTGAAAAAAGGTTGTTATGATAGTACTTCAGTGGATCATCAACACTTTCATTCACAAGCAAGAATGCCGCGAAATGGATCACGCCACCCATATCAGGATGACGTTCAAAAACACCTTGCAGCGCCTTCTTATCGCACATGTCGATCTCCTCGAAGAGGATCTCCCTACCGATGATCTTCTCCACTCGGTCCTTCACTTCTCGGTCGGAAGTGCTTAGATCGTCCAATACCACAGGCTCGTAACCGGAGTTGATCAGTTCAACGATCGTATGGCTACCGATGTAGCCAAGTCCGCCAGTTACGAGTACCTTCTTCATGCTCTTATTTTCTAGAAGAGGCCGCGAAGTCTTTGTGCTCCTTCTTGTAAAGCTCGTCTTCCGGCAATGATTTGAAGTATTCGTAGGTGATCTTCAACCCTTCACTCCTATTCACCTTCGGCTCCCAACCCAAGATCTCACGTGCCTTATCGATGTTCGGCTGACGCTGAGTTGGATCGTCCTTCGGCAGGTCTTTGTAAATGACCTTTTGATCCGTACCCGTCAATTCAATAATCTCCTCCGCAAAGTCGGCAATGCTGATCTCATCTGGATTACCCACGTTCACTGGATAAGGATAATCACTCATCAACAATCGGTAGATACCCTCAACGAGGTCGTCTACATAGCAGAATGAACGAGTCTGACTACCATCTCCAAAGACGGTTAGATCTTCACCTCTCAACGCCTGACCAATAAATGCAGGTAAAACACGACCATCATTCAGTCGCATACGTGGACCATAGGTATTGAAGATGCGTACTATGCGCGTCTCCAGCCCGTGATAGGTGTGATAGGCCATGGTCATCGCCTCTTGGAAGCGCTTGGCCTCATCGTATACACCACGCGGACCAACTGGGTTTACATTTCCCCAGTAGTCTTCTGTTTGCGGGTGCACATGAGGATCACCATATACCTCACTCGTACTAGCCACGAGGATACGAGCGCCTTTAGACCTAGCCAAGCCCAAGCAGTTATGCGTTCCGAGTGAACCTACTTTAAGCGTTTGAATGGGGATCTTTAGGTAATCGATCG
>CBFHXG010000075.1:0-3948 GCA_965659725.1 Phaeocystidibacter sp. | reverse complement strand
CAGGTGGAGAGCAACCTTTCGATCGCCAATAGGCGGTTGACCTTTTCTAGTGCGAGCCAAAAGGCTCCACTAGAACTTAACTTCTCAACATTGCCCCACTTTTCCCCACTTGCATATTTCCAGTATTTATCGGAGTTTTGAACGGTATATACGATTTCGACTACTGAAAAGTTATCAACAGTAGCCATTTAGGTGGGAAAAAGTGGGAATGCTTTTCTACTTTTGATACAGGACGAATCCAAAACTCAATCGATTGAATCTCATAGGAGTACATGAATGCAAAATGGACGCAAAGGGGCGTCTTCTTCTGCCCGCTGGGCTAAAGAAGCAGCTTTTGCCTGTTTTGGATCGTGGGTTTGTCCTCAAACGAAGCGTTTTTCAAAAATGCCTCGAGCTTTATCCGATGCCGGAGTGGGAAGCCGTAATGGGTCGAGTGAATAAGCTCAACCGATTCGTCAAGAAGAATAATGACTTCATCCGCATGTTCACAGCTGGCGTCAAGGTGATCGAAATCGATAACTCAGGTAGGATCCTTGTCCCTAAGGACCTCATGAACTACGCCGGCATGTCCGGACATCTAGTTCTGTCTTCTTCTGTCAACATGATAGAAGTGTGGGACAAATCAGCTTACGAAGCTGTGTTGGAAGACCCTGAATTAGATTTTGCTTCCTTGGCGGAAGATGTGATGGGCGGTGCAAATAGTGCCGACCATGAGCTATCATAATCCCGTACTCCTACAAGCCTGCATCGACGGCCTGAATATCGATCCTTCTGGAACTTACGTTGACCTCACCTTTGGCGGCGGAGGGCATAGTCGTGCCATTCTCGACAGTCTTGGTCCAGATGGAAAGCTGTATGCATTCGACCAAGATCCAGATGCTGCGGCCAATGTTCCTAATGACCACCGCTTCACTTTGATCCCCCAAAACTTCGCTCACCTCGAGCGTTTTTTGCGTTTTTATAAAGTCATCCCTGTAGATGGCATCCTTGCCGATCTGGGCGTTAGCTCCCACCAATTCGATGAGATCGAAAGAGGCTTTTCCATTCGTGGAGATGCCGACCTCGACATGCGTATGAATCCGAATATGGGTCCAACGGCGGCCGACATCCTCGCAGAGTACGAGGAAAAAGATATTGCCGATGTGCTCTACAAATACGGTGAGGTACGCGCCTCACGGCCTATTGCCAAAGCCATAGTTGCCCGTAGAGAAGAAGAACCGATCAAGAGGGTGAACGACCTCCTATCGGTTATCCAAAAGTGGACCCCGAAATTCAAGGGGCACAAATTCCAAGCGCAGGTTTTCCAAGCGCTACGCATCGAGGTAAACCAAGAAATGCAAGTATTGGAGCAGATGCTGCTATCTACACTTAAGGTACTCAAGCCAGGTGGCCGACTCGTCGTGATGAGTTATCACTCATTGGAAGACCGCATGGTGAAGCGATTCATACGCGAAGGGGTATTCAAAGGAGAGGCAGAAAGAGACATGTACGGCAACCGTTTCGTGCCCTTCGAACCTATCAACAGAAAGGCCATCGTAGCAGACGAAGAAGAAGTAAAGGAAAACTCACGCGCCCGGAGTGCACGACTGAGAATTGCGGAGAGAACAAACCTAGAAGTAGAATGAGCAAGTTCGGGAACACCATAGCAGGCATCCTGAGAGGCAGCTTCTTAGGAGATGAAAGAACAACCCGACAACTCCCCTTTGCCGGGTTTGTCACATTTCTCGCCATAGTGGCGATATACAGCGCTCATAGCGCCGACAGAAAGGTACACCGCATCAATCAACTCGAGGAGGAAGTGGACGAGTTGGAATCGGAACACTTGGACACCAAATCAAGATTGATGCAGCTCGGATTAGAGAGTAAAGTTGAAGAGCGAGTAGAACCATTGGGTATCAAAGCAGCAGAACATCCACCGATAAAGCTGACCGTTCAGAATGACTGAGCAGAAGTCAAATATCATCACTAAACGCACGCTCGTAATGGGCGCGCTCATGGGACTGTTTGCCATATCCATCGTGGTCAAGCTAGTACATACCTATGCGGTTGAAGGATCCGAACTACGCGATAGGGCCGAACGTTTGGCTACCCGCGACATGACTCTCGAAGCCAAGCGCGGCAACATCTATAGCGCCGATGGGAAGCTACTTGCTACGAGTATGCCGGTATATGACCTCTACTTCGACCCAGTGGCGCCGAGCGATGAAGACTTCGACGAGAATATTGCAGGTCTCAGCGTTGAACTAGGTCGGATGTTCCCGAGCAAGACCAGCGCACAATGGTCGGCTTTCTTAAAAGCAAAACGCGCCAATGGAGACAGATATGAGCGCATTGGAGAAGATCTCACCTTCAGCGAACTGCAGCGCGTTAAGGCCTTCCCTCTATTCAATCTTGGGCGGTTTAGAGGAGGATTGATTTCCGAGCAACAACACTATCGTAAGATGCCGTTGGGAAAGATCGCGGCAAGAACAATAGGTGAAGATAACGTGAGCAACCCCGTTGGCATCGAAAGTAGCTTTAGCAGCTATTTGACAGGCAGAGACGGCCACCGACTCATGCAGAAGATCGCCAACGGCAACTGGAAACCATTGGATGACGAAAATGCGATTGCGCCGATCGATGGCCAGGATGTGATCACTACTATAAATACTAGAATTCAAGACGTAGCTCATAGAAGTCTCTTATCAGCGCTTGTCAAATACGAAGCAGACCATGGCTGCGCGATCGTGATGGAAGTCGCCACAGGTGAAATCAAAGCGATCGTGAACTTAGGCAGAACGGAAGAGGGTCTCTATTACGAGAAATTGAACTACGCGATTGGCGAGAGCACTGAGCCAGGGTCCACATTCAAGCTCGCCTCCTTGATGGTGGCTTTGGAGGATGGAATGATTGATACCGCCGACATAGTAGATACTGAAAATGGCATCTACCAGATCTACAACCGAAAGGTAAAAGACTCCAATGTCAAGTGGGGCCGTGGTGGTTATGGAGAGATCAGCGTAGCCGAAGCCTTCAGAAAATCATCGAATACGGGCATAGTAAAAGCCATCTACCCGGCCTATCGTGAAGATCCACAGAGCTTCATCGATCGCTTATATCAGATCGGACTGCATGAGCGCACAGGAATTAGGATCCAAGGCGAACCTGCTCCTCGCATCCCCACTCCAAATGATCCGAATTGGTCGGGGACCAGCTTGCCGTGGATCGCATTTGGGTATGAAGTGCAGATGACGCCGCTTCAAACGTTAACCTTCTACAACGCCATTGCCAATGACGGTGAGATGGTTAGACCTCAGCTTGTCCGTGAGATACGTCAACGTGGAACCGTAGTACAACAGTTCCCAACTGAAGTGATCAACCCATCGATCTGTTCGGACGAAACTTTGAACAAACTTCAGACACTCCTCGCCGGGGTAGTTTCGAGGGGTACGGCTACAAATATTCGATCCAACACTTTCAACATGGCCGGCAAAACGGGCACATGTCAGCTTAACTACTGGATCGCCGACAGAAATGACTATCAAGCTTCATTTGCCGGTTACTTCCCTGCTGAAGACCCACAATACAGTTGCATCGTAGTGGTGAATCGTCCGAATCCATCCTTGGGATACTACGGATCCACAGTGGCCGCTCCCGTTTTCAGAGCCATTGCCGATGAAGTGTATCGAAGTACCCCACGTGAAGAAGAATTTGAGGAGCTAGATGAACCTCAACTCGCATCAGCACAACCTTCTAAGAACTGGCAAAGTGATGTAGAGCAGGGCGTCATTCCAGATCTGCGCGGATTGAACGGCATGGAAGTGATCAGCCTACTCGAAAACATGGGGTACACGGTACAGATCGAGGGTGCGGGCAAAGTGAAAAGCCAGTGGCCACGACCAGGAACCGAGCATCCAAAAACACAAACGATCCGATTAGAATTGGGATGAAGATCTTAAGAGACATACT
>CBFHXG010000074.1:0-4470 GCA_965659725.1 Phaeocystidibacter sp. | reverse complement strand
ACTCCCGCCCGAGGCATTATTGATCAGCTCCGAACCACTTTTCAATCCATTCAGTTCGTTCGAGTTATTCGGCTGATCGATCATACCAGCTTTCCTTGCGCTTTACTTTCATCCAATGAATACTTTACACGGAGCGGAAGTCATATTCCAAGTAAGATTGCGAAATTGCGGTTCTAATACGCAATCATTCGCATCGTGAGAAACCTATTAGCTGTTCTATCCACTGCCATCCTTGCATCGCTTTCATGGCCCGCCAATGGTTCACTCACACCGCTGCTCTTTGGAGCTTTTTTGCCCATTTTGTGGCTGGAAGATTCCATTCGAACGTCGGATACCAAGAGAAAGGGAAGTAAGGTTTTTCTATATGCCTGGATGTGCTTTGGGCTGTTCAACCTCTTTACAACTTGGTGGGTGGCCTATGCTCACTGGAGTGGTACGGTGGCTACAACGGTTATCAATGGCGGACTTATGGCTTTCTGCTTTTGGCTTTATCACATTGTAGCCCGACAAATTGAATTGAATCGAGCGCTTTTGGTGTTGCCTTTCCTGTGGATGTTGGTGGAATACTTGCACATGGATTGGGACATGAGTTTTCCCTGGCTCAACCTCGGATATGCCCTTTCGAATCGGATTACTTGGATCCAGTGGTATGAGTATACTGGACCATGGGGAGGGACACTCTGGATCCTTTGGGTGAATGCCATCCTCTTCATGATCTGGAAAGATTACCTCGGTAAACAGCGGCTTAAGGCAGCCTTGCTTTACGCAGTGCCCGTTATCCTGTTACCTATCATACTCTCGTACATCATGTACGTGAACTACGAAGAAGTGGGAGAAGAGGTGGAAGTAGTGATCGTGCAACCGAATATCGATCCATACACCGAAAAGTTTCAAATGACGGATGAAATGACGGTCGATCATTTCTTGAATCTTGCCTCACCGCAACTGTCGAATACTACAGATTACTTGATCGGGCCTGAAACTATGATAGGAAAAGGACTCGATGAAGATCGGTTATTGTCACATTCGGGAGTTCGCAAACTTTTGGCGCTTGGTGATTCTTTGCCTAGACTCCACACGGTGATAGGAGCATCTACCTACAAGATCTACGGTCATCAGGAGACGAGAACATCCAGACCTATGCGTGATGGACGACGCTATTATGATTCTTTCAATACAAGTTTGCATTTCACAGATTCAAGATCTCCTATCGACATCTACCACAAATCAAAATTAGTGGTAGGCGTAGAGAAAGTTCCATTTGCATGGCTCTTGCAACCGATCCTGAGTGATGGGATCGACCTGGGGGGGGCGACGGGAACTTTAGGTGGACAATCGGAGCGAGAGGTCTTTGCTAATCGAGAGAATGACTCATTGAGTGTGGCAACTATCATTTGTTGGGAGGCCGACTTCCCAGGGTATACTTCTGCTTTTGTTCGAAATGGAGCCAATGCGCTTCTTGCTATCACGAATGATGGCTGGTGGGCCGATACGCCCGGTAAAGATCAACATCTCCACTTTGCCAGAGCACGCGCTATCGAGAATAGAAGGGCTATCGCAAGAAGTGCCAATACGGGTATTTCCGCGATCATCAATCAACGCGGAGAAGTGCTCCAACAGATTCCCTACGAAGAAACGGGGGCGATATCAGGAACGATCAAATTGAATGATAAGATCACTGCCTTTGCAGAAGTGGGTGATCTCATTGGTAGGATATCCATTTTCATAAGCATCGCGATCATTCTATCCGTGGTAGTTAAGCGCAGGACAGGCATAAAATCAATTGGTTGATGTAATCTATGATTCTATCGTTGTTTTCGATCGCTCAAACAACGCGCATTCGCTACCTTTGTACTCGTTTTAAAAAGAATAAGACATCATCACATGAGTTCATTTGACGTCATCGTAATAGGTTCAGGCCCCGGTGGATATGTAGCAGCCATTCGAGCAGCTCAACTAGGGAAGAAAACGGCAATCATTGAGAAATACCCAACGCTAGGCGGTACTTGCCTCAACGTTGGATGTATTCCCTCAAAAGCACTTCTAGATTCTTCAGAGCATTTTCACGCTGCCGAATCAGCATTCGAAGAGCACGGGATCGATATCAACAAGCCAAAGGTGAACATGACGCAAATGATCAAGCGCAAGAGCGAAGTGGTCGAGTCAAACACCAGCGGTATCGAGTTCCTCATGAAGAAGAACGACATCGAAGTGATCCAAGGCGTGGGTTCTTTCAAAGACAAGAACACGATCCTAGTGAAGGGAGATGACGGTGAGAAAGAGGTGAAAGGTGATAAGATTATCATCGCAACAGGGTCGAAGCCTATCGAACTTCCATTTGCCAAATTCGATAAAGAACGAATCATCTCTTCAACCGAAGCACTTGAACTCAAAGAGGTGCCTAAGCACATGATCGTTATCGGTGGTGGAGTGATCGGCCTTGAGCTAGGCTCCGTTTACAAGCGCCTAGGTGCCGATGTGACCGTAGTTGAGTATGCCGATCGAATCATTCCAGGTATGGATTCAGCGATGAGCAAGGATCTCAACCGTTCACTTAAAAAGTTAGGTATCAAATTCAACCTAAGCCATAAAGTGAGTGATGTTACTCGCAAAGGAGATAAAGTAACGGTTACAGCTACCAATAAGAAAGATGAAGAGGTTAAGTTCGAAGGAGATTATTGCCTAGTTTCTGTCGGACGTAAGCCATATACAGAAGGTTTAGGCCTTGAGAATGTAGGTATCAAGACCGATGATAAAGGTCGTATTGAGGTGAATGATCAACTTCAAACTAATGTTGATGGCGTTTATGCGATCGGAGATGTGATCCGTGGCGCAATGCTCGCTCACAAGGCAGAAGAAGAAGGAACACTGGTAGCCGAGTTGATCGCTGGTGAAAAGCCACATATCAACTATAACCTCATCCCAAATATCGTGTATACCTGGCCTGAAGTTGCAGGGGTAGGTAAGACCGAAGAGCAATTAAAAGAAGAGGGAACACCGTATAAAACAGGTTCCTTCCCAATGCGTGCCCTAGGTAGATCTCGCGCATCTGGTGATATCGATGGTTCTGTGAAGATCCTAGCTCACAAGGAAACCGATGAAGTGCTTGGTGTTCATATCTGCGCGGCTCGTGCAGCTGACCTTATCATGGAAGCTACGGTTGCCATGGAGTTCCGTGCCTCTGCTGAGGATATTGCACGCATCTCCCACGGTCACCCAACGTACACCGAGGCGATCAAGGAAGCAGCAATGGATGCAACTGCAAAACGAAGCATACATTCATAAATAAGATCCTATTCATATAGAAAGCCTCTTCCAACTCGTGGAAGGGGCTTTTATTTTTACAGAACTCTTTGGGCTTCAGGTTGTTTAAGACGCATGAACCGTAAACTGATCATCCGATACTCTCTATTGATAACCTTCTGGCTGATTAGCCTGCTAACTGCCGCCCAAGGCTGGGTGAGGAAGGGCGACCTGCCCGTTGAAAGGTCGGGAGGAGCTGGCTTTGCCATCGGGAGTTTTGGATACGTAGCCGCAGGTGAGAGAAACGGAGCGGAGAGGTTCGACGTGGTGAAATATGATCCAACCTCCGATACATGGTCTACCGTTAGCGATGTGCCGGGCGGTCCAAGAACCGATGCCTTCAGCTTCGTCATTAACGACCAAGGTTATGTAGGTTGTGGCTCATTCGGTTTGCTAGGATTGAATTCCGCCTATGTATATGATGCGGCTACCGATAATTGGACGGCCATTGCAAATTTCCCTGGACTCGGAAGAGTGGGGTGCTATAGCGGAAGCCTTAACGGAATAGGTTATGTTGGCGGCGGATCTGCCGGTGTAAACTCTCCAGTGTTTAGTCAGGAGTGGTGGGCCTACAACCCTTCAACCGATGCTTGGAGTCGAAAGGCCGATATACCCATCGGAGGAAGGAAAGACGGCGTTTGCTTCACCCTGGGCAACTTCATTTATATAGCTTGTGGCGCAAATAATCTCAGTGATATCAACGAAGTTTGGAGATATGATCCCACCACCGATGCCTGGCAACAAAGAGCGATCTTTCCCGGACTTGGCTACGTTAAAGCGCATGCCTTCATCTATAACGGAGAGGCCTATGTAGGTGGAGGTTCACGAATCGGCAACTTTCAAACTACGGCCGAATATTATCGATACAATGCCGCCGCCGATGCATGGACTTTCGTGCCCGGATTAATGTCGGGTCGCAGAGCCAACGGTGCATCCTTTACCCTCAAAGGAATCGGCTATGTGGTAGGTGGACTTACCCCAAACGGAAATGATAGGATAGATACTTACTCCTATGTCCAATGTGGAAGCGTAGTCACTGATCTCCTACAGAACGATTCGACCTGTGCTAATTCAACAGTTACACTATCCATACCTGGAGGTGCTGAACACATCGTTTGGAGTACTGGAGTTCAAAACTCTGATCAAGTGCAAGTTGGACCTGGAACC
>CBFHXG010000073.1:0-5248 GCA_965659725.1 Phaeocystidibacter sp. | reverse complement strand
GCTTGGAGACAAGCTTGAGATTGTGATCGGTGAAGTGGTAGACGATACCGTTGTACCACCACCTTGTAAAAAGCCTTGCGTACCATACTCTACCTCGATCGTGTTAGCTACACCCAAAAGGGTGAAGTCAATCGTTGCAGTAGTAGAGGTAACACCCGTACTGTTAATGGTTGGTGGAACGATAGCTGGACAACCTGCGGTATCCGCAAATTGAACCGCTCCTGCTGTCATGGAACCACCATTTGGCGATGTATACAAAGTGATACCAGACGCGTCTACCACGTCATAGGAACACTCCGTGATCCATGATCCACCACCCTGGAAGGATGTTTTGATCGAGTCCCCAGAATTAACAAGGACCGAAATTGCAGTGGTAGAACCGGAACTCAACGTATAGTTGGTTACCGTACCCGCCACCTCAATGTCAATAGTGTTGCCATTCCAACCATCACCCCATGAATCATACAGATTCACCGTGTAGTTACATTGAGCTGAAGCATAGCTCAAAGGAATTAACATCACCATGAACGAGAATAAAAATTTTCTCATAGCGAAGAATTTGTGTGAATAATTTAACAATATTCGTCCTCTCAAAACGAATCGTGCGTCCCAAATATAGCTGAATAAGTAATGATTTCAAGGGAAACCTCTGAATAAATACGAGAAAGGTAAACTCGACATTAACATTTTGTTATACCTGCCTAGCATTTAATACGTAGGAAAGTACCTTCAAGACCCATTCATCATTTTTTTGAATAACACCCAACCATCTGAATAGACCTTACGTGATGTATATATCAACATCAACTATTCAGACTACTATGCAAATCCGTGACTTTATAGAGGACCATCATGCATTCATCAAGCGCATAGAGGATCGCCTGAATGCATTTCAACGTACCTCCGATCCGTTCTACCTGGAGGAAATGAAGAAACTCATCCAACGCAAAAAGAGCATCACCTCTAGCTTTTACGTGGAGTCACAGTTCTCAGAGATCACAGAAGATAATTTCCTTCAACGCCTGCAACGCGAATACCCTCTACTCACCTCTCACGAATTACGCATTTGCACGTTGCTCAAACTCGGACAAAGTTCTAAGTCCATCGCCGACACCTTATCTATTAAGCCCGCTTCTGTAGACGTGGCCCGACACCGAATCAGAAAAAAGCTCGATCTGAACACAGGAGAATCGCTTTCCCGCTTCCTCCGAAAATACGCCTAACACTCATTGTAAGACGAGATATATGTCGACAAGTAGCTGCATATCAACATCTTATGTCGCCGATTGCGAGAGAATTCCTGCTCATCGACTAACGGGTACCCTACAAGTACTTTTTTATACCGTTCATCGGAAAACCAAAATGTAAGTAACCACGTGCCTATAAATCGTGCTCATAAAACAGGAAGCATTTCCTGTCACACATCAAATCAGAGCACGCATGTAGAAGTACGCCTTGATCTTTCTCGTCTTTCTCACCTCCTGCGCACCGGATATTATAGAAAACGATCAACCTAAGCCTACTCCAAAGTACTATCCAATGGTGTTCATTTGTCCAGTGGATTACAGCTGGGACGTCAATGGAGTCAAAGACTCCTCCGATACACTTGATGTAACTGGAATGGACGCGGCCAATGTAACTGTGGAACTCAAGGAAAAAGCGAACATCTGTTGTATGCTTTACCAAAACACTCAACCACTCTATTATTATGTGGTCACATGTTATCCTGAAGAATCCTACACTTTCTCAGTGGATATACCTTAAAATACAATCCTCTTTATTTGCAATCCGACCTAGCGTCGGATTTCTTTTTTCACACCCCTTTCATAATTAGGGATTTGCTATATTTAGATGATCTGACACCCAACCTTCTCCTATGCGCTACTCCCTGCTACTCTTTCTCTTGGCTCCGCTGCTGACGGTCGCGCAAGAAGACTCCAGAAACCTGATCCTGATCGGAATTGGTCATTCGCGCATAGATGTCGGAATCAAAGGCGGAGAAGCCCGGCCCATTGTTCTTCCGGTTTGGGCCATAGACTATAATTACGAACTTTCAGAAAACTGGTTCCTTGGACTACACAATGAGATCATCATTGAATCCTTCGAGTATGAACCCAACACTCAATCTACCGCAGTTGAAAGATCAACTCCTTTTGCGAGTGTAGCCATACTCGGTTATTCGCATCATTTCCTCTCTGTTTACACCGGCGGTGGAATTGAATATAGCCCCGAAGAGAGCTTTGGCCTCATCCGTTTCGGACTAGAAGCTGGATTCGAAACGTTGAAAGATTTTGAAACGATCGTCGGCTTGAATTACGATTGGCGCCCTGACGCATATACAAGCATCGGATGGACCATAGGTCTGGGGTATAAATTTTAAAAACCTCAGCTCAAGAGCAATTTATCATATATTTAGTGTCTCACATCAATTTCCATCCGATATACCAAGCCAACGCTCTCATTTCACACCATGCATCCGCCTCTTATGATCAAAAAAGTACCCGTCCTTTTCATTATAATGACCATTGTTTCATGTGAGCAAAAGAATACATCTGAGGTCCCTACTCAGCGGTCGATCTCTCCTAAGGATAATGCCGACACGATACAAGGAATGGTTTACATCTCTGCCGGTGATTATTATATCGGAAGTGAGGATCAACACGCCAACAACGCAGAAGGGCCGTCATATGTAGTTAAGGTATCTGGATACTATATTGATAAGACTGAAGTTACGAATGAGCAATTCTCTGCATTTGTAGACGCTACTGGTTATGTAACAGTGGCAGAAAGACCGATCGATTGGGAAGAACTGAAGTCTCAGCTCCCTCCAGGTACGGAAAGACCGGCCGATTCTTTGCTACAACCCGGTTCGATGATTTTCAATCCTGGCCCTACTTCGAATCTAAACGACATCTCGCAATGGTGGGAATGGCGTATCGGAGCAAATTGGCGGCATCCACACGGACCAGGATCTACCATAGAAGGGCAGGAAGATTATCCCGTGGTTCACATCGCATATGAAGATGCGAAGGCTTACGCTGATTGGGCCGGAAAATCACTACCCACTGAGGCTCAATGGGAAGTTGCAGCAAGGGGTGGCATGCCTAAGCAGCCATTTGCGTGGGGAGAAGAACTCAGGCCATCAGGAGAATTCCTCGCTAACTATTTCCAGGGCACTTTTCCTGATGGAAATTCGGCCTTGGATGGGTTTGAAACCACTGCTCCTGTGATGAGTTACCCGCCCAATGGGTATGGTCTATATGACATGATAGGAAATGTGTGGGAGTGGACATCGGATTGGTATAGACCCGACACCCACCTTTCCAACAAGAAATTAGCCAGCACTCGCGGATGCATCAACCCTAGCGGGCCTAATCAAAGCTATGATCCCCAAAAACCCCTCTCCCCTTCGAGAGTCACCAAAGGTGGATCATTTCTATGTACCGAACAATATTGCAGTAATTACAGGCCAAGTGCTCGAATGTCCACCGCATACGACAGCGGTCAGGAGCACCTTGGCTTCAGATGTGTCATTAACCCGAACAAACCATAAATCACCATTTAAAACCACAATCTATGATCAAAAAAAAATGGAGTAATTATTTAGTCTTATCGGCTATAGCCCTTCCAATGGGTTTATTCGCCCAAGACAAACCCAATATCCTAGTCCTTTGGGGCGATGATATTGGTACATGGAACGTTAGTCACAATAACCGCGGTATGATGGGCTATCAAACGCCCAATATCGACCGCATTGCTAGCGAAGGGGTAGCCTTTACCGATTACTATGCACAGCAGAGTTGTACTGCAGGTAGAGCGGCCTTTATTGGCGGAAATGTTCCCGTTAGAACAGGTATGACGAAAGTTGGACTCCCAGGGGCTGAGCAGGGATGGCAAGAAACAGATGTCACTATGGCCACCGTTCTTAAGTCACAGGGGTATACAACTGGACAATTCGGCAAGAACCACCAAGGCGACTTGGATGAGCACTTGCCTACCAATCACGGGTTTGATGAATTCTACGGAAACCTCTATCACTTGAATGCAGAGGAAGAACCCGAGAATCGTGATTATCCAGCTGACATGCGATTGGCTAATGGAAAGACCTTCATCGAGCAGTATGGTCCTAGAGGAGTGATCCATTCTTGGGCAAACGCTGATGGTACCCAACGTATTGAAGATACGGGACCATTGGACACCAAGAGAATGGAAACCATAGATGACGAATCTGCCGCTGAAGCCATGCGATTCATTCGCGATGCAGTTGAAGCTGGTAAGCCATTCTTCGTTTGGTGGAATGGCACCCGCATGCACTTCCGTACACACGTGAGCGAGGAGCACACTGGCTTGTCAGGACCAAACGGCAATGAGTATTCAGATGGCATGGTTGAACACGATATGCATGTTGGTATGTTCTTGGACCTTCTCGATGAGTTAGGCATTACGGAAAACACGGTAGTAATGTATTCTACCGACAATGGTCCGCACTACAATACGTGGCCAGACGCCGGCATCACTCCATTCCGCGGTGAAAAGAACTCGAACTGGGAAGGCGCTTACCGCGTACCTGCATTCGTTCGTTACCCTGGGGTTTGGGAAGCTGGTGTCACCAAGAATGGTATCGTAAGTCATGAAGACTGGCTACCTACCTTCGCGGCACTTGCTGGCGCTGAAAACATCAAGGAGCAGCTTCTTGAAGGCGTTGAATTGAACGGTCGCGAATACCGCAACTACATCGATGGTCACGATATGAATGCCTATTTGAGTGGCGAGGTTGAGGAATCTCCGCGCCACGAATTCTGGTATGTGAATGATGATGGCCAGATTGTGGCTGCCAGATACGATGATTGGAAGGTTGTCTTCTTGGAGAACCGCGGAAAGGCCTTTGGGGTATGGATGGAACCATTCGTTGAGTTGAGGGTGCCATTGATATTCAACTTGCGTAGGGATCCTTTTGAAAGGGCACAACACAATGCCAACATCTATTACGATTGGGTACTTGACCATGCCTACGTATTGGTACCGATACAACAGATGGCAGCAAAGTTCTTGATGACGATGCAGGAATATCCTCCTAGTCAAACACCAGGAGCATTCAACCTGACATCGATACAGGAGAAGATCGAAAATATGGGGAGTAATTAGGCGCTAGACCTTAGTCTCTCGTCACTCGTCGTTAGACGTTAGATCTTAAAACAAGGTCGTTGGTTGGGAAGGTAACTTCTTGGCCAACGACCTTTCATTTAGG
>CBFHXG010000072.1:0-5512 GCA_965659725.1 Phaeocystidibacter sp. | reverse complement strand
CTGAAACTGTGCTTTCACGGATCGTTCAGCGTGTACGTGAAGCGCAGGGAAGTAAAGCACCTGTACAACGACTTGTGGATAGGATCGCTGGAATATTCGTTCCTGTAGTACTCGTTCTGGCACTGGCTACCTTCTTGATATGGATGTTCAGTGGTGTAGAGTACGCCATGGTTCAGGGTATGCTTGCAGCCATTTCAGTACTCGTGATTGCTTGTCCATGTGCCCTCGGGCTAGCCACACCTACCGCCATAATGGCCGGCGTGGGCGCAGGTGCACGTCATGGTATCCTGATCCGAGATGCCGATAGCCTTGAGAAAGGTCATAGGGTAACAGATGTGGTTCTGGATAAAACAGGTACCATCACTCTTGGTAAGCCCGTAGTAGAAGATATCCTGAAGGTTTCAGATAATATTCCTTGGAGCACGTTGGATGCGATCGAGTCGCTTTCCGAGCACCCGCTTGCCAATGCTATTGTTGCATGGCTCAGAAACGAACATGTTCCCGAATCGGCCAAGCCGGTAGTTGAGTCGTTTGAAAGTGTTACAGGTCACGGTGCAACCGCTCAATCTGGTGGTGTACTGTACCACGTCGGTAAGCCAAGCTGGTTGATCGATGAAGGTGTAGATTGGGACGATAGAGAGGAATCATGGACCGTAGAGAAAGGCGAGCAGGGGAAGTCTGTAGTAGCCTTTGCAGCCAATAACGACATACTTGCGCTCTTTGCCATTACCGATCCAGTGAAAGAAGGCGCTGAAGAAGCTGTTCAACGCCTGATAAAGAAGGGAATAACGGTTCACTTGCTTACGGGTGACCACTTTGCTACGGCTGCTTCGGTAGCTCGTCAAGTGGGAATCGATCACGTGAAGGCAGAGGTCCTTCCAGACGACAAGTACGATTATGTAGAATCTCTGCAACAGGCTGGTAAACACGTTGCCATGGTTGGAGACGGTATCAATGATGCCCAAGCACTTGCGTTGGCGGATGTGTCCATAGCCATGGGTAGCGGCACGGATATCGCGATGGATGCTGCGAGGGTAACGCTCATGAGAGATGACCTTAACGGTGTACCAGATGCATTGCGCTTGTCGAGAGCAACTGTAAATACAATCCGTCAGAATCTCTTCTGGGCATTCATCTACAACTTGATTGGTATTCCTATCGCTGCAGGGATCTTATATCCAGCTTATGGGTATCTGTTGAATCCAATGATAGCTAGCGCGGCCATGGGCTTGTCGTCTATTAGTGTAGTGACAAATAGCTTACGACTTCGAACGGTGTTCAAGTCGAAGAGTCAAGATGATGCCGTAGGAGCAGTAGAGCGTTAGACCCTTACTTGAAGAGGTTGTACTTGATGATGCAGTAGATCGCGCGGAAGCCATCTTTCCAATTGATCTTCTTGCCTTCCTCGAAGGTTCTGCCGTAGTAGGATATACCTACCTCATAGATGCGCACCTTGGGGATGCGGGCGATCTTGGCCGTTACTTCTGGCTCGAATCCGAATCTTTTTTCCTTGAGTTTCAATCCTTGAACCATGTCGGTGCGGAAAAGCTTATAGCACGTTTCCATGTCTGTCAGGTTCAGATTGGTGAGCATGTTAGACAAGAAGGTGAGCATCTTATTGCCGATGCTGTGCCAGAAGAAAAGTATGCGATGCGGATTTCCTCCCATGAAACGAGAGCCATATACCACATCTGCATCACCGCTCAAGATAGGCTTCAGAAGAAGGTGATACTCTTGCGGGTCATATTCAAGGTCGGCATCCTGAATGATCGTATACTCACCACTTGCCTTTGATATCCCAGTGTGTAGGGCAGCGCCTTTTCCTTGGTTTACCTCGTGCTTGTGGTATTGGATATTGAGATCGGGATTGTTTTCCTTGTACTTGACTATAGACTCTTCGGTGTTATCTGAAGAGCAATCATTCACGATGATCAATTCTTTTTCGATCCCATTTGGAAGATCCACATCCTTGACTCGATCGAGGATGAGGTGAATGGTTGGTCCCTCGTTGTAGGCGGGGATTACAATGGAAAGCTTCTTAAAGTCTGAACTCATGCGTGAATTCCCTATTTCATGGCTTCGATGAACTCTTCTTCGGAGTAATTTCCCGAAAGGATCACCTGATTATTTGCGTCTATCAACTCAGCTGAACCAGCGATGGTATCGTTGTCCCATGTGCACCTCAGCTTTGATCCATTGGTGAATTGCATTACTCCTTCGCCGTGGCGCAGGCCTTTCTTCCAATGGCCGTCAAATATACGACCGTCGCTGAAACGATAAACCCCTTTACCAGTTCTTTCATTCACCGTTCCATTTTCAGTTTCAATGGTCACCCAATCTCCAGTGTATCCGGGCTTACTGTTATAGGCAAAAAGCTGTGTAGGATACTGGGAGGTTGTCTGGATCTGTTGGATTCCTGTAAACTTGATCTCATTGTTCTGCATGAAAGGGATCAGATATCTTCCCACATCGGCAAAGCCCATGGCATCCACAATTACATGCGTAACACCTGCACTATCCATAGCTTGCTGCATCTCAGCATAATTCAATGTGGAAGGTATGTTGATGGATTTTCGATTGCCATACAGATAGAATAATCCGGGTTTCCTGTTCAATACCACGGCATCTGGAGGTAGATTATCGTTGACAAACCGCGACATGCTTAGGAAGTCGGCGTACTTGCCCGGATATTGATAATCCACCTTTTCCGCCTCTTGCTTCACACTTGGGATGAGAGTGAGGACAAGGGTGAGGTAGAGCAGTGGATTCGCACCTTTACCTTTGTTAAATCGCTTGATGAGTGCATCGACCCCTGAAACCACACCTAGTATCAAGAATGGGATCAAAGGGAGGATGAATCGAGTGCCGAACCACACGTAGGGCCAGAGTAGAAGGATCCCTGCAGATCCCAACAGGTAGAAGGCGACAAAACTTCGATAGTTCTTTAGACTGTAAACACCATAGATGATCAAAGCGATCAAAACGATACCCAAGAACCAATGTGTTTCGGGGGTGTAGTTGGGAGGGAGGTCGGTACTACCTGTCAGATGACGCATGTACATCGTGTAATTGACATCGAGACTTGTAAAGAAGGTACGAGGTAATTCCACACTCACATATCGCTCGATATTGTACATCAAACGAGTGATCAGGTCACCAAAGCCCAACATTCCATCTTCACGGCGATACGGATTGATCTGCAGTAGCTGATTGATATAATTACTTCCTCCAAGAGCCTTGCCTCTCAAGATCCATGGAAGAGATAAGAGGGCGAATCCGCCACCAAATGCTGCAGCCTTTAACCATTTCCTGTTGACGGCTAGGTAGATTAAGAAGCCGGCGATCAAGGCTATGCCCGCAGTTCGAATGTGGTAACTGAATGCGGCTACCAAAACCATGGTCCAGAATCGCCAGTCCTTCAGGAAATTATCCCTCGATTCACTGAGCATGAAGAGGTGTATGGTTAAGGTGGAGAAGAAGAGGAAAGGGATCTCACTCATCATGATATTCCCTGAGGAGATGATATTCCCGTTGAAAATGATGAAAATGCCAAGTACGAACGCGAGTACATTGCTATCAACGATACGCTTGAAAATGCGGTAGCTGAGGAGAACGGTTCCCAAAAAGAACAAGCCTGAAACGAACTTCAGGAACGAAATGCTCTTTGAGAAGGTCATGAAAAAAGCTAGGATGAGTGGATATCCCGGAGGGAAGTGATTGTTCGGTCTTCCACCGACCTCGTGGACGTTCGTGTAACCCTGACCATCCGATAGGGAGTCACCTAGGATATAGTATACGGCATTATCGCCGCCAAGGTCGATCTTATCATCAAAAGTGACCGCGTAAACAATGGCCCATACGATGGTTAGTGCGATGTAAGGAAACCAAGAGGACTTCCAAAAGGGGGTTGAGCTAGGTGATGATTCCATAGTTGTGGTTATGAAATTCGAAAGTATGAATTCTATCTCGAGGTTTGAAGTGAAATGCTTCGCTTATATATTCCTCGAAATTTAAGGAGGAACCCTACCTTTGAGCTGAAATTGTGACCCCATGAAAGAGACGTTCGAAATCGGTTCAAAGGCTCTGACCATTCAAGAAATTGAGCATATTCTACTCGAAGATTACGAGATCACCATAGGTGAGGAGGCCAAGGCCAAGATCCTAAAGGCGAGGAATTATCTCGATTCTAAAATGGAATCGCATTCAGACCCTATCTATGGCATCAACACGGGTTTCGGTTCACTTTACAACGTAACCATCTCTACGCACGAACTCGAGAATCTGCAAGAGAACCTCGTGATGAGTCATGCTTGTGGAGCAGGGGATGAGGTACCTCACGACATTGTGCGTCTCATGCTTCTCCTCAAAGTTCAAAGTTTGAGCTACGGATTCTCTGGAGCTCAGATCGAAACGGTAGAGCGACTGGTATACTTTTACAATCACAACATCCTTCCTGTAGTCTATCAGCTTGGATCTTTAGGTGCTTCTGGTGATCTTGCCCCTTTGGCACACCTCGCGTTGCCACTTCTTGGAAAGGGAGAAGTGTATTACAATGGAGAGCGAATGACGGCTGAGGAAGCCCTGAAGGCGGAGGGGATAGAGCCCATTCGCTTAAAGAGCAAGGAAGGTCTTGCACTGTTGAACGGCACGCAGTTCATGTCGGCCTACGCCGTTTGGGAACTCATGCAAGCGAATAAATTGGCCTATTGCGCCGATCTTATCGGAGCCATCAGTTTAGAGGCTTACGATGGCAGATCAGAGCCATTCGACGAACGTGTCCACCTTATCCGTCCTCATAACGGCCAGCTTAAAACAGCCAAGAATATTCGAGAATTCCTCGATGGTTCCAAGCTCCAACAACAGCACAAGGAGCACGTTCAGGATCCATATTCCTTCCGCTGCATGCCTCAGGTTCACGGGGCTTCAAAGGATGCTATCAGGTATGTTACAGATGTTGTGACTACCGAGATAAATGCAGCAACGGATAACCCTAACGTTTTCCCGGACGACGATGTGATCATCTCCGCCGGTAACTTCCACGGTCAACCATTGGCCTTGGCGTTAGACCATCTGGCAATTGCTTTGGCTGAATTGGGTAATATCTCCGAGCGTCGAGTCTATCAATTGATATCGGGCAAGCGCGGATTACCACCTTTCTTAGTGGCGCAGCCAGGATTGAATAGTGGATTCATGATCCCGCAATACACCGCGGCCAGCATCGTATCTCAGAACAAGCAGTTGTGCACACCAGCCTCTATAGATAGCATTGAGTCGTCCAATGGCCAAGAAGACCACGTTTCAATGGGAGCCAACTCAGCAACTAAGTGCTATCGCGTGGTGGAAAACCTCGAACGGATCCTAGCGATCGAATTGATGAATGCCTCTCAAGCATTGGCGTTCAGGAATGAGCATACAAGCCCTTTCTTGGCGTCCTTTGTGGATCTGTTCAGAGAAGAGGTGCCCTTCGTTCAGGTCGACCGTATCCTGCACAACGACATAGCCAGAGCTACAG
>CBFHXG010000071.1:0-5593 GCA_965659725.1 Phaeocystidibacter sp. | reverse complement strand
CGGTGTATGGAGGTAGATCGTCGCATAAAGATCGCCTCGACCTGCAACACGCACCTACCATCCTCATCGGAACCCCCGGTAGAGTTGCCGATCACATCCGACGCGAGAACATCGATACTAGCGAGATATCGACCTTGATCTTGGACGAATTCGATAAGTCGCTGGAAGTGGGCTTCGAAGGCGAAATGCGGGAGATCATCGGGTCACTTCCCAACCTGAAGAAGAAAGTGCTTACCTCGGCGACGCAAAAAGTGGAGATCCCTGATTTCGTGGGAATTTCGAATGCAACCCGACTGAATTATAGTCAGCATACTAACAAAAGCCGACTCGAGATCAAGAAGGTGGTGGCCACCGATAAATTCGAGTCACTTATCGATCTCGTACATCATCTAGGCGATCAAAACGGTATCATCTTCTGTAATTTCAAGGATAGCATCACTGATGTAAGTGAGGAGCTGGATACCAACCATATCGACCATGGTTGTTTCTATGGAGGCATGGAACAACGCGATCGGGAGCATTCGCTCATTAAGTTTAGGAATGGAACACACCGACTTCTTCTCGCTACCGATCTAGCCGCTAGAGGTTTGGACGTTCCGGAAATGGATTACATCATACACTTCGAACTCCCTCATCATGAAGAAGAGTTCATCCATCGAAATGGTAGAACAGCTCGTATGAAGAAGGAGGGGAAAGCCTTAGTGATTCAGCGAGAGAATAAACCGCTTCCAGATTACATGTACCGATTGGAAGAGGAGCCATTGGATGCAAAGAATAAGTTCGTTGCCCCTCAATGGAAAACGCTTCACATCACGGGAGGTAGGAGAGATAAGGTTTCAAAAGGAGATATAGCCGGACTATTCTTCAAACAAGGAGGATTGGAAAAGGGAGAATTGGGAATGATAGAGTTGAGCTCCGACAGTTCCTACGTAGCCGTGCCAGCTGCCAAGGCAAAGGCATTGGCAAATTCATTGAATAACGCCCGACTCAAGAAGAAAAAGGTTCGGATCAGTATCCTCGATTGACCATGGCCGATCAACAACCCAATAATCCACTACACGGAGTAAAACTCTCGGATATCGTTGAGTTCCTCGTCGAGAAATATGGCTTTGACGGGCTGGCTGAACGCATTCCCATCCGATGTTTCATCTTTGAACCTTCTGTGAAATCGTCCCTTAAATTCCTCCGCCGAACACCTTGGGCAAGAGAGAAGGTTGAAAGGCTGTATCTGAAGTCGCTCAAAAGGTAGTAATCGTCAGTAGATCAGGGTTGTATAGCGATATTTTATAAGATCGTTATCTTTGAATCTAACCTAAACTACTACCTATGAAGACAATAGTTATTCGATTTCTTCCGCTTTTATTGTGTTTTTCGCTCTTTACATCCTGTACAGAAGAAGAGTTTGAAAGTGTTCCATCTTGGGTAGAAGGTCGAGAATTCACCTTCATGCCTACGTCTGGTGGTTCCGTAGATTGGTTCTCTTACGAGGCTACGGATAATGGTGTCATTGCCTGCAACAGTACCGGTCAAACCTGGGAAACATTCGAAGGCTACAGTGGAAGTAACAGTCTGGCGGAAGTTGAAGTAACCATCTACTATCCCGACAATGCCTGGGAGAAGTTCGTTATCCGTTCGGACAAGACCTATAGTTATACAGGAAGAACGGCTTCGGGCTATACGGAATCACACACGGGTGAGTGGCGTGAAGGAAGCAATTGCTAGCGAACTGAGGTTACAAAGAGATAAGCAGGTCACTCCAAAGGCCTGCTTTTTTATTGTCTTGGTAGTGGACCTAAAGCATACAATAATCCGTTAATATCCTCCACAACCCAAGCATACACCATTCATGAAAAAGTTCTGCATCCTAACACTGGCTTTCTTTTCTACGGTATCCTTCGCGCAAACCATCAATGGGAAAAGCTCGATCGCTATTTCGACCTGCTTGTAGAGAATGATAAGTTTATGGGAAGCGTTGCCGTCCTCAGCGATGGAGGGTGGTACCGGAATGCGGTGGGTTATTCCAATGTGGAATCCAACGTTCTAGCGGATACACTCACGCAATATCGGATTGGTTCGATCACCAAGACCTTCACCACTGTCCTGTTGATGCAAGAGGTGGAGAAAGGCACTATCGATCTACAAAGCACAATACAAGGTTATTTCCCGGAGTTGGTGAATGCTGAAAAGATCACCATCGAGCATCTAGTTGGCCATCGAAGTGGTATCCACAACCTAACGGATGATGAATCTTATTTCACGTACTACACGGATCCGCATACGTTGGATGAAATGGTCCAGATAATTGTAGATGCCGGTAGTGATTTCGAGCCAGGATCTAAGTCGGAGTACAGCAATTCCAACTTTATTTTGCTGACGTATATCCTTGAGGAAGAAACGGAAGCGTCTTACGAAACCTTAGTGAACGAACGCATTATCGAACCATTGGGGTTGGATCGAACGGAATATGGTCAGCCTATCCACTTGGAAGACAACGAGGCAAGGTCATACTCGTACATGGGCGTCTGGAAGCAGGAACTTGAAACCGATCTCTCTGTGCCTGTAGGTGCAGGCTCGATTACCTCTACACCTACGGATATTATCAAATTTGCGAAGGGGCTCTTTGAAGGTAGATTAGTGAGTGCCGAATCGCTTGAAAACATGAAAACTGAGGTAGACGGCTACGGTAGGGGACTATTCGAATTCGCATACAACGATGAGGTCGGATACGGTCACACCGGAGGCATCGATGGTTTTTCCTCTGTTTTTACCGTATTTGAAGAATCAGGTATCTACTTCGCAATGGTTTCCAATGGAGCAAATTACAACACGAACAACATGTCGATCGTGGTTATTCGTGCGGCTAAGGGAATCGATTTTGAACTTCCCGGGTTCAGCACTTTTGAAGTATCGGAAGAGCAGCTTCAGGCGTATGTAGGGAATTACGTATCTGCAGATATGCCGTTGCAGATAAAGATCTCGGTACAGAACAACACGCTCATAGCACAGGCTACGGGGCAGCCTTCATTCCCATTGACCAGTGTTTCTGAGCATGTATTTAGCTTTGAGCAAGCGGGTGTGAAACTCATTTTCGATCCTGAGAAGGATAAGATGGTGTTGCAGCAGGGAGGGGAGTATGTTTTCACACGAGAGTGACTATGTGAGTTATCGCTTTACTGAGTATTCCATCCTACATTTGTGAGATGAAAACGAATGAAGCCTATACTGCGTCGTTGGCGTTGGTGACCAGTGAATACCCTGACCGTATCGATATTGCGTCGGATAGCATTGTTGCGGATAATCAAGATTTCTTTACGAGTGCATTGTTGAAGCACTTCAAGGCACCCGACCTTTTACGGTTTGAGTTTACACACAATATAGACCTCAAATACAATGTGTTGTACGAGGCTTCTAAGGTGTTTTTTGAAGATGAAGAAATGCGTCCTTTTGCTGAGGTGGTCAATCCTCATTTAAAGGAAGTATCATCGCATCCCAACATCAAGCCGGGCGATCTTCTCATTGCTCGATTCACGGATATTGATTTTGATGGTGTGGGTTGTGAGGCCATAGGAATCTTTAAGTACGATTCCCGTCAACGTATCCTAAGCATCGATCCATCGGGTATGGTTTCCATTCGTTCTGGAATTGGCAATCAGAAGCCGGATAAGGCCTGTTTGATCATCGATAAAGGTGCAGATCCAACCCTCCTCATCCTCGATAACGAATTGAAGGAATCTGAATTCTGGACCCATCAATTCATCAACGCAAAGCCCAAGTCGGAATCGGCCAACTTCACCTCAGAGCTTATTGCCTCTACCAAAGACTTCCTCGATAAGAAGATGCCTCAAGAATTTGAGGTGAAAAAGGTAGATCAAGTGGACTTCATGCGTAAGTCGATGGATTATTTCAATGAAACGGAGGAGTTCAATCAGCATGAATACGAGCAGGCGGTATTGGTCGATAAAGACCTTATTGAATCCTATCGTTCTCACAAGAGCGAATTCGCTGCAGAAAGTGGCGTTTCAGTACCTGAGTCCTTTCATATGGCCACTGCAATTGCAAAGAAACAGGCAGGTTCATACAAAGGAGTGATCAAGCTCGATAAGAACTTCCACGTTTACGTTCACGGCGATAGATCGATGATAGAGCAGGGGACGGATGAGAATGGAAGGAAGTATTATAAGTTGTATTACGAGCAGGAGAGTTAGGGGAGTTGCCTCGTTCCTCGGCAAAAGGCCCCGTCGGTTGCCGGGGAAGGCTTCGTCAGACTCGCGGCTGAGAAGAAGGTCCTCCGCCTACCGGCGGATGAAAGATGCATGTGATCCCAACTCGATTTCTGTGAAGGTGATCCCTTTCAATTGGGGAATTCAACGAGCGAGCCTTGGGGCCCCAGAGCCTCGGAGCCTCGGAGCACTGTAAACTTGCCCCATTGCCTCCTGCACCCTATCTTCATATTCCTACTAACTAACAACCTGTGGTTTATGAAGATTTCTATTCGTCCTTTGGTTCTTGCATTTTCGTTGCTTTCGATCACCTCGTTAGGTCAAACGAGTTTTAGTCAGAATCTAATGCCCTTAGGCGATATAGAGTCGCTCATTGGCAATACGGGAACAGGGGGTGTGTTTTCGACAGGTGCGGTGTATTACAATCCGGCAGCGTTGACAGATATACAGGGGACAAACTTCTCCTTTTCCGGAAATGCCTATTTCAGTTATGAATTCAAAACGGATCCCTTTGTGACCATACAGGGAGAGGAGTTGAATTTCGAAGGTAGTGCCTACAGGTCATTGCCGAGCAGCTTGATATCTACGAAGACGTGGGGCGATTGGTCGATCGCCTTTTCACTGTTGATCCCCAACTCATTCAATATTGAAGGGAAGGAGTTTTGGCAATTGGATAATGCTGGTGATCCCTTGAATATCCAAGCGCAGCATAACTTTTCAGAGGACTATTTCTTGGCTGGATTCAGTGCAGCTCGAAAATTGGGCAACGGCTGGTCTATTGGTGGTACGCTCACTGGGCAATATTATTACTACTTAAATACATTGGGGATCAATATTTACTCGGTAAACAATCCAGGGATCGTTTCCATTGGCTCTTACCGCCAAACGTTGGAGAGTTACTCCTTATATCTCAAAGTGGGTATCTTAAAGAGATGGGAAAAGTTTTCCATAGGTCTTCGAGCGACAACACCGAGCATTCGTTTGGGTGGTACTGGTGACTATTATTCATTCACTTATGCAACAGGTAATCCATCCCAGGAATTGGACATCATCGATGCAAGGGTACACAAGGTGAATCCAGTGGATATAAGACTTGGCTTCACCTATCGATTCAATGACAAGTGGATGTGGGCAGCAGATGGCGCTTATACGTTGGAAACTGAGCACAATTATTATGATGGTCGGGCTCCCATCGAAGAAACATCACCTTCCAATCTCAGGATCAGCTCTGGAGTAACAGGAACTGTGAAGCATGGTCGTGATGTGTACTTCGGCATGAGTTACAACCCTTATGTGGCCGACTTGAATGGAAGAGAAGTAACCCAATCCCTCGTCAGTATCACGGGCGGCTCCCGTATTCAGATCGGAAAATC
>CBFHXG010000070.1:0-5699 GCA_965659725.1 Phaeocystidibacter sp. | reverse complement strand
AGTAGTGTGCACCATTGTGCTCACCAACTACCTCACCCATGTCGGGTGTAAATTCAGGTGGTGTAGCCAGTACTTCAAGATCACTACCATGACCTGCTGGCACTGCCACTTGGAAAACGGGATGATCTGCTGAAATATTGATGATCTTACCCTTCTTTGGCTTCAATTGTTGCTGAAGGAAATCGGGTAGTCGGACCTTTCCAACAAAACAAAGACCTTGACTGTCCTTCTTTTCGGCTGTCACAAATCCTTGTTCCATGGCGATCTTGCGCACTTCTGACTTCTCCATTTCGCCGATCGGGAAAAGGGCTTTGCTCAATTGAAATTGGTTGAGCTGACAAAGGAAATACGACTGATCCTTATTCTTATCTACACCTGCTAGTAGTTTGTGCACTTCATTGCCGTCGATAACCTCGCTGTCCTTACGGCAATAGTGACCTGTTGCCACATAGTCAGCTCCCAACTTTAGGGCGGTGTCGAGGAATGTATCGAACTTGATCTCGCGGTTACAGAGCACATCGGGATTGGGTGTGCGTCCTGCTTTGTATTCCGCGAACATATAATCAACGATGCGCTCCTTGTATTCGGCACTTAGATCTACCACTTGGAAGGGAATTCCCAGTGCATCTGCCACCATCATGGCATCGTTGGAATCTTCGATCCAAGGGCATTCGTCGTGTAGGGTAACGGACTCATCCACCCAATTACGCATGAATAGTCCGATCACCTCGTGCCCTTGTTGTTGTAAGAGATACGCGGCAACGCTGGAATCCACTCCTCCACTTAAACCAACTACTACTCTACTCATTCTCTTCTGTCTCCTCCTCGGTTTTCGGTAGGATCATATCCGGACAATCATCAATGAGACATTCGGCATCTACCAACTCACCCATTTCGTAGACCTCCCGGATCTTCTCTGAACCATTCTCGAAGATGTACCAATTGCCGTGCTTGAGGCCATCTACATAATGACCAAACCATGTGAGTTCTCCGGCCTGATCGAAGTAGCGCATTTCTCCATCCAACTTATCGTCGGTATACGTCCCTCTGGATCGAACCGAACCATCCGGATACTTCCGCACCCAAAGTCCTTGTTTTACTCCAAACTCCCATTCTATACGCTCGGCAAGTGAACCATCTCCATAAAATATCTTCTCTACACCGTGCTTCTTTCCATCCTTCCAAGGGATAGTTGAAACAAGGTCGCCATCTGGACCGTAATAGCTCCAAATAGAATCACGCTGTTGGCCCTTGAATAGACCTTCAGCCATTTTCCAACCGTCGACATCATACATCGTTGCATATCCAACACCCGTTTGTCCGCGGTATTCGATCACCGAGCGATGTCTTCCGTTGATGTGATAGTAGATGAACTTCCCAACGGGCACATCATCGATGAACTCGCCTTGGTAGCGCAGCTGATTCGCCTCTTCGAATTTCTTCTTCCATACGCCTTGCTTGCGCCCTTGATCATCCGTTTGGTTGATCTGAGCAAATGCAAAATGTGTGAACGACAGTAATAAAACGACGTACGTGAATTTCATTCCTTTCAAAACTTGGTGCAAAGTTAAGACTATTGAGAGAGCTAGTGGTTAATTGAGTTTAACCTTCAATGCATCGATCTTATTGAGTGAATCGAGTAATTCTTTCGAAATATGTACGCGTTTGGTCCTACTCGGCATGGTGATCTGTAGATTCTCAGTGGTATCCGCCACTACAAAACTGATCTTCTTCTTGCCTGGATGCTGATTCAAGGCCGATTCGACCTCATCCATCAGGTACTCATCCACCTCATCCAAACGCACGGTGATCTTCACCTTCTTACTTAACTCTTCCATCACGTCTGAGAGTATCTTCATATCGAAGAAATCCGTGTTGATGCGCTCTATAACCTCACCATCCTTCTCCCAACTGCGCTTGGACACCTTCACCTTGGCGTAGATCATTTGATCCTTCACCAAGAAGTGACGAAATTTCAAATACGGTTCACCAAATAGTCGGAATTCATGAGAGCCCCGCAGATCCTCCATGGTAAAGAACCCAAAACCCTTTCCATTCTTGGAAACGCGATGCTGCACATCTGTAATGATCCCAGCGATACAGATATCACGTCCAACGAGTCGTTCTTCATTAACGAAAGCTTCCACTCGATGGGTGCAGAATGCCTTTATCTCATATCTGAAATCATCCAATGGATGCGAGCTGAGATACATGCCATTCACCTCTTTTTCTCTGTTGAGCTGTTGTATCCTCGACCAAGGCTCTACCTCAGGCAACGGAGGTTCTGGGATCTGTACTTCCGATGCTTCGCCGAAGAGAGAAACCTGTGCGGAATCTTCACTCGCCTTTACATTCTGGGCATACTTGATAGCCTTTTCTATGAACGATCTTCCATCGCCATTCTCATCGGCAAAATAGATCGCCCTGTGCTCCTTCGGGAAGCTATCGAATGCCCCACCTAATGCCAAACTCTCGATGGTCTTCCTATTCACTATACGAAGATCAACCCGCTTGAGGAAGTCGAAAATACCCTTGAATGGACCGTTCTCCTTGCGTTCCTCCACGAGGTGATCAACGGCATTGCCGCCCACACCTCTCATGCCACCTAATCCAAATCGGATGGCGCCTTCGTCGTTAACCGTGAATTTATACTCTGATTCATTTACATCCGGCAACAGAACAGGTATCTGCATTCGTCTGCATTCCTCCATAAAGAAGGTTACCTGCTTGATGTCGTTCATGTTGTTGCTCAACACCGAAGCCATGTACTCGGCCGGATAGTGCGCCTTGAGATATGCCGTTTGATAGGCTACCCAGGCATAGCAAGTGGAGTGTGATTTGTTGAAGGCGTACGATGCAAATGCCTCCCAATCCTTCCAGATCTTATTGAGTTTATCCTCATCATGCCCTCTTTCTTTACCTCCGTCGATAAACTTAGGCTTGAGAGTTTCTAGCAAGGCAAAGATCTTCTTACCCATGGCTTTACGAAGCGTATCTGCTTCACCCTTCGTAAAACCGGCCAGCTTTTGTGAGAGAAGCATAACTTGCTCCTGATACACCGTAATACCATAGGTTTCCTCGAGGTATTCCTGCATATCATCGAGGTCGTACTGTATCTCTTCCAACCCGTGTTTACGCTTAACGAAGGAAGGAATGTACTCCAACGGACCAGGTCGATATAGGGCATTCATCGCAATGAGATCTGCAAATACCGTAGGCTTGAGATCCTTCAAATACTTCTGCATACCTGCAGATTCATACTGGAAGATTCCTACCGTTTCACCGCGTTGGAACAATTCGTAGGTCTTTCTATCGTCCAGGGGAACTTGTTCCATATCGAGTACCACATCGTGTCTTTCCTTAACGATATCCACCGCATCCTTGATAAGGGTAAGCGTTTTCAAACCGAGGAAGTCCATCTTCAACAAGCCCGCATTTTCTACTACGGAGTTGTCGAATTGAGTACACCACATATTGGAATCCTTGGCCAGACTCACTGGAACGAGATCACGTATATCGCTCGGCGTAATGATCACGCCACATGCGTGGATACCTGTACTTCTCACTGAACCCTCGAGGACGTGTGCCTGCTTGAGGGTGATCCCTTCCATATCTTCCTTTTGGTAGATATCGATCATCGACTTCGCCTTGTCAAAGTCTTCTCCGCGAAACTTGCCCTTCATGGTCTTTTCATCCATGGCGAAGAGCTTACGCAGACTCGTATCTGGCATCAACTTCGTAAGTCGATCGGCCACATCAAAAGGAAGGTCGAGCACTCGAGCCGTGTCCTTGATGGAACTCTTGGCGGCCATGGTGCCATAGGTAATGATCTGGGCAACCTGACTCGAACCGTATTTATCGATCACATACTGGATCACCTTATCACGACCACGGTCATCGAAGTCGATATCGATATCGGGAAGCGACACACGTTCTGGATTGAGGAATCTCTCGAATAGCAGATCGTACTCGATGGGATCTACATTGGTAATCCCGATACAGTAAGCAACGGCAGAGCCTGCGGCGGAACCACGACCTGGACCCACGCTCACTCCCATTTCCCTAGCGGCATTACAGAAATCTTGAACGATCAAGAAGTAGCCCGGGTAGCCAGTATTTGCAATGGTTTCAAGCTCAAAGTCGAGCCGCTCACGGATCTCATCCGTTATTTCATCGTATCGTTTCTTCGCTCCTTCATAGGTGAGATGTCGGAGATAGGCATTCTCCCCTCTCTTGCCACCGTCTTCCTTGTCCTGTGGATCTGTGAACTCATCGGGGATCTCGAATGCGGGAAGTAGTACATCGCGAGCCAATTCAAATGGCTCCACCTTATCGATGATCTCTTGGATATTCTTGATAGCCTCAGGAACATCGGCGAAGATCTTCTTCATTTCTGCCTGCGACTTAAAGTAGAACTCATCGTTCTGGAAGCCATATCGATAGCCTCTACCTCTACCTATTGGAGTTGACTTCTTCTCACCTTCTTTGACACAAAGCAGGATATCATGTGCCTCCGCATCTTTCTGATCAAGGTAGAAGGTGTTGTTCGCGGCGATCAACTTAACTCCATACTTCTCAGCGAATTTCAGGAGCGTTTCATTCACGCGATCTTCCTCAGGCAGGTTGTGTCGGTTGAGTTCTACATAGAAGTCATCACCAAACTGTTCGTGCCACCATTTGAAGGCCTCTTCAGCCTGCTTTTCACCTACGTTGAGGATCAATTGTGGAACCTCCCCTTGCAGTCCACCTGTGGTTACGATCACATCTTGCTTGTACTTCTCAACGAGGGTCTTATCTATCCTCGGAACATAGTAGAATCCATTGATATACCCTTCCGAGCTCATCTTGGCGAGATTCAAATACCCAATCTTGTTCTTGGCAAGCATCGGTATTTGAAACCCGTCGTCCTTCCGACTTTTATCTTGATAGTCCTTACAAACGTAGAATTCACACCCTACGATAGCCTTCAAGGGTTGCTTATCGTATTCTTCTCCTTTGGCGGCTGCATCCTTAGCTTCACTGGCTACTTGCCGGTTGTAATCTCCAACCGTTTTTACAAAGTGAAAAGCGCCCATCAAGTTACCAAGGTCGGTCATACCCACCGCCGGCATATTCTCGCTACCTGCGCGATTGACCAGCGACCTTACATCGGTTACAGCTTGAAGAATGGAGTATTGCGTGTGGTTGTGGAGATGGGCGAATGGAACATCTGAAAGCTGATTGAGGTTCTCGTCGATCTCGGAATCACTAAGGCCAGGGGAAGCGTCGGATTTAGCCGACTTTCGGATCTGTTCACTTTGCTTTTTGAGGTTCCTATGCTTGAGGCCTAAAGGTTTGATCACCTCTGGGTTGGTCTCTACAAAGGCCTTGACCATGTGATCATCGAAGCCCAGTTCACTTGGTGAATAAGCCCCTTTTCGGATCAATTCAAGGAAACATCTCGTTGTGGCCTCTACGTCGGCCGTCGCATTGTGGGCCTCGCCAAATGGCTCTCCAAATAGGTATTGATGAAGTTCGGTAAGCGTTGGGAGCTTGAATTTACCTCCTCTACCTCCTGGAATCTGGCAAAGTTCCGCGGTGGTTTCGGTACACGTATCAAGAACTGGCAATTCGGTCAGGTTATTCTCCAGATCGAGTCGGTACAATTCACAACCCACCACATTGATGTCGAACTCGACGTTCTGACCCACATTGTACTT
>CBFHXG010000069.1:0-6687 GCA_965659725.1 Phaeocystidibacter sp. | reverse complement strand
GCCTATCAAAGTTACGCTGAATATCCTAAATTGAGGCGGCACAGCTTACCGGACCGTGCGAAAGCGTTTCCTACGTGGACGGCTGGGAATTCATGGAGCATTTCGTGGATATCAAACCTAAGCTGTCTAAGCCAATAACGATCTACATGGCGAGCTCATCCATTCAGGATGTTGATATTGAAAGAGCGACAAGCTTGAACGATATCACCGATTACATCATCAAGCCGATCAGTAAAGATCGATTCAGGGAACTTCTAGAGACTTAGGATCACTTCCTCCTACCGAAGGCTCTATCGTGCTTCTCTACCCACAAGTTGCCCTTCTCTCTTGCCCGCTTCCTGAGTATCGACTTCAAGATCCAATAGGCCGTCGATAATATAACAAGCACCAAAACACCCCAGTAATTCGTGTAGTTGGCTGGAATGATAACGTAGTATGTCAACAGATTGATAACAAGCTGCAGGCCGGCATACAACGAACTGACAACAAGATGTGGCCAACCCACCTCATTTACGAGCATGTGAAATAAGAAGGTGCGGTGCGGCTGTAACGGATTGTAACCAAGGAATACACGGTGTAACACGGAGAATCCCGCATCTACCACGTACACACTCAGGAACAGCAAGTATTGCCACTGTCCGGTATAGAGGATCAAGGCCGACATGGCGAAGGCGGTGGAATAGGCCATAGTGATACTCCCCACATCACCTGCAAATACGAGGGCTCGTGTACGGAAGTTGAAGATGCCAAATACGACCACCGACAGGAGCAAGAAAACGAGCAAGCGCATTTCAATGAAGCGCACCTCATAGTTGATCAACACCAGTGTAGATAGGTTCAATGCCGCATTGACCGCTGTGATCCCGTTGATGCCATCCATGAAGTTGAAGGCATTGATCCAGCCAACGGCCACAAGGAATAGAACACCCAAGACAGCAAATGAATAGTTACCTGTATCCAGATCGGCGATCATCAAGCCAATGGCTACGAATTGAACTACGAGTCTAAATACCGCTCGTACATTGCCCAAATCATCCCAAAAACTGATGAGGGAAAGCAAGGTAACTCCCATGAAGAAGTAAGGATACACCGAGCCATGCAACAGAAAAAAGGCGAGCACGGCAACTGGAAATAGAATGCCTCCGCCGCGCAGAACGGTTTGACTATGATTACTGCGGTATCCTGGCTCATCAACGATGGAGAAACGTTCAGCAACGTGGATATACCCCTTGATCACCAACAAGAGGAACACGAAAACACCCGGATAGATCAAGTACTCGGCTTTCATTGGGCGATCGACTTATACAATTCCTCTTGCCCTTTCCAAATGACCTCTTGAGCAAATGAACGGATCGCTCTTTCCCTACCCGCCTTTCCGTGCTTTGCCCTCAGTTCCGCACTCTTGCGATATACTCGTAAGGCCGCGGCGAGATCAGAGGTAGACTTACCCGGTATGATATAACCAGTAACGTCATTGACCGTGGTATCCCTTAAACCCGGAATATCCGCCACAATAACCGGCACTTCCATGCTTGAGGCTTGCAAGACCACGTTTCCAAAACCCTCGCGGTACGAATACAATACGAGGACATCCGAAGCGGCGTAAACAGGCTGAACAGGATCTACCCTATCCAGTAAATGAATATTCGAATGCTCCTTCATCGCATGAAGCACTTCTGCATCGATGGGGTCAGACGCTTCCATAGGCCCAGCAACGAGCCAGTGAACATTGCGATTCTCCACGTGCAGCGAAGAAAAAGCATGAAAGGCCTCTTCAATGCCCTTGTCTTTGGTGACGCGGCCAACGCAGCACATCACGAAGGCATCCGATGGAATGTTGTGTTCATCCCGCAGAGATCTTCCTGCCTTGATCCACTCGTCTGTGGGAGCAAAGCGTTCCGTGTCCACACCATTACTGCTTCCCTCGCCCAACAATACAGCCTTATTGGGGTTAAGCATACCAATGCGAACGGCGTGTTCCCTCAAACTCGGACTGATCACTATTACCTTCTTGGCCTTGGCACAAGCGAGTTTCTCGGTCTTGAGAACGATCTTCCTCTTTACGCCTTCCAACGTATCCGAACGAATACCCCTCAAAGTAAAAATGAGTGGAAGTTTGGGGAGAAAGATCTTTGCGAGGGCAAAAAGAAAGCCGGTTTTGGGTGACCCTACGTTGATCACATCGGGTTTTTCTCGTTTGAGTATCGGTATGAGCTGGAATAGCGATCGGATATCCGCTATGGGATTGATATCCCTGTCCAAGGAAATGGGAACCACACGTCCCCCCTCCTGCTCGGCTAGCTCGTCTACAAGCGGACCGGGCGTGCTTACGATCACTACTTCCCAGCCTTTTTGCGAGAAGTACTGAACCGCTCCACGAAGATGAAAGGCAGAGAACTCGTTATTGATAACCAGCATCAGTTTCATGAAGATCGATCTCTCTTTTGAGGACGCATAACGCCTTCGTACTTCATGCCAACGCTTGGTGTGTTCGCCTTGACGAACTGTGCCGGACTTCCAGCCATTACCGCATGGTCTGGGGTATCCTTCACCACGCTTGCATTACTGGCTATGAGGTTTCCCTTTCCAATGTTCACTCCACATTTAACCGTGCTATTGGCCGCAAGCCATGATCCTTCACCGATGGAGACGGGAGCAAATAGGTTTTGGCCTGAGTTGAATCGTCCGTCTGAATACACATGCTGTGCGGTGGAGATCACTACGTTTGGACCGAAGAGGACATTATGACCAATGTAGAGTCCAGCCTTGGCATTGATCCACGTTCCACGCGCGAAGTATACATTATCCCCTACCTCGAGTCCTTGTGGGCCATTGATCGTAACTCCACCTGCTATGGTGAAATTCTTTCCGCACTTTCGGATGAATAGGGATACCAAGGCGCCACGCAAGCGCACGGTAAACTTATTATCCGGCATCCATGCGGTGATCAATTGCACGAACCAAAGCGGCAATACATAGCGTAATTGAATGCGTAGCTGGTTGATAGGTGGATTGTTTGTGGGTTATACTGATCTTCCGACCTCAAATATACGTTGCCCTGTTCAATGTGTTGATTCCTGTCTATACACTTCGAGCCAGTACTCCTCCATCTGCTCGCTGGTAAAGGGCGACCGCAGGTACTGCTGGTAGGCCTTTTGACGATCAAGGGTAGGTCGGTTCTCGATGGCATCTATCCACTCCTGTATTGGCGCGTCCAATGGAATCAATTTGATGTTGTCGAAATGTTGCGCAACAAATTGTAACGATGGAATATCCGATGTAATGCAGAAACAGCCTTTGGCAGCAGCCTCTACCAATGCCCCACCGGTGCCTTCGGAGAAGCTAGGAAAGAGAAAGACCTCAGAGGCCTCCAATTGAGCTTGAACATCATTGCAATTACCCGGGAGTTGGATCACCTTATCGTCCTTGTGTTTAGCGGTCATACGCTGCACCCATTCCGTGCCAGGCAGTAATTCCGGATGATCGTGACGCCCACAGGCCGTAAACTGAAACGGGATCTCCAAATGCTCGAGGATGCGCCAAATGAGATTGTGATTCTTCACTGGGTGAAAACGACCCACATGCAGTATCTGTAGCTTTTCTTGCTGCTGGCTACTCTTCGGTTCTTCAATGCGGTAACCGTTGGGAACTACCGTGCATTTGGAGATAAGTGAACGGACCTGCAAGGCCTTTTTCACCGGTTCGGAGACGGCAAACACATGGGTTGTATTTTTGGCCATCTTCTTCATGGCATCCTTTGCCACCCATTTCTTAAGTGGATGAGAGGGAATGGGTTTCATGTTGTGCCAATGTCCGATCCTAACCGGAACCCCAGCCCTTTCAGCTAAAAGGATGAAATAACCAGAAGGGTAGCCGGTATGTGCATGAACCGCATCTACCCTATTCTCGCTCAAGAACTTCTTGAACTGGGTCCAGCCATTGGAGGTGTTTGAAGAATAGATCAGTCTGCAGTCTAGATCTTCAACCAATTGAGTGAGTTCACCCTCCCCTTCCTTACCTGTCAACCAGAAGGTTACTTCGCCCAACTGGCTTCGGTGTGATTGGAGAAAACTAACAACGAGCCATTCGATTCCGCCCGACTTCAGGCGGCTCATGATGTAGACTACATTTGGCTTTGTGGACATGTGAGATCAGGTATGACTCTTCAACAACTCAAAAACCTTCTTTCTGCGGGGAACCAGAATGGAATTGCCGTATTCGCTGGCAGTCTCCGTATTCCTCTTTCCAATTTTCGGCCATTCGCTCTTTCTTTCTACCAATCCTGCAACGAGATCGGCGGCTGTTTTCGGCTCACCAATAGGAAACGTAAATTCTTGTGGGATCAACTCCAGTATTCCGCCAATCGGCGTTCCCACACACACGAGTCCGCGTGCCATTGCTTCGATCATCGACCTTGGCACACCCTCTGAAAAGGATGGCAAACAAAAGATATCGCAGCTATCGAGGATGGCTACTACCTTATCAAATCCCGTCACCTGATTGTGAAAGACGACATGCTCGTTAAGATCTAGTCGGTTGACCTTTTCACGCACCATCTCTTGCTCTGGCCCAGTCCCTACAAATTGCACCTCTGCATTCACGCCCTTATCCCTGAGTTCCTTTAGAATCTCAATCAAATAGGTTTGATTCTTCTGTCGCACGAATGAAGCCACTTCTACAATTCGGACCTTATCATCATCCCTCAACGGCTTCTCATCTTGACGAATGAAGCCTTCATTCAATCGAATACTTGATATCGCCTCTGTTTCAACACCTTGAGGAGGTGGAAACTTAAGTTGAAGGTGTTCTCTACTCACATAACTTCCCGAAACCGCAGTATCGCTGATCGCCTTCATTCGTTTTGAGTGCACCTTACCAACTTGCGTCATTATCCAACGCTTAAGCGGACTATCATTGATCGAAAACAACGCATCCATAGGGTCACCAATGAACTCGAACATGTGAGGCTTTGGGGAGTCCAACGACTGATTGATCACGTGTACATTGTGACAAGCTGTTGCAGGAATGCGGTAGCAAATAGCATCACATTCCTCTATCAAGCTTTTATAAGGTTTGAAGTACTTGAGAGAACTCAAGAACCACGACATTCCATGTATATCGGGCGTACCGTGAAAATGAAGCCCTTCACCCGATGAAAGCACAAGCCCTTCCGCATTATCTGCGTCACGCATCCTACACAACACATCTACCCTATCGAAGACGTTGAGGTAAGATCGAAAGAATTCATAGTTGAATCCGAAGTTGTCGTAGATCTCTCCGTTATGACGGAAATAAACGTGATCTGTAACGAGAAGAAGGCGTTTATCTGGCATAGCCGCGAAGATAACTAATCAGGTTGAGTGTATCTGCTGCATGAAGGACATCGAAGCATTCGTTACCTTAGTCGCTCAATTTTGAGATATATGACCATTCTCGTTACTGGATCAGCTGGATTTATTGGCCATCACATCGTGAAACGACTCATGCATGAGGGACATGAGGTGATAGGTATCGATAGTTTGAATTCCTACTACGACCCGAGATTGAAACTGGATAGGAATCAAGCACTTGAAAAGGAAGAAGGCAGCTACACCTTCTATCAAATGGATCTGGTCAACCATCAAGATCTCACTCAGCTTTTCGAGAAGCATTCGTTCGACCATGTCATTCATATGGCCGCTCAAGCTGGAGTTCGATATTCCATTGAACACCCACGAGCATATATGCTTTCCAACATGGAGGGCTTCTTCAATATCCTCGAACTGATCCGGAAATTCAAAGTAGAGCACTTCATCTATGCCAGCAGTTCTTCTGTTTATGGAGATAATACGGAGCAACCTTTCAAGGAATCCGCAGAATGCAATGATCCGGTCAGCTTTTACGCAGCTACCAAGCGCAGCAATGAGCTCATGGCGGCTTCGTACTCCAATCTTTATAATCTAACGCTTACGGGTCTGCGTTTCTTCACGGTATATGGGCCCTGGGGCCGACCCGACATGGCGCCTATCCTATTCGCCAATGCAGCGAAAGACCGTAAACCGATCAAGGTATTCAACAACGGTGAGCAAAAACGAGATTTCACCTACATCGACGATATCGTGGAGAACATCAACCGACTGGTGGGTAATCAAAAACGGCTATCCGAGGGCGGCCATCAATTATTAAATATCGGAAGAGGAGAACCTGTAGGTTTGATGCCCTTTATTGAAACCATCGAAAAGGCCTACAACACCACGTTGGAGAAGGAATTCGTACCTGCCCAACCAGGTGATGTTACGGTCACCTTCGCAGATACCTCAAAACTCATTTCCTATACCAACTATCAACCTAAGGTAGGTCTGGAAGAAGGTGTGAAGTCATTTATCGAATGGCACCGCAAATATTACAGCTGAGAAACCATCCTCTTCGATCTACCGATATAGAATACTAGAATATATCCGATCAGTACGATTACCTCAGACAATACCACCCATTGAAGGATCTGAATTGCATCGGCATGGTACATCATGCTCAATCCGATCAACACCGCGAAAGCAACAGCTTGCACAGGAATTTTCCATCGATGAAGTCGCAATGCATTGATCGCCCCACCCAGGAAGGTGTACCCGAAAAGCACACCGCTTCCCACCAGTATCCAAAGGAGTTCAGGAACATAGGCATTGTATTCTTCAGTGAATAGGATCGGTA
>CBFHXG010000068.1:0-7053 GCA_965659725.1 Phaeocystidibacter sp. | reverse complement strand
CCATGTTGGGAACCCTTTACAAAGACATGGGCGATCAACAGAAAGCTTGCATTTACTGGCTGAAGGCTAGTGAGTTAGGTGAAAATATCCCACCGCAAGTATTGGCCTCTTGCCGATAATCCAATAAACGCTGCGGATAGTCTTTTAGGTCATCGCTATTGTAGCATGACTTGGAACAAGAGAAGGATCTTCGTGGCCGTACTATTTACCCTTTCGTGGGTGGTATCGCTGATAACATAAGGAAGGAAGTGAGGGATTGCTTCGCGATTGCATCAGATTTTCAATACTTTATCGCGACAACCTACCTTTTTATCCATAGATATGAAGCAACGCGTACTCGTAGCGATCCTCACATTATTTAGTTTTTCTTCAAACGCCCAAAGTCCATTTGGCTCACTTGTGTTGGCTGGTGGATATGATACCCATTTTGGAATACCAAGTGTGGGTATTGGCGGAGATATCTACGGAAATGTGGTCAACTTGAACTACGCGTTTGGCGATGACATCAGCACGTTTTCGGTAGAACTCGACACCGATTATGGCCTGAAAATCGGCAACTCTGGAATCTTGCTTGGATTAGGTGGAGGTTTCATCCTGAATGACGACCTGGGCACCAACGAAGCCGCTGGAGGATTTATCGGAAAACTGAACTTCCGGGTTCCGATCGTTTCAAGTTTGCATCTTAAATACTCCCTTGGACAGGTTTGGCCCAATGAGTTATCACCTCGAGAAGGCGGCATATCTCATTACTTTGGCCTTTTCATCTTATTCTAGGGCTGGGGTCACAGATCTACGATCGTCAAATCTTCAAGCGTCCAGAATCGTCTGTAATAGTAGAATTCGGAACTGTCAGGATGCCCTTCAATGACGGTTGATCTTACAGGATATCCGGCAGAAGCATCGATCCTATTTTCACTCTGACTTTCAATATCGAATTGAAGATTAGCTGAGCTGAGCATCAACTTGAGTGTATCGTTTCTGAATCCGATGGTCTCTTGGCGAAGACGACCGTAGAAGGGTTGTAAACTATCGAGGAAGATGGTCACGTCATTTGAATACGACGCATCTGTGGTGTCCCACTGCGTGAAAAGTTGTCTTACAATACGCTCATCGTAATCCTTTTCTGAGTCGCTCCAAGCGAAATACCCATTGAATCGACCGAAATCGTCGAGGACCTCATTCACGTATAGCACACCGAGCAGGTCTTCACTTCCCGTTCTATACTCCCATTGCTTGAGCGTGTCGTTCTTGAAATAAAGTGAATCGGCAAACTTGCCTTCCAAGCGAAAGGTATAGGCTGTGCGTGGCTCGAGTTCGAAATAGACGATATCATCGGCGGGGTCAGAGCAAGCCGACAACACCACTCCGATAAACACAATGCGTAGCCAATTCTTCATATTGATCATTTGAATAGATAACGCGTCCTACCCGTAAAGAGTTGGCTCACAAATCTATATGAGGTATAGCGCTTACAGATCTTCGAGCAACACACCTACACGGAAGTAGTGATAGTTGCCAAACCCTTCCAAATTCGGATTACCAGGAAGGTAGAATCCGAGGGCATATCCGAAGTAGATCGACTGATAGTTGATGGTAAAAAGAACCTCAGCCATTTGATCGTTGAAAGCCTCTTCAACAGAAGGCCACGTATAGCCATAACCACCACCAACGTACATATCCACCTGCGACTCCTTGAATCTCAAAAAACGAAAAGCGACATCTCCCTTTGTAACGAGTTGCTCGGATGAGTAACCCAACTCAACCGTGGTGAGAACGAAGTCGTTCCAGATCGCTCCACCGCCTAGATAAGCAGCGTTATACGTAAAGTCGTACCCCGTGTGTAGGGCCAATTTATGCTGGGCCTTAACTGATGTGGACGACAGAGCAAATAATCCGAGAGCTAGGAGAGTGAAAAAGCGTGTCTTCATGATGTGTAAAGCCTAAATTGGAAGGTGGAAAGATAGAAAATGTTAGTTGAACTGATCCTCATTTTTTCATTCCTACACCAATTCAATCGTACATTAGAGCAAACGTCTGATCTATGAAGAAGATAATTCTGCTACTCTTACTCCCCCTTGTTTCTACCGCCCAGCTTCAGCCTGGATTTGATGCAAATGAGTATCGTGAACTCTTGAAGATATCTGTCCGCACTGCCGACTCAGCCTATTCTGGTGATATTCCCGAGCCTGAACACTTCTACATGAACTATCAATCTGAACCGGTTGGATTGGACAACCGTTGGGATCTTTGGATCGATGAAGACCGCAAGATCGCCGTGGTAAGCATACGCGGCTCCACGGCAAAGGCGGAAAGCTGGATGCTCAATTTCTATGCGGCAATGATCCCTGCTCGGGGTGACATGGCATGGATGGTAGGGGATGAACGCAGATCGATACACTACAATTTCTCGGACGATCCAAAGGCAGCGGTCCATGCCGGCTGGGCCCTTGGAGCCTGTATGATGCAATACGACATCCTCGAGAAGATGAGCACCGCCAACAACTTGATGGGCATTGAAGATTTCATCGTCGTAGGGCACAGTCAGGGTGGAGCCATCTCCTACCTTATAACGGCCAACCTTCTCTCCATGCAAGAGGCGGGAGTGATACCTGCGGAATGGAAGATCAAGACCTACAGCAGTGCTGCCCCAAAACCTGGAAACCTATTCTTTGCAAGATCATACGAGGCGGCCACTCAAAATGGGTGGGCCTTCAATGTGATCAACGCGGCCGACTGGGTGCCGGAGGTGCCTATTTCCATCCAAACACTGGACGATTTCAATACAACGAACCCATTCCTGCTCTTGGACGACATCATGGAGCAGCAGTCACTCCTCGACAGAATAGGATTGTGGTGGGTCCTCAGACAATTGGATAAGCCGGTTCGCACAGCCCAAGAGAACTACGAGAAACTCTTGGGGGAAAGGATAGGTAAGAATGTCACGGATTCCATCTCTGGATTGGAAATGCCTGAATTCTACCACTCGAATCACTACGTAAGAACGGGAATACAGATCACCATGCATCCCGATTCGGCCTACTACGAGCAGTTTCAGGATTCCGACACCAACGTGTTCGTGCACCACATGATCGAACCCTACCTCTACCTCACCGATGAGTTGGAGGAGCCGTTCTACAAGCCGAATAACCTAGTGGGCATCCAATGGGAAGCCACGAGTTGGAGAGGTCCTGATGGTGATATGATCGACCAATACCCAACCCTTCCGCACCCGTTCCTTCTCTTTACCACCAATGGCAAAGTGATAGGTCATATTCCCGAGGGTCAGTGTAGGTATTTCGACATCTCCTATATCGTTACTGATAAAGGTCTGACCATCTACCGCGACCTCAACACCTTTGGTGAGGACTGTGATGGAAGGGACGAATTCATTCGAGCATTGAGAAATTCAAATCGACTTGAAAGATCGGGCAATACGTTGCGTTTATTCTCTGGCTCAACCATGATGATCGAGCTTAAAATGGCGGATAGCGAAGAATGAGAAATATATCCTTACTCGCCCTTTTGATCGTGATCAGCTCTTGCAGTTCGGTGATCGACACGACGCTTGCACCTCCGCCAGTGGCCGTGCAAAAAGGCGACCTTACCATAGATGCGGGCATCTCAGAACTCCCCTTCACTGGTGGTGTAGCCCCAACTATAGGTCAGTCGTTCGACCGACATTCACTCGCCGTGCAACTGGGTATTGGATACGCCTATTCAGACCTCGACAATCTTTACTTCAACACCACGATTTCGGAGGGAATCACGGATGAGATCGGACTGACCAATTCTGCTCGGTATCTGAGGAAATTGCGGTTGCCATGGAGCTTTGAGCATTTCGTGGGTGGTCAGATACAGACCTTTACCGTACTGAATCCTGTGGTAGAGCCTTACTCCTCCTTTGGAATTGGTGCTCAATACATTGGTAGATACAACAGCGCAGGCGGACTCCAGCCTTATTGGGGTGTGAATCTGGGCTACGGCATGTCGAACTACGAGATCGACGCATTGATCGGTTCATTGAACATAGGCATACAGTATCGCGTTTTAGATTGGCTGGAAATGCGATTGGAGATGGGCCAGGCGATAGGATACCAAGACGTAGTAGAGTTTACGAATAACGTGAGTAGCTTTAGCCTCCATCTTCGGTATATATTCTAACCCCACTCTTACATCGATTTGATCGTTAATCACAAAAACATCATCATGAAGAACCTCTTTCTCGCCTTCACACTCATCTTAAGCTTTTCAGCGAGTGCTCAACTGGATTATGACGCTGGGTTACAATCCATCCAAGATGTAAAGAATGGAGCATTGATCGTTCGCTTGTACTACCAAGAAGATGCGCTTGAGCAGCTGAAATTGGAAGGTGACATGGAGCGGTATGAGAAATTGAAGAGAGAGATAGAAGTGAACAACAGGGCTATTCGTCAGGCCTTTGCCAACGAATACGATTTTGGTCCGATCTACTTCATGAATGCGCGAAACTCATCGGCATTGATCCGCGACGAATGGGACGGAATTCTCATGGATACGGAAGGAAACACGGTTGAAGTGGATATATGTCCGTATGTGGTCGTTGACATCTCGGAATCAAAAAGATTGGGGCTTCAAGGATTGAATGCGTGGAAATGGGTGGGTGAAGAATGGGTTCATCCCAACTCCCCTTTTCCAGCCTTTGTCAACCGCTATGGTGGATTCCTCAACTTGAGTAATCGCAGTTACTCTGAAATGGTGGAGATCTTCAACGCGCGTCTTCGTTCGAGGGGTTGATCTTCCAATGATATAATACAGCTCCAACGAGGTAACCGGGAATATCCCATACATCTGGGTGTAGCTTTTCATCCTCTACCCAACCCGACTCGAAAAAGGCAATAAGGCCTAGCGTGTATATGATAATGGTGAGAGGGGTAAGTGTATAGGTGGACTGGAAAATTCGTATCGAAAAAACGGTAACACCCAACATTATGGGCACGGCAAGGAATGGATCTAGATAATTGTCCAGCAACTTCACATGCCATCCTACAGCCTGTGCTATCTGATGAATGAGGAAGATAGCGAAACAACCCAATAGCCAAAGGACGTTCTCTCTGGGAAATCGGCGTTTCATGCGGAGGCCCAGAATGCCGACCAAGCGATGGCTCCGCCTATGGCAAGAGCTGCTAATTGAATGGCGCGAACAACATAAAGGAATGGTCGGATGTACCAGGGATGATGAGGCTTGATCTTCACGATAGGGACATCCCATCCCTTTTGCGTTTCTGCTCTCTCGAGCAACACCTTTTCTCTTTCGATGCGCTCTGTGTGCAGGTCTGTACCACACGATTCACACTTCTCCAACTCACTTGGATTCCAGTGTTTGCAGTTTCTACACAGGATCTGGCTTGCCATGCCGACAAAGATATTACCGAATCGGATTCGGGCTGTGGAAAGCCATCAGAAATTTAGCACAAAGTTGTGAGGTTCAGAGATCAAGGCCGAGAACATTCATCCCGCATATTCGTTTACCTTTGTAACATTGAAACAAGCTTTATGAAACAGCCGATCAAAGGATTCAGCAAACTCTCCAAAGAGGGCAAGATCGAGTGGTTAGTGAATGAACACTTCGAGGATCCAGCACAAGCTAGAAACCTTCTTCGTGAATATTGGCACACCAATGAGAAGCGCCAACAGCTTCACGATGATTTCATTGAGAACACGGTAACCAACTACTTCTTGCCTTTTGGAGTTGCTCCGAATTTCAAGATCAATGATGAGCTCTACACTCTTCCAATGGCCATCGAAGAAAGTTCGGTTGTAGCGGCAGCCTCCAAAGCAGCAGGATTCTGGTTGAAGAGAGGTGGTTTCAAAACGGAGATCATCAGCACCACTAAGATTGGTCACGTTCATTTCAATTACTCCGGCTCCTACGAAGTACTACAAGGACTTTTCGAAGAGTGGAAACCAAACTTCTACACGGCCACAGAAGAGCAAACTGCGAACATGCGAGCTCGTGGAGGTGGTATTGTGAGCATCGAGCTTGTAAATAAGACCGATGTACTGGAAGACTATTACCAGATCGAAGCGAAGTTTGAAACCTGTGATTCGATGGGTGCCAACTTCATCAACTCTTGCCTAGAGCAATTCGCTCAGGTGATGCGAGAGTCGATCGATAGCAAGACAGAACTTTCGGAAGCGGATCGCGACCTTCAGGTGGTGATGTGCATCTTGAGCAACTACACGCCAGAGTGTGTGGTTCGCGCAGAAGTTAGCTGCCCTATCTCTGAACTCAACGACGACAAAGGGGTAAGTCCAGAAGAATTCGCCAAGAAATTCAAGCGTGCTGTTCGCATCGCTGAAGTAGAACCATACAGGGCTACCACGCACAATAAAGGCATCATGAACGGCATAGACGCCGTGGTGATCGCCACCGGAAACGACTTCCGCGCCATTGAGGCGGCATGTCATACGTACGCTTCCCGCAACGGACAATATACAAGCCTTACACACTGCTCTATTGAAGACAACACCTTCCGCTTTTGGATAGAAATTCCATTGGCACTTGGAACGGTTGGAGGCTTGACCAAACTACACCCAATGGTGAAGCTCGCACATGAGTTATTGGGACATCCAGACAGTGAAACCTTGATGGGTATTGTTGCTGCCTCTGGCTTGGCTCAAAACTTTGGAGCGTTGCGCGCCTTGGTAACCACAGGTATCCAGAAAGGGCACATGAAGATGCACCTTTTCAACATCCTCAATCAACTCGAAGCTACTCCTGAAGAAAGAGACGAGATCGTTAAATTCTTCGAGGACAAGGTTCCACACCACAACTTAGTTGTTGCTAAATTCTGCGAGATCCGCGGAGTACCGGTACCTCGAAGTGATGTGAAAAAGGATAAATGACCCAAGAAACCGCCGCACGCACCATACGTTGTTCCGGTAAACTAATGCTCACAGGTGAGTACCTCGTTCTCGATGGTGCTCGTACCTGGGCTGTTCCCACACGTTATGGTCAATCCCTCGCCGCCCTTCCCTCTCAAGATGCTGGTTTGCAATGGAAAAGCGCCGACC
>CBFHXG010000067.1:0-7189 GCA_965659725.1 Phaeocystidibacter sp. | reverse complement strand
ACGGCTTGGTGCTAAATACAATAATCCTATGAAGATAGCATAAATCGCTCATAATCACAAGTTAATAAACAGCTGAAGAACCTAAAACCTTGCTATATCCAACGTTCTCATAATCCCTACCTTCGCGGCATGCGAATGTTCCCTAATACCGTAGCCGGAGTAATAGAGGCTATCGAGACCAGCTTTGGCAAGAATATTTACGTGGATAAGGTGGTAGACCGCCTCTTGAAACGAAACAAGAAATGGGGATCCAGGGATAGATCGTTCGTAGCCGAACACACCTACGAGATCGTTCGGAATTGGCGTCTACTTTGGTGGATACTCGACCAAGAACCCTCGCTCAAAAGGAAGTCGCTCTGGAAACTCGTGGGCGTTTACTTCAAGTGGAAAGGAGCCGAACTCCCCGATTGGCCGAAGTTCGATAGCGTTCGTGATCTGGACGTCATTTCCAGGTTACAGAAACTCCCAGAGGATATCAGCATTGTAGAGAGCTACCAAGAGTGGTTTAGCGAGCTCGCGCAAGCTGAAATCCCCGAGAGATGGCCGCGTTTAGCAAAGGAACTCAATCGACCTGCTTACGTGATTCTCCGCGTCAACCACCTCAAGTCGGGTGTAGAAGATTGCATCACAGCCCTACAAGAGGCCAATATCGAAGTGGTGGAAGTTCCGGGTATTCGCAGTGCACTGGCTATCCAAGGCCGACCTCGACTCAACCATATCCCTGCTTTCCAAGAAGGTTGGTTTGAAGTACAAGACGCTGGCTCACAAACCATCGCCCCTTTCATGGACCTTAGGCCAGGGTTGAGTATTATTGATGCTTGTGCAGGTGCAGGTGGTAAGACACTTCACATTGCAGACCTCATGAATGGCAACGGCACGATCCTATCCATGGATGTGGAGGAACGCAAACTGAATGAACTCCAAAAGAGAGCCTCTCGTGCAGGGTTGAACATAGTATCCACAGCGGCCATTACAGATCGAAGGATCATCGAGAATCACGCTCATTCGGCCGACCGCCTATTGTTGGACGTGCCGTGCTCGGGTACCGGCGTTATCAAGAGAGATGTAGACACCAAATGGAAGCTTCAACCTGAACATCTCGAGCGAACCAAGGAAACACAGGCCGATATCATCGATCGATACGAGCAAATGCTTCGCCCCGGAGGTAAGCTCGTTTACGCTACCTGCAGTATCTTGAGGTCCGAGAATGAAGATCAAATAGCTACGTTCCTCGAAAACCACCCCGAATACGAGTTGGAGGAAGAGAAACGCGTAGACCCATCTGAATTCACAGATGGATTCTACATGGCACGTTTGATCAAAAAGAAATAACATCACCTCATGGCCTTCGAAAAACTAACAGAACAGCCTTCTAGATACAACGACCTAGAGAAGCAAGACTCTCAAACCTTGCTAACCTGGATCAATAAAGAAGATAAGCTCGTTCCTGAGGTAATAGAGCCCATCATTCCGCAAATAGCTACGTTGGTAGACCTTATTCATGATCGTATGAAGGATGGCGGCCGAGTCTTCTATATTGGCGCAGGAACAAGTGGTCGTTTGGGAGTGGTTGATGCCAGCGAATGCCCCCCTACCTTTGGTGTACCCCACGGTTGGGTGATCGGCCTGATCGCTGGAGGTGATGGAGCCATGCGAAAGGCCGTTGAATACGCGGAGGACGACCCACACAGGGCTTGGAAAGACATGGAAGAGCATGCCATTGGTGGTAGGGACACCGTGATCGGGATAGCGGCCAGCGGAACTACGCCATATGTGATCGGAGGGTTGAAGGATGCACGTGCAAATGGACTTCTCACCGGGTGTATCACGTGCAATCCTGGTGCTCCAGTAACGGAGGCTTGCGATCATCCTTTGGTGGCAGCCACAGGTCCAGAGTTCGTCACCGGATCTACTCGAATGAAGGCTGGTACAGCACAAAAGCTCATCTTGAATATGATATCGACCTCTGTTATGATCAAATTAGGACGAGTGATCGGCAATAGAATGGTAGATATGCACCTGAGCAATAACAAACTAGTAGATAGAGGTACGCGAATGGTGATGGATTCTACAAGCCTACCATATGATGAAGCCCAGAAACTTTTAAAGGAGCACGGTAGCGTTCGTCTTGCGATCGACGCGCACAAGAACGGTTAATCTAGATCGAAGAAGAAGGTGGCCCCACTACCCACGGTGGATTCGATCTGCAGGGTGGCATTGTGACGCTTCAGGAAACCCTTTACGAGGAGTAGTCCAAGTCCCGTTCCTTTTTCGTTCTCTGTCCCCACAAATGAAAACTTGTTCTCTCCTTCTGCCAGGATGGCCTTAATGCGGTCTTTCGAGAGGCCTATACCTCTGTCTATCACTGAGAATCTGACCTTCTCATCAACTACCTCTGTAACAAAGCGAACCTTCTCTCCCCTCTTTGAGAACTTAAGGGCATTGGTAATGAGATTGAGTAGGATGCTCTTGAGCATGTGAGGGTCGCCCATAACACGCTCAATACCATTGAACTCGTAGATGAGTTCTAGTTCCTTCTGACGAAGATTGCTTTCGAGCGTTTCACGAATATCGGCACCAAACTCCTCGAGATCTATCTTATCTGGACTAAACGGCATAACACCCTGCTCACTCCTACTCCAGTCTATCACATTGACCAAAAGCTCATTCAGCTTTTCAGCACTCACTTGAATCAGATCGAGCATTTCCTTGGTTTGATCGATCTCTCCTCTACTTGTGCTCTCTTTGGCGATCTCACTCAACCCCATGATTGCATTGATGGGGTTCTTCAGGTCGTGACCCAATACAGAGAAGAATCGGTCCTTCGCCTGATTGACAGCCATCATCTGCTCTTCATTCTCCTTGAATTCATCAATATTCTGAATGATGGAGATATAGTTGATGGGTTCGGGACACTTGCCCCAAATAGCGCTAACAATAACGTCACACCACAAGAAATGACCATCTACATGTAGGAATCGTTTTTCAATCCGATAATGGGATCGTCGATTGGCAACAAGGTCTTTATACAAGGTCAATTCGCGTTGTCGATCTTCTTCATAGGTGTAGTCCGGCAAATACTTCCCGTGAATTGCTGCTTCGTTTTCGATACCGAGCATCTTGTAGAAAGCGCCATTGGCAGAAATTACGCGCAGATCGGTGCTGGATATCACTAATCCTCCTTGGGCATGGTAAAACAGACTTCTCAATCGCTCTTCACTCCTCATTAATCGCTCCTCAACCGTGCGTTCATGCTCCAATGGAACTACGAAGCCAACGATATCGGATTCACTCTTATAATCGGGGGAGCAGTACTTGAAAATGACCTTATACCATTTCAAATTATCGTCATCGGTAACTCGTCTGAAGGTATATTCGAACGATTCTTGTCCAGAAGTCCGGTAATCATCGAACATCGATTTGGCATAGTCCCAATCATCTTGATGAATCCAGCTGAGCGGCGAAACGCCTTGGATGTCTTCCACGTTGTGGTAATCGAGGGCTTTGAGTAGATAGGTATTCGCATACTCTACTTTACCGTCCTTATCCAAGCCAATGATACCTACGGGAAGCTCATCATATCTACTCCAATCGGAATACGGCATAGAAGCTTCTGGTTCCACGCGAATGACCACTTTGTTGTGGATCAATTTGAGAATAGCTCGGTAATCGATGATACCAAGACGGAAGGAAGTTTGCTCTTTTCGCTTTGTTTGACGGATGCGGTTGACTGCTGTAATAAGAGAGGCTGGAAGGTCTAAGAGGCTATCTGCTAGATCCTTAGAGAAGTGCCCGTAATCTCTCGGATACAACTGTACATCATCGTTATTGTGCACGATGATCCACAATGCATCGTCGTCGGTCCAAAACGACAATAACTCAGAGGGCAGTACTTGGGTTTCCTTTTTCACTTACGCGTTCTTTTCCAAATGTACGTAATGCACTTTTGAATTGATTACCGCATTTTTGAAGATATGATGAAAAGTACAAATCTCAAGGTTTTGGCCTTTACTCTGACAGTCACACTGTTAGCCTCCTGCACTACTGAAAAGGCAGATCCACTCGAGCGATATAGTTTTAGAGCACTATCTACTCCGGGCAACGATGTAGTATGGTGTGCGGCACAACATGGCTTTTGGGCCAGATCGCAGGATGCAGGTCAAACCTGGGATACGGGACATGTGCCGGCATTCAATGGTTCATTCAGAGATGTACATGCTTGGAACGAGAATGAGGCGGTCTTGATGAGCATAGAGTCTCCCGGCATGATCTTCAAGACGATAGATGGAGGCAAAACATGGGAAGAGGTATTTCGATATGAACATCCGAAGTGCTTTTTTGATCAAATGGACTTCAACGAGAAGGGTGATGGGATCATTGTTGGTGATCCAATAGATGGAAAGTGGACGATATTGGGTTCGAACAACAAGGGTTCCGACTGGCTTTTGTGGGATGGGTCGAGATCATGGGACGCTCTTGAAGGAGAAGTTTCTTTCGCTGCCTCGGGTAGTGCTTTAAGCGTTGATAATGATCACTTTATCTTTTTCTCCGGTGGCTACGGGATCAAGATGTACGATTCCAGGAAGCCGTCCGCGATTACCTTAGCATCGGATACGAGTTCCACCTTTGGTGTTTACTCCTTTGCGCGAATTTCTGACTCGAGTTTCTGCATTGTGGGTGGTGACTATCGGTTTGAGGGTATCCGAAGAAGGACTGCTGCCGTTGTAACCATCAAGGCCGATCAAGCTGTAGAAATAGATTGGGCCTCTACTCCACCCATGGGATATAGAAGCTGTGTAGTTCGATTGGCAGATGGAAGATTGATAGCAACTGGTCCAAATGGCACCGATATATCATCGGACGGTCTTGAATGGAGCCGGCTTTCTGAAGAAGGCTTTCACACCTTGAGTGTAGAAAAAGGAAACCGAATCTTGGCAGCTGGAAGCGAAGGTCGGATCTTCGACTTCACACCTTTACTGCCATAAGATTCGGTCACCACAAGGCCTTTGTGCATGGTCTGATGGAGGCCTACCCGTAGAAAACGGAAGAGCCGAACCGCTAGGTCCGGCCACTTCCTACCCTAAGATTGAATTTTCTATCGTGCGAAGGCACCTACTACTAGGTATGTGCTGATGTCTGTAGTGCTGATCGCTTGAAGTGGATCGTGAACTACAAAGAAGCCTTCATACGTAGCGGTAATTTCCTCGTACGACATATTTGCTGTCTGTGATACCGTTACAGTTCCACCGTTACCTTCGGCCATCTGTACAAGTACGTCACCATTTGGAGTCTCATTGTACGGGGTACCGTTTGGAGTTGTGCTTGGATCTGCTGCATCGTGTGCGTGGATCATATAGGTCTCGCCATCCACGGTGTTCATCAAAGTAATAGAGATCTTAGATGAATTGTCGTTGATCTCTTCAACTTCCATCATTGCTGAGAAGTTGTTGGCGTGAGAACCACTATAGCCATCGCTAAAAGCATAGTTGAACTCCATGCTCTGTGGCTCTGGATCCATCATGTCATCGTCTTCGCTACATGCAGTGAAAGCTAAGGCTGCTACTACAGCCATTGTGATCTTTCCTGCTTTTCCTAAGAATTGATTCATTGTAATCATCGTTTTGTTTTTTGTGGTTACGATTCATCTACGCATGGACAAGGGCACTTGGATTTCAATTATTTGAAAAATAAATCAAACTAATTAGTAAAGCATTGATTAACAATGCTTAAAAACATGACATTTATCAGGTTGCATGGTGACACCGATCACCCATTGTGGAGGTAGGTAGTTCTACTTTAGAGGTGATAAACAAAACGAACAGTCATGAAAAAGACAGTGATCATCGGAGGCAACTTTGCCGGCTTCACCGCAGCTCTTGAGCTTAAGAGGAAGGGTGGAGACCAACACAATGTTCTTGTTATTGATAAGAGTCCTGTGTTTACATTCATTCCTTCTTTAATCTGGGTACCATTTGGACGCCGAGATATGAAGGATATTACCGTTCGCAAGGACGAGATCTTCAAGAAAAAGGGCATAGACTTCATGTTGGCCGAGGCCTTAGAGGTTGATCCTGATCAAAACTTGATAAAGACTACCAAGGGGGATATCACGTATGATGAGTTGGTTGTTGCTACGGGACCAAAGGTCAAATACGACGTGGCTCCGGGTGTGGCCGAATACTCTAGCTACATCGGAACACCGCATGGGGCTATGCAGATCCGCAAGCAGCTCAAGGAGTTCGTCAAGAACCCTGGCCCGGTTGTGATTGGTGCAACACAGAGTGCGGGATGTATGGGTGCAGCCTATGAGTTCCTCTTCAACTTCGAAAAATGGCTTCGTGAGCAGAAGATCCGTAAGAAGGTAGACTTGCACTGGATCACTCCGGAGACCTTCTTAGGTCACTTTGGTATCGATGGAATGACAGGTGCTCAAACGATGCTGGAGACCTTTATGAAGATGTTCAACATTCACTTCCACACCGAGGTTGGAGTTGAAAAGATGGACGCGAAGAAAGTGTATCTCACAGATGGCACCGAGCTCGACTATAAGTACAGCATGATGATGCCACCATTCGTTGGGGTTGACTTCGTTACGAATAGTCCGAAGCTTGAGGCCAATGCCAACGGATACATTCCGGTGGGAGAAGATTACAGACACCCCACCTACCCTAACGTTTGGGCTGCCGGTATTGCAGTGGATGTTCCACTACCGTTCAAGCCTGGTAAAGTGCCATTTGGATCTCCAAAAACCGGATTCCCAAGTGATGAAACGGGCAAGATTGTGGCTGAGAACATCGTAAGAGTGCACAACGGTCGCACCGACCTCAAGAAGAAAGCTTGGGGCAAGATTCCTGGTCTGTGTGTAATGGACGCTGGTAAGAAAGAAGTTTGGATCATTAGTAACCACCTCTTCAAACCACGTCAGTTTGCCATCATGATGCCGAATGTCATCTACGACTTCGGTAAGGTACTCTTCGAGAAGTACTTCATGTGGAAGACCAGAAAAGGTTACTCTTTCCTTCCATAGCAGGAGATCGAGTAGGTTTTTGTTTATCGAGAGGGGGCTCTGGGGAGGGCCTCCTCTTTTTAGCTTTTAGGGACTTAGCGTCTTAGCCTCTTAGCCTCTTAGCCTCTTAGCCTCTTAGCGGAAGAAAGCAGACCCGCTACCACTTGTCAATACCATAATAAA
>CBFHXG010000066.1:0-7583 GCA_965659725.1 Phaeocystidibacter sp. | reverse complement strand
CTACTTGTCATATAACTACGCAATGGACGGTGCAGCGAGTAAGATCGCCTTGGATCCAACGTATCTTCCGAATGGAGTATACGCATACCTTGAGGACCTTCACACAAATGTCATCGTTGATCTTCGTGCTGGTGATTACACCTTCACCCATGATGCAAATGCTCCGGTACAGCGTTTCAAACTTCACCTTAACAATACGGCGGTTTCTGTATTCGAGTTCAATACCGAAGAGAACCCACTACAAGCTTTCGCATCTGCGGAAGGGTATACGCTGAGGGGTGACCTTGAAGACGGATCGTACATGACAGAAGTGTATGATGTATCGGGAAGAGTGATCTTCCAAAGCGAGATTGAATTCTCAGCAGGACAAGCTCAATTACCGATCGAGCTATCCACCATGGGTATTATCCGTGTTTGGAACGGTAGCGAGGTACTTTCAGTTAAGACGATCTAAAGAGGCCAAAAGAATAGACATCATGAAAAAGCACTTCATTCTAACCGCATCTTTTGTACTCCTTACCGCAGTAGCCATGGCTCAGCCAGGTAACCCCAATACTCCAGTTCCATTGGATGGCGGTGTTAGCCTTCTGATCGCAGCCGGTGCAGCCCTAGGAGGAAAGAAACTTTACGACGCAAAGAAGGGGCAGTAACCTGCCATTTTAAGAGCGCTTGAAGCCAAGACCCCGACTCACCCGGTCGGGTTTTTTTCATGGGTAACCAAGCGACACCCACGCAGGTCATTTCCATTCATCGAGTATTTAGTTCCATTCATCGAATTAGAAGACCCTAGACGCACACATCTCATACATTTAGAGGCTAATTTAAACGGCGCAAGAGACCTAAAGAGACCTGATAATGAGCAAGCGTTTTCTATTTGTGTTGAGCTTTTTTTTGCTCGCCATTCTTGCCTCGGCGCAGCCAGGCAACCCCAATACACCCGTTCCACTTGATGGAGGTGTGAGTTTTCTTGTCGCTGCAGGAGCAGCCCTCGGAGGAAAGAAATTATACGACGCCAAGAAGGCGCAGTAAACCATATTGAATCACTTCCTGCTCAGGGATGTGCAGGGATGTGCAAGGATGTGAGAGCCTCCAGGTCTCGGCTATCCGTCCTTTTTTTTGGCCAAACGGAGTTGTTGGGTTTAATGAGTTGGTGAAACGTTGATTCGTCTTTGGGTTGATCCGTTTCTCCGTTGTCATTGTGATCCCCTCCACAAGGGGTGATCAACGAGCGAGCCTTGGTGCCTTGGAACCCTGAAGCCTTGTCGCCCCTCGTGCCCTGAAGTCTCGGCACCCTTTACCCTTTATCCAACCTCATCTCCCAATGGGGCAATCCATCCTCCAAGAATTCTTCCCCCTCCTTTTGGAATCCGCAGGACTCATAGAAAGGAAGCAAGTAACTCTGAGCCATTATGCGAATGGGGTAGGAGAAACGAGATTCAACAATCCGAAGCGACTCTTCCATCATAGCCCGACCAACACCTGTCCTCCGGATGCGATTCGCCGTGATCACCCGGCCAATGGTCGTTTCTTCATAGATTTCTTCAGGGGGAGCAATTCTCGTATAGGCCGTGATCCCCTTCTTGTCCTCCAACCAAAGGTGAAGGCTGTTCATATCGTGATCATCACAATCCAAATACGGGCAATGCTGCTCAACTACGAACACCTCCTGTCGCAACTTAAGTATTGCATACAGTTCTTCTTTCGATAGTGATTTCCAATCTTTACATTGCCAATTCATTCAAATGCGATTGAGTTCTGCTTAAGTGCTTGAGTCAGACCAAACCAAAGTCGTATTTTCGTATCAAACCTGCAACGCCTGACATGAAAGACCTCATTTCATCCTTTCCAAACCACCTTCGCGAAGGACTTGAGATCGCCGAGAAAGCTCAATTGAGGAATACAGGCATGAGGCCTGAAAACGTGCTGATCACAGGATTGGGTGGATCGGGTATTGGAGGAACCATCGTTAGCGAACTATGCTCTCCAACGGCTCGCGTGCCAATGGTCATTAACAAAGGCTATAACGTACCTCATTGGGTTGGCACAGAAACGCTCGTTATCGCATGCAGCTATTCAGGAAATACCGAAGAAACCCTTGAGGCATCGGCACAAAGCCTTGAACAAGGAGCCATGATGGCTGGAATCACCAGCGGTGGAAAGCTCAAGTCGCTTTGTGAAGAAAGAGGACTAAACCACATCATTATACCAGGAGGGAATCCGCCGCGCTCGATGCTCGGCTATTCACTTGTCCAATTACTCAGGTTGCTGAACAACTGGGGCGTACAAACACCGTCTAACTGGCAAGAGGATATTCGAAACGCTGCCGATTTCCTGGATGAAAATGCCGCTGATATCCATGCGCAGGCGAAGAAGCTAGCCGAAGATATCGACCGAAAGATCGTAGCCGTTTATGCAACGGCAGGACTGGGTGGAGTGGCCACGCGATGGAGGCAGCAGATCAACGAGAATGCAAAGATGCTAGGCTGGGACGCCGTAATCCCAGAGATGAACCACAATGAGCTCGTTGGATGGCAAGGTGGCACGAATGACCTGGCAGCCATCGTACTTCGAAGTGAATTCGAGCACAAAAGAAACGCCCTTCGGGTAGAAAAGAATATCAAACACATTCGCCGCCGTACCCAACACGTACACGAGATCATGGCTAAAGGCAAGAACCCGATCGAATCAGCTTTGTATTTGATCAATCTAGGAGATTGGACATCCTACTATCTGGCCGAAATCTCTGGGTGTGACATCTTTGATATTGCAGTGATCGAAGACCTTAAAGAGCATCTGCAGAAATTCTCTCCATGATCAAAACCTTACTCTCGTTTTCGTTCGCCCTCCTCACCTTTTCATCCTTCGCCCAGAATGATGAAACTCCAGCACCCGACAGTAGCATCCACTGGTTAGTGGGCGCAGATGTGCAGCTGACCGGCGAGATAGCCATCGACCAATTTACCTATTACGGCCATGTAGGGCTGAATTCAGGATACTTCATTAGCAAGAATTTCCTGCTAGGCGCAGAAGGAGTTATCTCTATTTCTCCCTCCTCTCGATACTACGAAGCCGTTCCCATTGCACGCTATTACTACTTCTTTGAAGATTCCCATCATGCACTTTATGGCGGTTTTCGAGGAGGATACGGTTGGGGAGTAGACTATTCACTCTTTACCAACGATACCAAAGGAAGGTATGCTTGGGTATGGGGTGCACGAACCGGATACCTCAGTCGCTTTAATAAGCACGTTGCATTGGATATCTTTGCCTTTTATAATGAAAGGTATAGCTCAAGTCAGCGTCAAGATGGACAGTTCACAGAACCATCCATGACGGCAGCCTTCGGGATCGGACTTGGCTTTCAAGTATTCCTATAATGAGATCAGTGCAGTTTGAAGATCTTGGTACCATGCGGTACAAGGAAGCGTGGGATTATCAAGAAGAAATCTTCGATGAGATCGTAGCCCTCAAATCGGCCAACCGAAAGAAGCCGGAGGGGGAGCGCATGCCTACGCAAGACCGACTCTTGTTCGTTCACCACCCGCACGTTTACACCCTAGGTAAAAGCGGAAAAGTAGAGCATCTTCTCATTTCAGAAGATAAAATGAAGGAGGAAGGCATCGACTGGTTCAAGATCAACCGAGGGGGCGACATCACCTATCACGGTCCTGGCCAATTAGTGGGCTACCCGATATTCGACCTCGACGAGCATTTTACAGATATCCATAAATACCTCCGATACCTCGAAGAAGCCATCATCCTTACCCTAGCCGATTACGGCCTAAAAGGAGAAAGAAGTGAAGGAGAAACAGGGGTATGGCTCGACGTGGGCACACCTTCAGCCCGCAAGATATGCGCTATGGGAGTTCGAGCTAGCCGATGGGTTACCATGCACGGATTTGCCTTCAATGTGAATGTCGACCTGAAGTATTTTGACTACATCGTTCCTTGTGGGATCACGGATAAGGCTGTGGCATCACTCGACAAAGAGCTCGGCTACGCACCAGACATGGATGAGGTGAAGGCCAAGGTAAAAGGTCATTTGGCTGACCTATTCAATATCACCTACCAGTGATCTATTCCCAAGCCGCCTCAGAAACGGTCTCGTAATACGGCGCATATTCCCTCACCATCTCCTCAACGATCATGGGGAGCAAGGTCTCAAGTTTCGTGTGTGGCCCAACTTGATGTCCAAGGCGAACCATCACAAGATCAAGTTCTGGCAAAATGACCACGAACTGGCCATTGATTCCCTTCATATAAGAGAATCGAAAACCATCTACCTCATCCATCCAGATCGACCTGCCATAGTACCCTGTTGAGATGGGCTTGAAGAAGTCTTCCGTGCTCGGACCATCCATGAACAAGTGCTCATTCCAGGTTCCCTTGTGCATCAAAATGTGACCTATCCTCGCGAAGTCACGTGCATTACTGTTCACACAACAATAACTAATGGCTTGTCCCTGCGCATCTAAATGCCACTCTGCATCATCGGAACACCCTGCAGGCGTCCACAGCCACTCCGAAGCGAGCTCGTTCATGCGCTTACCCGTTGCTACCTCAACACATTCTGCCATCAATTGAGTAGCACCACTTTGATATTCAAAATAAGTTCCTGGCATATTGGAAACCAGAACCTCATCGAGGATCAGTTTGGTAATGTCATCACCATAATAGGCTTTAGCCGTAATGCCAAATGCATTGGTATAATGCTCGTTCCAGTTTAACCCCGCTTGCATCATAGACAAATGGTCGAGCGTGAGTTCATCCGCATATTCACCCTTTAAATCAGGAAGTAGTGATTTCACAGGTTGGTCCCATGCCTCTATGTAACCTGCATCAATGGCCATTTGAGCGATCATCGCGGTGATGGTCTTGGCCATCGAAAAGCTGTTGGTTCGCGAAGTTTCATTGTACCCCTTGGCATATTCTTCGTAAACGAGCTTGTCTCGATGGAATAGTGCAAAAGCCACCGTTTCTGTCGCGGTCAAAAGACTGTCCAGTTCTTCGGAAGGTGCTCTTTCAGGGTCGATGTCCTGTGACCACGGACGTGGATTTTCAGATCGAATCAAACCCGTTGTGAAATACGCTTTGTCATCAATGGTGGCGGATGTTTCCCCCTGTAAATACGTTGCGCTAACTCCCTTGAATAGATAGTCGTACGGAGTGAATGTGACCAACCACAAAAAGATCAAAATGCCGAAAAGGACGTAGATCGCCCGCTTGATTGCCTTCCTCATGACCCTAATTTCGTGAAAAGATCGAAGAAAATGGCTGTTTGAGAATCGACATCTTTAGTTCTCACATTTTACTTTTGGAGAAAGCCAGCGTCATGAACATCCTTTTTCTAGATATCGAAACGGTTTCAGCCCATCCCCAGTTCACAGAGTTGTCTGCCGAATGGCAGGTTCTGTGGGATGAAAAAACGAAATGGCAACGTGGGGAGGAAACCACTGCGGAGGAATTCTACCCCCAACGAGCAGGCATTCTCGCCGAATTTGGAAAGGTAGTTTGTGTATCACTGGGCTATTTTAGAGGTCACGGTGCCGATCGAGAGTTCCGAGTAAAGAGCTTGTTCAACCACGATGAAAAGCTGATCCTCGCCGAGCTCTCCGAATTGCTCTCCACCCATTTTGCCAACTTCCACCTTTGCGCACACAACGGGAAGGAGTTCGATTTTCCTTATCTCGGCAGGAGAATGGTAGTTCACGGAATTAAGCTCCCAGGTCAGCTCGACCTCGCCGGTAAGAAGCCTTGGGAGGTTCCACATATCGACACGATGGAACTTTGGAAGTTTGGCGATCGAAAGAGTTTTACCTCCCTTAAGCTGCTGGCAGCACTCTTTGATATTCCCACGCCCAAGGATGATATTGACGGATCCATGGTTGGAGAGGTGTATTGGAAGGAAAATGACCTAAAACGGATAGCGAGATATTGCGAGAAAGACGTGGTAACCTTAGCCCGTGTCTGGCAAAGACTGCAAGGTGACGCGCCGATTTCCGACGATGATGTAGTTTCCGGCACCTGATCGCATATCGAGGTTTCCTATCTTGCATGCATGAGCAGTACCCTGAGCGTTGAAGACCTTCAGATCTCCTTTGGCCAAAAGGAGGTGGTGCATAACGTGACCTTCCACTTAGATAAGGGCAAGACCCTGGCCATCGTTGGCGAATCTGGCTCGGGTAAATCCGTCACGAGCTTGGCGATCATGGGTCTGCTCAATGCGAATATCAAAGCTAAGACCTTCAAATTCGGATCAACGGACCTCCTTAAACTTTCCGACGAAGAGCATCGCGCTATACGCGGAGCACAAATGGCGATGATCTTTCAGGAACCCATGACGGCGCTCAATCCATCCATGCGTTGTGGCGACCAAGTGGCGGAGATGATCAAGAAGCACGAGAAAGTATCGGATCAAGAAGCCAAGAAGCGCGTTATCTCGCTCTTCAAAGAAGTTCATATCCCGAGCCCAGAAGAGAAGTATGCCGCCTGGCCACATGAGTTGAGTGGCGGACAGAGACAAAGAGTGGTGATCGCCATGGCGCTCGCTTGCTCTCCACAACTCCTCATTGCCGATGAACCCACTACCGCACTAGACGTCACCGTCCAAAAAGAGATTCTCAAGCTGATACGCGAGCTGCAAGAACGAAGGGAGATGTCGGTGTTATTCATAACCCACGACCTTGGCGTTGTGGCTGAGGTAGCCGATGAGGTCCTCGTGCTTTTCAGGGGAGAAATGATGGAATACGGACCTGCCGAAAAGGTGTTGAATCGTCCCGACTCAGAATATACCAAGGGTCTTTTGGCCTGCCGACCTCCATTGGATGACAAACCCTACCGACTCACAACAGTAGAAGACGTGATGTCCGGACGCAAAGGCACCACCAAGAAGCTGGAGAAAAATACATCTGAAGAGGTTCTCTTGGAGATAAAGGACCTCGAGAAGTGGTTCACCCTTAAGCATAGCTCCTGGTTTGGTACTGCAAGTGTTTTCAAGGCCGTTGACGGAGTGAGTGTGAAACTGTACAAAGGTGAAACTTTGGGACTGGTTGGTGAATCGGGTTGCGGGAAGAGTACATTGAGTCGGTGTTTGGTTCACCTTCACGAAACCAACGCAGGGTCCATCAAATGGAAGGGAAGAGATATTACCCACCTCAAGGGGTCTTCACTTCGGAAGATCCGCAAGGAGATACAGATGATCTTCCAAGACCCTTTTGCGTCGTTGAATCCTCGATCGAAAGTGATCGACGTGCTAACGGAACCCATGATCGTCCATAAACTTCACAAGGGCAAAAGGAAGGAACGTGCCGCTTACTTATTGGAGCGAGTTGGCCTTAGCAAGGATGATCTTCACAAATATCCGCATGAGTTTTCCGGCGGTCAACGTCAGCGTATTGGCGTAGCTAGAGCGCTGGCGGTTGAACCCGAGCTGTTGATCTGCGACGAGTCCGTATCCGCATTGGACGTTAGCGTTCAAGCCCAGGTGCTCAACCTGCTGAATGAACTCAAGGAAGAGTTTGGCTTTTCCTACCTGTTCATAAGTCACGACCTCAGCGTGGTGAAATACATGAGCGACCATCTGA
>CBFHXG010000065.1:0-8238 GCA_965659725.1 Phaeocystidibacter sp. | reverse complement strand
GATTGATGTGAAGCCTATCCGTGACTACGACGCATACGTTGATAAGACAATGGAATTCAAGATTGTTAAGATCAATCAAGAGTTCAAAAACGTAGTTGTTTCTCACAAGGCACTTATCGAGGCTGACCTTGAAGAGCAGAAGCGTAAGATCATCGCTCAGCTTGAGAAAGGTCAAGTACTTGAAGGTGTGGTTAAGAACATCACATCTTACGGTGTATTCATCGACCTCGGTGGTGTTGACGGTTTGGTACACATTACCGACCTCAGCTGGAGCCGTATCAATCACCCATCTGAAGTGGTTGAACTCGACGAGAAGCTCAACGTGGTTATCTTGGACTTCGACGAAGCCAAGACACGTATCCAATTGGGTATCAAGCAACTTGCTGCTCACCCATGGGATGCCCTTAGCGAAGACCTATCTGTAGGTGACAAGGTGAAGGGTAAAGTTGTTGTTCTTGCTGATTATGGTGCATTCGTAGAAGTACAGCCAGGTGTTGAAGGTCTCATCCACGTTTCTGAGATGAGCTGGAGCACACACCTCCGCAGCGCACAAGATTTTGTGAAAGTGGGCGATGAGGTAGAAGCTGTTGTTCTTACTTTGGATCGTGAGGATCGCAAGATGTCTTTGGGCATGAAGCAACTCACTCCAGATCCATGGGCTGATATCCAAACCAAGTACCCTGGTGGTAGCCAACACAAGGGTATCGTACGTAACTTCACCAACTTCGGTGTATTCGTAGAATTGGAAGAAGGTATCGACGGCTTGATCCACATCTCCGACCTTTCTTGGACGAAGAAGATCAAGCACCCATCAGAATTCACTAGCATCGGTGCTGAACTTGAAGTTAAAGTACTCGACGTTGATACTGAGAACCGTCGCTTGAGCCTCGGCCACAAGCAGGTTCAAGAGAACCCTTGGGACAACTACGCTGCAGTATTCACTGTAGGTAGCTCTCACGAAGGTAACGTGATCGACGTATTCGATAAAGGTGCTAACATCATGTTCGAAACCTACGGAGTAGAAGGATTCTGCCCTGGTCGCCACACTCACAAAGAGGATGGTACTCAGATCAAGAAAGGCGAAACCCTCGAATTCAAGGTTATCGAATTCAGCAAAGACGCTCGTCGTATCGTAGTTTCTCATACTCAACTCCACAAGGATATGGGTACGAGTGCAGAAGATATCCCGAGCGACGACAACGCAAAGGCTAGCAAGTCTCGTCCATCGAAGAAGGCTTCTCAGAATGTTGAAAAGACCACATTGGGTGACCTCGACGCACTAGCACAGTTGAAGAAAGATATGGAAGACGGAGAGTAATCTTCTCTAACCATTGAACATAGACCCCTCGGTAGCCATATCGAGGGGTTTTTTTGTACCTCTACCTCTGCGTATCTTCGTCCTATGAAGATCTCAGAAATAACCGCCCACCTCGAAGCTTGGGCACCTACCCCGTATCAAGAGTCGTACGACAATAGCGGACTTCTCGTGGGCCAAGGGAATACCGAATGCACTGGCGTTCTGGTCAGCCTAGATGTGACCGAAGAGGTGATAGAAGAGGCCGCCACTAAAGGAGCGAACCTCGTCGTTTCTCACCATCCTATCATCTTTGGTGGATTAAAACGACTCAACGGCAAGAACTACGTGGAACGCTGCGTAATGCTTGCCATCAAGAAGGATATCGCCTTGTATGCGATCCATACCAACCTAGATAATGTCTCCACAGGAGTCAATGCCCGCTTAGCTGAAGTCCTAGGACTCAAGGATACACGCATCCTTTCAGGGAAGTCTGGCTGGATCAGAAAGCTCATTACCTTCGCTCCCAAGGATCACGCACAGAAGGTCTTGGACGCCCTATTTGAAGCCGGAGGTGGACATATCGGCAAGTACGACCAATGCTCATTTAGATCGGAAGGCACGGGAACCTTTAGGGCTGGAGAGGACACCGATCCATTCGTTGGCGAGCAAGGTATTCGTCATGACGAACTGGAAACCAAACTAGAAGTGGTGTTCCCCTTCGATAAAAAAGCAACTATCCTCAATGCCTTGCAACATGCTCATCCCTATGAAGAGGTGGCGTTCAATATCCTAACCCTTGAAAATAATTGGCAAGATGTAGGAAGTGGCATGATAGGCGATCTGGAAACACCTATGTCTACGGAAGACTTCCTCAAACACCTCAAGGATAGAGTAGGTGGCGTGGTGAGATATACTCGACCCATCTCTGAGAAAGTCAGTAAAATAGCCATCTGCGGTGGCTCTGGTAGCTTTTTATTGAAAGATGCGATAGGTGCGAAAGCAGATGTTTTCGTGACCGGAGATTTCAAGTATCACCAGTTTTTTGATGCCGATGGTAAAATAGTGATCGCAGATATTGGACACTTTGAGTCAGAGCAATTTACGATTGACCTTTTGTTCGATGCTATTCATGAAAAATTCCCTACTTTTGCCACCTTCAAGACGGCAGTCAAAACGAACCCCATTTTATATCTATAAGTTCTATGGCAAAGACGAAAGAAATGACGGTCGAAGACAAACTTCGCGCGTTGTACGATCTTCAGATCATCGATCGAAGAATTGATGAAATCCGCAACCTTCGCGGAGAATTGCCATTGGAAGTGGAAGACTTGGAAGATGAGATCACTGGACTCGAAACTCGAGTTGAGAAGGTTTCTAACGAGATCAAAGACCTAGAGGACGAGATCAAAGATCGCAAGATCACTATCAAGAACGCCACTGAAAAGATCAAGAAGTACGAGGAGCAGCAAAAGAACGTGCGTAATAACCGCGAGTTCGATGCAATCTCTAAGGAAGTTGAGTACCAAGAATTGGAAATTCAATTGAGCAATAAGCGCATCAAGGAGTACGAAGCCAAGATCGCTAACAAGAAGGAAGTTAAAGAAGGAGCTGAAGAGAAGCTAGCTGAGCGCAAGAGCCACCTCGAGTACAAGCAAGGCGAGCTCAAGAACATCATGGCTGACACTGAGAAGGAAGAAGAACTTCTACTCAAGAAGTCTGAAGAGTTCGGTAAGCAGCTCGAAGCACGCCTACTCAATGGCTACAAGCGCATCCGCGTTAAAGCACACAATGGTCTCGCCGTTGTATCTATCGAGCGTGGAGCTTCTGCCGGTTCATTCTTTGTAATCCCGCCGCAGCGCCAGTTGGAGATCGCTCAACGCAAGAAGATCATCACCGACGAGCACAGTGGTCGTATTCTCGTAGACCCTGAGTTGGCACGTGAGGAGGAAGAGCACATGAATAAGATGATCGAAGATATCTTGTCAAAGGCTAAATAATCCTTCGAGGAACTATAAATTTAAGGGCTCACATCGAGCCCTTTTTTTATGCGCATACTTTCCATCCTTTCGGGCGTACTCCTCAGTGGAACCCTCGCGGCACAAACGCTGCTCACACCCGCCATGAAGGAGGTGTATGATGATATCTATAAGCTCAAGGTAGACCGTGCCGAGAGTCGCATTGATTCGCTTCAACGCTCCGGTGCAGCCCAATGGTCACTTATCTACCTCCGCCTCACGCACATGTATATCCAACACATGGTGAACGAAGACCCCGGAGCCTATGAGGAGGACAGGGATCAACTGGAATCCTGGGCCGAGTATCTGAAGGATAATGATCAAAGCACTACCGAAGAGTACTACATGATCATGGGCGACGTCTACCTTCAAATGGCATCCGTAGAAGCGAAGTACAACAATCGATGGAGTTCTGCTCAATACGCTTTATCAGGATTGAATATCCTGGAAGATGGTTTGGATGATTACCCCGATCACAAACCGTTCTATATCGGTTCAGGCCTATTGAACGTAGCCATCGGTAGCATGCCAGATAGTTATAAATGGGTAGCCGCTCTCATGGGGTATTCCGGCGATGTGCAATCTGGTCTCAAGCAACTCGACGATGCCCTGCGTGTAACCCGGAATGCGGAATACGCACATCTTAGAGATAAGTTCATCTTCGTAAATGCCTATGTGAAGCATCAATTGGATAGCGAGGGCGCAAGCAGTCTTAGGTCGTATGGAGTCGATCCCTCCAAGAATCCATTACACGCTTATCTAGAAGCGAAGATCCTCGATTCTAAAGGCAAGAATGACGACCTGATATCGCTCTTAGAAAACGTCCAGCGTCTGCAGGGTAGATATCCCTTTCCACATCTGGACTACTTCTTAGGTCGCGCTAAAGTGGCACGTGGAGATAGGAATGCACAGCAACCTCTCCTTAGGTATCTCGAGGCCAACAAGGGGAAGCATTTCAAGAAATCTACACTCAGGTACCTCAATTGGCATTATCGCATTCACGGCAATCAAAGATTGGCGGAGGAATACAGGCAACGAGCTATACGAGAGGGAGACGATTATGTAGGTGCCGATCTTCAGGCCATGCGAGAAATGGAGGCTCCACCCATTCCGATCGATCTTCTACTTGCTCGCTTGAGGTTCGATGCAGGCGCATACCAACAGGCTTTAGATATCCTCACCGCAGAACTCTATCAGAAGCTCGTCACAGAGGAGCATCTTTTGGAGTACCACTACAGAAGAGGAAGGTGCTATCAGGAGCTGGTCAATAGGGCATCGGCCATCAGGCACTTTAAGGCCTGCATCCAATACACGGTATTTCCCACAACCTATTCTCGTGTAAATGCAGAGCTGCAACTGGGAATCCTTCTTGAGGATACAGATCCTTCTGAAGCGGAAAAGCACTACCGACATGTACTCGGATTCTCCGATTACCCTTGGTACGAGGGGTGTCAGCAAAAAGCGAAGGCCGGATTGGATAGACTCGATGGATAGGAGAGATCCTTACTTGCTGCAAACGTAGAGTGGTTCACCCTTCGGAAGTCTGTAGCGCTCAAATTCTTCCTCAGTCAACTCCTTTTCCATCTCTACCTTGGTTACCTTGAAACCAGCCTTCTCGAGACGGTCCGCGTAATCCTTACCGTACTTACGAACGTGGTCATATTGACCAAAGAGTCGCTCTCTTTCCTTTGGATCGGTGATGGTAGGATCCTCTACCGTTTTTTCTTGTTCAGGGATATAAGGCACTTGCATGATCGCCAGTCCGCCTGGTTTCAAAACGCGACAGAGCTCGCTCATACACTTCTGATCATCGGTAACGTGCTCTAGAACGTGGTTGCAGAAAACGACGTCATATGTGTTATCGTCAAAAGGTATATTGTGGATGTCGATGGAGTAATCGGCGATCGGACTGTTGAGGTCGGCCGTATCGTAATCGAGGTTATCCATCTTCTTGAATCGCCCGTGAAAGCACTGCTCTGGGGCAACGTGAAGCACCTTTTTTGGTGCCTCGAAGAAATCGGTGTCTCTCTTCAAGTAGAGGTACATCAAACGGTGACGTTCCAAGCTATTGGTGCCTGGAGATAGGGCATTTTCCCTGATGTTCCCGGCATATCCATAGGGTAAGAACTTGCGATAGCTTCTTCCATCGATAGGATCCGTGAAGCGATTACCTCCATAGAGGACTGGGGCAAAGAACTGAACGATGTAACTCAAACGTATCAACCACGGACGTGGAATATACTTAAGGGCGAACTTGATCATAGTTTAACCGGAAGTGTAAAGTCTTCTTTAGGAAGTCCGAGGGCTTCAAATACGTAGTCGAAGGTAGATAGAACATCTGGCTTACCATCCACAATGGCCACATCGTGCTCGAAGTGAGCAGAATGCTTGCGGTCGCCAGATACGATCGTCCAGTTGTCGGAAAGATAGGCTACGCGATGGGTACCCATGTTGATCATCGGCTCGATAGCAAGCACCAATCCTTCTTTCATTTTCTTCCCTCGGCCGCGCTTGCCGAAGTTAGGCACTTGAGGTTCCTCATGCATATCCCTGCCTAAACCGTGTCCAACAAGGTCTCTAACCACACCATAGCCATGGTCTTCCGCGTGCTTTTGCACCGCATAACCGATATCGCCAATGCGATTGCCGGCACGTACCTGATCCAATCCCAAGTACAGCGACTCAAGCGTTACCTCAAGGAGTTTTTTGATCTCTGGCTTGATCTCACCAACTGGGAATGTGAAGGCGTGATCACCGTAGAATCCATTCTTGTAAGCTCCACAATCCACAGAGATAATATCACCTTCTTCCAGTGGTTTATCGTCGGGATATCCGTGTACAACAACTTCATTACGACTCATGCAGAGCGTATTAGGGAAGTCGTACATACCCAGGAAACCGGGTTCGGCACCTTGATCGCGAATGTATTCTTCAGCTAATTTATCGAGTTGGAGTGGCGTAACGCCCGGCTTGATCTCACGTGCCACCAAACCCAATGTCCTGGACACGATCTGAGCGCTTTCGCGCATCAATTCAATCTCTTCTCTCGTTTTATAGTGCGTCATTGTGTGTCTTTATCCACCTAGACCAAAGAGGCCTTTGCGTTTCTTTCTTCTTGACTTCTTGTTTCGTTCCTCTTGCATTTCAAGAGGTGCTTTTGAGATGGCTTGATAAACTTCTCCCCATCCTGGGAATCCGCCAACGTTTCGATCGTCCACGAATAGGTCGGCATTCAGTTTACGAGGGATGGACTTATCGTTCTCATCTTCCTCGGGATAGCTTTTGTTAACGGCGTAGAACTCGATACCGTTCTCACGGCAGAACTCCACAGCCTTGTCTAGCTTTCTACCATTCCTGTAGGTCCATAGGATCAATCGATGCCCATCTTTCTGAAGTTGCTTCAGGGTTTCAAAGGCAAAGATCTTTGGCTTACCGATGTCTGGATACGCATCTTCTACGATGGTACCGTCAAAATCGATGGCTATGATGAGTGAATTTGGAATCATGGATCGATCAAGCTTTTGCCGGTCATTGCTTCCGGCTGTTCAATTTCCATTATCTCTAGAAGGGTAGGAGCCACATCTCCAAGTCGGCCTGGGTGAAGCTTCTTACCTGCCACATTGTTTCCAACCAAGAAAATAGGTACGGGTTGAGTGGTGTGCGCTGTGTTGGGCGAACCATCTGGGTTGATCATGCAATCTGCATTGCCGTGATCTGCCAGAATGATGAAGTTGTAATCCTGTTCGAGACCTGCTTCTACAACGGCCTTCGCACATTCATCCACTGTTTCACATGCCTTGATAGCGGCTTCCATACTGCCTGTATGACCTACCATATCTGGATTGGCGAAGTTCAAACAAACGAAGTCTGCTTCCCCTTTCTTTAGTTCAGGAACGATGGCATCTCTGATGTCGGCAGCGCTCATATCTGGTTGGAGGTCGTAGGTTGCCACTTTGGGAGATGGACACATAATGCGTTTTTCACCTTCGAATTCACGCTCGCGACCGCCACTGAAGAAGAAGGTCACGTGTGGATATTTCTCGGTTTCAGCGATACGGATCTGCTTTTTTCCGGCCTTGCTTAGGATCTCTCCAAGTGTATGTGTGAGGTTCTCCTTCTCATAAAGTACATGTACCCTTTTGAAGGTATCGTCGTAGCGTGCCATGGTTACATAGTGTAGGTCCAATGGCTCCATACCTTGTTCTGGGAAAGCTTGTTGTGTGAGAGCCTGTGTGATCTGACGACCTCTATCTGTTCTAAAGTTGAAGCAGATCACTACATCATTCGGACCAATGGTAGCTGTAGCTTGACCACTTCGGGAGATAACGATCGGCTCGATGAACTCATCTGTAACTCCTTTGGCGTAGCTGTCTTCCAATGCGCGCAGGGGCATTGCATAGGATTCGCCTTTTCCGTGAACGAGTAGGTCGTAGGCTTTCTTCACCCTCTCCCAACGCTTGTCGCGGTCCATGGCATAATAACGTCCGATGATACTGGCAAGGTGACCCGTAGTCTTTGCCATGTGATCCTGTACCTCTTTGATGTAGGCTAGTCCGCCTTTAGGATCCGTGTCGCGTCCATCTGTAAATGCGTGAACGAACACACGTGAAAGGCCTCTATCGGCAGCTGCGGTGAGCAGACCTTTGAGGTGTTTGATGTGGCTGTGAACACCACCGTCGCTTACCAATCCGATCAAGTGCACCTTGCTGTGATGCTTTTCAGCATGTTCGAAGGCTTCGATCAACTTTGGGTTGTTGGCTAGACCACCATTGTCTACTTCCCGGTTGATGCGAACGAGATCTTGGTAAACCACTCTTCCGGCTCCGAGGTTCATGTGTCCTACTTCCGAGTTCCCCATTTGTCCTTCAGGAAGACCCACATCGAGGGCGGATGCTTCTAGTTGACTGTTCGGGTAGAGCTTGTAGA
>CBFHXG010000064.1:0-8300 GCA_965659725.1 Phaeocystidibacter sp. | reverse complement strand
GGATTTCAAGGATTACATCGACCTTCCGCGCGCTCAACGATTGTGGACCTACAGCGTGCACGTGGCGAAATGGTTGAAGGGATATGATCGTTCCAAGATAAAATTCATCTTGTTTGAAGACCTGGTCAGGAACAAGGTGAAGGTTTCGCGCGAGATCGCAGCGTTCTTGAATATCGATCCTTCCTTCTACGATGACTTCGACTTCGAACATCGAAATGAATCGCGAGCAACCAAAAGCAAGTTCCTCCACAAACTGGGTTTGAGGATCCAGCCTCTTGTGCCACATGCCGTTCAAAAGGCATTGCTACCTGCGTACCTTGCTCTTAATTCTAAGAAGGTCCCTAGCTCAGATCAAGACTACAAGTCTGTCCTTTCATCCATGAAAGACGATTTCAATACAGAACAACAAAGTTTGCAGCAGTTGTTACCTGAGCTGCCCATAAGCGAATTCTGGAATGACTGAAGAAAACAAGCCCGCAGTAGAAGATATTCAAAAAGGGCCATCGAAGATCGAGAAGGCTGAACGGGTCTTGAACAAGGTTTGGGGTAAGATCGCAAAGAATCATTCTCCAAGCGTTTTTGTGATCGGTGCTCAAAAGGGTGGAACGAGCTCCATCTATTCATATCTCATTCAGCATCCTGAGATACTTGGTGGAATTGACAAGGAGTTACACTTCTTTGATCGGGATGACAGATATGCCAAGGGGAAGAAGTGGTATGAGACTCAATTCAGTAAACCACCTCTAAGAAGCAATCCCAAACATTTCATTGATGCTACGCCGGATTACATGTATCGTGCTGATTCCATCAAGCGAATGGCCAAGCATTACCCCAAGGCCAAACTGATTATGATCCTCCGAGAACCCGTTTCCCGTGCTTACTCGTCTTGGAATATGTACCGAGATTTTAAGGTTACTCGAAAGAATCTGCCGCAGCTTGTTCAAACTGGGTATGTTACCGACCGTGACAATAACATGATGGATGTACTTTATGGTCCAGATGAGTTCCCTTCCTTTGATGAGTGCGTTAAACTTGAGCTGCAATACATCGAGGAGAAGAGTCACTTCGAGGAACCCAGCTTTATCAGAAGAGGTTTTTACATCGATCAGATCAAGGAAGTGCTTAAGTATTACAAGCGAGATCAACTATTGATCTTGGGAAGAAGGGAGTTGCGAGATGATACCGTAGGTACTCTGAATCGCATCTTGACATTCCTAAAGATGCAGCCTTCCGATTGGAGCAACTTGGATCAAACCATCAAGAATGCGAGACGATACAAGAAGACGATCGATCCAGCTACAAAGGAAAGTTTAAGCCAAGTGTACGCGAAGAAGAACCGAGAGCTTTTCGATTTCCTAGGAAAGGAACTTTGGTAAGAAGCGCTTAACTAGCTCATAAACCTGAGGCACGATCTGCCACCTCACCCAAACAAGCCAAACACCAATGAGCCAAAGGAGGGTCATGATAACCGACCATAGTACCCCGTCTGGAGTGAATTGATGGATCAAGATCAGGGCAATAAACACGGCTATGGTCCTGAAGAGATTCGGTGAGAAAGGGTGGATGCCCACCTTGTACCAGATCACTAATCCACGTATCACATTGGCCATCACGATGATAAGGGAGAAGCCTATCGCTGTTCCGATGATTCCGTAAGTCTCTGTTAACCAGTAGGTAGCTGCAACGCCTAGGATCAATACCGAGAGATTGGACCAAAGGTTGAGTCGGTAGAAGGTAGACAGGTTGATGAGATGTGAATTGATGCCGGCCATCAGGTTGAACAGGATGCCAAAAGAGGTAATCATGAAAACGATCGGCAGCATTTCAAACCCTTCTTGAAGCAGAAGGATTACATGGTCTATCCATATCCAGATAGCCACGAAAATGCTAAGACCAATTCCCAATCCCGTCAGGGCGGTCTTCTTGTAGAGAACAGACAACTTCTCTTTGTCATGCACCTTCCATGCCTTTGAGATCTGTGATATGGCTCCGCGAGAAATAGCTCTTCCCGGTATCAACATAACGGTATTGAAGTACTTCGCGATTCCCAAGACGGGAATGACATAGATAGGTAGCAACAGACCTCCGATGAGAACATCCATGCTCGTCATGGCCAATGATGTTCCTCTGATCAAAAGGGAAACTCCTGAAAACTTGAAGAACTCCTTCGGGTCATAGTCATTCGAGGTTTCGGCGGAACCGTTGAAAGATCGGAATCCCATTGCAATAGTTATGGCCGAAGTAAGAAGGTAGGAGAGGGCAACACCTGAGATGAAGGTGCTCACATCGTAATCGAAGATGATCTTGGTGATGAGCAAAATAGCTACCATCACACGCTGGATCACTGAGTTCATGAATACTCCAACATGGGCATTTGCCGAAGATGTGAGAAGTCCATTTCCCCATTCCCAAACAAACATCCCAAGGCACATGAGGAGCAAGGCATTGTACTCAGATAGCACAAAGTCTGGATCCTTAGCGAATGAGGCTATGGAATTGGGTTGAGTTAGGAAGAGTGCGGTGAAGATCAACCCTCCAAACAAGAGGATGCGCGTTCCCAAACGAATATACTTACCTCTGTCTTCAACCGAAGCAGCTGGGAGATACTTGTTAAAGGCGATCGGAATACCCAAGGTGGCTACCCCGGCAACAAAGGTGGACCATTGAGTGAAGAGTTCTATCAATCCCCAGTAATCCCGCTGATCGAGGAATACAAGAGGGAAGAGGATGATCTTATTCAAGAATCCAATGCCCACCCCGAGGTAAGAACTCGTGGCACCCAAGATGCTTTGCTTTTGAATGGTGCTCATTCGATTCTGCCGCTCTTTATCGCAATTAGCTATTCTGCTTGACGATCTCTACGATCTTCAACTGCACATCATCAGGCATGTTGTAGAAGATCGGTAAACAGAGTATGGATGAAGATACGTGCTTCGATCTGCTCATATCGTTGGACGTATGTACGTAATCGAGCTCGCTGAGCAATGGGTAGAAGTACCTCCTCGGTTGAATGTTTTCTTCTTCGAGTTTAGCCTTTACCTGGAGCGCTACTTCTTCATTATTGAAGACCACCGGATAGTAGGAGTAGTTTGAAACGCAATTTGGATCGATCACCGGAGTTTGAATATCGGTACCCATCAACAGTTCATTGTATTTCAAGCTGATCTCCTTGCGAGAGTCAAGTATCTTCTGAGCATCTTTAAGGACGGTAAGTCCAACGGCCGCATGCATTTCAGAGTTCTTTCCATTGATGCCAACACCAGTAAATTTCTCGGGGCCATCATGACCAAAATTCCGCATGAGTCGGATTTGCTCCATGACCTTCTCATCACTACAGAAAATGGCACCGCCCTCAATGCTGTGGACCAATTTAGTGGCATGCAAACTCAATGTGCTGACATCTCCAAAATTGAATATGCTTTCCCCTTTATAGGTGGTTCCATAGCAATGGGAAGCATCGTAGATCACTTTAAGGCCGTGCTTCTTCGCGATTGCATCAATAGCCTCGATATCACAGGCATTTCCGAAACAGTGAGTTGCTAATATCGCTGAGGTCTTCTCTGTGATACTAGCTTCAATTTGCTTCGGATCGATGTTCAATGTGTCATCAATATCAACAAAAACGGGAGTCATACCCTCCCACACGATAGAGCTCGTAGTAGCCACATAGGAAAATGGGGTGGTGATCACCTCACCGGTTATGCCCAATGCCTTAAGTGCTATTTGCAACGCAATGGTGCCATTGCCTACAACAAAAGGCCTTTCTGTACCCAAAGCTTTGCCTAGCTGAGTTTCATACTCTTGAAGGAGCGGACCGTTATTGGTGAACCATTGGCGCTCCCAAACCTCATCGATGTATCGGTCGAGGATTTTCCTATTCGGAATATACGGCTTGGTTACCGGTATGAATGTCTTCTCCATAATGCGTTTATAAGGCTTATCGCTAATCGGTGAATAGGGCGAACTTATTGTCTTCCTTGCGATCGTGCTGTATTTCAAAGGTAAGATGTGGGAACGAGAATTTGATCGTCTCTTACTACATCGGGTGCTTTTTAGGCTGAATAGATTTTCAAGTCTGCGTTCCCAACATGAACGATTAAAAGTACATTTGCTCGAGTATGCAACAAAATCGGTTTTTCTACATATTGGGTAATCCGAGATCGGGGACCTCTCTATTTCGATTAATCCTAAACGCGCACCCCAGCATAGTTGCTCCGCCTGAATGCGGATTCATTCAATGGTTGTTCAAGGATTTCAAGGATGCCGATCTCTCTGATCCAGGAACTCGCTCGCGCTTCGCAGATGCAGTATTGGCAAGCAAGAAGATGGAAACGTGGGAGATGGAGAAAGACGATGTATTGAACGCACTCAACGCCTCTGAAAGCTTTTCCTACAGTGCGATGTGTCAGGCAGTTTTCACAGCGTACGCCAATCAGAAGGGGAAGAGTACTATTAAGGCTATTGTCGACAAGAACAATTACTACATCGATCACCTCGAAACGATCGATAAGGCCATGCCCGAGGCTTACTACCTCTTCATAGTGCGCGATGTCCGCGATGTGATCTGCTCCTACAAGGAAATAGAACAGAAGAAGTTTCAGGGAGATTATGCACCAAAGCTTCCAACAGACGCAGAGGAAATTGCCGCTTCTTGGAGGGATAAGAATGAGAACATCAAGGATTTTCTGAAGGATAAAGACCATTTTGTGGTGAGGTACGAAGACATTGTATCAAACCTCAAAGGCTCGATTCGTGAAGTGCTCGATTTCATGGGACTCCCATTTGATGAACTAGTACTCGATTATTACAAGGTGAACGACGAGCCGCAACAGACCTTGGCTTGGAAGAAGAAAACGCTTGATCCACTGGATAGCACGAGAATCGAACGATACAGGTCCGTACTTTCTGATAAGGATATTGCCACCGCCTGGAACACGGCATCTGAAACATTGAAGTCGTTCGGTTATGAAAAATGACCTCTACGTTCATCTCATTCAAGATGAGAAGTTCTTACCGCCATTCATGGATCGCGCTCAACGTATCTATGAAGATCATTTATATGTCGTTTTTGGGCCTAAGCCTCCATACAAGTCACTGGAAGAGAGCGATAATGTGATCCATAGTTCGCAATGGGACGCTTACATGGCCTCCAATGAGGTTTCCATCAGCAGAGTGTACATCCACTATCTGACCTACCAGAAGATCAAGTTCTTTAAGAATCTGCCTAATGTTCCCGTTTATTGGATGTTCTACGGAAATGATCTCTATGAACTCCTTCAAACGGTAAAGGGCTTCGGACTTTACGAAAAGGAAGATAGCCCTAAGGGATTACTTGCCCATGTTCGTGGAGCCTCAGCAATGGATAGGATCAAGAGGTGGCTCACTATCAGCTACTACAGTAGGATATTCGCCAAGTTCGTGCGGTCTAACATAGACTACTTTTGCTTTTGGAATCCACATGATTTTGAGCTACTTCAAAGACATTATGCTTCGAGCGCTCAATTGTTGCGATTCCAATATGGTGCCTTCCAGCAGAGTGAGTTGGATGGGATCTTGGAGATCGATGCCGATAAAAAGGATAGCGGAAAGATCAAGTTGCTGTTGAATCACAGTGGCTCTGTCAGTGGAAATCATCATCATTTGATAGAGTTGCTAGACACCTTTGATCTAAATTCAAAGGATATGGAACTCGTTGCTCCTCTGAGTTATGGAGATCAGCATCATATCGATAGTGTCCTTGAATTGGGGAAGAATAAGTTTGGGGAGAAGTTCAACCCACTCATGGATTTCATGAAAAGGGATGCCTACTTCAAGCTGTTGAGCGAGATCGATATCGCGATCTTCGGACATCGTCGCCAAGAAGCTGGAAATGCACTTTTCATTCTTTTTATTACCGGTAGTAAGATCTTCCTCAATCCTAAAAGTGTGTTGATCCCTTTCCTCAAATCAGAAGGGTATGTTTTCTATACGTGGGATGACATTGGCAGTGAAGGCTGGCTCGAGCCTTTATCGAAATCCGATAGGGATAACAATAGCTCATTGGGTAAGCGACAGTTTTCCCAGGAACGAGTTTGGGAAAATTACCATAATGTTCTCGACTGATAGGTCGTTAGCGAACTGGAACATTCGCTTGCCATTTTACAAACCTTTACACCCATCTGAACGTATAGGTTTGTAGAGATTTCACACTAAGTACAGAACCCTAAGAACTCTCATGCTACATCGCTCGATCCGAAATTTTGTGTTGTGCACACTTCTGTGTGTTTCCAATTTTGTAATTGCCCAAAGTGGCAGTGGAGATGCCTTGGATCTTTCTCCGGGCAATACGGCGATCGTAACTACCACTGGGTCTTCTATTTCAGATCTGGATTTTCCTTTCACCTTGCTCTATTGGATGAAAGTAGATGCCAGTACAGGAGTTCAACCCATCATTTCAACCGCGAATTCTGCCAACGGCTATCAGGGTATCACCGTTGAATATGAACCTACACCAGGCGTGTTGCGCGTGATCCTGGGCAATAATACATCCTTCAACCTTCCGTCCAATGACGTGATGATCTCCACTATAGGTACCATCACGAACCAATGGGTGCACATCGCCATCACTTTCAACAGCGCGGCCCAAGGCGCAGTTTATGTAAATGGCGCACCTAGGGGAACGACCAGCATCAGTGCCGTACCGGGCATCACTCCAACCTTTCCTACTGGAGCGTCTACCAATGTTGGCTATATCTTCGACCAAGCCAGCCACCACTACGAAGGCGAACTCGATGAGATGTCGTTATGGTCAAGAGAGCTACCTCTTACCGAGATCCGCGATCACATGTGCGAACGACTCACTGGAAATGAACCGGCCTTGGAAGCGTATTGGCGATTTGATGGCACCGGCCTTACGATAAGTGATCTTTCAGGGAATGGAAACGACCTTTCATTGGGTATAGGCACCGGCGCCAGTAGGTCCATTTCCGGAGCGCCGGTTGGCGAGCAGAGTAATCATACCTATAACATCGGAACCGTTTCGATCTCTTCACCTCAAGGGGTTACCCTTTCCGCAATCAATGGTACAGGCGGTACAGATGGGGTTCACGTTTACTACAATTCATCGCACCCCGATCAAGATCAAGGGATCAGTTCCTTGTGCGATACAATCGGACACTTCGGGAGGTTTATCGCCACCAATCCCAATCAACCTAATATCCCAGGTATCATTACCATCGCACCGGCCATGTCGCTTATCTACACCCGGCCCAGTTCTAATCAAGGCACCTGGGTTACGGCACCTGTTACGCAAAACCTTTTCTTCTCCGATATACGCAGGGAGTTCCTGTTCGACCCAGCTCAGTTTCCATCCATCAATCTTGGCGATGTTCCAGCTTGTGGCTCAGGCAGTGTGACAGCTCCACAGATCATCAATGCAACTTATCTCTGGTCTACCGGAGGCACCACCCGAACCATTCCAACCCCACCGCCGGGTCAGCATTGGGTAACCATGACAACCAATTGCGCTTCCATCACCGATACGTTCGAGGTTTTCAGGGACACCATCTCTGAAGCCGTTGCTCTCGAAGATTCGGCGTTCTATTGTCCTAATGACAGTGTCAATATCGCAGCGTATAACAGTACCGGTGCCCCAGCGATCGATAGCGTGATCTGGAGTGATGGAGTTACAGGCCGATTCAGGACAGCCTCTCAAACGGGCTGGTTATATGCATGGGTTGCCCTTTCTGGCTCCTGTTGGGCCTACGATTCGATCTATGTCAGTGAATCTTCGCGAAGTTTCGATCTCGGAAACGATACTACTCTTTGTGCTGGAGATATTATCACCCTTCAAGTTCCAAGCAATGCCTCCAATGTAATGTGGGGCGATGGAAGCCAAGGGCAATTCTTGAATGTATCCACCCCCGGCACCTACTTCGTGGAGTTTGATATCGATGGGTGCGGACTAAGTGATACTATTCAAGTAAATGTTCTAGATTTTTCTATCAATACCATAGATATAACCTCGATCTGCGTAGGTGAAACTGCCAACCTCACCTTCTCCGCCAATGCAGTACCAGATAGTGTGTACTGGAGTACAGGCGACAATGCGAACTCTATCTCTACGACTGACGCCGGGTTTTATTGGATCGAGGCTTTCTTGGGTAATTGTTATGATTCGGATACGATAGAGGTGGAGGTACTCGAAGGGGTGACCAATACCTCAGCACAGAACGTCACTCTATGTACTGGTGAAACGGTTGAACTCAGGCTGGAAGGCATCGTGCCGGATAGTTACATCGAGGATATTCAATGGAGCGATG
>CBFHXG010000063.1:0-8732 GCA_965659725.1 Phaeocystidibacter sp. | reverse complement strand
AAACTTTCGAAACCGAGGAGTAATCCATCATCAATACCAGAGACCGATAAGAGGACTATCATCAAGCAACTGGATCTGCGGCCAAGGGAAATGGAGATCTTAGAACAGATGTCGGCCGGCCTCTCCAATCAAGAAATTGCCGATAATCTTCATTTGAGTTTGAATACGATAAAGACACACAATCAGAATCTATTCGTGAAACTCGATGTAAAACGCCGTACACAGGCTGTCAACAAGGCAAGGGAACTAGGACTAATTGAGTCTTCACACTAAAGTAGTAGGTTGATTTCATACTTTAGGGTGACAACCTTTCATCAACATAATTCGAGTTTTGCTGTCGAATTCATAAACCTACAACCATGTTACGAACTGTTATCATTTGGGGCATCATTGCCGGATTGATCATGTCCACACCGTTCTATCTTTTCATGCCTAATGCTGAAGAGTTTGATCCCGCTTCGGGAATGATCCTGGGCTTTTCAATCATGATCATTGCCTTTGGAACGAGCTACTTTGGCGTAAGAGCTTATCGCAAACAAGTCAACAAATGGAGTTTTGGACGAGCGTGGGGCTGTGCTCTTTTGATCGCCTTTGTAGGGATGATCATTTATGTAGGGGCGTGGATGATCTTCAATAGCAATCATCCGGAGTTCATGGAAACGATGTTTGCTGATCAGATCGAGTCCATCCAGCAAGATGTATCGCTTACACCAGAGCAACAAGAGGAGGCTATCAGCACTATAGAATGGCAGAAAGAGGTGTATGAAAGTAACATCGGAATTGCTTTGATTACCTTCACTGAACCCTTGGTCCCAGCTATTATGATCAGCCTGATCATCGCGCTCATTCTTCGGAAGCCAGAGGAAGATGCAACGCTTACCTAAATTTCCAATTATTGAATGTCGGTCGTGCTTAAAAAATAGTTACATTGGTAACTCAAGTGTAAAGCGAGTGCTATTGTGAGTAGCGCAGATGCACCTAACTATACGTGAATGAAGCACGTTGAACAACTACCAAAAGGTGCAAGCCCCTGTCTAAGCAGCAGGGGCTTTTTCATTCAGGCTTATTCCGTTCGTAGGGCCTCTACTGGCTTTACTTGCACTGCCCTTCGTGCGGGAAGGAGTCCTGCTACGATACCAAAGAAAACGAGGATCCCGAAGGCTATCAATACTACCTCTACCCTAACCGTTGGATGTAGGAAGGTGTCTATGCTCGTACCGATGAGTAGATCGATGGCTGTCATCAACCAAGATCCAAAGATGATCCCGATAAGTCCAGCTAATACGGTAAGTACCAGTGATTCACTGATGATCTGCATGATGATCTGGTTTGGCGTAGCCCCCAATGCACGGCGCACACCGATCTCCTTAGTGCGCTCCTTCACAACTACGAGCATGATGTTGCTTACCCCAATAGCGCCGGCCATCAAGGAGAAGACACTGACGAATAAACTCAATCCACGAATTCCGGCGAACAATCCCTGGATTCTTTCAAACTCGTCCTTCATACTCCAAGAACCAAAGGCTCTCAGATCTTGAGGATGAACCGTGTGCTGTTGGGCCAAGACGGTCTTAACATCGGTTTGAATCTTATCTGAATCTGCTTCGGGGTCTACCAAGAATGTGAACCAACCTACCCTATCGCCGTAATTGAAGGCTCGCTGGAATGTGGTGAAAGGAATGAAGATCGATTGTCTGTCTTCTTCCGCATCTCCACCTTGGCGGTTCGACTCATACACCCCGATCACTGTAAAATAAACCCCATTGATCTGAATGCTATTACCCACCACTTCTTCCTTGGGCTCAAAGAGCATCTCCTGCACCCGCTTGCCAATCACACAAACCTTTCTAGTGTCATCCAGGTCACGTTGATTCAGCCATCGTCCACTTTCCAGGATCTTGGGCTCGATCTGAAAATATTCGGGAACGTCGCCATAAACTGTGAATGCGCCTGTCTTATCATCATGGATCACATTGTTCGAACCACGGTATCCGCCAAGTTGATTGCGAGGACAAACGATCTGTACTTCCGGGACGCGTTGTTGGATGACATCTACATCGCTGTTCTTCAAGCTGAATCTCCTACCACGCTGAAAGCCTTTATAAGGCATACTTGTGGTTTGCGACCATAGGGCAATGCTGTTGGTGGCCCTATTTCCCATGTCGCGAGTAATTCCATTTTCTAACCCCTTACCACTGGCCATCATGATAATAAGTAAGGCTATACCCCATGCTACACCGAAGCCGGTGAGGATCGTGCGACCGCGATTCTTGGAAAGCGTATTCCAGATTTCGCCCCATGTATCTGAATCAAATAATCTCATTCGTCTCGAAGTGCTTCTATGGGTTGAACTCTCGCGGCACGTCTTGCTGGTACGAATCCGGCCAAGGCACCGGTGATGATCAACAAGATGGTCGTGTATATGGCCGTTTGGAAATCTACCGTTGGATTGCGGAAGAACGGGGCATCGGTTAAGAAGCTGTTGATGATCTCAACTACGATAACGGCAAGTACTAGGCCTATATAACCTGCTACAGCCGTAATGAATACCGATTCTTGGATGATCAAGGATATGATGGACCTTGGTGTGGCTCCTAAGGCTTTACGTATGCCGATCTCCTTGGTCCTTTCTTTTACCACAACGATCATGATGTTACTTACCCCAACGATTCCTGCGATAATGGTCATGATACCGATCAGCCATACAAAGGCAGTGATCCCGTCAAGCGCATTCTGTATATTCTGAAAATTCTCCTGCAGATTACGGATAGAAATAGCTCTTTCATCTTCAGGGTGAATCCCGAACTTCTTGGTGAGGTCACCTCGAATTTGATCGGACACCTCCCTACTATTCTCTAGTCCTGTTTCCTCGAGCGTTACCATCACTTGTCGGACTTGTCTACCGCCGTTGAACACACGTTGAGCGGTACTGATAGGAACGTAGAAATTCTCCTCATCCCTTTCATTCTCTTTATCGCTGAAGATCCCAACGATCTGAAAGGGAACGCCATTTATTCTGATCCATTTGCCAATGGGATCCTCTTCTCCAAAGAAATTAGGAACGGTTTTACGCCCGATCAATGCTGACTTACGAACCTGATTGATATCTGTTTGATTGATGTATCTACCTCTATCGATAATGGTGCGCTCGATCTCTTGATGTCCAGGATGTACGCCTCTCATCGAATGCGTTCCATACTTCTCTTCGTAATTGACCTGAGCGCTCCAGAGGGAATACCTTCCTGAATATTGGTCCACTTCATCATCGTAACGTTCAACGATGAAATCGACGTCCTCATTTTCCATTTGGATCCGGCGGCCAACGTTCATGCCTTTGTACGCCTTGCTGGTAACATCTGTGCTGATCCACAAGCTATTCAGGGCATCATCTCCGAAGGCAAACTTGGCTCCATTAGAAAGACCTTGGCCTGCGGCTAATAAAAGGACGAGCATGAAGATACCCCAGGTCACGGAAAACCCAGTAAGGATGGTCCTCAATGGATTCTTGCGAATGGTTTCAAATATCTCCTGCCACTTATCGAAATCGAACATACTACTGAACTGTAACGGTTTCGTTCCGATTCTCTACAACTCCATCACGAAGACGGATAACTCTATCGGTCATGGCGGCTATATCACTCTCGTGAGTTACGATGACAACCGTCATTCCCTTTTTGTGGATCTCCTTGAACAGGTCCATCACCTCATGAGATGTGGTAGTATCAAGAGCTCCGGTAGGCTCATCAGCCAGAAGCACCTTAGGCTCGGTGATCAACGCACGTGCGATGGCCACTCGTTGCTTTTGCCCTCCGGAAAGCTGACTTGGCAAGTGATCGGCCCAATCGGCTAAGCCCACTTGAGTGAGGTATTCCATGGCTTTCTTGTTACGTGCTGAACGGGACACTCTTTGGTAATAGAGTGGCATGGCTACGTTCTCAAGAGCGGTCTTATAACTAATGAGATTAAAGCTTTGAAATACGAAGCCTAGGAACCTATTGCGATAATTGGCTGCCTGTTTTTCGGAGAGATCCTTAATGAGAACACCATCGAGAGTGTATTGGCCTTCGTCGTATGCGTCCAGCATCCCGAGGATATTGAGTAAGGTGGATTTCCCCGATCCCGAAGAACCCATGATGGAAACGAGTTCCCCTGATTCTACGCGGAGGTTTACACCTTTTAATACATGCAAAGGTCGGCTACCGGTATGGTAGTATTTGTGAAGATCTGATATGTCTATCATAAGCGAGTTGCACCTCGAACGAGATGGTTTTCAAGTAGCAGTTCATCGAAGGTACAAAATCAATCGCTGTCTTAGTTCAACTCACGTTTATGCAAAAAATTGAAAAAAAGTTTTAAATGTTACCAACCTCGAATCTATACTCAGCGTAATTCTTATAGATGATGCAATATCGGCGCAGCCGATACACTAAATATTTATTGCAATCGTTACTTTTGCAGACTTCAAAAACTACACAAAAAAGCTCTTTATGAATGACGTTATAGGTCGTTTATTCATCGACCTTTCAAAGGATTACGTTGCTCAGGTAACGGACCGGCTTCAACATCTTGACATTCAACGACACTACTACGCTCTCTATCTATTAGACAGATCTACGACGAGCCTAACTCAAAGCGAGTTGGCCGAGCAGCTTCAGGTAGATAAGGTGGCAGTGGTTCGTTTGGTAGATTATTTATCTGAGAAGGGCTACGTTAGAAGAAAGGTTGATTCACAAGATCGCCGCAAGCAGCACGTGGTTCTTCTTCCGAAGAGCGAAGAGATCCTTCCTGAAATCCGCGAGGCGTTCAGTGCAGCGGATGAGAATTTACTAGAGATCTTGGATGAGAAAGATAGAGCAGATTTTCTCCGCATATCGAAGAGAATCAGGGATTTCTACGAAGAGAATCCTAGTTCGCACATCAAGGTGAACATGAATTACAAGCGCGTCAAATCCTGACGCGTTTTTTTTTGCCCTTACTAGAATAGTCGCGAGCGCATTCTCGGGTGATCCAACCCAGAGAAAACGAAGTAATTGGCCCATGCCAGGGTGGTGCCTAAGAGTGATCCAACGAACACATCGATCAAGAAATGTTGGTTGAGGTAGATCCTGCTATAACCTACCATCACGGCTAGGAGGAAGAACAGTACAGATGCCCACTTCTTGTTGATCCAAAATGCGAGGATACCAAAGAGTCCGAATGCCGCGGTAGTATGTCCGCTTGGAAAACTGTGATGGGCATGTTGTTCTAATCCTTCAATGGTTCTCAGTGCACCTTCTTCGAACCACCCCCAAGGCCGATCGACCCCAGCAAATACCATTTGTTTGAGCACGCCTACTGTAAGAAGTATCAAAACACCGGTGCTAACGGTGGAGAGTACGAATGCCCCCGACCTACGCAGGATCAATAGGGCTAAGACCACCGCCACGAACATGAGTCCGTCACCCACATAGGTATAATACGTAAAGAATAATGGATTGGATCCTACGTGCCAACCATCCATTGCGAGATGGATGGAACCTTTGTCGAAACGGATCAGGAACGTAAGACAAACCAATGCGAAAAGAATGGTTAGTCCGACGAAGACCTTACCACCTTTAGACATTACGATCCGATTGTGTGAAGTAGATCTTGAATTTGACTTTGCCAAAGGAGTTTACTTTCCTCCACCTCATCTTCTTCGGCAAAGTCGGTGACCATGAGTGAAGTATCTTTGGTCAATTCATCAACAACGATACGAAATTCAAAGTAGGCTTTACTTCCCTCCTCATCATCGTTCGTCCAGCGGAATTGTATGAAGCGATCCTGCTTCTTACGGATCATCTTTGCCTCTTCTTCAGAGTCACCCCAAAAGAAAGTGAACAGTTCACCGCGAGAATTCACGTCATCGCAAAACCATTCACTCAATCCACTTGGTGTAGAAAGGTATGGGAAAAGCATTGCTGGCGAGGCCTTTACGGGGTATTCGAGTTCGAATTTCACTTTATCGTCCATAGGGGAATTGTCTCTTATTTTTCTGGAAATTGGTCGCCCGCAATATAGAAATTTATCGCACACATCAAATTGATTAAAAACAGCTCCTACCGCTTGTCGGAATTACCAAGACGATTATATTTGCACCCTCAAAACACGGCGAGGTAGCTCAGTTGGTTAGAGCGCAGGATTCATAACCCTGAGGTCACGGGTTCAACTCCCGTCCTCGCTACTAGAAAAGGTCTTCCATCTGGAGGCCTTTTTTTATTCCTGTATATCAGGATTCTTATCCGCCGGCTGGCGGACACGGGTTCATCCGCGCAGTGGCCGTCCTCGCTACTAGAAAAGGTCTTCTCTTCGGTTCGCCTTTTCTATTCTTCGTGGAGGAATCATCGAAAAAAAGTTTCCGATTTGGCGTACACTATGACAAAATCGAAGCCTCTTTTGATTTTCATCTTGCTACACTTGTACAAGACGAAAGTCCACACACAACCAAGCCCTATGAACCTTAAGTATTATGTATGCGTCAAAGACCCAAAGCGTAAGAAATCTCGCGTTATTCTTCGGAATATACCGAGCTGTGAGCACCGTTGCACAGGAGCCCATTCACTTCGAAGACATCGCGATGGCTTCGTATCATCTCACATGTGAATCCTACACGTCGGCCATTGTACCCGAGGGGGTGAACATTGAAGATCTAGATTGGATGGATAGGGAAAGGCTTACTCCTATCCATATTAAGCAGAAGCTCTCTTTTGGAGTTGATCAAAACTACTCTCCTCTGTTCGAAGAGCGTTCTATCATCCATAGTCAGGTGGAGGAATGGATGGAATCAGCAGATCAAGTAATCCTTTCCTCCAATGGATCGGTGGGATACGATGAGTATGGAGAACAGATGTTCCACTTCAAATTGAACAAGGTCGAAAAGCAGGACCTAATGGACCTACAGAAGGAATATACAGATAACGGCTTCACTCCTATCATGCGAAATTTCCCAACCATAGATGGTGAGGAGGTACAGCAATACATCAATGAAGGAGCGGTTGTTCAAGAACTGGAAAACGGTCAGTTTTTGGTCAGTTGGAAGTACCGTGATATGCTTATAGATCCTGTTGGCCTCTACACCATTGAGAAGTATATGAATGGCAGCGACCAGGTTGAACTGAGGATCTACTATACCTATTTCGCCCCTTATGGCTATGTAAAGACATGGGAACATGAGGAAAGGTATCGGCTGGATACGGATGTTCCGGTCACTTTGATCAAAAAGACAAAATACACGGACCACAAGGTGGTAGATGATGGGAACATCATTCCAAGATCAGGTAAGGATAGGTTCATCGCCATACTACCGAATCCAGTGGAGGACGAATTCTGGATACAGTTGAATGGCATCGATGATTCTGAGGTACTCAATTTACAGATCCGTGACCATATGGGCAATGTAGTCTTCGAGAGTGCAGATGTTCATTTTGAAGATCAACATGCACGTTTGAATGCGAGCACATATCCAGAGGGTATTCTCTTGGCAATAATTATTACTGAAGATGGCACTTCTTCAGCTTCATTTATCAAAGTTCAAAATTGATGATCATGAAAAAGCTTACGATCCTTGCCATTCTTTTCTTCCCGCTTCTCATAGCGGCACAGAACTCTCTCTCTAACGATAGTCTTGTTTACGTTGATGATGTGATTGACACAACTCAAGTAGACCCTATTGTGATCAACTATAATCAGGACACTACGATTCCTAAGGTCATTTTTTGGATACACGGATTAGCTGGAGATAATCGTTCATGGGCCAGGGTGAGCAACGCGACGGTCGACCAAGGGGCGTATCCCGTTCTAGGGTACCCAGAGCGAAATGCCTTTTGCTCAACTGAATCGTATTCAGAGTTTGAAGACGATCCATTGTTCGATGTTGCCAGGCAATACATTGATAAGGTGGAGGCGTGGCGTGTACCGAATGGGTACGACATTTACGACCCATATAAGAACATCGCTATCGCCCATAGTCAGGGTGGATTAGTAGCAAGAGCGATGCGCAGGAATTACCATTCCAATGATCAGATCATAAAGAGGGATGTCCAATTCAATGCCCTAGCAACCTTTGGCACTCCTCACGGCGGTGCCCAGATCATCAACTCTGCAGATCTTCCAAACGAGGAGATCCAAGCGTGGTTGCTGGAAGGTTGCGAAGCCTTGGGAGCTGCTGAAGTGCAGGCGTTCGTTGGTTCTAGTTGGTGGTTGGACCTTATCGTATCTCCTCAGACCATCGTGGATATCGTGGGCACGGCTTGCAACGGTCTCGAGAGCCTTGTTCTCCCCATATTCGTTCAATCGATTTTGAAACCCGTAACGGAAGACTATAAGATGGGGGCAGCCACTCTTGATAGCTTGGAGGTACTTTCTCTCAATGATACAATGCCGGTCGTTGCATTCTATGGTATTGAAGAGGAACCCGTTCTGTGGAGGGCGGTCCACTCGATGAGTCAGACAGAAGATCCGAGAGGATTGGGATACACTCTGCTCCAAGATCCTTTCTCGATCAATGATGATGATGGATTGCCAAACTTCGTAAACAGTAAGGCCATTGATTATGCCGACAAAGAGGCGTGGCACAACACATTTCTTGCTCGATTCTGGGGGCAAATAACAGGAAGTAAAAGAAAGTATGAGATCTACAGGGATGCCAAAGAGTGGTTGCAATACTCTAACTACTGGTGGAAGCGATTCATTGGCGCGCGATATGACTCTGTCGT
>CBFHXG010000062.1:0-8883 GCA_965659725.1 Phaeocystidibacter sp. | reverse complement strand
TGATCTGAACAGAAGTCATTTTGCCGTTGTCATTTATTCCTTCCTGGCCGTACTTTCCAACCTCAATGCCATCAACTTTGTACTTCTGCTCTTTTTTTGGGTGGTTGTGGATCAGGCCAGGTTCGCCAGGCGTTGGAAAAGATCGCACATGGTCTTGGGTTTGATGATGGCGGCCGTGATTGGACTAACCATAGGGGCATTACTTGTTCTTAGGAGCAATAACGATCTGCTCTTTGGTGCGCCGAGCTACTATGCTGCTTTTATTCGTACCGCTCGGGTATTCATTTATGTTGATGATCAGCCAATCTGGTTCACAGAAATCATAGGAGTAGGGGTTGGACTTTTGTTTGTGTCGATAGCTGCGATAGTTTGTGTGAGAAGGAGATTTACTTCTGATCTAGCGGTGGCCTTATCCCTCTTGATCGGAATACCGATTGGGTGGGTCCTTGAACATATTATTTTTGGTGCCAATCTTCCTCAGGGGCGACTCCTCTTGAACGTACTTCCCGTCATGGGGTTCGTGATCTTTTTCTTTGTAGACGGGAGAGGCCATTGGTCCAATAAAGTGATCGGTGGGTTCCTTACACTAATGTATATCCTGAACTTTGGCTTATCCCTGAACGTGTCGACCACTCATAAATGGCCGGATTCCTCGAAGACAAAGGAAGCCATTACCTATGTTGGGGAAATAGTGAGGGATTGGGAACAGCCCGCTACATTGGAGCGATTCAATATTTATCGGAACTCAACGAATTACTATATCAGCACTCGTGAACTGAATATAGAATTGAATGAGGATCGAGGAATAAAGGGTGAGGCCGATATGCTTTTCGTGCACATGCTGGAGTGGGAAAAGGTGAAGTCCAAATTGGGCGATAGATATACCTTGATCTGGTCTGAACCAAATTACCCCATGCGGGTTTACCAGAATAATATCACCATTCGCAGCGGTGTAGGTAAATAGATCCTCGCCCTTTTAGGCTTGGATAGTTGTTGAAAATCGACATATTTGAGAGAGAATACAGATACATGAAGATATATACCAAAACCGGCGATGAAGGAAAGACCAGTTTGCTAACAGGCAAGCGGGTAGATAAATTCAATGAACGCTTGCATGCCTATGGCACAACGGATGAGTTGAATTCGTGGATCGGACTGTTAAGAGATGAGGTGGAGGATAAGGATGTGGTTCAACTTCTGATTCGCGTTCAAGATAGGATCTTCACGATGGGATCCCACTTGGCGAATGAAGGGGGGAGCGACCGTGTTAAGCTTCCTCAGTTGGAGGAGGGCGACATTGAACAGCTGGAGAAAGCGATAGATGGTATGAATGAAAACCTTCCTGAATTACGAACGTTTATCTTACCAGGAGGGCACCCAGTTGTAAGTCATTGTCACATTGCACGCACAGTGTGTAGACGAGCAGAAAGGCATGTGGCCTTTTTGCAAAGAGAAGGTGAAATTGATGCCATCCTCGGAAAATATTTGAATAGATTATCTGATTACTTATTCGTATTATCACGTAAGCTATCAGTTGATCTGAATGCAGACGAAGTTGCTTGGAAACCAAGTACCTGAGATATAAGGTGAAGAGTGTGAAAAAGGGCTTGACTGCTATTTGAAAAAAGTTACTTTTGCCAAAAATTAAGACGCCGCTATGTATTGGACGTTAGAACTTGCTTCCTACTTGAGTGATGCTCCGTGGCCTGCTACCAAAGATGAGTTAGTGGACTACGCCATCCGTACAGGTGCTCCTCTCGAAGTAGTTGAGAACCTTCAGTCGATCGAAGAAGAAGACGGTGAGATCTATGAATCTATCGAGGAGATCTGGCCAGATTACCCTTCAGAGGAAGACTTCTTATGGAATGAAGAGGAGTATTGATCTTACTTCTCATTCTAGATAATTGTTGACCACTCGGAAACGGGTGGTTTTTTTTTGCAGGGCTCCAGGGCTTCGGGGCTCCTGCCGACGCTATCGGTCGGCATCCTGATATCAGCTAAAGCTGATCGTCAGGAAAGGCTAGCAAGGCTGTCAAGGCTGTCAGAGCTCGCTCGTTGATTTCCCCAATGTAAACGGATTACAGCGATACGGATAAACCCAGAAATGGATAAACAGATAAACCCTCAAACAGAGGCCCTTCCCCATGTTACCCCAAGTTTGATGTTCTTCGATCTCTCTTAAATCAACGTTATTAAACTGTTGATCCTTGGGGGTAAAATTCACATCTCCTTAAATTTTAACTGATGTAGGAAGAACTTGCTAATCAGACATTTACAGCTCAATTAAAATGCATTCAATGATGAAATTATTACCGAGCCTTAGTCTGATTGCCCTCTTTGCCGCCGGCAGTTTGCAAGCTCAGAACACCTACATGGTTAGGGTTAACTCAAGCACAGATGATGCCGAGGAAGAAGCGGGTTCAGGAGCTATGTATACCAATAGCTCTGATCTCGAATTGAGCTTTGACGATTTTGTAAGCGACGATCAGTTGATCGGCATCCGATTCAATAGTGTTTCATTGCCTGCCAACGCCAATGTGGTCAATGCCTATATCCAGTTTCAGGTGGATGAATTAAAGGCCAACGATCCCTGTGCTCTGCAGGTATTCGTGGAAGACAACGTGAATCCGTCAACCTATACCACCACAACTGGAAATATTTCGGGTCGTACCTACATAAATGACTCTATTCAATGGAGCCCGGCTACTTGGGTTGCAGTAGGAGATCAAGGTGTTGCTCAACGAACACCAAATTTAAAGTCGCTTGTCGATTCCATTACAAGTAAGTCCACATGGATGAACGGAAACCCTATGGCCTTCATGATCAAGGGAACGGGCACTCGAACAGCTGAGGCGTACGACGGGACCTCAAGCGCGGCTCCAATGCTAGTTATTGAGTACAGCCTTCCAGGTCAATTCTTACTTCAAGTTCTACACGCATCCGACCTTGAAGGTGGGGTAACAGCCATTGAAGATGCGCCTGCATTTGCGGCTATCGTGGATAAGTTGGAAGACGAATACGCAAACTCGATCACGATCTCATCAGGCGATAATTACATTCCGGGTCCGTTCATGAATGCAGCAGACGCTAGTTCTGTTGAAGATTCATTGAACGCTATCCTTTCCGATTTTTACGGTGTAACCCTTAACACGCTTGGAGCTTCAGCCGGTAGAGTGGATATCGCAACGATGAACGTTATCGGTTTTGATGCTTCTGCCATCGGAAACCACGAATTCGATCTGGGTGAGTCTCGAGTGGCCCTCGCGGTTGGCGGTGAAGAGTTTGGCGGCGACCTCCTCTGGATGGGAGCTCAATTCCCTTATCTCAGCGCTAACCTTGATTTTAGTAGCAGTCTATTGAATGCGTACTATGTTCCTGGGATTCAAAACGCAAACAACTTCGTAGTTGATATCACCAATCCTGCAACGGCAGCAACAACTCCGAAACTAGCACCGGCAACAATCATCACAGTAAACGGTGAGGATATCGGCGTAGTGGGAGCAACGACACAGTTATTGTCTACCATCACATCCGCCGGAAATGTCTCGGTAGTAGGTAATCCTACCATGAATGACATGACTCAACTAGCAGGTGTGCTTCAGCCGTATATCGACTCACTTACGAATCAAGGTGTAAACAAGATCATCGTTGCTTCACACTTGCAACAGTTCAATCTTGAGCAAACGCTGGCTGGTCTTTTGAATGATGTGGATATCATCCTCGCGGGAGGCTCAGATTTCCTTCTTGCGGACAATACGGATGTTCTACGTGCAGGCGACGTTGCAGATGGAAATTATCCTTTCCAAACGGTGAATGCTTCTGGCGATTCCGTTTTGATCGTTTCGACCGATGGCGAATATTCCTATGTAGGCAGACTAGTAGTTGCTTTTGATGCCAACGGACATCTTCTTCCAAGCTCAGTGAACCCTTCGGTAAGCGGTGCGTATGCAACCATCCCTTCTGTAGTTAACCAAGTTTGGGGCTCAATGGATCCTTACGGAGTTGGAACTAAGGGGTACTTCGTTGAAAGGCTCACCGGTTCAGTTATCGATGTAGTAGTAGCAAAGGACAGCATCACCTTCGGTAAGTCCGGGGTGTTCCTCGAAGGACGCAGGTCATTCGTAAGAACAGAGGAGACCAATATGGGCAACTTAAGTGCAGATGCAAACCTATGGGTAGCTCAGCAATACGATCCAACCGTTGCTGTTTCATTGAAGAATGGTGGTGGTATCCGTGCCGAGATAGGAGTTATCGACCAAGCCAATGCGCGTCTTCTGCCTCCACAGGGCAACCCAGTAGCAGGAAAGGATTCATTGGAAGTTTCTCAGTTGGATATCGAAAACACCCTTCGCTTCAACAACGGTCTGAAGGTGGTTGAAACGACTCCAAGTGGATTGAAAGACCTACTTGAGCACGGTATTAGCAACTGGGATGGCGTATCTACAAACGGACAAATGCCACAGATAGGCGGTATGCGATTCTCGTTCGATCCAAGTGCGGCCGTAGGAAGCAAGATTCAGAACATGGCTATCATTGATGAAGATGGCGCTGTTGTAGACTCTGTAGTTGTTAACGGTGCTATTCACGGCGATGCAAGCAGGATCATTAAACTCGTTTCCCTGAATTTCTTGGTGGATAATGATGGAGATGGATATCCATTCTCAACGGTTACGAGCAATGGCGTGGACCTAGATGCGAGCAACACTACGCTGAATGGCGTAGCAACCTTTGCTGCTGTTGGGTCTGAACAGAATGCACTTGCCGAGTATCTCTCAGCCTTCCATACTGTGGCTCCCTACGCGGAAGCTGAAACAGACCCTACTTTGGACACGCGCATCCAGATCTTAAGTCAACGTTCAGATAGCGTTTTCACATTCGGTATCAGTGTGAACGAGTTTACTCTTGCTGATGGCCTAAGGGTATATCCTAATCCGGCTGACGAGTTCGTGATGGTGAAGAGTGAAAATTCAAATATCCAATCTGTTGATATCGTGAACATAAACGGGCAAAGGCTCGCAAGCTTTTATGTCAACGGATCAGAGGCCAAACTCGACTTGAGCAACTTACATTCAGGGTTGTATATCCTCCTTATTCAAACAGAGGCAGGCACTGCAACATCGAAGTTGTTGATCGACTAAAGGACAAGTAGTTTTTTAAATGAGGCACCCTGCGGAAACGTGGGGTGTTTTTTTTGCCAAGACTCCAAGGCTCGCTCGTTGTTTACTCCCTAAAGGGATGGGATAAGAACGACAACGGATTAACCCAGAAACGGATAAACATATTAACGTTTCTCCCAACTCCTGAAGCCCCTGAAACCCATCAAACCCCTCCCCTGTAAGTATCTACTACCTCCATCGTATTCTAACCCAATTGGCAAGGATTACATGGATACCTATAAACGGATCATCAGAGAAACGCTCGAATACAACGTCCGACGTTCTGAAGATCCGACCATCCGATTATCCTTTAACTATTCATAACTTTGCACCTCCTTTTGACGCCAGATGTCAATCGGACAAAAGTCCTTCTTGAATGAGTGACGCAATACACCATGAATGCGGGATAGCCATGGTAAGGCTCCGCAAACCCCTAAACTACTACGTTGAAAAATACGGGTCGGCTATGTACGGCCTCAACAAGATGTATCTCCTCATGGAGAAACAACACAACAGGGGACAGGATGGAGCCGGATTGGCTTCAGTTAAACTCGATGTTCCCCCAGGTCAGCGATACATCTCGCGCCAGCGTAGCATCGATCCAAAACCTATTCAAGACATCTTCGAATACGTTCAAAAGCGCATTCGCAAGGGCACAAAACACGACCCATCCCTCTTGAAGGATCCAGAGTGGTTGAAGAGCAATCTGCCTTTCATTGGTGAGGTGTATTTGGGCCACCTTCGCTACGGAACTTACGGAAAGAACAGCATCGAAGCTTGCCACCCTTTTCTTCGCCAGAATAACTGGATGACACGTAACCTCATCGTTGCGGGTAATTTCAATATGACCAATGTGGATGAACTCTTCGATCAACTCGTGGAGCTCGGTCAGCATCCAAAGGAAAAAGCCGATACAGTAACCGTAATGGAGAAGATCGGTCACTTCCTTGATGAGGCGAACGAAGAGCTGTATGCCAAGTTCCGCGAAGAAGGACACAGCAAAGTAGAGATCTCTCACAAGATCGCTGAGAATCTAGATATCGGATCAATACTTAGAAATGCTGCAAAGAAGTGGGACGGTGGTTATGCTATGGCCGGAATGTTTGGTCATGGTGATTCTTTCGTTCTTCGCGACCCAAGCGGAATACGACCAGCGTACTATTATGCCGATGACGAGATCATCGTTGTGGCGAGTGAGCGTCCAGTGATCCAAACAGGATTCAATCTTGCGATTGAAGACGTGAAGGAGATCCCTCCTGGCAACGCCTTGATCATGAAGAAGAATGGAGAATATTTCTTTGAAGAGATCAAGCAGCCTTTAGAGCGCAAAGCGTGTTCTTTCGAGCGTATCTATTTCTCCCGTGGCAATGATGCTTCCATCTACAATGAGCGCTTGGAATTGGGTCGCCGACTCACGCCTGTGATCATGGATGCAGTAGACCATGATATCGATAATACCGTGTTTGGCTTTATTCCGAACACCGCAGAAGTGAGTTTCTATGGTATCGTTAAGGGTGTTGAAGAACATCTGAACGCTTGGAAGAAACAGGAGATCGCTTCCATGGGCGGCAATATCGATGATGTTAAATTGGACAAGATCCTCAACACTCGCATGCGCGTCGATAAGGTGGCCTGGAAAGATGTCAAGCTTCGCACGTTCATCACCCAAGATGATAGTCGCGACGACCTCGTTTCCCACGTATACGACGTCACCTATGGCGTAGTGAAGAAGTCGGACAACCTCGTTGTAATGGATGACTCCATCGTTCGAGGTACCACCCTGAAGCAAAGTATCCTTCGCATCTTGGACCGCTTGAGTCCGAAGAAGATCATCGTTGTGAGTTCTGCTCCACAGATCCGTTTCCCAGATTGTTACGGTATCGATATGGCGAAGATGGGCGACTTCATCGCATTCAGAGCAGCTATCGAATTGTTGAAAGAGTCCAATCAGCATAAGCTTATTCAAGAGACCTACGAAAAGTGCTTGGCTCAAGTGAATTTGCCAGATGATCAGGTTCGCAATTATGTGAAAGATATTTACAAGCCATTTACAGCTGAACAGATCTCGGCTAAATGTGCTGAGTTGCTGAAGCCAGTAGACCTTGGAGCTGAAGTGGAGATCATCTTCCAAACGATCGAAGACCTTCATGCATCATGTCCTGATAACTTAGGAGATTGGTACTTCACGGGTGATTACCCGACCCCTGGAGGTAATCGCGTTGTGAACAAGGCTTTCATCAACTACGTAGAAGGAAGGAACGAGCGAGCATATTAGAATTTCGTTGCATCTTTGGTATCAAAGAAATTCACTGTGCCTCGCGCTCGTCAGATCACATTCTGGACCCTTACCATTCTAGCTTTCGCCTACATTTTGGCTAGAGCCATTCTCCTGTCGTTTACGATAGATGAGGCGATGACCTTCAATTATGTGCTCGACCTGTGGCCGGACGTGCTTCGAGCGAATGACCATGTTTTGAACACACAGGCCATGAAGCTCACAAGGTGGCTTTTTGGTGATTCGGAATGGTCTATGCGCTTGCCCAACATGCTTACCTTCATTCCTTACGCATGGGGCACCTGGCAGATCGCATCGAAGGCGAAGAGCTACATTTTCTTCCTGGTAACAATCGTATTGCTATATGCTCATCCTACCTTTTTGGAGTTCTTCGGATTGGCAAGAGGGTACGGCATGGGAATAGGCTTGATCCTTCCCGCCATCGTATGTTTCTGGAAGAGTTTCGAGGAGGGGCTTGAGTTGAGAAAGGTATACCGATGTCAGATCTTAACCGCCCTTTTCGCAGGAATGGCCCTCCTTGCCTATGCCGCCTTACTCAACGTGTATATCGCTTTGATCGGCCTAATGGTGCTCGTTCAATTTCGAGATCTATATCGCTCGAACTGGAAGAAGGGGTGGATGGCACTGATCGTTTCAGGAATCATCTCCGTTTTGTTCTTTGGGAAGACGGTCTCCGATCTCTGGAACCTAAAAGAGGCCGAGGAACTCTTCTTTGGCACCGCAACATACGGAGAATGGTTTGAGAACACCTATCGATACTATTTCAAGCTAGGCGGCAGTGGAGCTCTCGTTGAGTCCTTGGCATTTGGTGGACTTTGCTTGTTCTTCATTTTGAGCATCATCCTGATCATCAAGTTCAAGAAAATTCCAACTTTACTTCAGCTGGCGCTGGCCCTTTTCTTCATCTCCATCTTCGGGTGGATCCTCGAACACGAATTCTTTGACTCTAAGCTGCCTCGAGGGCGCACGAATATTGTCAACTACTTGTTGTTCTCTCTTTGGGTGATCGGCACTATGGTCTATGCCGAGCAAAGCGGAGGAAGATGGCGAAAGATAGGCTCTGGCTTAGCTATCATCATCGGACTAGGTATGGCGAGTAACTTGTTCCTTCAGATGAATGTGGATATGGCTAGGAACTGGAAATTCTCAGCCCGAATGAAGGAAGTGGCACTGACTGCCCAAGATATTGCACAACACTGGCCGCAGCCTGTCGAAATGGAAAAGCATCCTCTTTATCGCTCGAATATCAACTACTACATCCGTACACGTGATATGAATATCCTGGCGGATATGAGCTTCAATTTTGACCTTAAGAAGGAGCTACTTCTGGTAAGGACACGTGATCTGCGCATCGATACAGCGGACCCTCGATTCACTGAAAACTATGTAAAGGTTGCCGAGTACGATAAATACGAAGTGGCTCTTTATGCT
>CBFHXG010000061.1:0-9394 GCA_965659725.1 Phaeocystidibacter sp. | reverse complement strand
GTCGTTTAAAAGACTTTCATCACGCAATGGATAGGTTGCCTTTTCAGGGTCAACGGTCAGAACATGAATGTCCAGATCTAGCTCAGCCAAATATTTGGACAGCTTCAGCCATCTTTGAACTCCTGGTCCACCGGCAGGTGGCCAATAGTACATGATGATGAGGACGCTTTGAGAACTAGACGTTGACACGCGTTGAAGTTAAGATTTCGGATCGTCTTCTACTTCCTCGAAATCTACAACTTCTCCGGCATCGTCACGTGTATGACTCCTCGTCATTCGCGGATCATAATCAATGATCACCTCCTGGTCTTTGGAAGATGAACGTCGGCTGCCACTTCCCGACTGACCATAACGTTGGTGGTGTTGCCCTCCGCGCTGTCTTTGTTTGCGGGAGGCCCACCAAGAATCCAATAGCCTGAATACAAACCAAGCAATGACCAGTACTAGGATCGTCCGAAGTAATCCCATTACTTACTCAAGTAAAGGTTGCGCTCGCTGTAGATCTTTTTGAATACCGGATCCTTGAGGTCTTTGATAAAGTGGATTTTCTCACCTGTAGATCGCATTTGCGGACCTAGGTTCTTACTCACATTTGGGAACTTATCGAAGGAGAACACCGGCATCTTGATGGCAAATCCTTCCAACTCAGGGTTAAAGTTGAAGTCTTTTACCTTGTTATGACCAAGCATCACCTTGGTAGCGTAGTTCACATATGGCTCACCGTAAGCTTTACAAATGAATGGAACTGTTCGTGATGCTCTTGGATTCGCCTCGATGATGTAAACCGTATCGTCTTTTACAGCAAACTGAATATTGATCAATCCAACCGTGTTGAGTGCCGTAGCGATCTTCTTAGTGTGATCCTTAATCTGCTGCATTATGAGCTCACCAAGGTTGAATGGCGGCAAGGTTGCGTTGGAGTCTCCTGAGTGAACACCACATGGTTCAACATGCTCCATGATTCCGATAATGTAAACATCTTCACCGTCGCAGATAGCATCCGCTTCCGCTTCGATCGCTCCATCCAAGTAGTGGTCGATCAACACGCGGTTACCTGGGAAGTCCTTGAACAATTCTACAACGTGGTGCTCTAGTTCCTCATGATTGATAACGATCTTCATACCCGCGCCGCCCAAAACGTAAGATGGACGAACCAAGATTGGGTACCCAAGTTTATCTGCTTTCTCGCGAGCCTCATCCGCATGCGTAATCACATCGAACTTCGGATAAGGGATGTCGAGGTCCATGAGCGTGTTGGAGAATCGACCACGGTCTTCAGCAAGGTCGAGGGCATCGAAAGAAGTACCCAAGATCGGAATGCCGAATCGCTCGAGTTTCTCAGCGAGCTTCAATGCCGTTTGTCCACCTAATTGAACGATCACGCCCTTAGGCTTCTCATGAAGGATGATGTCGTATATATGCTCCCAGAATACAGGCTCGAAATAGAGCTTATCGGCCGTATCAAAATCAGTCGAAACCGTTTCTGGATTACAGTTGATCATGATGGTTTCATAGCCACATTCCTTGGCGGCCAATACACCGTGCACACAGCAATAGTCGAATTCAATACCTTGACCGATTCGGTTAGGACCTGAACCTAGTACAACGACCTTCTCTCTATCGCTAGCCTCACTTTCATTCTCGGCATATGGATCCACTCCAGGGGCGTCCATGCTGAGTTCAAATGTTGAGTAGTAATATGGCGTTTGAGCAGGGAATTCAGCTGCACAAGTATCTACGAGCTTCCATACTCGATTGATTCCCATTTCGGTTCTCTTCGAGTGTACTTCGCTTTCCAATGAGCGGATCATGTGACCGATCTGACGGTCGGCAAAGCCCTTCATCTTAGCGTCTAGAAGTAGATCACGTGGAATATTGTCGAGTGTATATTTTTCGATCTCACGTTGTGTGAGCATGAGGTCTTCGATCTGACGGAGGAACCACATATCAATCTTAGTGATCTCGTGAATCCTGCGAAGAGGAATTCCCATTTGCATGGCATCATACAATACGAATACACGATCCCATGACGCATATTCGAGCTTGTGAAGGATGATGTCTTGATCGGTATGACCCTTACCATCCGCACCAAGGCCATTGCGCTTAACCTCAAGGGATTGCGCGGCTTTATGAAGGGCTTCTTGGAATGAACGCCCAATACCCATCACTTCACCTACCGACTTCATTTGGATGCCGAGTCGACGGTTGGCTCCCTCGAATTTATCGAAGTTCCAACGCGGGATCTTTACGATCACATAGTCGAGGGTAGGCTCAAAGTAAGCAGTCGTGGTCTTGGTGATCTGGTTATCCAATTCATCTAGTGTGTAGCCGATAGCCAGCTTTGCAGCAACCTTGGCAATTGGGTAACCTGTAGCTTTGGATGCGAGGGCTGATGAACGAGATACGCGTGGGTTGATCTCGATGGCTACGATATCTTCTTTTTCGTCTGGACTCACCGCGAATTGTACGTTACATCCACCGGCGAATGTTCCGATAGAGCGCATCATGTAGATGGCCATGTCGCGCATACGCTGGTAAGCGGAGTCGGATAATGTCATCGCCGGAGCCACAGTAATAGAGTCACCTGTGTGGATTCCCATCGGATCCATGTTCTCGATGGAACAGATGATGATCACGTTATCGTTCTTATCGCGAAGTAGCTCAAGCTCGAATTCCTTCCATCCGAGGAGCGCCTTATCGATCATTACCTCGTGGATAGGCGAGATCTCCAATCCGCGTTGAAGCGCTTCTTCGAACTCTTCCTTGGTATGAACGAAAGTTGCGCCTGAACCACCAAGTGTATAGCTGGCACGAACACAGAGTGGGTATCCGAAATCTTGAGCGATCTCTTTACCTTTTAAAAATGAAGTAGCTGTTTCCGCAGGTGCCATGCCTACCCCGATCTTTTCCATAAGGAGACGGAACTCTTCGCGGTCTTCCGTAATGTTGATAGCATCGATGTCAACACCAATGATCTTGATATTATTCTCTTCCCAAAGGCCCTGTTTATCGGCTTCGATACAGAGATTCAATGCAGTTTGTCCACCCATGGTTGGCAATACAGCATCGAAATCGCGCTCGCTAACGATCTTTTCAAGTGATCCTACTTCGAGAGGAAGTAAGTAAACGTGATCGGCTACTACCTCATCGGTCATGATCGTTGCAGGATTCGAGTTGATCAATGTAACCTCGATTCCCTCTTCACGTAAAGAACGCGATGCTTGGGATCCTGAATAGTCGAATTCACAGGCCTGACCAATAACGATAGGACCTGAACCAATGATGAGTACGGAGCGGATTGATTTATCTCTAGGCATGGGCGAAATTATTTCAGTGGAGCTAAGGTAAGGAGTAGGCACAAAAAAAAGGTGTTACCAACGGCAACACCTCTTAAATCATATTGAACTCACATATCAGCCTTTGTGATTTCCTTCGTCTGATACGGTAAGTCTCTTTCTTCCTTTTGCACGACGTGCAGTAAGGACACGGCGGCCATTAGCCGATGCCATGCGCTCACGGAATCCGTGCTTATTTCTTCTCTTACGATTCGAAGGTTGATACGTGCGTTTCATATCTATTTATGCTTTGTCGTGACCTCTGTCTTCAATTGGGGTGCAAATATACAGCTCAGTTTTGAATAACAAAGAGGTGAATGTAAATAATTCACTCATTTTTCGATTCGTGGACGATCGGTTTCCTCAAGCCCATCCAAAAAACGCCAAGGTCCTGTGAAATGGGTGAAAAAAAATGCACAGTAGCCCCACGGAAATTCACCGATTTGTATTCGATGATCAAAAAAATATTCAGCCTAAGGCAACCACCTGATACTTTATTTCGAAATGGTTATTGTTGAACGTTTTCTGAAAAAGATTAAACAAATCGAATTCTGACCCGTTCGACAGAAACACACAATGTTTAACCAAAACGAGTTACAATGAAACATTTATTTACCATTCTAGGTCTAGCTTTCGGACTATCACTGAGCGCGCAAATAGCCAGAGTACAGGTGATACACAACAGTGCCGACCTTGCCGCAGATTCTGTTGATGTTTATCTTGGATCAACTCTCTTACTTCCTGATTTCAAATTCAGAACAGCAACTCCATTTGTAGATGCCACAGCGGGATCACCGATCACCATTGGCGTTGCTCCAGGTAACAGTACCGGTGTAAGCGACACCATCTATAGCCTCACCCTGACGTTAGCCGACGGTGGTACGTACATCGTTGTAGCCAACGGTATCGTAAGCGGTTCTGGTTACAGTCCAGCCCCAGCATTCGACCTCTATGCCGCAGGTGGTCGCGAAATGGCCATGACCAGCGGAAATACGGATATACTCGTATTCCACGGTTCAACGGACGCACCTAATGTGAGTATCGATGTAACGGGTGTAGGCAATGTGGTAGATACATTGGCCTACGGTGAATTTGCTGGATACCTAGAAGTGCCAACAGCCGACATCACGTTGGAGGTGAGAAGCGAAGACGGAAGCACGCTATACGCTTCTTACGATGCGCCATTGAGCACCCTAGGGCTGCAGGATTCAGCGCTGGTAGCTCTCGCTTCTGGATTCCTAGACCCAAGCTCAAATAGCAACGGTGCAGGCTTCGGACTATGGGTTGCACTCCCTACAGGTGGACCTCTCGTAGAGCTTCCTGTTAATTCTGGATTGTCAACCGACGAATTCGAGAGCACCAGCCTCGAACTGTATCCAAACCCATCTGAAGGAACCTTCAGAGTGAACAATGATGAGATCATCTCAGCCGATTTGATCGACATCACCGGCAACGTAGTGAAGTCGTGGAACAACGTACAAGAGTTGTACGACGCTAGCGAAATTGCCAACGGAGTGTATTTCTTCCGCGGTCGTAATGCCGACAACGAAGTGTACATCGAGCGCGTTGTATTGCACTGATACTCGCCCCTTACACCCATGAGCAAGGAAAGGCGGAGCACGACTCCGCCTTTTCTTTTTTGTACACTTCCCTTCCGTACCTTTGTAAGATGCAAGTGAATAACAAGGTAGTTTGGATCACCGGTGCATCGTCCGGAATAGGCGAAACCCTAGCGAAAACACTCAACGAGAATGGAGCTAAGGTCATACTATCCGCTCGACGACCGTCGGAGCTGGAAAGGGTGCAATCAGAATGCTTGAACCCTGACCATACCGCCATTCTACCCTTAGATCTTGCCGAGCACGAACAAGCCTCATCATGGGCACAGGAGGCGATCTCTAAGTTCGGTCACGTTGATATCCTCGTTTCCAATGGCGGAGTAGGACAATTCGGTTCCGTTCTTGAAAATAAATGGGAAGTCGAAAAGAGGCTTATCGATGTGAATCTCTTAGGCACCATGGCCATAGTCCGTTCCGTACTTCCACATATGGTGGAGCGCAAGTCGGGAAGGATCATTGGCGTTGCTTCGATCGCGGGTAAATTTGGACAACGAAAGCTGGCAGCTTATTCAGCTTCCAAGGCCGGGGTGATCCTCTGGCTCGAAAGCCTGCGGGAAGAGGTCTTTCAAGATGGAATCATCGTGCAAGCCGTGAGTCCTGGGTTCATCAATACCCAGGTCACCTTAAACGGATTGCGTCCAGATGGCACACCCATTAACAAGAATAGCCCCGCCCAAGAAAATGGCATGCCTACCGAAGTGTTCGCCAAGAAGATGATGAAAGTCATGGGTAGCCGCCGCTTTCACCACTACATTGGCCGCAAAGAATTGCTAGCCATTACCGTTCACACATTCGCACGAGGATTGCTTTACAAACTATTGAGAAGATCTTATCGTTGATACATGGAAGCTACAGCAGAAATGATGAAACACATCAATCCAAAATATACATCTGAAAAAGCTAGAAAAGAGCTCCGAGAGCAATTCGACAATGCACATCCATGTCGACATCTCGTACTCGATAATTTCTTCGATCAAGAAGCAGCCGACCTCATGTTCAGCAACTTCCCGCCTCTCGACTCATTGAACGTGAAGCGCAAGAGCCTGAATGAGAATAAATCGGAAGACTATCACTTCGAACGCTGGCACCCCGTATTTGGCGAGGTTCGCGACACCGTTCAGAGCGATGAATTCGCCGATTACATGTCGCAGATAACCGGCGTTGAAGGCCTTCGAACCACCCCTGATTCACTGGGTTCAGGAGTGCACCAAGGTGGCCCTGGTTCTTACGTAGATGTGCATATCGATGTAAACTACAACCCAGAAACCAACTTGTGGAGACGAATCAATCTCCTCGTTTACCTCAACAAAGAGTGGAAAGAGGAATATGGCGGCCACCTCGAGATCTGGGACAAGGAAATGAAGAATTGCGAACAACGCGTTGCTCCTTGGCACAATAGAGCGATCATCTTTTATACCGATGAAAACTCACCTCACGGGTATTCTAAGATCAATATACCCGATCACGAGTCCAGAAAATCGTTCTATACCTATTTCTATACCCCAGTTGGTGAAGGTTTCAAGTATTCTGATAGTCGCTTTGTTTCTCGTCCAGATGACAATGCCTTCCGAAAGGCAGCAACCGGTATGAAAGAAGCCCTGAAGATCAATGCGAAACGCTTCTTGAAGGCCATTGGAGTCAAAAGTCTCGACTTCCAAGACAAGAATAAATATTGATCACTAGAGACTCCTCTTGTAACCCGTCAGCATGATTCAAGAGAGAATGAGGTGAAGGTGATAGTAAGTGTTCCGCCAGTAGGCTGAAGGTAAAAAGTACCCCATGCACTGTTGGAATAGTTTCCGCTTGGTCCTGCATGATCGTAAAGCGTTCCAGAACAAGCCGATGATGAGTCCACACCCGTGTAAGGCATGTTCGTCTGACCTTGAGCGGAGAGTCCTCCAACAAACAGAAGGACAGAGAGTAATAGTCTTCGCATGAGAATAAGTTAAGTGTAAAGCGATAGTAAAAATAGGTTCAAGCCTGTTAGGAATGGTTGCGCTCAGGTAAAATAATTTCATGCGTAAGTGAATGTTAACGTTTTTGAGCCTCAGGGATTTATGCCTTTGAGGCTGTTTATAGATGGTACGAGCACATATCGATTCCTATACTCCTATAACTTCACTCTATCTTCTTGCCTCATTTGCTGATTACTTGCGACATTTGCGCCCATGCAAGAAGAGAAAGAAAAAAAGAAGGTCAGACTCACCTGGGGAGCACTCAGGAAGACCTTTCAACTATATAGCTATATCAAGCCATTCGCAGGGCAATTCTTCCTTGGGTTGGTGTTCCTGTTCTTATCGAGTTCGGCTAACTTGGCTTTCCCAAAGTTCTTGGGCGACCTAGTCCCCGCGGGTGGCGATACATTCAACTTGGATCACATCAATGATGTTGCATTGATCTTAGTGGGATTATTGGTGGCTCAAGCCATCTTTAGCTTCTTTCGGATCGTTTTGTTCGTCAACGTTACAGAGAAAACGCTCGCGTCATTGCGACAAGCCACCTACTCTCATCTTTTAAAACTTCCCATCGCCTTCTTTAATCAAAAACGAGTAGGCGAACTCAATTCTAGGATCTCTAGTGATATCTCCCTACTTCAGGAAACGATGACCACTACATTGGCGGAGTTCATACGCCAAATGATCATCATCGTTGGAGGTATCACCTTGCTAACGATCATTTCTTGGAAGCTCACTCTTTTCATGTTAGCTATTCTCCCAGCTGTTATGATCGTAGCCGTTGTTTTCGGAAGGTTTATTAGAAGATATGCGAAGGAGGTTCAAAAGCAAGTAGCGGAAAGTAACACCATCGTAGAAGAAACGCTGCAAGGCATTTACAACGTGAAAGCCTTCGTGAACGAGTTCTTCGAGCGGATGCGTTACAAGAAAAAAACGGATGAAGTAGCCAAGACTGGCATCAAGGGCGGGGTATATCGCGGTGCATTCTCATCCTTCATTGTACTCGGATTATTCGGCGCCATGGTTGCAGTGATTTGGCGAGGATCTACACTCATCGCAGAAGGCGTTCTAGACACTGGCGACCTCTTTAGTTTTGTGATCTATTCCGGATTTATCGGGGGTTCCATAGGTGGATTGGCCGACGTTTACGCTAAGATCCAAAAGGCCGTAGGGGCCACAGAAGAGTTAATGGAGATATTGGAAGAACCCACCGAGGATCTCCAAGATCAACCTGATCCAATTTCGTCGTTTTCTGGTGATATCGACTTTAAGAACGTGTCCTTTGCCTACCCTTCCAGAAAGGATATTACCGTACTTAAGGACCTTTCCTTCTCGGCGAAGTCTGGGGAACAAGTTGCTTTAGTAGGACCATCTGGAGCTGGGAAATCCACAATTGTCCAGCTCGTAATGCGATTCTTCGACCCAGCGTCTGGCGAGATCCATTTCGATGGCCAACCAGCACAAAGCTATGGACTTTCAGAACTTCGAAACCAAATGGCTGTAGTTCCACAAGACGTGTTTTTATTTGGTGGGACTATCCGAGAAAACATCGCCTATGGGAAACCGGGCGCAGCCGATAATGAGATCATTGAAGCCGCCAAGAAGGCCAATGCCTGGAAATTCATTTCCGATTTCCCAGAAGGTCTAGATACGATCGTAGGTGAACGAGGAATTCAATTGAGCGGCGGTCAACGGCAACGTATCGCCATCGCTAGAGCTGTACTTAAGGATCCTTGCATCCTGATACTCGACGAGGCCACGTCAGCTCTCGACTCCGAATCCGAAAAGCTTGTTCAAGACGCCTTGGATAAGTTGATGAAAGGTCGAACTTCCATTGTGATCGCACACCGTTTATCCACGGTTCGTAGTGCCAATAAGATCCTCGTACTGGACCAAGGTAAGATCGTTGAAAGTGGTACCCACGAGGAACTATCTGCCAAGGACGAAGGCTTGTACAAACAACTCTCCGCCATGCAATTTGCCAACTGATGAAAAGAATTATCACGTTTCTAGTCTTGCTTACTCTCTTTGCCTGTAGCGAGGAGAAACTCCGAATGAAAACCAATGCTAATAAGGTTGTTTATCAACCATTTCAGGTAGGTCAGGATCTCCTGCTAGAAGTTGAGCACAACGGTGATGGCATTCTTATCGAACATCAAGGCAATCCGATTTCTACGGCTCAAGGGTTCAAGGTGTCAGAAGAGTACGGCTACGGACTTCAGCGGTTCACGATCAAGGCCTACCGTGGAACCGATACCGTATTGGAGACCTTCAAAATGGTGATCGCTCCTAATGAGCCACCTACTTCATTGGGATTTGAAGTAGTAGCCACCTACCCACATCCAAAGCAACTTTTCACCCAAGGGCTGGTGCTCGATGGTGATCTTGTCATTGAAAGTTCAGGACAATATGGTCAATCCGCTCTATCGGTCTATAAACTTGGAACCACCGACATCCTTCAACAGCACAAACTACCCAATGATTG
>CBFHXG010000060.1:0-10004 GCA_965659725.1 Phaeocystidibacter sp. | reverse complement strand
AACGCGATACTTGTAGGAATATTCCGCCTATTCAAACCGCAGCGCGTCGATCGGGTTCAGCCTAGAAGCCTTGATAGCTGGATATATTCCTGATATGATCCCAGTAAGGAGTGTGAGGACCAACGCAAAGAGGATCCAGCCCCAAGGAATGGTAAATGGACTATCCATCAAGAGGCCAATGATGTTACCGATCCCAAGTCCTAAGAGCACGCCTAACAATCCTCCCAATTGAGAGACTAAGATGGCTTCCATCAAGAATTGAAGCACGATATTCCTCTTGTTCGCTCCAATAGCCATTCGGGTACCTATCTCGCGTTTTCGTTGCGTTACGGAAACCAGCATGATGTTCATTAAGTTGATGGCTGCCACAGTCAAGGTGATCAATGAGATGAGGATCGCGGCCATGTAAACTACCGCTTTGTTCTGCAGCAAGACGGCGCTTAGCGCATCAGATCGAGTGATGCTGAAATTATCTTCTTCCTTGGGGGTGAGTTTGCGGATGGCACGCATGGTAGCCGTGGCCTCTCCAATTGTGGCATCTAGTAGGTCTTCCGTCGCAGCCATTACGTTGATGGCGTAGCCCCGCGAAGGGGAACCTATCGAGGCTCTAGCCTTAGAGATGGGCACAAATACGGCTCGGTCTCCTGAGAATATAGAGCTACTTCCTTTCTCTTCCAATACGCCGATCACGCGGTAACGTTGACCTCGAATACTCACGATAGTATCGATGGCATCTTCGTCGTCGAAAAGCTTGTCGTATACCTCCTTGCCAAGGATCACCACAGGCCTGGCATCTATGATATCCTGTTCACTGAATCCCCTTCCTTCCGCGATCTTGTAACCGCTCGTTGTCAGGTAGTTTTCATCTCCCGCCCAAACGGTAACGTTCGGATCGGTAGCCTCATTACCGTACTTGATCTCTGCAATGGAAGTGGCTGTGTAAGATAACGATGCGAAGGCGCCTTTAAACTGAAATCTATCCTTGAAGTCGTTGGCCTGATCCCATGTAATACTCGGGTGCTGTTTAGGCTGATTGCCAGACCTTCCGATCTGTATTCTCAACCCTCTACTTTGGATGGTGAAAGTGTTCGCGCCTAGTCGGGCAAATTGCCCAGTGATAACATTCTCGAACGATGTTGTGGCTGTGAGCATTCCCACCATAGCCATAATACCAATGGCGATGATCAGCATGGTGAGGATTGCCCTTAAACGCTGGGTATTGATCGCGTCGAATGCGATGCGAAGGTTTTCTCTAAAGGGTAGATTGGCCATAGGTAATCGTTCATTCAAATCTACAACTTGTAAGAACGCGAAGGAAGGTTCACGAGCCAGAAAACTGCTCGATAGGATTCAGGTAGAACATTTTCCTCCATCCTTGAGGTGCATCGTCTATCCTCCAAGGATAGGGAATCAGAGTGAAGATGGAGTAGTGCAGATGAGGCGGCTTGCCCACTGCATTCCCTGAGTCTCCCACCTTTCCGATCAAGGTTTCCTTGCCAACCGGTTGAAAGAGCACGGCATTCTTTTCCTGAAGGTGTGCATAGTAATGAAGTCTCCATTTGGCCCCCAATACCAAACTCCACTTCCCTCCAACGGCATTCTCGCCGGTCATTACAACTACGCCAACGGTTGCCGATAACACATTGGTTCCTAAAGTAGCGAATACATCTACTCCCTTATGAGTAACCGATCTTCCCCACGGATGATACCAAAAGGTGTCGGGATGATAGTCCCTCGAAGTAGCCCCTCTTACCGGCATTTGTGCATTTTCAGGTATGAGGAAGCCGATGGTGAGTATGAGAAGTAATGCCAACCAACGTCTTCTTCGTCGGCGTTTTCGCTCGGCCGTTGATCTTTACTTCCGTAAAAGTGAGAGTTGCACGTAGCTGTAACGGAGAGATTTTAATTATCTTCCGAAGTAGAGCGTCATTGGCTCAAAATAACTTTCCATCCAGCCGGATTTGTAATGCTCGTCGTTTCGCGTAAGGTTGGAATGATGAAGGGTGAGCTCTGTCTTTCCAAATTGTTCAGCTAAGCGGATCTCGATTACCGAATCCTCTTGCTTAGGAGCAAAATCGGTTGTTCTCCAAGATTGAATGATGGAATGTGGAGGCTTGAGTTCTAGATTTGTGCCTTGTATATAGCCGTTCCACGCTGTGAATCGGTCACCCACTTGATCGCTCATTTTGGCGGTACCACCTGTCATTTCCGAATGCTTTTCACTGGAGAGCCAGGCCTTGTATAATTCGATAGGTGAGGTGTCGAAAACCGCCTTGAGCGTGAATTCCATAGGGGAGGTTTTTGGTTAGAGGTATGTAAATTTAGAAAGAACTCCCCAAACCCTACTCGGTACATGTAAATAAAAGACGATCACTGAGTTAAGATTGGTTCTAAACATTCGGACACTCATTTTCGCTTAGTAAGCGAATTCCGAATCATACCTTTGTATCATGCAAATGTTAGAAAAAGGTATCCCTTATGACGTTCCTGCCGATGGAAGCCTCGGACTCCTAGCCCTTGGCGCTGAAGGTGTTCGAGCTTGGCGAAAGACGCGCGAAGGTTCCGTCGATCCTCAGGATGATAAAACCAACGGTAAATGACAGGGGAGCGATCTTCTAACGCACCAAGGAAATTATTGGTCATTGGTTGGGATGCAGCTGATTGGAGTGTTTTAAATCCTCTTCTCAGCAGCGGAAAGATGCCCGCACTGGCCAGCTTGATGAGCAGAGGCTTCCACGGTCGTCTGTCTAGTTTGCAGCCGATGCTTTCTCCTTTGTTGTGGACCTCAGTAGCTACAGGTGTCAGGGCTCATGAGCATGGTGTCTTGAACTTTGTGGAAGTTTCTGACGATAATACGGTCAGGGCTGTTCGAGGTTCCTCCCGACGTTCGAAGGCCTTTTGGGAGATACTGCATGAAGCGGGGTATACGTCGAATGTGATCGGTTGGTGGCCGTCACATCCTGCAGAAGATTCGGGAGGTGTTCAGGTTTCTAACTTCTTTCAAAAGTCTCCAGATGAGGGGCTTGAGCCGTTAGAGCCAGGTTGTGTTTACCCTCCGGAGAGGTCAAGTGATTACGAAGATCTCAGGGTACACGTAACTGAAATGACCGAGCGTATTCTTGCACCCTTCTTCGCTGGTGTTGACGAGATAGGAGGTGATGACCCCATCGTTTCTGCCGTTGCCAAGATAATAGCCAATACTACCAGCATTCACGCCGCAGCAACAGAGGCCATGGCGAAGGAAGAATGGGATGTTACCGCGGTGTATTACGACGCAATCGACCATTTCAAGCATTTGGCCATGGCGTATTATCCTCCAAAATCCGATTTTGTTTCAGACGACGATTACTCAAAGTATAAGCTTGTCGTGGAGGCTGGCTATCGTTTCCATGATATGATGTTAGAACGACTGCTCGACCTTGCAGGTGAGAGTGCACATGTTCTACTTCTCTCAGACCATGGGTTTGCAAGTGGACGAGAAAGACGTCCTGATACCCCTGACATTCCTGGAGGTCCTGCGGCAGAGCATCATCCTTATGGCATCTTGGTAGGAGCCGGACCCGAGTGGAAAAAACAGAGGGTTCACGGCCATTCGCTCTTGGATATATGTCCAGCTATCCTCCATCTCTTCGAGCAGCCAATTGGAAGCCGAATGACCGGCGCTGTGCCGCATTACTGGTGGCACAAGCAACGAGCGTCAAGATCGATGGAGTATGCAGATCGTCATGAGCGAGCATTTGGGAAGATAGGAGAGGAGCAGCAGTTCTTGAACGACCTGGATTCATTGGGGTATATCGACCTTCCAGCCGACGAGAGGGAAGCTGTAAAACAGATATCCGGAGATACACTCTACAACGAGATCGTATCCCTTATCGATGGAGGACATTGGGCCCAGGCACATGAAAAGAGCGCAGCCTTATGCTACGCCTATCCTATGGAAGCTCGTTATGCGTATCAAAAATTGGGGTTGGACTGGATATTGGATCCTCCTAGTTTCGAGGATGAATTATTGAAGATAACCCAGAAATTCCCTTCGCTAACCGGACATTTCTTCCTCGGGATGCATGCTTTGAAACAAGGGTTCTATGAAGAAGCGCTGGGTCATTTTAGACATCTAGAGAAAGAGGGAGAACTTTCTCCTGCTTGGATATCCTCCGTGGGTAAAGCCCTGATCAGATCGGGAAGAACTGAGGAGTGCATCGAGTGGCTGCTGCCTATTCATGATCAGTTTGAACGATGGGCGGAACCATCTTTCATCCTCGCTCAAGCTTACGAGCAACAAGCGAAAGATGAGTCGGAATTATCTAGGGCGTTGGATTATGCCCTGGAGGCTGTCCGAAGAAGATACTTCTATCCAGAAGCCCATTTGAGCATAGCTCGATTAGCGGTTCAGATCGGAGCTAGAGAGCCGGCCGATACAGCCTATGAGGTCTATCTACAATTGGTTCCGAACGACCAAGCCGCGCGCATGGAACACGTGTCGTTGTTGCGGTCGTTAGGAATGAATAGGGAAGCCGATATCTCAGAGCAAAAAGCACTTCAAAGTCCACCAATCGTGATCGTGTCAGGTTGGCCAAGATCAGGTACATCCATGATGATGCAGATGTTGAAAAAGGGTGGTTTGGCCGTTTATTCCGATGAAAAAAGGGAGGCAGATCAACACAATCCAGAAGGATACTTTGAAGCCCAGCAGATCATGTCTACCGCTACAGATAAAAGTTGGGTATCCTCAGCATCTTACAAGGCTGCAAAAGTGATCACTCCACTATTGCCACACCTTCCAGGAGATAAGCGATACCTAATCCTTCAAATGGTTCGCCCGCTTACGGATGTGATCACCTCCCAAGAAGTGATGATGGGAAAGGAGGTAGGTCAAGTGAAACGGCAATTCCCTTTTGGCAAGGCCATGCAGATGCAACAGGAAGAGCAGCGCATTATTGACCAAATAGAAGGATGGGGAAATGTACGTTTAGTAAAAATCGACTACGATTCGTGCATTCATGATCCTCTTCGAACAGCTGAGCGGGTGGCGCAATTGATCAGTCGGTTTATGCCAGACAGCGAATTGGATGCGAGAGCCATGGCTTCCGCCGTTAAGCCAGAGCTTAACCGTCAAGGGAAGTGATGGGAGAGGATCCCTTAATCCCCGAATATGTCGGTTGCGGAGAATAACAAATTGACGCATCTTTGTCAGCCATGAAAGATCAGAAGAAGAAACTCGCACAGTATACGTCCATGGCCACCGCTATTTTAGGAGCAGGGGCCGTCAACGGACAGGTCGATTATGTAGATATCCAGGATACTACGGTGAATACGCACAAGGGGTATTATGACCTTGATGTTGATAGTGATGGAACGCCTGATTTCCGGATCACTCAGTATTTGGATACGGGTAATACGGGATTGATCGATGCGATTTTCGTGACTCCTTTCGACAGTATTTACGGTCGGACGATGGGCGATCCTCAAAACGGTTTCAACTACCCATTCAAGCTCAATCCAGGTGATTCGATCAACTTTGGATCAGATTGGCGCGGAAACGGCGAAACGAATCCTGGCTATCTCGTTTCACAATACAACGGAACACCCTATCCCAACTCCAATTGGAAAGGTCCAGTTGTTGACGGATACCTCGGGCTTCGCATCTTTAAGACCAACGGATTGCACATGGGGTGGGTTCGTTTGGATATTGCTGCTGACAATCGCAGCTTTACTGTGAAAGACTTTGCTTTTCAGCAAACCGCTCAGGCTAGTATCCTAGCCGGTGAACCAACTCTCTCAGAAGTGGAGCACATGTTGGAAGATCTCAAGATCGGTCAGTCGGGTAACCGCATATTCTTGGAGAAGTCCACGGAGTATGGTCAGATCGATGTTCGAGTGATGGACCTTTCTGGTAGAGAACTTGCGACTTTTGAGTGGACCGAATCTCGAATGGAGCGCGAAATTCCTGGCGGTACAGGTCAGGTAATCGTTGTTGAATTCACCTTCGAAGGAGTTCGTCATTCTAAGAAACTCCTGTTGATTGAGGACTAAACTCTATCTAGACTCTCTTTAATCAAGCATTTCAAGCACATGCTGCTGGGGTATCATCTTGTTTAAGGCTTACAGATTCGCTATCTTCGCGAGCCTGAGAAACAGATAATTTAAGATATCCAATATGGCATTTGATCTTGACATGATTCGCAACTACTACGCTGATATGCCAGCGAAAGTAGATGCAGCACGCAAGGTATTGGGCCGACCAATGACCCTTGCGGAGAAAATATTATACGCTCACCTTTGGGACGGAGCAGCTACTGAAGCTTACCAGAGAGGTAAGGATTACGTAGAATTTGCTCCGGATCGCGTGGCCATGCAAGATGCAACTGCTCAAATGGCGCTTTTGCAGTTCATGCAGGCGGGTAGAGATAAAGCGGCGGTTCCTTCAACCGTTCACTGCGACCACTTGATCCAAGCTCGTGTTGGAGCCGACAAGGACCTTCAGGAGTCGATGAACAAGAACAACGAAGTGTTCACCTTCTTGTCTTCTGTCTCTAATAAGTACGGCATCGGATTCTGGAAGCCAGGCGCAGGTATCATTCACCAAGTAGTCCTCGAGAATTACGCCTTCCCAGGCGGAATGATGATCGGTACCGATAGTCACACTGTGAATGCAGGTGGACTTGGTATGGTTGCTATCGGTGTAGGTGGTGCTGATGCAGTAGACGTAATGGCTGGAATGCCGTGGGAACTTCGTCAGCCTAAACTCATCGGTGTTAAGCTTACTGGTAAGATGAGCGGTTGGACCTCAGCGAAGGACGTGATCTTGAAAGTGGCTGGTATCCTCACCGTGAAAGGTGGTACAGGTGCCATTGTTGAGTACTTTGGTGAGGGTGCGCGTTCATTGAGCTGTACCGGTAAAGGTACGATCTGTAACATGGGTGCGGAGATCGGAGCTACCACTTCTACTTTTGGTTACGACGATTCTATGGAGCGCTACTTGCGTGCCACAGATCGCAACGATGTAGCAGACCTTGCAAACACTGTACGTGAGCACCTTACAGGTGACGATGAGGTGTATGCAGATCCTGAAAAGTATTTCGATCAGGTGATCGAAATCGACCTCTCTACGTTGGAGCCACACTTGAACGGACCATTCTCTCCAGATATCGCTACTCCAATATCTCAATTGGGTAAAGTGGCACGTGAGAACGGATGGCCAACTAATATCGAAGTTGGTTTGATCGGTTCATGCACGAACTCTTCATACGAAGACCTTACCCGTGCAGCCTCTATTGCTACGCAAGCACGTGAGAAGGGTATTAAGGTGAAGAGTGAGTTTACCGTAACTCCAGGTTCTGAGCAGGTGCGTTATACAGCAGAGCGCGACGGGATCCTCGACGATTTCGAAACGATCGGTGGTAAGGTGTTCGCAAATGCATGTGGACCATGTATCGGCCAATGGGCTCGTGCAGGTGCTGAAAAGCAAGAGAAGAACACTATCGTACACAGCTTCAACCGAAATTTTGCGAAGCGTGCAGATGGTAACCCAAATACACACGCATTCGTAGGATCTCCTGAATTGGTTACAGCGATGGCTATCGCGGGAACACTGGATTTCAATCCGCTGACCGATACCCTCACCAATGAGAAAGGCGAGCAAGTGAAACTAGCTGAGCCATCCGGTATCGAAAATCCAACCAAGGGTTATGCGGTAGAAGACAACGGATATCAAGCTCCAGCGGAAGATGGAAGCAACGTAGACGTTGTAGTCAAAGAAGGTTCAGAGCGACTTCAGTTGCTCGATCCATTCAATCCGTGGGACGGAAAGAATATTACAGGTGCCAAGCTTCTCATCAAAGCAGAAGGCAAGTGTACGACCGACCATATTTCAATGGCGGGTCCTTGGTTGCGCTACCGTGGTCACCTTGACAATATCGCTAATAACACCCTAACAGGTGCGGTTAACGCCTTCAACGGTGAAACGAATAAGGTTAAGAATCAGCTGAACGGCACATACGGTGAGGTTCCGGCTGTACAACGTGAATACAAGGCTGCTGGCATTCCTACGATCGTTGTGGGAGACCATAACTACGGTGAAGGTTCTTCACGTGAGCACGCAGCCATGCAACCACGTCACCTTGGTGTTCGCGCTGTGTTGGTGAAGAGCTTTGCTCGTATCCACGAAACCAACTTGAAGAAGCAGGGTATGTTGGCGTTGACGTTCGCTAATGAATCCGACTACGACAAGATTCAAGAAGATGACACGATCAACTTCCTAGACCTAGAGAACCTGGCGGAAGACACTCCATTGACTTTGGAACTTGTTCACGCCGATGGGTCTGAGGATGAGATCAAAGTGAATCATACTTACAATGATCAACAGATCGGATGGTTCAAGGCAGGTTCTGCATTGAACTTGATCAAGCAACAGAATGCATGATCAGGAAGGTCGGTGTGATGTAAAAAAGAAAAGTCCCGCTATCGCGGGACTTTTTATTTTTAGATGAAGGCTCTCCTTAGTAAAGAAGACCGATACTCAATCTGAATTTCAAACAAACAGGTACTTCATTTGAGAAGTGCGTGAAGTTGTACATTGATCCAGCTTCTTCAAATCCATAGTAATTCTCTTCAAAGATTTGCTTGATCTCATCGCTCTCATAGGTACTGGTTACAAAAGAATACCCAAGACCTACACTATAGTCAAGGACGAATCGGTTGCCAAATACGTATTGCTTACCGTAGCTGAGCGTGAGTGCACCTCCGTACATACCCTGACGGATGTTTTCATTTTGATACGTACCCATATCAGGGTCGTAGTATGAAATGTTCCTATCGCGACCAAAACCTGAGAAATTGGCTTCTACCATGAGGTAGGCACCCATCATTCGGTGGGAGCGACGTTGACGTTCTAGGTAGTACTCTGGTGAACGCATGAATTTGTAACCGGCAGAAATACCAAGTCCACGGGGATTTTCATCCGCCGGATCGAAACCTAAACCGATGAGGTTGGTCGTAAACAACATGGATTGACCCGGTTTGATGTTCTGTTCATACTCCAATCTGAACGAACCCATGGTTGGAGTGAGGAAACCCATCTTGACGGCGCGATGCATCTGTTGATCGTAATCTAGTACTTGAATGCGACTGTGGTCCAGTTCAAAGGTATATACACGACCATTCTCCATGTCGATCTCTGCGATATCGTCTTTGTCTATCGTGATCTTGAGGTCTGGTCCGTCGAGCTCGGTATAGGTCACAGTATTGACTGCAATCTCAACAATATTAACAGACATTTCTTCACCAGAACGCATGGTAACAATGTCTTGGCCACTCATGAAAAAAGACACGAGCAAGAGGCCGAACAGAAGGGCTAATTTCTTCATTTTCATAGGATGAGAGATTTATTGGTTTGTATCAAAAGTACTCAATTTCGATGAGGCTAGGTAAAGCGAGTATGAAATTGAGTGAAAGGTGATATTGGTTATTTATCGAAGAATGCGTCTAGGATCATGGCCAAGGCCCGGATCGTGAACCCTACAGCGACGAACATGAGCACTATGGCAATGGCGGCCCACCACCAATTTCCTTTCTGCATTTCTGGAGCACCGAGCCAATAGTAAAAGGCAGGTCCTAAGAAGTAGAAGGGAAAGGAAAAGGCCAAAAGATTGAAGCCTTTCATGAGTTTTGTCTTATCTGTAGCCATATTTTTTTACTTATCTGCAAATTAACAAAAAGCCTGCCATCTCATCGATAGCAGGCTTTTTACATCAAGGTTTTATTATTGCTTAGTCGCCTATGCAATCCAACCAGCCTTCCGTGCCAATGTCGAAGGTATCAGACTCATCCACTTCAACTCCGTAGAAGATGCACTCATCGCCGTCTTCATCAATGAATTTGAAGTCATAGGTACCTCCCGTCAGATAGATGGTCTTCGACTCACCGTTGGAAAGCACTTCTGTAGCACCGAGTTTGTCATCTCCCCATTCTGATGAAGAGCTGCTTGACGCATAGATATGGTAGAT
>CBFHXG010000059.1:0-10256 GCA_965659725.1 Phaeocystidibacter sp. | reverse complement strand
ATATGGGCCGCATACGCATACCGTTAATGGCGGACAAAAAGTAGCTGTTCCACTTAAAGGATAGATCAAGATGAAACGCGCGCTAACCCTTCTAACCGTCCTTTCCCTCGCTGCTTGTCAGCCACAACCTAAGTTGCCAACGGTTGAATATCCAGAGGACCCGTTGTTGAAGAGTTTAGCAACGCCCGTTCAGTTAGACGCTCAAGGATATGCACTTTTGAATAGTTTTGACTATATCCCTAGCGGTGCTGATTCAATCACCATTCCTTCAGGATGGGAGTTGTCATTACCAGACACTCTCGGGTTTTTTGGCATTTTGGCTAGTAGGTCAGCAGACGTTCAGAGCGTTGTGACAATCCACAAAGGGGAGCAGTCCTTCGATATCATCGTTCACCGTTCTAGGAAACGACCGCTAGACGTACGTATTCCGGCATCTTGGCTGGATGAACCGGTTACCGTATTTGGTTCCTTCAATGCATGGAACCGAATTGCCGATACCTTGGTGAGGGATGGAGAAAATCTTGTTTATGAGGGTCTTTTTCAGCCTGGAGTCATTGAATACAAATTCTATCACAACGGAACCGAGTATACTGATCCTAATGCTGACTCGGTGAGCAATGGGATGGGAGGGTTCAACTCAGTACGCACCGTTGAACTAGGCTCAGAAGCGCCAATTCAATTCTACAGTTCAGGATTTGATGGAAAGAAAGTCAAGTTTAGTGCGATACCCGCAGAACAAGAGATCCTTGCATTTTGGGAGAATAGACTTTTACCATCAGCGTATATTACAAGAACCGACTCCTCATTTTCTGTAGCTATTCCAGAGGTAGCGCAGTCGATCGATCGATCGACCCTTCGTATTTTCTCACACAACAAAGGGGCATGGACCAAAGAGGTGCAGGTACCCCTGGCCATGGGATCGCCGATCACGGATGCATCCCTTATCAACAGGGACGATTGGAGATCTGCGCGAATGTACTTTATGATGGTAGACCGATTTGCTAATGGTGATACCGCAAATGATCGTCCACTCAATGACCCCGAAGTCCTTCCTCAAGCCGACTTCATGGGCGGTGATGTGGCTGGGATCATTCAGAAATTGCGCTCCGGGTACTTCGATTCACTAGGAGTGAACACGATCTGGTTATCACCCATTGCCCGAAATGCCGAAGGAGCCTGGGGGCTTTGGGATAAAGGTGGTGTAAGAACAAAATTTTCGGCCTACCACGGTTACTGGCCAACGTCAAATACTTTGTTGGATCATCGATTTGGCACTGCGGAAGAAGTGCAAACCCTGCTCGATGAGGCGCACGCGAAGGGCTACAATGTGGTATTGGACTATGTTGCCAATCACGTACATCAGAATCACCCTGTTTATCAAGAGCACCCAGAGTGGGCTACGAACTTGTACTTGCCCGACGGAACCTTGAATACCGAAAAGTGGGATGAGCACAGGCTTACCACTTGGTTCGATAACCACCTTCCAACCTTGGATCTTCGAAAGCCAGAGGTTGTAGAACCGATGACCGACTCAGCGTTGGTTTGGGTGACCGATTTTAACTTCGATGGATTTCGTCATGATGCTACAAAGCATATCGACCTTCTCTACTGGCGTACACTAACGAGCAAGGTAAAGAGGAATGTGGATCGCCCCATCTATCAGATCGGTGAAACATATGGCTCGGCAGAGTTGATATCCAGCTACCTTTCAACGGGTATGTTGAATGCGCAATTCGACTTCAATGCCTATGATGCTATTGTTGGCGTATTGGCTGACTCAGCCGTAGATGTTGATCGAGTAGTGGATGTGATGAATGCCAGTTGGGAATGGTATGGTCAGCACAATACCATGGGCTACATTTCCGGTAACCAGGATAGGTCCAGATTCATTTCGTTGGCCTCCGGCGATGTTCGATTGGACGAAGATCAAAAGTTAGCGGGTTATACGCGTGACATCGGAAAACCAAGTATGGAAGGCTACAAGAAACTCGAATTATTGCATGTGTTCAATCACAGTATCCCGGGCATTCCTGTGATCTACTATGGGGATGAATATGGCTCCCCTGGAGCGAACGACCCGGACAACCGTCGTATGATGGAGTTTGAGGGTCTCGATGAAGATGAAGCTGCCCTTCGGGAGGCAGTAACCGCCCTTCAAAACTTGAGATCATCTGAAATGGCTATGGTCTATGGCACGGCCGAGATCGAGTCCATCGGCGACCAAGTGATCCACATTAAAAGAAGATATTTAGGAACCACCATCGATATCTACATCAACAGAGGTGATTCTGAAACCAACGTGCCGGAAGGTGAAGATGCTGAAGTACTTTACGGTGCATCAGGATCCGTTCTACCCGGACTATCTGCCACTATCAGAAAAACAACTACCCTATGAAAAGATTGATCCTTTCAGCAATAGCTGTTTCTTTTACCTTGATCTCTTGTCAGAATGGAGGAGATCAAAATACCACTCCTGAAGAACCAACCATCGTAGGTTCAGATTGGAAGAGCACGGCCTCCATCTATGAGGTGAATATTCGTCAGCATACCGCTGCCGGAACGATCAACGCGTTTACGGCAGACATCGACCGTATTGCCGACATGGGCATTGATATCCTATGGATCATGCCGGTGCAACCGATAGGGGAGAAAGGAAGGAAAGATCCGAAGGAAAACGGGCAATCATTGGGAAGCTATTATTCGATCTCGGACTATACGGCGATCAACGATGATTTAGGTACGGAGGAAGATTTCAAGAACATGGTAGAACGTGCCCACAGCAGAGGAATGAAAGTGATCCTCGACTGGGTGGCGAATCACACCGCTTTCGATCACCATTGGGTAGATGAGCACCGCGATTATTATTCGTTGGATGAGAATGGTGATCCAAGTGTTGCTATGGACAATGAAGGCAACCTCACGGATTGGACCGATGTGGCCGATCTGAATTATGATAATCCGGATATGCGTGCCGCAATGACCGCGGAAATGATGTGGTGGATCGACAATTTTGACATTGATGGATTTCGTTGCGATGTAGCGGGTTTTGTGCCGCACGACTATTGGCAAGAGGCCGTTCCTCAGCTGCGCGAGAAGAAAGAGCTTTTCATGTTGGCAGAGTGGGATGAACCGTATCTACACGAGGTATTCGACATGACCTATGGCTGGGATTTCCACCATAGGACCAATGAAGTAGCGAAGGGCGAGCAGCCAGCTACCACATTTGACGACTACAAGCACGAGGTATTGGATAGTCTTTATCCAGCAGATGCCATGAAGATGCTGTTTACCACTAACCATGATGAGAACTCATGGAATGGTACGGTTTACGAGCGCTACGGAGATGGACATAAAGCGTTTTTCGTTCTGTGTGCAACCTACGAGCAAGGCATGCCATTGGTTTATAGTGGTCAGGAGGCAGGCTTGAGTCACCGTTTGGAATTCTTCTATAAGGATACGGTGCGGGGGGAGAACCGAAGCCTAGAGGCATTCTACTCTGCCACTCTTAAGATGAAGGACAGCAACCCAGCTTTGTTCAATGCTCCAGAAGGGGGTGAGATGATCAAGATCCCAACTTCGAACGATGCGGATATCTATGCTTTTTATCGTCAGAAGGACGACAATGTGGTTACGGTATTCTTGAACCTCAGTGATTCTGCACAGGCCGTCACCTATTCCGGTTTGCCTAGCATGACCTATGAAGAGGTGTACACTGGCAATGTGATCAACTTGGCTGATGAGGGCGAGATGGAATTAGGAGCCTGGGGGTACATGGTATTTACCAGTAAATTGACGGCAGTAGAGTAATTCAAAACATTCGATATGATGCGTATAGCCCTCATTGCTCACGACGGCAAGAAAGCTGAGATGGTCAGTTTTCTTCGAGATAATATCGATTGGTTTCGAAGGTATGACATTGAGTTGATCTCAACCGGAACCACTGGAGGTCATGTGGAGCAGGCGGGGTTGACCGTACAGCGCGTATTGAGTGGACCAAAGGGAGGCGATGCTCAGATCGCCGCTCGCTTGGCCGTTGGTGAGATCGATGCGGTTTTCTTCTTTAGGGACCCGTTGGATAAGCACCCTCACGAGCCAGATATCGCTATGTTGATGCGTTTGTGTGATGTGCACAACGTTCCCTTAGCAACAAACCCTGCTACAGCTCAACTTGTGTTCGCACAGATGCTGGCCGACTAACCTAATTCAGAACGATCATGGCAGTGAATCAACCAACAGAAAGTGGTACCACTAGTGGTGTTAAAAAACCAGCCCTCTCCTTAGGCAAGGTCATCAACCTAAGTATGGGATTCCTGGGGATCCAAATGGGATTTGCACTGCAGAATGGCAATGCGAGTAGGATCCTCACCGACTTTGGTGCAGATGTCCATGATCTGAGTTATTTCTGGTTGGTTGCGCCCTTTACAGGCTTGATCGTTCAACCGATCATTGGTCATATGGGAGACAACACCTGGGGCCGCTTTGGTAGAAGGAAGCCATACTTTTTGATCGGAGCTATTTTGGCGGCTTTGGGATTGATCTTCCTGCCGAATTCGAACGTGCTTGCTGGTGAATCTTTGAGTACGACAGAATTCTTGGGCTTGTCCGCTATCCTTTGGATGGGTATTATATTCCTCGCATTGATGGATGCTAGCTTCAACATCAGCATGGAGCCGTTCAGGGCTTTGGTGGGAGATATGCTTCCTAAGCGACAGGGTACATTGGGCTTTAGCGTTCAAACGATCTTGATCAGCATTGGCGCCATTTTAGGATCGGCCATTCCATGGTTGTTGAATGTGATGTTTGGCGTTTCAAACGAACCCGTGGCTGGGTCGGTTGCCCCTAACGTAGTTTGGTCGTTCTATGTGGGTGCCATCATCTTGATCGGGACCATTCTCTACACCATCCTTACCATCAAGGAATATCCACCTGAGGAATTCAAGAAACTCCAGGGTGAGGAGGCGATCGATGCACGCAAGAAGAACATGTTCTCTGAGATCCTTATGGATACGTTGCGCATGCCTCGTAGAATGAAGCGGCTAGCGTGGGTTCAGTTCTTCTCGTGGTTTGGCTTGTTCACGATGTGGGTATATACTACTACATCAGTGGCTCAGAACAATTACAGCACACAACTAGGTCAAGAGGATTATTACCAGCTCAAGACCATGTTGGATGAATACGATCATTCACAACTCACTGGCAAGAGACTGGAGAGTTATGAGAATGCCGTGGCTAATCTAGGAGGGTTGAAGCCAAGCGAAGGACTTTACTTCATCAATAGTAGCGTCGCCTCATTTGTGAGTCAGGATCTTTTCTATTCTGAAGAGAGCATTATTTCTCGACTCGACGATATCCTAGCAAGTGGTCAGGTTGAAATAGATCCCGATACTCGAAAGGCCTTTGAGGAACTGAAGGCCAAGGAAGAGAATCGCATTGTCAATAGCAAGTTAACGGCAATTGTAGCGGCTGGCTCGGATGAACCGGACCTCATATTTGTTTCAAAGATGAAGGCTCTTGCTAAGGAGCACCAGATCGCAGGTGATAAAACGGGCTTCATGTTCAGTATCTACAATTTTGTAGCATTGATCTTCGCCTTTTTACTGAATCCTTTGGCCAAGGCTACGAGCAGAAAGTTCGTTCACTTCATGGCCTTGCTTCTGGGGGGTGCAGGTTTGGCGAGCATGTTGTTGATCAATGACCCGTCGTATTTGTGGATGCCGATGATCGGAGTAGGTATAGCATGGGCCAGTATTTTAGCTATGCCGTATGCCTTGCTTATCGACTCATTACCGATCAATAAGATGGGTGTTTACATGGGCATCTTCAACTTCTTCATCGTTATCCCTCAGATCATTAATGGTTTCATTGGTGGACCGATCATTCATCGTTTCTTCAATGATTACAGCATCTATTACCTCACTTTTGGAGGCTTATTGATGGTATTGGCGGCCATACTCACGTTGCGCGTTCGCGAGCCGTTGTTCCATGAAAAGGATGTTCAGAGGGTAAATGCGTAAAGCCAACTTCGGACGATAGTTTCGGTTGTGATCTTGGCTATCATTCCTACCTACTAACGCACTTTGATAGCTCTATTTCCTGTTGGCTTTATTGGGATCAGTGGATTTTTCTGGGGAGTAACGTTTAGGTAATTCCGATAGCGAAAGAATGAAGGAGGTTTAGTAAGATGGAGTAAATGGATGCGATATTATTCGTTATTGCTCATCGTAACCTTCTATTGTGCGTCTCGATTGCAATGAGCTTGTAGCCTGCAAGAAGCGGTTGACTGCTCAAAGTTTTTTTTCGTTTAACGCTCACCCCTTTTTCGGCCTGGCTTCAATTCTAACTTCCCTTCTAATTTGCATGTAAATGTAACCCGTTACCATCTCCAAAATCCAACTGTACCTGCTGAACGGTTTCTGGATCACCCCAGTTGTTGCAGATATACCCGAAGTACGGCAGAACAAATCGAAGGGTATCCGTTACAGGCACCTCTTCGATGAAGAGACCGACGGAAGTGAACTTCTCTTGGATAAAAGGAGAGCTTGAAGCCGTTGAAGGAATAGAGAAAACGCCATTCTGGTATTGTAGGGTTCCATCTGCAATGGCCGTAGGCGAGATACGGTCGAAGGTGAGATCGTACAGTAGAACTGGAACCGCATCAAAGCTATGCATTGATTCTCGATATCCTTGAATGAATTCTTCGTAGATCGGATAGACCTCTTTAGTGGAATCCACTCTCATATTCCGAATCTCAATGTATGCTTGTTTAGATTCCATAAGGGGTGAGGCTGGATCGTCCGATTGCCCTGAGTATTCAAACATATTAACATCGGGATAGTCTCTATCCCATAAGAATTGGGTTGTGAGTAGAGAACTTGTGTCTAGCTCATCGAAAGCATTTTCGCTGAGTACACTGTCTGGAACTTGATCCAGAACATGTGAAATCTGGGCATACGCCGTCTGGGTCAGTGCAAAGAGCACCAACCACAGAAAAGTAATCCTTTTCATAGGTAAATTAAGGTTTGATTAAAAAATTAGAAAGCGATATTCACCTCCACGGTGTCATGAATTCCTGTCTGAACAGGGATGCGTTCATGTTTAATTTGAACAGCATTGTCAAAAAAGAATGTACTTAAATCTTCATTCATGCTACCATATATACGATTGACGACGGATGTGTCGCTAATCAGAACAAATCCAAAAAGTCTCTTCGATCCACTAGGGGGATTAATTTCAATCCCATGATTCGGATCCAACTGATCGTAGTTGATCTTCACCCAAGCGTGGGGGACAGGGTATAGATTAATGGAGTTTGCCTCATCATCATTTAAATTGCTTTTGGGGGTTCCTAGAAGCATACTGAAGTATCCTTCTTTTTCCGCATAGACGATGAGGCTTTTTGATACATCCTGAGTAACCGTTAAATCGAAACGACCCTGAGAATCGGCCGTTGTAGAATCTAAGTCGATGTATCTAACATTGAATGTGGAGCTAATACGTTTGGCAATCTTAACCTTGGCTCCGGGAACAGGAATGTTCGTGTTGATGTTGTACACGCGTCCCGTTGCGGTGGTGATGTGATCTCTCTCACATGAGGCTAACAGACCTAGGGTTAAGAGGAGAAGAATTATTCGTTTCATGGCAATTGGTGTGTTTGATTGTCAATCTACTGTTGCGTCAGCAACTCCTATGCATACCCAATGTATCGAGAACTTTCTGAATCAAGTTGCGCAGAATAAGGTGATTACGAATTACAGTTGCGAAAAATGCAAATTCTGCAAATTTTCACCCAGTATACAGCAGTATGTTACGGATTTGCGCAAATTTTGGGTGTGTAATTTGCGATATTTGCAAATCTTATTTGTTAATTTCTCATTTTGAGCGAAAATTTTCAACTGATTAGACACACTTTGTGTCCAATGTACACTACTGAATTGTACCTCAGGCTACCTGATATTGTTGAATTGTTAAGGAAAGGCAATACGGCGAACAAACAATTCTATTGACGCTTGAACCTTACTGATGAAGAGTCTTATAGGTTCGTTCGCTTATTCGGTAGACTCCTTTGACTTGTGCTCTTGGCATAGTTCCCTCAATTGAGTCTTTCACCAATTGGATTATTAGCGGTGTGATGTATGGTAGGGGTTCTGGGTAGTAATGGATGTATAAGAGGTGTAAGACTCCCCAATATTCAGACCAAAAAGGACTCAGCCTTAGTTAATAATTTGACGTCCTCCCTTATAGTGGACCGGTCAAAACTGGGAAATCCGGATCTCTACTTTTCCTTCACCCAAACGTCAACCCCGATCAAGTCAGCCGACCAGTCCTCTTTCAAAACGTAGCCATCTAGGGATTGACCTTTTGGAAGTACAGCGTATTCTGCATCTTGGGCATCTTGTCGGTCTGACATAGCAATGCGGGCATATCGCTCTAAATAGGCCTTGAAGATCCAATTGGTGTTCAAGCTTCCGTTGGTCCGGACAGTGATGCGGTCTTCCAGCTGATCGTCGAGATACCTAACATCCGCTATCACCTCTGCATCCCTCTTGGGAGTGCCCCACATGAAGGCAGTTACCCCCAGACTTACCACGATCAAGATCCATCCGGCGAGTTGGAGGTATCGAGATCTACGCCAACGACTAGTGGTTGCCTCGATAACCGGTCGGAGGACGCTAGCAAAGGCCAAGGCGAAAATCGGATATACAGGCACGAGGTAAAAGCCTCTCTGCACGAACGTGGCAACAAAAGGTAAACTACCTCCAATACCCATGATCACCAGGAATGTTATCGTAGAATCCCATTGCATTTTCTCGCTATTCAATCGCGTTACGATCAAGCCAGTGATGAATGTGAGGATTCCAGGGATGGCTAAGTTTTCAGCAAGAACGCGCAAAATGAAGTACCTAGACTCCGTTGTAGCGCCATCGCTCAAGCGATTAGCCGTGCGCTCAAATAGGTAGATGTCTAAGCTCTCCCTCGCTGGTTCATACAAGTAGAAGGCCACTCCAAATAAAGCAGCGACACCAACCATGGTAAACGCTTCCTTGGTGGCCTTTAGGAATTTACCTCTCTCTGCCATCGCCATGGCAAAAGGGGTGAGCCACACAAATAGACCGGGTAGACCCTTGACCATGAAGGCACCTACCGCCAATAATCCAGCCCAAGCACTCCAATACAGATGACGTTGATCGGTCTTAAAAGCGCGGTATGCAGCCATGATCGCACCTAAAACGAATAGTCCCATGGTGTTTTCCATCATGCTATTCTGGAACGACCATTGTACACCGGTCGTCAGCACCCATAGGATCACCGGCAACCAAGCCATCTTGTAATTGGTAGGCCAGATCATTCGCCAAAACTTGACGATCAAAATGGCGGTGATCAAAAAGGTCAGGCCCGTGTAAATGCGCTCTGTGTGTATCCCCGACCCGAAGATCTGGTAGAAAACAGACATGAAGAAATAGCCGAGGGGAGGGTTCTCATGGAAGGAAGGCGTGGCCATGTGGGCCTCCGTAAAATAGGGAAACCAGAGGGAGCCTAAACCTTCCGAAAGGTTCCTACCCACAGCGGAGTACATCACCGCATCCATGAACATCCCATCCTGAACCAGTAAAGGCAGAATGAGTAAAAAGCAAAGTCCTGTTGTAACTAAAGCTGGTCCGTTCTGAAATATTCGCATAGCCCCGCAAAGGTGAGGAATTTCCCCATTTTATCATTCAAAGGGTTCAGTGCTGGTCTCCAGGATGTGTATGGTATGGCCTTCAAGGGTCAATGTATCATCAAAATGAACTACTTCTCCAGTTTTGAAGTCCGTACTACCGTGTACTTCAAATTGACGATGACCGTCTAATACTTCATCGTAGACCTCAAAGTTGATCTCCTTAGCGTCTTTGTTTCCATTGACGAGAATGATGAAGGTGTGGTTATCATCATGACGAGAATACACGTAAACGCCATCGTTCACAGCCCATTGTGTGAGTTCTCCAGTGGTTAATGTAGGTACGGAGGTCCGTAAGTTGCCCAAATGCTGAACGAACCTGAAAGCCTCAGATTCCATATTGTTCAAATTGGCTATCTCAAACTTGTTGATGGTGTCGTTGGCCCATCCTCCTGGAAAATCCTGACGCATCTTTCCATGGCCGTCCGTTTCCTTCATCAGTATCTCAGTTCCGTAGTAGAGGCATGGAATTCCGCGGGTGGTCATCATCATTCCAATGCCCATCTTATACTTCCGCATGTCTTCACCGATCATCCCAAAG
>CBFHXG010000058.1:0-10789 GCA_965659725.1 Phaeocystidibacter sp. | reverse complement strand
GCTACCTTTTGATGGCCACCTCCAGCGGACATCGCCTCCCTTCATCGCGTTATACTACGTAGCCAAGACCAAGAACATGCGCAGTCTATTCATCACATTATTCACTTCCTTCTCACTTCTGGCGTTCGCGCAAGAGCAGGTAGACATTCAGATCCTAGATCTTCAAAAACGCTCAAGCAATGTCGAGATCTCTTATGTCACTTTGGAGCAGAGCGATGAAAACGGTCCTTCTTTCAACTTGGTCATGCTACAAGAAAGCATTACTGCCTCAGCCGACCTTCGTGTCTATTTCTATCATCCACAATTCGGACTCCTACGCACCCATCTCAAGAACCTGATCGCACATGGTCCTAAGGCATGGAAAGAACGCGTTTTCAGATTATTCTTTGAGAATGGGGAGCCCGTGAAGATGGAAGAGATCTATGTTTTGCGGTAAGGCGTATGATCGTGGGAGGTAATAACGTAGGACGTACGTAAGGGCTTCTCTTTGTGAAAGACAGCGGGACATAGACTGCACTCCAACTACCTCTCCCAAAATAGCGTTATCATTACAGGACGCTAAACACCCTACATGACAACCACCGCCCGACTCTTACCCTTATTCGCATGCATTGCGCTTTTTGGTTGCGCCGCCTCGTATGGATTACCCAAGAGCGATGTGGAGGCCTTTACTTCTGAGTTGTGCACATGTGTGCAAGACTCATTTCCGCAATTCAGTGAGGCCACTTGGGAGTTTCTTGAATACATCGCAGATGAGGATGATGAGGAAAAAGTAGAAGCTAAACTCGAAGATATTGCTGAAGATCTCAGCCCCGAGGAGTTAAAGATCCACCAAGAAGCAATGGACTTTATCCTCAATGAGTTTGAATACGATTACTACACCACTACCTGCGGTGAGCCGCTTCTTGAAAAGTACCCCGACTTTGAGAATCTTACAGATGAAGATTTGACTGATCTGCTATTGAGGTACTCCAAGGGAGAGGATTGCCGAGCCCTAAACTGGGCTACTCGCATCTATGTAAAACACGATATGTAAGGCCATGCTAAAGAAACTCACCCTCATTCTCTTAACCGTACTCTTTTCTATTTCAGCATGGAGTCAAGAGCTTTCATCCAAGGAAGAAATAACACCTAACGAGATGGTCGGACTAGATCAATTCGTAGAGTGTATGGAAGTAGCTCTAGCCGACGTTCAGTATTTCTTAGACACTTGGTATCACTTTGCAAGTAAATACGATCCCGAATCCGGAATAGAGCCAGAGGAAGCTCTGATGGCCTCGCTTACCGATGCTCAACTCCAAGAGTACCAAAGACAATCACAGCTCATCGAGGAAGTCCTGGATGATGAAGATCTAGATAATTGCCTCGATCAAAAAATGGATGAAATGCAGGAACTAGGTGACGGTTTTGAGACGGGTCGTTTACCGATCTACCTTGCATACATCAAATCCAAAGGAGCCATGAACACCTACTCGTTCTTGCAAATGATAGAGTTCGTCGATTTGCTTTAGATCATCATTCCTCAACGACTACCGCCATCAGGTCGAAGTCGGTAGCATCTACCACCTTAACCGTGGTAAAATCACCAACTCTTAGATAGGTATCTTCCGCAGAGATCAACACTTCATTGTCCACATCAGGTGAATCGAATTCGGTACGCGCCACAAAGTTGTTTCCCTCTACTCTATCTACCAATACACGATAAGTATTCCCAATCATTTCCTGGTTCTTATCCCAACTGATTTCCTGTTGAACTGCCATGATCTCATCTGCCCTTCGACGCTTTTCTTCCTCCGGAACATCGTCTTCGAGTTTATAGGCATGGGTGTTTTCTTCGTGACTGTAGGTAAAGATCCCCAGGCGCTCGAATCGCTGCGCTTTCACCCATTCTTTCATGAGTTGAAAATCCTCCTCCGTCTCTCCCGGATAACCCGCGATCAACGTGGTACGAATAGCAATTCCAGGAACCTTAGAACGCATTTGCTCGAGCAATCTATCGGTCTTTTCCTTCGTAGTTCCCCTACGCATGCTCTTCAGAACAGGATCGGCGATATGCTGCAGTGGGATATCGATGTAGTTGCACACCTTTGGCTCTTCGCGGATCACATCCAAAACATCCTCTGGAAAGCCTGTTGGAAATAGGTAATGTAAACGAATCCACTCGATCCCTTCTACCTTTACGAGTGCACGAAGTAGATCGGCTAATTTGCGTTCCTTATAGAGATCCAAGCCATAATATGTGAGATCTTGAGCGATCAAGATCAATTCCTTGACGCCTTTCGCAGCTAGCTTTTCGGCTTGCGTTACGAGATCTTCTATAGGGGTACTCTTGTGACCACCGCGCATCAAAGGGATGGCGCAGAAGCTACATGGACGATCACATCCCTCCGCGATCTTCATGTAGGCATAGTGCTGAGGCGTTGTAGTGAGGCGCTCGCCCACCAACTCATGCTTGTAATCGGCACCGAGAGCCTTGAGCAATTTAGGCAGGTCGCGCGTACCAAAGTATTGATCCACATTCGGGATCTCCTTCTCCAGGTCTGGTTTGTAACGCTCACTCAAGCAGCCGGTTACAAACACTTGATCCACTATTCCCTGCTCTTTCTTCTGAACGAAATTAAGGATGGTATCCACGCTTTCCTGCTTGGCATTGTCAATGAATCCACAGGTATTTACAACGATGATGTTTCCTTCTTCCGCTTCGTGACGAACATCCTTTCCATTGGCCTTCAACTGTCCCATGAGCACTTCAGAATCATAGATATTCTTACTGCACCCTAAGGTTACTACGTTGATGACGTTCTTCTTATAACTCTTTGTTCGCATGTATGCTTAAAATCTTAGATGTCGGACGGATTGTCCATTTTCACGGATCTCGCGGAGGGCTTCCTCCCCGATCTTCACGTGCAGGTCCACGAAGTTCGCGGTCACCTTCTTATCACTTGCCTCTGTCTTCACCCCATCCGGGATCATAGGTTGATCACTAACAAGAAGCAGGGCGCCGATTGGTATTTGATTCTTGAAACCCACTGAGAGCAGGGTAGCTGTTTCCATGTCGATGGCCATTGCTCGAGTACGCTTCAAGTATTTCTTGAATTTCTCGTCGTGCTCCCAAACGCGACGATTCGTTGTGTACACTGTACCGGTCCAATAGTCTTGATTATTCTCCCTGATACGCGTACTAACCGCTCGTTGCAGATTAAACGCCGGAAGTGCAGGCACCTCGGATGGAAAATACTGCTCACTCGTTCCCTCTCCTCGAATGGCACCAATGGGCAGGATAAAGTCACCAATGGCATTCTTCTTCTTGAGTCCGCCACATTTACCGAGGAAAAGTACGGCCTTCGGACTAACGGCACCAAGCAGATCCATGATGGTAGCTGCATTCGGACTCCCCATTCCAAAGTTGATGATGGTTACTCCTGCCGCAGATGCATTGGGCATGGAACGATCGGTTCCAAGCACCTCAACGCTGTGCTTCTTGGCAAATATCTCTACATAGTTCGAGAAATTGGTCAACAAGATGAAAGGCTCGAAAGCTTCGAGCTCTCTACCGGTATATCTTGGCAACCAATTTTCTATGATCTCCTTCTTACTCTTCATATCAACTAAAGAATCTATCCACGAACGCCTTGCGATCGAACACTTGCAGATCCTCTATCTTCTCACCCACACCTATGTATTTCACGGGCACTTTCAGTTGGTCTGAGATGCCGATAACCACACCTCCTTTAGCCGTACCGTCCAATTTGGTGAGTGCTAAGGCCGATACGTCTGTCACCTTGCCAAATTCAACCGCTTGTTGCAGCGCATTCTGACCCGTCGATGCGTCGAGGACGAGAAGTACTTCATGGGGTGCATCGGGGATTACCTTCTGCATGACGCGCTTGATCTTACCAAGCTCGTTCATCAAATTGACCTTATTATGAAGTCGGCCTGCGGTATCGATGAGGACCACATCCGCATCGTTGTTGACGGCTGATTGAAGAGTATCGAAGGCCACCGAGGCGGGGTCAGACCCCATACCTTGTTTCACGATAGGCACATCAGCTCTCTCACTCCAGATCACGAGTTGGTCAACTGCAGCTGCACGGAATGTATCGGCTGCACCGAGCACTACCTTCTTCCCTGCAGCCTTGAACTGAGCAGCTAGTTTGCCGATGGTGGTTGTTTTTCCAACTCCGTTCACACCTACTACCATGATCACATATGGCTTCTTGTCTGGCAGATCGAAGGAGGCACCGTCACCGGCATCATTCTCCTCGAGTAGCGCGGCGATCTCTTCGCGCAGTATGCCTTGTAATTCGGCGGTTCCCATGTACTTATCCTTGGCAACGCGCTCTTCTATACGTTCGATGATCTTCACGGTGGTGTCGACGCCCACATCGGAAGTGATCAACACTTCTTCGAGATCGTCCAACACACCAATATCAACCGTACTCTTGCCCGCAACGGCGCGAGCTAATTTTCCGAATACATTTTCCTTGGTCTTCTCAAGACCTTCCTCCAGACGCTGGTCTTTTTCCTCCGAGCGTCCGAATAGTTTACCCAATAATCCCATAGGTCGGTGTTAGAAGATGCAAATATCCGAAATTACCTGTGTTTCCGAGCATTAATAACGCAGAAGGAATGTGAAGCTTTGGAAGGATAGATCTTCTTAGTTGCATTTGGCATTCCAATTGATATTGAGAGAACAAGATCAAACAAAAACTACCATGAAATTATTCACAGTTACCATTGCCGTTCTCTCATGTTGTTATGCCTTCGGACAACGAGAACCAGGGGTTAGGATAAACGACCCCGATCTGAATGATGAGCCTTTGGTCATTCAAGAATTTATCGAAGACACCCTTCCTAGCATTACCAGTTTTTACGAAGATCCGTTTGCGGAATTTCGTTTGGGCATTGGCATCAGCGCCTTCAATGGAGGACAAACCGCCGGAGCCAATCTACAATTTGAAGGTTATGCTCAGGTCACTGACTTCATTGGAGTGCAGGCGGGCTTTGTGGGTGTGTTTCAACAGGGAGATGGCCATGCGGCGCCGACTCAACTTCAGGATGATGCGAGCTTTTTCAATTCATGGGACGCCGAGGGTATGGTCGTGTTTACCGCGAGTGAGAATAGAAGAAAAAAGATCCACAGTGTAGATTGGAAGTATCGCGTGCCTGGTGCGGTGAGATACGAATACCACGGATTCACTGAAACAAAAGTGAGAAATCGTCACCAAATAAGGGTAGGCTTCTACCAACAAGGAGGCGCTTTGATGGGATTAACGAGTGCTTACAACGAGCAAGCAGATCGATATATTCAGTGGAATGATGTTTCCATTGGCTCCTTGATGGCCGGGTATCAATGGCGTTTCGACCGTTTACTTGAGGTGGAGCCGAGTGAAGCTCATTTTATGGGGAAGAACCTATCTAGATCAAGGGTACTTTATGTAGATGCTATGGTCAGCTTGTTCCACTCCGCCGATGGTGTGATCTATGATGGCGATGGAAATGGAAATTACGATCCGGTAGATGATATAGACAACGGTTCCTTGACCCTTGAGCCTTTTGGTATCCGAGCGGGCTATCGAGGAACATACTTACTCAACTTAGCTGGCCTCGGTTTCTACCACAAATACGAGCTTGGCTGGCGTCCCTCGTTCAATGGAAGTGGTGAGAACCTGGTGAATGTGAAGGATGGTAGTCCATTTTACTTCACCATTGGGGTTGGCATACAATTTTAGGAAGCCCCGCACCGCCAACTGCCGGAGAGAGGGAAAGGCTACGTCGACCTACAGGCGGAGGAGAATGATGCTTTGTTTTCCCTTCGATATTCCTTTAAACCCAGGGTTTTCTGTAGGGCAACGGTATTCCGTTTCTGGGTTAATCCGTTTATATGTTAATCCGTTTATATGTTTATATGTTAATCCGTTGTTCGTGTAAACCCTTCGATATAGGGTAATCAACGAGCGAGCCCTGGAGCCCTGATACCTCGGAGCCTTGGAGCCTTGGAGCCTTGACAAAAAAAACAAAACCCGACCATCCTTTCGGACGTCGGGTTTCGTTGTATTGTAGAGTAGCGCTACTTACTTGCTAAAGAAGTCTTTTGCAGAATCCTTAGTTACGATGCGCTCTTCGAAGGTATATCCGTCGGACTTGTTGCTCTTTACCATGCGTACCACTTTGGTAAACATAGCAGAACCACCTTCTTTCTTCAGGGTTGCAACTACTTTCTTTGCCATAATTCCTGGTCTTTAGGTGATTACTTGATTTCTTTGTGAACCGTGTAACGCTTGAGGATCGGGTTGTACGTCTTCAACTCCATACGATCCGGCGTATTCTTCTTGTTCTTGGTAGTGATGTACCGAGATGTTCCCGGCATGCCGCTCTCCTTATGCTCTGTGCACTCGAGGATTACTTGAACGCGGTTACCTTTCTTAGCCATGTCTTTATCCCTTAATCGGTTGTTATTCGTTTAAGAATTACTTGGCTGTCCAGCCATTTGCACGTGCCTCTTTGAGCACAGCAGTAATGCCTTTCTTATTGATCGTCTTCAATGCAGAGGTGGATACTCTAAGGGTTACCCACTTGTCTTCTTCAGGGATATAAAAACGCTTGCGTGTCAAGTTCACATTGAACTTACGCTTGTTCTTCTTATTGGAGAACGATACGTGGTTACCCACCATAGCTTTTTTACCCGTCAATTCACAAACTCGTGACATGTTCTTCCTCGTTTAAGCGCGTACTTCGAAATTGGCTTGCAAAATAACGACATTCTAATCAATCTCGCAACCCCTTGAAGTGATATAATTTTAGAACTTTTTTCAGTTCCCTACCTCGTGACTTTGTTGGTGTTGTAGCACCGAACGACGCAGCAAATCTAAGCCCATTAGAACGGATTTGCGAATATTTCGACCACGATTATGTCCAAATTGGAATCTTTCAGCCTTGGTCCCCGTTGGTGAAAGGATCGCAATCCACACAGTTCCAACTGGTTTTTCGTCGGACCCACCATCTGGACCTGCTACTCCCGACGTAGCTATCGCGTAATCAGTCTTGAATCGTTTTGCCGCTCCCTTGGCCATTTGCAATACTACCTGCTCGCTTACGGCTCCGTGAACCATGATATCTGCCTCATTAACCCCTAGCAGTCGGACCTTCGCTTCATTGGAGTAACTGATCACACCTCCAAGGAAATAGGCACTACTGCCAGGGATGCTGGTTAACGCACTACCAATCGCCCCACCTGTGCAACTCTCGGCTGTGGCCACTGTGGCACCCGACGACCTCAATACATCGCCTACCACCTCTTCCATACTTTGTGCACCTTCTCCATACACCGAATCACCCAGGATCTCCTTCGCTTCTCTGAAAAGCTCGATCATATCCTGTTCATTTTGATCTGAGTCCCCTGTCCTCGCTGTGAGTCGGAGTTTCACCGCACCTGCCGAGGGCAAAAAGGCAAGAGACATATTCGAAGGAAGGTTTTCTTCCCAGTCCGACAAATGCTGAGCGAGTTCCGATTCAGGAACCCCCTGCGTTAGTAAGGTCCTGTGGACGATACGTGGCAGATCGAATTGTGTCTGGATCCATGGCAACACGCCTTCCGTCATGATCCCCTTCATCTCGTAAGGCACTCCTGGCATCGACACATAATGCACACCCTCTTTTTCAAAACGCATTCCACTGGCAGTGCCAAAAGGGTTCTCGAAAGGCTCGCATACGTCGGGCAGTTCGGCCTGCGACCTATTCATCTCATTGGGAACCCGACCCCGCTTGGCAAACAGCTCCTTGATGTGTTCAAAGATGTAATCATGGTACATCAACTTACCACCGAAATAGTCGTTCAAGGTGTATTTCGTGATGTCGTCTTTCGTTGGACCCAGCCCACCTGTGATCAATACTAGCTTTGAATCCTTATGAATGGAGTCGAGTGCATCGATAATGGCCTCCCTGGCATCTCGGATCGAGCGCACTTGATGTACATCTACACCAAATTCATTTAGCTTTTCCCCCATCCAGGCCGAATTGGTGTCAACCGTTTGACCAATGAGGATCTCATCTCCGATAGTGATAATCTCTGCTTGCATGAACCTTTTGATTGTAGATCGTAAAGATAGGTTTAGGTATTTCGAATGACTAATTCTCTGAAGACTTAAAATGTTCACATAGGTGGTTATCTTTGTTACTCATCCAAAAGGCCACATCGAATGAAACGCCTGCTTACATACACCTTGAGCCTTACCCTACTCTTTGCTACTGTCGGCTGTGATATCCTCAATAACATGCCGATGAGCATGCCTACCAATCTACCTTTGACGGAGCCAGAAGTTTCGCAAGGACTTCGTGAAGCATTGAAAGTTGGAATCCGCAACGCCGTTCTGGAAACCAGTAAAGATGATGGATACCTAGGCAACTCGCTGATCAGGATCCCTTTCCCACCAGAAGCACAGAGAGTAAAAGAAACATTGAACAACCTCGGCTTGAATTCATTGGTTACCGATTTTGAAGAGTCGATGAACCACGCTGCAGAGAACGCATCTGCTAAGGCAACCGACATCTTCGTCGATGCCATTTCTCAAATGTCCATCAACGACGCCATGGGAATCTTGAACGGAGCCGATGATGCAACCACCCAATACCTGAAGCGCACTACCCAAAGCAACCTGAAGGCAGAGTTCCAGCCCATCATCAACAATGCTCTTCAAAACGGAAATGTCACGCAATATTGGGGACAGATCACATCCCGCTACAACCAGATCCCATTTGTAACACCGGTGGAAACGAACCTCACCGAATATGTCAACCAAGCTGCAATCGATGGTCTATTCATAATGGTAGCGCAAGAGGAAAAAAAGATCCGAGAAAACCCACAAGCCAGGGTGAACGACATTCTCAAGAAGGTATTCGGCTCACTGGATCAGTGATTTCGATTCCACTCGACTGATAATCAGCGTAAATTTTAGTCGGTTCCCTTAATTAGTTACAGAATAAACTATATATTCGTAAGGAACCGCCCGCTAATCAGCGAACGATTTGTGTGAAGTTGTAACTCAAGGTCCCTTTTTGGGGCCTTGTTTTCGTTTAAAACACTTTGTATCAAATCTTTAAACATCGGAGAGCCGTGATGCAAGGAAAATCGACAGCAGGCTAAAGCCTCCATAAAGTGCCAATTGGATCTCTATTCCCCACACAGATCCAAGCAGTCCAATTCCCCCAGCCACTATCGTCGCCACACCCATGCTCGTGTTAGCCATGCTCACCCATGTAGACCTCTCATCCTCTGGAACCATATCAATTAGATAAGTCTTCCTCCCGATCTTCGCCCCCGCATAGGCCGATCCGTTTATGAAAATGCCGGTGCTAGGGCCCAAACACTTTGAAATGATCCAGGCCAAAAGGGAAAGGTGATCACGTAGATGATTGAGATCAAACCTATAGCTCCTGCCACTTGCATGGATGTCTTTGCCGATTTGTCCGACCACTTGCCCCATATCGAGCTGCTCAACACCTGCGCCAATCCTGTTGCTATGATGATCAACCCCAGGTGTGAAAATGTTTCGCTTACCTCCGATCTTCCTTGAGCTACAAAAAAAGGGCACGGCCAATGGAATACTCATGAGTGATGCCCTTGCGTAAATGAATCTCCGGAAATTGGATTCCAACCTAAATATCTCAACTCCCTTCTTCCAAGTTTGGATCGGTGTTCTACCTCCTTGTGTTTCACCTTTAAACTCGCGCACAGTTGCATAGGTAAGCGCTCCGAGGAACCACAGAACGCCAGCAAGGATGAAGAGGATCAAGAATAGATCGTCCGTGCGTTCATCTACCCCAAACAATAGTGCAATACCAGCAGCGAGACCCAAGGCTCCACCAATCCACGAACGCGCAGCGAGCATTTGTCCTCTTTGTCCTGATGGTATCACCTTAGCCGCCACATCCTTGAAAGCCACACTGCCCACACCGCTGGCCAAGCTGAATATCAAAAGCATAAATAAGATCCAAAGCCCAGACCACAAGCCGGAGTCCCATGACAAGGCCAAGATTGCCCCGAAGAGCGTTAAGGCCTGAACCAGTGCTGCCGTCACCCAGTACCACTTCCGCTGTTGGCTAGACCGGATCACTCCAGCAATGGTCAGTTGAGGAAGCAAGGAACCCGTATCACGTATGGGGACGATAAGGCCTAATAGACCCGATGGAACGGATAGGAGTTGGAATAACCAAGGAAGGGTGACCTTCGGACTGATCAGTTGCTCGGCCAATTTAGTGAAGGCACCATTGAGTACGAGTCGGGTGAAATTGCCAGGAACCTCCGGCATGCCGAATCGGGAATGGCCTCACATGATCGCAATTCATCCTCTGTGAGTAGGTCGTGGATCTTCTTTTCCATGTTTCAATTTACAAGGCAGAGTCAAAATTGTTGCGTTTCTGGGAATGTTCAGATGATGAACAACGATATCGAACGAATTTATTTTGGGCCAAATCAAATCCATACAGGCTATCTATAACTCTGACAATCAAGATCTGAAGTGACCTTACCAAGGTCAGTGTTAACTCAACCTACGTGGTCGTTGACTCATTTTCAAGGTTTTCACCAACCAAAGACCAATTCGCTTCGTTAACTTTATAACAAACAGCCACGGAAGTTGTTAATCTCTGTACCTCTCAACCTCATAGCAGAGAAGAATTTGTATGAGGGCGGTCTGCGCGAAGACCGCCCTTCTTTTTTTGTAGGAATTCACCCACCTCATTTTGGAATAGTCGTATCTTGTGCCTCTAACCTATTCCAATTTATCATGAA
>CBFHXG010000057.1:0-10882 GCA_965659725.1 Phaeocystidibacter sp. | reverse complement strand
CTAAGAATGCTGTTACTGAGATGTAACGCATTAGTTTTTCGAGCCATTTCGATACTTGGGGATAAAATCGGGTAAGTAGCATTCCCGCTGCCAGAGGAAGGCCTAGAAGAAGGAAAACGCTTTGCGACACCTCCCACGGGTCTATAGCCAACTCGCGAAGCAATGGATTGTCCATTTCTGAGCTCATGAAAGTAGAGTACACACTGCCCCAGAGTAGGAAATTCACTGGGGTAAGGATCAACGAACCAACCGTGCTAAAGCCTGTCAAGCCTACGCTCAACGCCGTATTCCCCCGGGCAAGGTGTACCATGAAATTGGATATGTTTCCTCCCGGACAACTCGCTACTAGAATCATTCCCATAGCCAGTCCGGTGCTCAAGAAGTCGTTCAGCATCCAAATGACCACTATCGTAAGCGTGGGAAGCACAATGACCTGACCTAATAATCCAACCCAAGCCATTTTTGGCTTGGAAACGACAAGCTTGAAGTCGGACGGATGAATCCCTATGGCCACACCAAACATGATCAAACCCAAGATGACGTTGAGCATCATGAGGTTTCCCGAACTTAGGTCGAGTTCAAGGTGATCAAGTTCTGTTAGAGTAGAGGTCATCAGCAATTGCTTGGAAGATATCCAAGAACGCAACTTTTGACATCAACCGCAAATGGTCGTTTTACAATGGAATGTTACCATGCTTCTTTCGAGGTAGCTTCACTGCTTTTTTCTCAAGCATTTTGAAGGCACGAATGAGCTTTTCACGTGTGTCTTCCGGCTTGATCACCTCATCCACATAGCCACGAGCAGCGGCGCGATAAGGATTCGCAAAGTTCTCTGCGTACTCAGCTTCTTTCTCGGCAAGCTTCTTTTCTGGATCATCCGCATTGGCGATCTCCTTGCGGAAGATGATCTCAGCTGCACCCTTCGCACCCATTACCGCGATCTCAGCGGTTGGCCAAGCGTAGTTCATATCGGCACCGATATGCTTGGAGTTCATTACATCGTACGCTCCACCATAGGCTTTACGTGTAATCACTGTAATGCGAGGAACGGTAGCTTCGGAGAATGCATAAAGCAACTTCGCTCCATTCGTGATGATGGCATTCCATTCTTGATCAGTGCCAGGAAGGAATCCAGGGACATCTTCAAATACCAAGAGTGGAATGTTGAAGCTGTCGCAGAAACGGACAAAACGAGCTCCTTTTTGAGATGCTTTGATGTCTAACACTCCTGCTAGAAAGGCCGGTTGGTTGGCAACAACACCAATGGATCTTCCTCCTAATCGAGCAAAACCAACAACGATGTTCTCACCGAAGTCTTTGTGAACTTCGTAGAAAGAACCCTCATCGGTTACCTCGCCGATAACTTCGCGCATGTCATATGGCTGATTGCTGTTATCAGGAACGATAGTATTGAGTTTCGGGCGCTTTTCGTTTTGGACTTCATAAGGAAGGGCAGGAGCTTCTTCCTCACAGTTTTGAGGCATATAAGAAAGAGCAGTTTTGATACCTTCAATACACGCCACCTCGTTTGCATAGGTGAAGTGAGTAACGCCCGATTTATTAGCATGGGCACTCGCGCCGCCAAGCTCTTCGCTTGTTACTTCTTCGTGAGTGACGGTCTTAACTACGTTAGGTCCTGTCACAAACATATAGCTCGAATTCTCCACCATCATGATGAAGTCGGTAAGTGCTGGTGAATAAACCGCTCCACCTGCGCATGGCCCCATGATCGCTGAGATCTGTGGGATCACGCCCGAAGCTTGCGTATTGCGGTAGAAGATATCGGCATAACCACCGAGGGAAACCACGCCTTCCTGGATACGTGCACCACCTGAGTCGTTAAGTCCGATCACTGGGGCGCCATTTTCCATGGCGAGGTCCATGATACGACAGATCTTTTCTGCATGAGCTTCGGCCAAAGAACCACCAAGGACGGTGAAATCTTGTGCAAATACATATACCAAGCGGCCATTGACTGTTCCGTAGCCTGTAACTACACCGTCGCCGTAGAATTTCATCTTATCAAGACCGAAGAGATTCGATCTGTGAAGGACGAGTGCGCCGATCTCTTCGAAAGAGCCTTTGTCTAGAAGGAGCTCGATCCTTTCTCGGGCTGTCAATTTACCTTTATCGTGTTGTGCTTGGATGCGCTTTTCGCCACCACCTACCAGGGATTCTTCCTGGATTTTCTTGAGTTCTTCGAACTTGTCACTCATGGTTGTCGATTTGAAAGACGAAGATACAAAACGAAGCCACTCATTCAGGCTTGATACTGGATGGATTCAGAGAGTGAGATAGGTCTGGTGAGGGGTATGGAAGATTCGAAATGGTCAGGTTTTGGATGATAGAGATCGCCGGGGCCGGCCTCCGGCCACCCTCCGTTCGCAAAATTACATCACTCTCCAACCTTTAGTCGTTGAATAAACGGATACAAACGGATAGACCTACTTGAACTCGCGAAAATTCTGAGATCCTGAATTTCAATTTATTAATTCCGAAATTGATGACGGGGCAGCGGGAGCTGACCCCGGGCAGCAAACCCAACTCTCGACAATCCTCTCGAAACGCACAACGGCTCCCTGAATTTAGCAAGGCTCTTCCATTGGCTTTTCCCCTCAACGCTTTCTCGTTCTTTTTATTTAGGGGTTTAGCGTTTGGAGGCCATTCCAGGTCTCACAACCAATTATCCTTCTGTCAATAGAGTGCGACGAGTGGGGCAATCACATGCTTAATGGCATGATGTCTTAAGGAATGTGAAGTAAATGCAGGAATGTGAGCTGTGAAAAGTCGCAGTTAAATCAACGATCAGTCATTCAACTTGAGTACTGCCAGGAATGCTTGCTGCGGGATCTCTACGTTACCAAGCTGACGCATACGCTTCTTACCCGCTTTCTGTTTTTCGAGAAGTTTTCTCTTACGCGAGATGTCACCGCCATAACACTTTGCGGTAACGTCCTTTCTCAATGCAGATAGGGTTTCACGCGAAATGATCTTAGCCCCAATGGCGGCCTGGATGGCGATCATGAACTGCTGTCTTGGAATGAGTTCCTTGAGCTTTATGCACAACTTACGACCAATATCCTCGGCTTTGCTTTTGTGGATCAGTGCGCTCAAGGCGTCAACTGGTTCAGCATTTAGGAGGATATCGACCTTCACCAAGTTCGACTGGCGATAGCCAACTGGGTGGTAATCGAAAGAGGCATACCCTCTAGAAATGGTCTTAAGACGATCATAGAAATCAAAAACGATCTCAGCCAGAGGCATATCGAATGTAAGCTCTACACGGTCTGAGGTCAAGTAGGTCTGACCAACGATCTCACCTCTCTTCTCAATGCAGAGAGTCATTACCGCCCCCACATATTCGCTCTTGGTTATCACCTGGGCTTTGATGTAAGGTTCCTCGATGTGTTCCAAGATGGCTGGGTCTGGATAATCAGAAGGGTTAGTAACGATCAGCTTTTCGTCTGGATCCTTCTTGGTGTAGGCGTAATAAGACACGTTCGGAACGGTAGTGATCACGGTCATGTTGAACTCGCGTTCCAGGCGTTCCTGAATGATCTCCATGTGAAGCATGCCCAAGAATCCACAACGGAAACCGAAACCGAGCGCGGCTGAGGTCTCAGCCTCAAAGGTCAGTGAAGCATCGTTCAATTGAAGCTTCTCCAATGAAGTCCTAAGTTCTTCGAACTCCTCAGTGTCTACCGGATAGATACCGGCATAGACCATCGGTTTAACTTCCTCAAATCCCGCGATAGCCTTAGTTGCTGGCCTTTCCTTAGAAGTGATGGTATCACCCACTTTTACTTCCTTGGCTTCCTTGATGCCTGAAATAATATATCCAACATCGCCAGCAGAGATCTGCTTTTGTGGGTCTTTTACCAGGCGAAGCGTACCGATCTCATCAGCATCATACTCCTTGCCTGTATTCATGAACTTCACTTTCTCACCCTTCTTGATAGTACCATTCATCACGCGGAAGATGGCCTCAATACCACGATATGAGTTGAAAACACTGTCGAAGATCAACGCTTGAAGGGGCTCATTTGGATCACCCTCTGGAGCTGGAATACGCTCAACAATGGCGTCGAGAATTTCAGCTACACCTTCGCCCGTCTTGGCACTAGCCAAGAGAATATCTTCTCGATTACAACCGATCAAATCAATGATCTGGTCACCGATCTCCTCAGGATTAGAGCTAGGAAGATCAATTTTATTCAAAATTGGGATGATCTCAAGATCATGCTCAAGCGCCAAATAAAGGTTGGAGATGGTCTGTGCTTGGATGCCTTGCGTAGCATCAACGATCAACAGAGCACCTTCACACGCAGCAATGGAACGTGAAACCTCATAGCTGAAGTCAACGTGACCAGGAGTGTCGATCAAATTGAACTTGTATACCGTGTCTTGGTACGTGTGGTTCATTTGAATCGCATGACTCTTGATCGTAATGCCTCGCTCTCTTTCCAAGTCCATGTTGTCCAACAACTGGTCTTGCTTTTCTCGCTCGGTTACCGTTTGTGTAAGGTCGAGCATTCGATCGGCCAAGGTGCTTTTACCATGGTCGATGTGAGCGATGATGCAGAAATTTCGGATATTCTTCATTGTATTCCTTCGGCGTGCTTAAGTGCGCAAAAGTAATCAATTTGGGTGCAAAGCAAACTACGTTTTCATAGGCATTCTACTAACGGGTAATGCGCGTTAATTGTTGAAGTTCCGTACTTTCCACGTATGAATTCGGAGAACCAAATTCCTTGGCTGATCAAAGAGCTTTCCAATGAATCCCTCTTCTCGGATCCCCTGTCCGTGCAGAGAGGTGAGTGCCTCATCCAACCAGGGGAAGTAGAGCGCTATCTCTATATGGTCCGAAGCGGTGCCTTCAGGATACATTTCGTCCATGAGGGAGAGGAGTATATAACCCGACTCGCTTACGAGGGGGATCTGATATCCGCACTCGACAGTTTCATAAGTGAAGGCCCTACCGATTTCTACGTGGAAGCCCTCCGTTCCTCCGAGGTCCTGAAGGTTGCTAAATCCGAGTATCTCAACTTCCTTCATGCGAATGAAGCCCGACTAAAGGTGTGGGATTCTCTGCTCATGGGACTGGTATATCAACAGATCGAGAGGGAGAAAGACCTGCTTATCCCATCTCCGAGGGAGCGGTATCAGCGCGTCATTAAGAGAAGCCCTAATCTCTTTCAAGAAGTTCCACTAAAGTACATTGCACAATACCTGCGGATGACGCCCGAAACGCTTTCAAGGATCATGAAGGCCTAGTTCGATACATTGAATTCTTGATCTCGGTCAATTTTTTTAATTCCCGATCTCCCCAGCTTTGTATCAAATATTGATGCTATGAAAGGAAATGCTGAATTACTCATCAACGATCTGATCGATAGAACAGAACAGATCATTGAACGCGTGCAAGCCTGGGAGAATTACCCCGATGCAGTCTTGAATGGTCAACCTTCCGAAGAGGCTTGGAGCGCTCTAGAATGTTTGGAGCACTTGAACAGATATGGTGATTTCTACATTCCGGAGATCTCTGAACGGATCCATAACTCCAGAAAAGAACGCCGTTCTACAACCTTCAAAAGCTCCATGCTGGGCGAATATTTCGCAAAATCGATGTTGCCTAAGGAGACGTTGAACAAGATGAAAACGTTCAAGAATATGAACCCTTCGTTAAGTGGAGTTCGCCCAGAAGTAAGAACGGAGTTCCTCGATCAGCAAAGGAAGATGTTGAAACTGCTGGACAGGGCGAAGGAGGTGGATCTATCTCGAACCAAAACGAACATTAGCATTAGCAAATGGATCAAGCTTAGGTTGGGAGACACGTTCCGAGTGGTGATCTATCACAATGAACGACATATCGTTCAAGCTGAAAAGGCAATCGCTCAAGCAAAAGAGCAAAGAGCTGCATAAAAAAGAAGTCCCGCTGCAATGGCAACGGGACTTCCCTATTTCTAACTCGAAGCTTCAATTTAGAATATACCGAGGAATTTCTTTCTTGGATAAACCAAAGTCATTTCGTCTACAAGGTGACCCGCACCTGCGTACTTGTCAACGATGAAGAGTACATAACGAATGTCAACAGAGATGGTGCGTTGAAGCTCATCCTCAAAGAAGATGTCGCCACTCATCGCTTCCCAGTTGCCATCAAATGCACAACCGATCAATTCACCTTCACCGTTGATTACTGGCGAACCAGAGTTGCCACCAGTGATGTCGTTGTTGCTGATGAATCCAACAGGAAGTTCACCGTTGGAATTGGCATACTGACCATAATCCTTGGCTTCATAAAGCTCAACGAGTTTATCAGGAACAATGAACTCACGATCATCATTGTCCATTTTCTGCATCACACCTTCAAGCGTTGTGTAGAAGTTGTACTCAACACCATCGCGCGGCTCATAGGCCAATACGTTACCGTAGGTTACACGCATGGTAGAGTTTGCATCAGGAGCATACATGCGATCTGGGTTCATCTCGCGAACACCTGCTGTCCACAAACGGTAACCCTCTTCCAACATGTTATCCGCCTCTTCATTGCCAGAACCTTGGTAGATAGCAAAGAGGTCGTTGGCTGCTTTTAATAGGTGATCCGCTTCGAGGATGCTGTCATTAGGGTTGTCTAACCAAGCCTTGAAACGATCGATATCCGTGAACAATGAGTTGTTGAATACGTGGGCAGCGAATGCTTCGAAATCACCACCAAAGGCTGTGTCAACCGTGGTGAAGAATTCAGGGTGCATTGCTTCATCAACGTTAGATTGATAAAGTGCAAACAGGGCTCCCATTAGCTTCTCGTCGGTTGGAAGGTGCGTAGAGTTGTAGTGCTCTTCTGCGTTGGCAATCAAAGCTTGTTTAACCTGCTCCTTGCGCTCACCTTCAAGGCCAGCGTATTGTGGAAGGGAACGACCCATGCGGAAGGCGTGTAGAACACTGCTGCTTCCAAGTAGACCTGCTTCCAAAACGTATACTTCACTGACTACATACGGACGCTTAAGGTCGTATGCTTTCTCGAGTGTCGACAAAGTTTTGCCGTACTTCTCTTTGCGAGCAGGATCTGCGTCTATCCAAGCTTGGAAGTCAGACTCCATCGCCTGCTTCTTGTTGTAAACGTTGTTGTTGATCAACTGCTCCGTTTGACCAATGAAATACTTCCAGTAGTTGGCTGTAGAAGCATAGTCAGAAGCCATCATGATGTCAACTGCTTCGTCGGCATCCATCGCTTCACGCATGATAGACAACTTGAGGTCGCGTACTTCTACTACCGCTGGGTGGTGAAGCTCAATTGCTTCTTCAACACCGAAAGAAGAGAGGTAGCGATCTGTTGATCCCGGGTATCCAAAGATCATAGCGTAATCACCTTCATTGCGCTCTTTCATAGAAATAGGCAAGTGGTGCTTGGCTTCCAATGGAACGTTGTCGCTGCTGTATTCAGCCGGCTTTCCATCAGGACCCATGTAAACACGGAACATGGAGAAGTCGCCCGTATGACGTGGCCACATCCAGTTGTCGGTGTCGCCACCAAACTTACCGATGCTGCTCGGTGGAGCACCTACAAGGCGTACGTCGTTGTAGATCTCGTAAATGAAGAGATAGAATTCGTTTCCGTGGTAGAAGCTCTTTACTTCTGCAGAATAGAACTCGCTTTCAGAAGCGGCCTGATCAGCAAGTTGCTTGCTCATCTCCTGGATCACAGCAGCTCGCTCTTCTTCGCTCATTGCGTCGTTGAGCTTCTCAAGGATCTGTGGTGTAACGTCGTCCATACGAACAAGGAAACGAACAAACAGTCCATCATTTGCCAATTCTTGGGAACGGTCCATAGCCCAGAAACCATCGCGGAGATAGTTATCTTCTACGGTAGAGTGGCTACGGATATAATCATAACCACAGTGGTGGTTGGTCAACAACAGACCTTGAGAAGAGATGATCTCTCCAGTACAGAAACCGTTGCCCATCGATACAATAGCATCTTTTAGGCTAGAGCCGTTGATGTTATAAAGATCTTCTTGGGATAGCTTTAGTCCATGCTCTTGCATGTCTTCGTAAGTACGACCAAGCATCATTGGAAGCCACATGCCCTCACCCGCAAACGAGGTGATGGTGATCATAACGGCTCCAAAGGATAGGATGAATTTCTTCAGATTCATAAACAGGGGTTTTCCTTAATTTTTCTCGTGCAGCGCAAATATAGCGAACAGAAGGCAAGGAGATTAGGTGGATGTTGCTGAAATACTGCTCAGTGAACAGATAATCATGGCAATGAGAAACTTTCAATTGCATTGACTTGTTAGTCAGGTGGTTGCATTTTTTTTCACTTTTCGTGTAACGCAAGCGCCTTTTCAGCCCTATTAAGAGTGAATACAAAAATCATAATCAATATGAAAACTTCAGTTTTTGCTCTTTTTGGATTGTCGCTGATCTTGATGTCCTGCGAACCGGATGTCATTGACGATACCTCGTTCGATCCCAATCCTATCGATACGACCTCCAGCAGTGGTTATTCAATGACCTTGAAGTCGAATGGTGTAACTAGCACGTACAATTCAAGAGGCTATGGATTCATTGATACGGGAGCTGGAATGGCTGTGTGGGGCATAGCTACAGGTGATAGTCTTCAGTACGATCCAGTAAATGGAGAGTTGTACTCCACCTCAGCGAACGATACGCTATTCATCATGCAATGGACTACCGTATCTCCAATTCCAGGAACGTACAATCTCACATCTCAAGACTACGGTTTCTATTTTGACATGACTACCATGAAATTCTACGATCTGAGTCAAGTAGTGATGAACGTAGCGTCGGTCACCAATGATTCAATCTATGGAAGTTACCAAGGGAATTTGATCGAAGTGGTGGAGCAGTACGACAGTACAGCACAAGCTTGGGTTACCGTGCCTACTGGTAATATCGATGTAGTATCGGCCACCTACGCCATTGAGCGTGCTTTATAATTAACAGACTAGGAATGATCCTCAAGACCCTGAGCTTAGCTTGGGGTCTTTCCAACGTCAATGCAGAATAATAAAGACCTAAACTACCACATCGAGCGTGCTCGAAAACAGGAAAAGGATTCGCAAAGGTGGATCTACGAAACCTATGTAGGCTTTGTTTTCAATTTGACAAGGAAGTATTTGGCTGATGATGATTCTGCGGCCGATGCGACACAAGAAACCATGATTACTGTCATGGATAAGATCAAAAACTACGATGAGAAGAAGGGCGCATTCAAATCGTGGATCGCCAAAATTGCCATCAACAACGCTTTGCGATGGGGTAAGATCTTCAAGAGGAATCAACGGCTGGAGAACTTGATGGATCTCGCAGGAAGTATTGCACAGCACGAAGGTATAATTGAAGAGATCGATTATTTGGTCAAAGGTTTACCTGAGAAACATCGAGAGATATACAAACTCTATTTTGATATGGATCTCGATCACTCAGAAATAGCGGAATTACTAGAAATATCTCAACAGAATTCACGAGTGAGGGTGTATCGCCTAGTGAGTGAATTACGTGAGAAGCTTAAGTTGTAGGATATGCATCCAAAGTTGAACTGGGATAATTTTGATGCGGTCTATGCCGCCCGAAAGAAGCGCCGTAGGAGGTTTGCCTTCCTGTATTGGAGCTTTGTGTTTGCTGGCTTAGCATTCACCATTTTCCATTTTGTTGATTATTCGACACCGTTTACAGCGGTGCAGAACAATCAAAAGAACTCGATTTCTTTTGATCCCGAGAAAGAGGTTCGAGTCGATAGTATAGAATTAGGTACAATCCAAACTGGTTTGTCAAAAACAAGTACCAGTGAAGACGAAGAGGTCGGAATGGATCAAGAATCTCAAGAAACTGCAATTGACATTTCATCAAGCAAACCAAATCAAACGTCATTTCTTTCAACTCTCCAATCTAATCGCGGAACCACAACAGAAATAGCTCAGACAACTTCCTCGGTCGCAAGAGAAGAAAGTCAATCCATGGTATGCGCAGATACGCTACTAATAGAACCGATCATTGTAGAAGTTGAAGCTAGAACACCTACTGTAGCCTTTGGAGAAGGTCAGATGATAGACTCGAAGATCTCGCAATGGTCCGATGAGTTTTCTATTAATGCTCTCGTTTACCATTCATCCTGGCTTAAGGAAACCGAAAACAGTAATTATTACTCATTCGTTTCCCCTCAAATTGGCTTTGAATCGAACTTCTCGTTCGCGCATAATTGGCAGCTATTCCTTGGAGTGAATGCATCCATTTATCGTTACCAATCGCAGTTGACAACGAGTTATGAGGGCACCGCTTACAAGCCGGGATCAATTGTCTCTTACCGTCGCTTGGGCAACCAATATACCCCGGTTTTCAGTGATACGGTGAATGGAGTATACACTCGTCAATATCACCAAAATGGAACCATTCAATCCATTTCAATACCTCTGGGCGTTCGATATTCCTATTCAATTTCGGAGAACTTGGAGGTGCGAGCTGCCATGGGTGGAGATATTAATTTCCTTTACAGGACAAACGGAGTGTGGCTAGATGACGAGAGTATCGTTGAAGTGCCATCCGTCTTAGGTCAAACGTCTTGGCTGATCGGATTAAATGCTGAGGTTCAACTTCGATATTCCTTCGATCAATGGGGCGTTCAGGCAGGAATTAGAGGTGGCGGAAGACGGCCGTTTCAGTCCAATTCAGAAATAAGAGCACAATTTGTGGAACTCAGTACGGGTGTGTATTACGCGTGGTGATCGGTGTTGATGCTCTTTCCGGATCTGTGGTTGGATTCAAGGATCGCATTCCAAAGCATCAATCTAGCTTCTAAAGCCTCAACACATGCATCTTCAGCTTCGATCCACTTCTGCTCGTCGCTGCCACACAATTC
>CBFHXG010000056.1:0-10978 GCA_965659725.1 Phaeocystidibacter sp. | reverse complement strand
GCCTCCTCTCCAGCAATAGACCGCCAGTTCGTGATCCCTCTTCAATTTTCTGGCTTCACGAACCATGTCGGCCATTTTCGGACCAACGAATTCAAGTCCTCTTTCTACGGCTTTTTCCTGATTCTGACGCTTATATATCGTACCCACTTCTGCTCGCTCCTCATCCGTAAACAGTGGGAAGGAGGTTGCGCCTGGTATGTGACCCGCGGCAAACTCCGATGGAGAGCGAACATCCATAAGCAGGGTATTCGAACGTATGTGCTTTTTGAGATCGAACTTTTCGTCCATTCCGCCAAGTTAGGTTTTCACAGTAATAACTGACGAATGCAGTAGTGTTGATTTTGTAAATTAGGCTACAAGGCTACAAGGCTACAAGGCTACAAGGCTACAAGGCTACAAGGCTCCTTCGTTGTTTTATGAAACATTGGAGGGGGTGTAATTGTAAGATGTAAACTACAGCTGGACTGAATGACCAATAGACCGAATGACCGATGAGCTCAATGACTTGGACTTGATCAAGCTATGACTGAAGGACAAATACATAAAACGACTTAGGGCCTGAATGATTAGCTTCTACTAGCACCTGACCTTAACACCCTAACACCTTAACACCCTAACACCCTAACACCCTAAATCCCATCGATGAAAAAAGCGATCTCCTTTATCCTCCTTCTCGGATCGGGTCAACTAATGGCTCAATCTTCTTTCTATACATTCAAGGCATCCACGTCTTTAGCGTGGAACGATACATTGATCATGCCTTCAATGACATTCAAGGTTCCCGTTTCAGAATTTGACCAGTTTGAAGAGTTTTGGATCGATCATTTAAATGATGTAGCTGATGGTTCGGTGGATGATGATGACCATTATATCGTGGCTGAGGAAATCGAAGTTCCTTCGATCAAGGATGTTGAATTCACTGCCTATTCGAGATTGGTAGACCTTCATGATTCGATCGAGATCCGCGTGGCCTTTGAGGATACTAGCGGTTTTCTAAGTAGGTCCAACTATGAAAGAATGGCCGTGTTGGAGGCAAGCGCCAAAAGGTTTGTTACCAACGCCTTTGTAGAGTTCAAGAATGAAATACTGGAAGAACGTGAAGATAAGCTTGATGAAGCCAGGGATGAGGTGGATGAGATCCAAGATGAGATCGGGGATCTAAACCGATCGATCCAAAATAAAACGCAACATATTCAGGAGCGCCGCACCGAGATCGCAGAGGCACGCCAGGTATTGACCGTTGTAGCTGAGCAGATCGGGCAGCAGCGACAAACCCTTGCTAGACTTCCTTTGAACGCCGAAGAGGAGAGGGAGGATGCTGAAGATGAGATCAAGAAGCTAGAAAGGCGACAAGAGAAAATGCAGGAGGATATTCGTGATTGGGATGAAGACATCTTTGATACGGAAGATGCGATCCGTGAGTTACGAGTTGAGGTAGGCGAGACCGAGATCCGGTTAGAGCATGCCAAGACCAACCTAAGCAATGCGAGAACTCGGCATGAAGAACTCAGACTTGAAATTGCACAATACCGCGTGAATTGATGAAAAAGTTAATCCTCATAAGTAGCGTCGCTACCTTCCTATTGTCATCTTGCATTAGTCAAAAGAAGTACGATCAACTTTCACTCTCACACCAAAGATTACAGCAGGATAGTGTGGAATTTGTAAACCAGGTGAATACGTTGAACGCTACCCTTGCCGAGTGTGAAGACACGGTCGCTGCCGTTTCCGAACGAGCAGAAGCAGAGAGATTGGTATGGCAAACAGAGAAGGATGTACTTCTCGCGCAGATCAATCTTCAGGGGGATGAGATCGATGAGAAAAGCGAAGCACTTCGCCAACGAGCTGAGCGACTTCAGGAGTTGCAAGCAAGGTTAGATGAGCAGACCCAAGCCACACAGGCTCTTAGAAAAGCAGTGTCAGACGCCCTGGTCAATTTCAGTTCTGATGAATTGCAGGTGAGTATCGAAAATGGATTGGTGAAGGTGAGTCTATCGGAGAACCTTCTCTTCCCCTCCGCGAGTGTCAACCTAGATCCCAAGGGTATAGATGCGTTAGGCAAACTGGCTGTCGTGTTAAAGAACAATCCGGATGTGAACATCAATATCGTTGGTTTCACGGATAGCTTGAGCATACGAACAGCGAGATTTCGAAATAACTGGGACCTCTCTGTGCTTCGAGCTACTACGATCGCCTCGATACTCCAAGAGAAATACGATGTTGACGGATCACGACTTACCGCAAGTGGTCAAGCGGAATTCATTCCTGTTGCCTCGAATAAAACAGAGGAGGGGCGCGCATTGAACCGGAGGACGGAGATCTATTTGAGTCCGAAATTGGATGCACTGCTCGATGCGGTGGGGACACAGTCGCAGCCAGGGGCTGGCGACTGAAAGGTCCGACGCCTTGCGGCGTGGAAGGGTCCCCGCCAGCTGGCGGGGCCTTTTGCCGAGTCTACGAGGCAACCACCGTTTTGATTACCCGCAATCTGTGTGTATGATCCCTCTCTTCAGCGTTGTAGATGCCACTTTGGTCGAGGCGGTCAAGCCTAACCTTACCGCTCGCGTGGATGATATAATTATCTCGAAGAATGATACCTACATGCGTAATATGGCCTTCCTTGTTATCGAAGAAAGCGAGGTCTCCAGGTTCGGCCTCTTCAATAAAGCTGAGTGCTTCTCCACATTTGGCCTGTTCTGAGGCGTCGCGTGGAATATTGACACCTATCATACGGTAAACCTGTTGTGTGAAGCCGGAGCAATCTATGCCGAAGGGTGATCGGCCACCCCAGAGGTATGGGGTGTTGAGGTAGGAGTAGGCCCATTCGATAATATCAGCCTTGACCTGTGAAGGTTCTACAATCGCTTCTGGAGCGTCGAATTGTAATTTGCCCACTTCCACTTTTTCGCCATCTACTAACCCTGGAAGATAACTCCCTTGAACGATGGAAATGTGTTGCTTGGGGTCTTCCGCTGCTAGGATATCAACCGGAGCTCCACTGAGTAGATGTTTTGCTTTGGATGTAGAGGTGAACACCTCTTTGGTGATCAGATGGGCCTGTTTTCGGTCGATCCATCCTTCGTAATCGTCATGTGAGAGACGGATCTTGAACCACTTCTTTCGATGGTCGATGATCTTGAATGTTTCGCCAAAGAGCACTTGATTGACCATCTCGCTCAAGTCGGATGGCTCAGCTCTCATCGGAACAATACTAAGCGGACAAATACCGTAATCCATCGGAAGAAAAAAGATCCCGACGCCTGCTGTGTTGCCGACGTCGGGATGAAGCTAGTAAATTATACGCGTTCGATCACAACAGCAGAAGCTCCACCTCCACCATTGCAGATGCCTGCAGCGCCATATTTAGCATTGTTTTGTTCCAGTACGTTGATCAGCGTAACTAGGATTCTCGATCCAGAAGAACCAAGAGGGTGACCGATAGAAACCGCTCCACCATTTACATTGGTCTTCTCAGCATCGATGCCAAGAAGCTGAATATTAGCCAATCCTACAACAGAGAACGCTTCGTTCAATTCGTAGTACTCGATATCATCTTTGGTCAACCCAGCTTTAGCGATAGCCAAAGGAACGGCCTTGGCAGGGGCTGTAGTGAACCACTCAGGTTCGTGAGCAGCATCGGCATAACCACGGATGATCGCCAGAGGCTTAAGTCCGAGTTCGTCAGCCTTTTCACGACTCATCAACACAAGTGCAGAAGCACCATCATTCATTGTTGAAGCGTTGGCAGCCGTTACAGAACCATCCTTCTTGAAAGCAGGACGAAGAGTAGATACTTTGTCTGCACGAAGGTTTTTGTACTCCTCATCTTCAGCAAAGATGATAGGATCACCTTTTCTTTGAGGAACTTCAACTGGAACAACTTCATTCGAGTACTTCCCAGCCTTCCAAGCTTCGGCACTTCTTCTATACGATTCAAGAGCAAAATTGTCTTGATCTTCACGAGAGAAGTTCATGTCGCTAGCGCAAAGCTCAGCGCAAACTCCCATCGCATGGTCGTTGTAAACATCGGTTAGACCATCTTTCGAAAGACCATCAACCATAGTGATGTTACCGAATTTCGTTGCATTGCGGCCCATTACGTAATGTGGCACGGAAGACATGTTTTCCATACCCCCAGCTACAACGATATCATTGTCACCCGCCTTGATCGTTTGAGCGGCAAGCATAACAGACTTCATACCTGAAGCACATACCTTATTTACGGTAGTACAAGGAACTTGATCTCCAATGCCTGCAAACATGGCAGCCTGACGCGCAGGTGCTTGTCCGAGGTTAGCCTGAAGAACGTTCCCCATAAATACTTCCTGTACACGGGTTGGATCTAGGTTGATCTTATCAAGAGCTCCTTTGATAGCTGTAGCACCAAGCTTGGTAGCGGCAACAGAAGCGAGAGTGCCTCCAAAGCTGCCCATCGGAGTACGCACAGCTGAAACGATAACGACTTCTTTCATGGGGTATTTGTGTGTTTTTTGATCTAATAATTAGACAGACACAAAGGTAGGGAATACTTATGGAGTCGAGTAATGAGGATGGGCGAAAAGGCAAATGGGCTAAAGGGCCAAAGGGCCAAAGGGCAAATAGGCTAAAGGGCAAATAGGCAAATGGGCAAATGGGCAAATGGACGATTAGCTGATGGTCCAACGACAAAAGGATGAGCGTGCAACTTGCATCACACACGAACACCCTTGGATTGTTGCAAGTATAAATAAGAGATAACCTGGTCGCTGCTCGCTTCCATCTCCTCGCTTCTCCTGCCGAGATCATCATACTTCACCTCTAGAATAATTTCAGGTTTCCAGCCATGATGTATCAATGCTAGGGATAGGTATCAAACAGACAAAGGATAAACCCAGAAACGGATAAACATATCGACGGATAATCCCTATTTTTGTGCTCCTTAAAAATGCCTTCCTTGTCTCGAAAGAGTTATGCAGGCATTGGTAATTTCCTCACTTCAGAAAAGAAATAGTTTCATGTCTACTCCTAAGATCATCTACACCAAAACCGACGAAGCTCCTGCATTAGCGACCTATTCTCTATTGCCGATCGTGAGAACGTTCCTGGCAAAGGCAGGTATTGATGTTGAGACGCGTGATATTTCGTTGGCTGGTCGTATCCTATGCCAATTCCCGGAATATTTAAAGGATGATCAAAGGATAGGTGACCACCTTGCCGAATTAGGAGAGATGGCTAAAACACCAGAAGCTAATATCATCAAACTACCCAACATCAGCGCTTCCATTCCGCAGTTGAAGGCCGCCATTCTCGAATTGCAACATCATGGTTTTGCCATTCCAGATTATGTGACTGAGCCTACCAACGATAAGGAAGCCGACATCAAGTCGCGCTATGATAGAGTGAAAGGGAGTGCCGTGAACCCGGTACTTCGTGAAGGAAATAGCGATCGTCGCGCACCCAAGGCAGTTAAGGAGTTTGCCCGTAAGAACCCACACCGCATGGGTAAGTGGTCAGCCGATTCAAAGAGCCGCGTGGCGAGCATGACAGAAGGAGATTTCTATGGAAGTGAGAAGTCGGTTACCAATACAAGTAGTTCTTATGCTTCCATCGTTTTTGTAGGAAAAGATGGGTCGACTTCCACATTGAAAGAAAAGATAGCCCTTCAGCCGGGTGAGGTTCTGGATTCTTCTGTCATGAGCGTTTCTGCATTGAAAGAGTTCTTGGCAGAACAAGTGGAGGCGGCAAAGAAAGAAGGCGTACTCTTCTCCATTCACCTCAAGGCAACGATGATGAAGGTGAGTGACCCTATCCTCTTTGGTCACGCCGTTCGCACCTATTTCGCCGATATCTTCGCGAAGTATGAAGCCGATCTAGAAGAGGCCGGTGCCAACCCGAATGACGGTTTAGGGAATATGCTCGCGGCAATCAAGAATCTTCCAAAAGAGAAGGCTTCAGAGATCGAAGCAGCTTTCAAAACAGCCCTCGAGAATGGTCCTGATATGGCTATGGTAGATTCCGATAAAGGTATCACCAACCTTCACGTTCCAAGTGATGTGATCATCGATGCAAGTATGCCAGCCATGATCCGTACAAGTGGACAAATGTGGAATGCTAAAGGTGACCCTCAAGACGCTTTGGCTATCATCCCCGATCGATGCTATGCAGGCGTCTATCAAACAGTAATTGAAGATTGTAAGAAGAACGGTGCTTACGATCCTGTGACCATGGGTAGTGTGAGCAATGTTGGTTTGATGGCTCAAAAAGCAGAGGAATATGGCTCACACGATAAGACGTTTGAATTGCCTAAGGCCGGCACTGTGAAGGTCTTAGACGATGCCGGAAACGTTATGATGGAGCATGAGGTTGAAGCAGGAGATATCTTCCGTGCTTGCCAAACCAAAGATGATCCGATCCGCGATTGGGTGAGGCTCGCCGTTTCACGTGCTCGTGCTACAGGAGATCCTGCCATTTTCTGGTTGGATGAAGATCGCGCTCATGATGCACAACTCATATTGAAGGTAAATACCTATTTGAAGGACCACGATACGAATGGCCTCGATATTCGGATCATGAAGCCTGTTGATGCTACTCAATTCTCTGTCGATCGCATTCGCAAGGGTCAGAACACTATCTCTGTGACCGGTAACGTGTTACGTGATTACTTAACCGACCTATTCCCAATTCTCGAAGTAGGTACAAGTGCTAAGATGCTCAGTATCGTGCCTTTGATGAATGGTGGAGGATTGTTCGAAACGGGTGCCGGTGGATCAGCTCCTAAACACGTGCAACAGTTTACAAAAGAGAACCACCTTCGCTGGGATTCCCTCGGTGAGTTCTTGGCAATCGCTGTTTCTCTCGAACATACCGCTGAGAACTACGATCAACCTAAGGCACAGATCCTAGCGGATACATTGAGTGATGCGACAAGTAAGGTACTGCTTAGCGGGAAGTCCCCAAGCCGTAAGGTCAACGAACTCGATAACCGCGGGAGCCACTTCTATCTAGCCATGTACTGGGCTCAAGAATTGGTCGCTCAAGACAAGGATGCCGAGTTGAAGAGCGAATTCTCTCCACTTGCCGATGCCTTGGCATCCAACGAAGAGAAGATCGTTAATGAGCTCAATAGTGCGCAAGGTCAGAGCATGGATATCGGTGGTTACTATCATCCAAATGAAGCAAAGGTTAGCGCGGCGATGCGCCCAAGCGAGACCTTGAACGGTATCATCGGTTGATGCGCGTCGCGGGTGTTAAGGTGCTAGAGTGATAATGCGATGGGGTGTTAACGTGGGTTGAGACCCCAAACGGTCCCTCATCACTCAGTCCTATTGTCAAGGAGCCCAACAATCCGATTATCCGACAATCTGATCATCCCTTAACCCATCTTTTCACCACCACCTCATTTCCTGTCTGGATCCGCACAAGATAGATCCCGCTAGGAAGTGAGTTGAGATTGGCGTCGAAATGCGTTGAATCGATGCTCCATTCTTCAAGCATTTGCCCTTCTAGACTGATAAGTTGGATGAAGCCTATATCTTGATTACCTGAGCTTCTTACCTGAAGTAGCCCTGTTGATGGGTTAGGATACACGAAGACAGGTGAAAGGCGCTCTTCTGTTTCTCCCAATGAGCTACTCAACTCACTGTAAATGATCTCAAATTGCCAAGGTAGAACTCTCGCATGTTGCATGTTGTTGGCGCTGGAGAACACGCCATACGCTTGCCACGATCCCGAGCGCTCTCGGAATAGAGTGCTGCCGCTTTCTCCAGGTATCCCGCCCCCTCGAAACACACCCAACGATGCGTTATCTACCCTATCTACTGTGCCATAAGAGAAGTACAACGTATCTCCATTGTATACGGTCGAATCGATAATTGGGAAGTGTATTCCCGGATAAGAAAATTTGTAGTAGAGCTTTTGAATTACTTCAGATCGAACCGTGTCGGCATTGAGACCTAGATAGCCACAATACGTTCCCAACGGATCTGCCAACTCTAGAATGGCGAAATCAGATCGTCTACTAAACCCCTCTTTGGGGTATAATACACTGGTGGCGAGTGATGTCCCGAACGTTGAATTGAACTGACCATCATCAAAGGCAGGCGATACAAGGATGGAATCGTTAGCTATGGAATCAGATCGCCAATCAACCAAACAATGATAGGCGGTAATCACATGACGATTGCTGATCAAGCTTCCAGAACAACTTCCTACCGTGTCCCCATCGGTAATGAAGAACATGCGTATGGAGGTGCTGATAGGAAAAGCTTCAATATCGAAAAGCTCTACAGCCCTATACTTGGGACTAAATCCCGAGCCATTCATGGAGTCTGCCGGTGCCGAGGAAGGAAGATTGGCCAACCCCGTTGTTAGCGATCCCAAATGATGTGAATAGAACAAGGAATCAAAGGATGACGGTGTCGTTCCCACGATCGTGTCTTAGGTACCCTGCAAATAGTTGTACTTGATCATCGATCTCTGACCAAGGCACGCAGCGGTTGAAAGGGTAATAGTAATAGAAAGGAAGAGGTTTTTGAGCATACTGTGGTTGGGTTGATGGGCTAACGAAGTAATAGTGGATTTGGTATACGATAACTTAATATTCATTCCAGAATCCATACCATCATTCTTCCTTAAATTCATCGTCCAAAACATCATCAATTTACCATCCGATGGAAAAGGATAAACGAACAGCGATCGTCCAACTTTCTGAGTTCATTAAGCACTACTTGAAAGGGCATGACAGCTTATCTCTCAACTACATTTGCACCCACAACTCTAGAAGAAGTCAGTTTGCCCAGGTGTGGTCACACTATTACGCAAACAAGTTCGATCTACCCATTCGAAGTTTTTCTGGAGGGGTTGAGGTTACTGCTTGTCATCCCAATACCATTGCAGCTTTAGAGCGGGCTGGATTTGCCATTCAGAGAGGTTCGAATGCTGAAAATCCAAAATATGAAGTGAAGATAGGTGGGGGAGAACGGCTGGTCCTCTTTTCAAAGGTCTACGATGATGTGGTGAATCCCACAGGTGACTTTGTAGCGATCATGACGTGCGACCATGCCAATGAGAATTGTCCTTTCATTCCAGGAACATTAGAGCGGGTACCACTTACTTTTGAAGATCCAAAACGGTACGATGGAACGAAGGATGAGAGTTCTCGATATGACCAAACGTGTGAGGAGATAAGATTAGTGATAAAGGCTGTTTTTGAAAGTGTAAAAAATTGATAATGAAAAAGTTATCCTTTTTAGATCGATATCTGACCTTATGGATATTCCTCGCCATGGCCATTGGTGTTGGACTTGGATACGTTTTTCCTGGGATGTCATCATTTGTTGAATCCTTGTCGGTTGGAACCACCAATATTCCGATTGCGATCGGACTCATCATCATGATGTTTCCCCCGCTAGCGAAGGTCAACTATCGATTGCTACCGAAGGTCTTTAAAAATGTAAAGGTGCTTTCTGTTTCCTTATTATTGAACTGGGTACTAGGACCTATTTTGATGTTCGTTCTGGCAGTGATATTCCTGAGAGATTATCCAGAATACATGGCAGGTGTGATCTTGATCGGCCTAGCGCGTTGTATAGCCATGGTATTGGTCTGGAATGACCTTGCGGATGGGAGTAAAGAATACGGAGCTGGCTTGGTGGCTTTGAACAGCATCTTCCAGGTGTTTGCCTATTCATTCTATGCGTGGTTATTCATGACACAAATACCCGAATGGTTAGGCATGGAAAGTGTGGCTATTGATATTTCCATAGCAACGATAGCCGAAAGTGTGGCCATTTATTTGGGAATTCCATTTGCCATCGGTTTGATCGTGCGAACCATAGGAATTAGGAGCAAGGGAGAGCAGTGGTACAACGATAACGTGATACCTAGGATCTCGCCGCTCACCTTAGTAGCCTTACTCTTTACTATCGTGATCATGTTTTCGTTGAAGGGTGAGAATATAGTTGAACTCCCGATGGATGTCGTGATCATTGCTATTCCTCTGTTGATCTACTTCTTCGTGATGTTTATCATTGGATACTTCAGCACTCAGGCGGTTGGAGCACCTTACGACCAAAAAGCGGCCGTAGCGTTCACCGCAGCAGGCAACAACTTCGAGCTGGCCATTGCGGTTGCAGTAGCAGTATTTGGACTCAACTCTGGACAAGCCTTCGCGGGTGTGATTGGGCCATTGGTTGAGGTCCCGGCCTTGATCTTGTTAGTTGGAGTGGCGAAAAAGTTGCGATAGTTCTTGATTCTGTTTGTTTCTAGTGAAGAGTTCCTAGGTGCAAGGTCAATGATCGTTGGACAACCCTAAGAATAATGGGTTGGTCATTTGATCCATGAGTCATTTGGTCCGGTCCTGATTTGGTCTTCCCATCGTATATTCGATCCTATGATCTCATTCCGAAAACTTTATTCCATCGGGTTCTGTCTCAGCGTGCTGAGTAGTCTAGGTCAAACTTCATTTTCCCCGGTGGAGATAGTCGGTCCTGAACTATCTCTTATATCGTTCTGAAAATCAATTGAAAAGACTAAGCGCTTCTCAAAGGGGTTACGAATTGGCAACAAGAAAAACGGAGGACTTTGCTTCTCAAGTTTGCTCAACTCATAACAGCATGACTAAGGTAGTATTCTGATCTGTTTTTCCGAAGAGAGGGGCATTTCTACTACGCAATATTGCGAAGCAGGACTTCGGAATCGACAGAGATTCCGAAGCGGCATAAATGCAAGGTTTTCAGAATTGAAGTAGTACCTTTAAGTGTAACCGTTCGATAATTTGACTCTCTCACTCTCCAGGTTACGTTTTTTTGCTCAAAACGGCCTTTTTTTGCTCAGTCCTGAAAAACAAAAAGTCCCGAAAACTCTAGGATTTTCGGGACTTTGCTCAGAGTTGGGAAACTCTTCAGCGGTGAGAGGGGGAACTGAACCTCTCTTATATCGACCTGAAAATCAGTATTTCAGAGCCTTGCTTCTCAGAAGGGTTACGATTTGGAAACTTCTC
>CBFHXG010000055.1:0-11148 GCA_965659725.1 Phaeocystidibacter sp. | reverse complement strand
AACTTGGGCACAGTCAAATTCAATTTTGATGTATCTATCGAAGCGGCTGCAGATATCAACTACACAACGGATGTGGATACGGTATGTAACACGCTGAATGTTCAATTCACCAATGATAGCCGTAATGCGAATGTATTTGAATGGGACTTCGGCAATGGACAAACTTCCAATCAAGAAGAGCCTTCCGTAAGCTATGCTCAATTTGGCACCTACACTATCCAACTCGTAGCCATCGACACGATCTGTGATATTTCAGATACGGCCTACCTGCAGATCGAGCACGACCAAGGCATCGAGCCTACCGCCGATTTTGACATCACCTACACCCTTTGTGATCAATCAAGGACCGTCTATCTCGTTAATAACAGCACAAGAGCGACCAACTACATTTGGAGCTTTGGGAACGGTCAACAGCGATTCAGCCTCAACCCAGAATATAGCTATCCTGCTGAAGGTCAGTATACAATCCAACTCATCGCTGTGGATAGCATTTGTGATAAGTACGATACAGCAACCGTCGAGGTAAATTTCGTAACCGACATCCCTCCTCCTATCGTGAACATCACGCCAAGCAATTGTCAGAATGGTAAGGTTGATGTTTGGTATCAGAATGATTCCTCCTACTATCAATACCGATGGGAATGGGAAGACGGAAATGTAGAATGGGCCAAATACCCGAAGAGTAAGGTTCCGTATTCCGGAACTCAAGTGATCAAACTATCCATTATCGATACCGTTTGTAATCAGAGATTTGAGTATGAATTCACTTTAGATGTAACCCGCCTAGACAATCGGGTATATATCCCCAACGCCTTCTCACCCAACGGCGATGGCGTTAACGATGTCCTCCTCCTCAAAGGCAATACATGCTTGTTGAATACGCGCTTTACGATCTTTAATAGATGGGGACAAGAAGTCTTCACTACAGACCGGCCATTCAGCGAATTCTGGGATGGTCGCTTCAACAGTGGAAATATCAAGCAAGACACCTATGTGTATGTATTTGTGTCAGAAGATGGTGAGAAGAAAGGGTATATAACCATTGTTCCCTAGCCGTATTCCGTGCTTCATATTTCGCGTAATCTGACTTTGAGTTCCTATCTTGCTTGAAACTCAATTGTAACATGTCAGATTCCATTAATGCCCTTCTGGAAGGCAATGAGGAGTTCGTTCGAAAACTTAACGAAGAAAACCCCGGCCTCTTTGACCAACTAGCGAAGGGGCAAAGTCCTGAGTTCCTCTGGATCGGTTGTGCAGACAGTCGTGTTCCAGTGAACCAGATAACCAATACTACCCCAGGGTCCATTTTTGTGCATCGCAACATTGCCAATGTGGTCGTGCATACGGACTCCAACCTACTATCCGTCGTATTCTACGCTGTCAAGGTCTTAAAGGTCAAGCATATCATTATCTGTGGTCACTATGGATGTGGCGGAGTTGCTGCGGCAATGGGTCATGATAGCGTAGGCTTCATCGATGGTTGGCTCAACCACATCAAAGATGTACATCGCCTGAACAAGGATGAAATGAGATCCCTCAAGGGTGAGGCTAAATTCCGCCGATTCGTTGAATTGAATGTAAAGGAGCAAGTGAACAACATGGCTCGCATTCCATTCGTTCAAGAAAGCTGGAAGCAAGGCGACTACCCCATTATTCATGGATGGGTGTACGACATTGCCGATGGAAAGATCCACAAGCTAGACACCAAAGTGGGCAATACTTCGGATATCGAAGATATTTTCGTTTTCGACTAGTTACTTAGAGGTAAGCTCCTCAAAAGCGGTCAAGAATTCCTGGATCTCAGCTGTGGTGGTTTGCCGCCCGGTTGAGATCCTTAGGTTTTGAGTGGGTACGTCGGGGCGAATCGATTCGATCACATGAGACCCTTTCTGAGCCCCAGAGTTGCAGGCACTCCCGCCGCTTAAGGCGATCCCCTTCATATCAAACTGAAAGAGCAGCATTCCGTTGTCGTTCGTAGTGGGCAGTGCAACGCTCGTAACCGTATAAAGACTATGGTCTAGGTCGTCGCTTTGGCCATTGAACATCGCATCTGGACGAACCTTACGAATGCCATCGATCAGCATTTTCTTCAATTCAAGGAGGCGTGGTTTCAGTGCCCCTCTCTCTTCGCATACTAATCGGAATGCGGCACCCAAGCCGGCAATACCGATGATATTCTCCGTTCCAGAGCGCATGTTCCGCTCTTGGCCTCCACCAAAGATCTGAGGATGTATCTTGATACCACCTCGTGCGAATAGGAATCCTATCCCTTTGGGACCATTGAACTTATGCGCGGAACAAGTGGCGAAATCAAGTGGTGTGGTACTTAGATCGATCTTAAAATGGCCTATCGTTTGAACGGTATCGCTGTGAAACAACGCGCCGTGCTCCTTGCAGACCTTACCGATCGCATCAATGTCCATGATATTCCCGATCTCGTTGTTCCCGTGCATGATGCTAACGAGGGTTTTCTTTTTGGATGTGCTCAATAGCTCGATCAACTCCTCTATATCGATCCTTCCGCGCTCATCCACCTTCAGCAAGGTGAGCTCAACGCCAAAGCGTGATGCAAGGTGTTCTGCTGGATAAAGTACGGCGTGATGCTCGGTTGGCAGGGAAATGATCCGCTCAACATCAAGATCGCGAACTGATGATTGGATCGCGAGATTATCTGCCTCCGTTCCACCACTGGTAAAAAAGATCTCACCCGGTTCACAGTGAAGTTCCTTGGCAATCTCTTTTCTCGTCCGCTCGATGAGGATCCTTGACTCTCGACCATAACCGTGCGTCGATGAAGGGTTACCAAAGATCTCCATTGCTTGGATGATCGAATCCTTCACTTCATCGGCAAGTGGCGTGGTAGCTGCGTTATCGAGATATATCTTGTTGGTATTCATTAAAGTTGGAACCAATCTTCAACACGACTTTCAACATCGTACTGGTAGGTTTTGTGCACGAATTCGTTGTGCGAAACTCGATATTCGTAGTCTTTTCCTAGCTCCTTATGGTTGCTAGCAACTTGCTCAATGGCGGAACAGATATACTCGATATCCTGATTGGTCATGGTAGGGTGCAAGCTCACGCGTATCCAACCTGGACGATGGGAGATGTCTCCTGAAACGATCTCATTCTTGATGATGTCACTGTGATCGCGATCAACATCGAGTAAAAAATGACCATAGGTTCCCGCACATGAGCATCCTCCTCTTACTTGAACGCCAAAATGGTCGTTCAACAAGCGACAGCCCAAATTGTAATGCAGGTCCTTGATGATCAGTGATATAGCTCCAAGTCTATCCTTATGTTGTCCAGCTAGTATGTTGATATTCTCATTCTTACCCAGTCTGTCGATCATGTAATGGACCAACTCATGTTCGCGTTCACGGATGCGATCGGTGCCCATTTGATCTTTCAGCTGAATGGAGAGGGCCGCGCGGATCGTTTGCATGAACCCTGGTGTACCGCCATCTTCGCGTACCTCGATATCATCGATATAGATATGCTCTCCCCAAGGATTGGTGTACACTACTGTACCTCCGCCGGGGTGATCGGGCTGCTTGCAGGTATAGAGGGAACTGTGGAACACTACAATCCCAACAGAACCAGGTCCGCCTAAGAACTTATGCGGTGAAAAGAAGATGGCGTCGAGGCGAGCATCTTCATCTTCAGGATGCATATCGATATCAACATAAGGGGCGCTGCAGGCGAAATCCACGAAACACCAACCATTGGCCTTGTGGATCATCTTAGCGATCTCATGATAAGGCGTTTCTATACCCGTAACGTTTGATGCTGCGGTGATGGTTGCTATCTTCCAATTCCTATGTTCGAACTTATCGATGTAGGTCTGCCATGTATCCAGGCAAACCAAGCCCTCTTCATTACAGGGAACCACTACCACATCGGCGATGGTCTCTAACCAACTGACCTGATTGGAGTGATGCTCCATGTGGGTTACGAAAACCACCGGTTTATCGTCGTCCTTCAGCTCTACCTGATCGCGGAATTTATCGGCGATCTTGAGTCCAAGTATCCTTTGAAATTTAAGCACGGCTCCTGTCATTCCCGTACCAACGGTTAGCAGAACATCTTCCTTACTTGCATTTACGTGACGTTTGATGATACCTCTTGCCTTGGAATAGGACAACGTCATTAAAGCGCCAGTGTAAGAGGTTTCCGTGTGCGTATTGGCCACGAATTTCCCCATTTCTTGGAGGCGCGTCTCGATCGGCAGATACTGTCTACCACTCGCGATCCAATCCGCGTAGATAAGTGGCTTTTGACCAAAAGGAGTATCTATGGTTTCATTGACACCAAGGATATTCTCACGAAACTCAGCGAACTCAAGTTCTAGCTGTGAAAGTTGGGTGGCGGTGCTCATGGGCAAGCAATTAAATAACAAAGATACAAAAGGGGCCTATTAGTTACCCTTTGGCGAATGCGCCTAACTCATTGATAAAGCGTTGAGCAAGGTCATCTGCTTCTTGTTTGGAAGGAGCTTCTGTGTAAACGCGGATGATCGGCTCTGTATTCGACTTCCTTAAGTGAACCCAGCTCTTTTCAAAGTTGATCTTCACTCCGTCGATCGTACTCACATCCTCATTCTGATATGCGTCCGCCGCTTTCGCTAGGATCGCATCAACGTCGAGGTCAGGTGTAAGTTGGATCTTCTCCTTGGCCATGAAGTAATCTGTGTAACTCTTGCGAAGCTCAGAGACCTTGACCTTCTTATGGGCCAGATGCGTAAGGAACAATGCGATACCAACGAGACTATCGCGACCATAGTGGAGTTTAGGGAAGATGACACCTCCGTTACCTTCACCGCCAATCACGGCATTCTTTGCTTTCATTTCGGTGACAACATTCACTTCACCAACCGCAGATGCGGAATAAGTGCCTCCGTGCTTCTCAGCGATATCGCGAAGTGCACGAGATGAACTCAAGTTGCTTACAGCGTGACCTGTAGAGCGGCCCAGGAGGTAATCTGCAATAGCCACAAGTGTATATTCTTCGCCAAACATGCTGCCATCTTCAGAGATCAGAGCGAGTCGGTCTACATCCGGATCCACTACCACACCGAAATCGGCACCCGATCCAGGCACTGCCTTCATGATGTCGCCCAAGTGCTTCTCGAGTGGTTCTGGATTATGTGGGAAGATGCCCGTAGGCTCACAGTATAACTCAACGATGTCGTTTACACCAAGGGCTTTCAACAAAGGAGGAATGGATATACCACCCGTGCTATTCACGGCATCGATGGCCACTTTGAAACCCGCACTTTTTATCGCTTCCACATCCACCTCATCGAGGTCTAGGATCATTTTGATGTGATCGGCAATGGCATGGTCGTAGGTAGATTGCTTACCAAGGGCTTCAACCTCAGCAAAAACCATCTCTCCTTTTTCAGCAATTTCGAGGATCTCGGCTCCATCCTGCGCATTCACGAACTCTCCTTTTTCATTGAGAAGTTTTAATGCATTCCAATTGATGGGATTATGAGAAGCGGTGAGGATGATCCCTCCATCGGCACCGAACTCTGGTACCATGACCTCCACTGTTGGAGTTGTGCTGAGTCCAACGTCTACGATGTCGATACCCAAACCAATGAGCGTATTGGATACAAGTTGACTAACCATCGCGCCACTAGGACGAGCGTCTCGACCAATGATCACCTTCAAGGCCTCCGATTTCTGATGGCGCTTCCTCAGCCAAGTTCCATATGCCGCAGCAAATTGAACGGCATCCACGGGAGTTAAAGCATCTCCTGGGCTTCCGCCGATGGTTCCTCGAATACCGGAAATAGATTTGATCAGTGTCATGGTTATGTGGTTAAGTCATTCGTAACTGGGTCGGTGTCAAATTTCGGAACTACAACTGAGAAATCGGCTAGAGAAGGTTGAGTAATCTAAGTCCAATACGATTTCTCTGAGCATCGATGCTTTCCACGCGTGTCAGAACATGATTTTGCACTTGAAGCACTTCACTTGGATGCCCTACATATCCATCCTTCAGCTTGCTGATGTGAATGAGGCCATTCTGTTTGATACCGATATCCACAAAGGCGCCAAAATCCGTGAGGTTCGTAACGATCCCTGGCAATTCCATACCCTCGTGCAGGTCTTCCATGCTCTTGATGTCGGCAAACTCGAATACTTTCACGCTCCCGCGCGGATCGCGCGCTGGACGTAAGAGCTCCTCTTTGATATCCTGAAGGGTTGGCATACCCACTTCATCGGAAACAAAGACCTGCCAGTTTACCTCCTCCAACTTGGATCGATTTCGGATCAGCTCGGCTACAGAGCACCCTACGGACTTGGCGATCTTCTTCACCAAAATATATCGCTCAGGGTGAACGCCGGTTTGGTCTAAGACTTCATCCGAGGCATTGACTCGAAGGAATCCCGCCGCTTGTTGATAGACCTTTTGTCCTAATCGCGGCACTTCTAACAGCGCTTTACGAGAGGTAAACAGACCATTTTCTCTTCGATAATTGACGATGGATTCGCTGAGGGTTGGCCCTACACCTGAAATGTGTTGCAGAAGGGAGGGTGAAGCTGAATTTAGCTCTACACCTACAGCGTTTACACACTTCTCTACCACTCTGCCCAATCGCTCTTCAAGTCGTTTTGGTTCCAGATCGTGTTGGTATTGCCCTACCCCGATGTGTTGTGGTTCGATCTTCACGAGCTCGGCCAATGGGTCTTGTAATCTTCGACCTATGCTCACGGCACCTCTAACGGTTACATCTTTATCTGGAAACTCCTTTCTGCCCACCTTGGAAGCACTATAGATGGATGCACCATCTTCGTTTACGACAAATACCTTCACATCGCGATCGAAACGGATCGACTTCACCAGCTGCTCTGTTTCCCTTCCTGCCGTACCGTTTCCAATGGATATAGCTTCGATCTTATAGGCAGATACCAACGAGCGAAGCTTCTTTTGCGCTTCAGCCCATTGTTTTTGTGGAGGATGCGGATAAATGGTTTCATTGTGTTCGAGCTCCCCATTCTCGTCGAGGCAAACCACCTTGCAACCCGTGCGAAAACCAGGATCGATGGCCAGGGTGCGCAAAGCACCCATTGGAGGTTGGAGTAAAAGGGGCTCAAGGTTGATGGCAAAAACATCGATCGCTGCTTCTTGTGCCTTTTTGGTGAGCTCTGTGGCGTATTCGTTCGACAAACTTGGGATTAAGAGTCGTTTCCAGGCATCCATGGCCGCATCCATTACTGCATTGGAGGCCTCACCGTTTCCTTTGATGACATACCGCTCCATGGCTTGCTCTACCGATGAGTCGGGGATCTGAATACCTATGGATAGGATGCCGTTCTTCTCTCCTCTATGCATAGCCAACCAACGGTGGGAAGGGCAACGGCGAGCGGATTCCTCGTGTTTATGGTAATCGGCAAAGGTTTGTGCCTCTTCTGAACTAGCGTCAACTCCTCGCTTTAGCTTAGAAACGATACGGCCTTCCCTTTCCAAAGCGCGACGGAGATGGTTACGAAGCGAGATCCGCTCATTGATCCACTCGGCCATTATGTGTTTGGCGCCTTCGAGACCTTCTGCGATTTCAATGCCATTGGGCACATGGCGAAGCAACATCGTTTCTAGATCCTGATTCCTTTGGGCCATGATCTGCTTAGCTAAGGGCAACAGACCTTTCTCAATGGCCACATCTGCCTTCGTCTTGCGCTTTGACTTATAGGGAAGGTAAATATCCTCAAGCGTATTGAGGTCCCAGGTAGAATCCAGACTCTCCTTGAGCTCAGGAGTGAGTTTATCTTGTTCTTGGATGGCCTTTAGGATATACTCGCGGCGTTTCTCCACTTCTTTAAGTCGGTTCCACTCATCGATGAAATGCCCCAATTCCACCTCATCCATCCCTCCAGTAGCTTCCTTTCGGTATCTAGCCATGAAAGGAATGGTGGCGCCTTCGTCTATCAAACGAATGATGGCGTTCGTGCGTTGAGTAGATATATTCTGGCCTTTCGCCAGCAATTCAAGTTTTGTATCCAATGTGAAATCGTTTGTGAAAGCCAAAATAAAGCAATGCAAAGAGCCTGTGAAAGCTTGTTGATTACTCTGTTGAAAATCGATTTGACCAACCTATCTTTGCAGTGCATGAAAAAGATACCTTGAGATAGGTACTAATAATGTTCATTCATGTTTGATTCTGATCAGCCCCATACCGAACATCTTATTGCTAGGTTTGAAACGATGATGAAGGAGCAAGATGTCCGGTTCTTCGATGTAGAAGAGTTCGAACACATTGCTGAATACTACTTGGAAACAGGTCGTTATCAGAAAGCCCTCCACGCCATCGATATCGCTTCTAGCCAGCACCCTAACGTGGCCACTTTTCCATTGAAACGTGCCCAATACCTAGTGGCTATGGATAAGATCGATTTGGCTGAGAAAGAGTTGGATAGAGCTGAATCCCTCGATCCATTCAACTATGAAATGTTGATCGCTCGAGGAACGATCGCTTCCAAACAAGGCATGCACTCGCAGGCCATCCGAATGTTCAAGTCGGCCATAGATAAGTCGGAAGACGGAGCCGAGATCTACCCAATGATCGCGGCTGAGTACCAGGCACTAGGTAGATACGAGGAATCCGTTAAATTCCTACGCCTCGCTATTGAGGAGTTTCCAGAGGACGAGCTTCTGCTCTACAACTTGGCGGTGTGTTTCGATATGCTCAATGAGGGAAGTAAGGCCGTTGATTTCTTCACCGGATTTATAGATAAGAACCCTTTCAACGAGATCGCTTGGTACCATTTGGGCATTACCTACTCCAAATTGAACAAGATGGAGAAATCCATTTGGGCATTGGATTATGCTTTGGTGATCGACGACGGATTTACGGCTGCCTACTATGAAAAGGCCCGTGTCCTAGAGCGCATGGGGCATTACGAAGAAGCGGCTGAAACCATTCGCGCGTCTTTTGAATCGGACGAACCCACTGGATATAGCTACTACCGCATCGGCAATTGTTATCGTCAGCTTAATCAACAAGATGAGGCATTGCGTGCCTTCAAGCGGGCAGTAGATCTCGATGAGGAGCTCGACGAAGCCTATCTGGAATTGGCGTTGATTTACCTCGATCAAGAACGCTATTTTGAGAGCATTCACAGCATTAAGAAAGCGGTAGGATTGGATTCTGAAAATCCTGATTACTATGTGATCGCGGCCGACATCTACAAGAGGGTTGGCATGTTGCTCGAGGCTGAGGAGTGTTATAAGGCCATTTTGCGATTGGGCTTCCACGAGCCAGACATCTTCATTGATTATGCCGAATTGTTGCTGGACATCGACTTAGTAGACCAGGCGATCGACATGCTTCACGAAGGCATCAAGTTCAATTCAGATAGCGCTGAACTACACGCGGTACTTTCTGGCTACCTCTTCTCTATCGACGAGCGCGATGAGGCCTTTGGAGTGCTCACGAAGGGAATGGAACAAAGCGATACGGTGGGTGAGGCGATCATCAACTACTTCCCACACTTGATGGATGATATCGAGTTGGTACAGGTGATCGAAAAATTCAAGCCGTAAGGAATTCGATCCCTTCTTAATTCGAGCATCGGGGCGTTTTGTCCCTTTCCCTACCTTTACCGGAAATTCATTTCACCTTGGATACGAAGAAAAGATCGATCGCTCAATATTTGGGCATTACATTGCGAGGATTGGCCATGGGCGCAGCCGATGTAGTACCCGGAGTTTCAGGAGGAACCATCGCATTTATCACTGGAATTTACGAGGAACTCATAGAGAGCATCAATCGCATCAATATTCACGCGATCAAGACATTGAGAAAGGATGGTCTCGGAGCTGCCTGGAATTATATCAATGGTTGGTTCTTCGTGTCGTTGTTTATTGGAATTGGGATCTCCATCCTCTCCCTTGCCAAGGGAATTACTTGGCTTCTTGAGAATGAACCTGTTCTTCTTTGGAGTTTCTTCTTTGGATTGGTCTTCGCAAGTATCTTCTTCGTAGGCAAGCAAGTGAAAAAGTGGGGAGTCCCGCCCGTCATTGGTTTCATTCTAGGGGCAGTTATTGCCTACGCTATCACCATTCTTCCTGCTTCAGGAGCCAACGGTGAACTGTGGTACATCTTCATCAGTGGTTGTATCGCAATTTGCGCCATGATCCTGCCGGGTATCTCAGGATCCTTCATCCTTGTACTATTAGGCAGTTATGCTTTGATATTGAACGCTATACACGAAAGAGATCTCGTTATCATTGCCGTGTTTGGCGTAGGTGCTGTGATCGGTCTACTTTCCTTCGCCCGCCTGCTCAAGGTGATGTTTGCCAAGTACCACGACATTACCATTGCCTTGCTTTCTGGCTTCCTTCTCGGTTCACTTAACAAGATCTGGCCATGGAAGCGCGTGGAACAGGTCATGATCAAACACGCCGGTGAAGCAGATGAAGAGGTAGTGAACGTGATCGAAAAAACCGTACTGCCGGCCGATTTCACCACACCGGTACTCAATGGTACGGAGGTAGTAGGACAAACACAGGCAGATCCACAGTTGTGGCCGGCTATTGGTCTTGCTGTATTCGGCATGATATTGATCTTCGCCCTCGAAAAGATGGGTGGTCAGAAGCCTGATGCAGACTGATTATGCGACTAGGACTAATTGGCAAGACCTTGGATCATTCCTTTTCTAAAGCCTACTTCACCTCGAAATTCGAGAGGGAAGGCATCGAAAATAGCTCTTATGAGAACTGTGAGTTGGAGACTATTGAACAGTTTGAGAATCTGAAGGAGCAGGACTTCCGCGGATTCAACGTGACCATCCCTTACAAGGAAGCTATCCTCCCCTACCTCGATGAATTGAGCGAGGATGCAAGAAAGATCGGAGCGGTCAATACCATCAAAAAGATGGAGGATGGCCGCTGGAAAGGATTCAATACGGACCATATTGGTTTTGAAAGATCTCTCCTCCCCTTCCTCGAACCCACGGATCAAAAGGCATTGATTCTCGGTACGGGTGGAGCGAGCAAGGCAGTAGCTTTTGCTTTAGAGCGCAGGGGGATTCAGTTCATGCATGTTTCGAGAGATCCGAAACCCGGACAACTCAGTTATTCGCAATTGAATGGAAACATCCTGCCGTATGTGCAGCTCATCATCAACACTACTCC
>CBFHXG010000054.1:0-11466 GCA_965659725.1 Phaeocystidibacter sp. | reverse complement strand
CGTGTTACGTGAGTGATGACCTTAAGAAGTTCTTAGAGGGCCAGGAAATGAAGCATGTTCGCGGTCGTCCGTTCCACCCGCAAACCCAAGGAAAGATAGAGCGCTATCACCGGACAATGAAGAACGTTGTGAAGTTGGAACACTACTACTTGCCACAAGAGTTGGAATACCGATTAGCGGAGTTCGTGGAGTATTACAACACCCAGCGCTACCATGAATCCTTGCAAAACTGTACACCAGAAGATGTGTATCTAGGAAGGCAGAAAGAGGTCTTAGAGAGAAGAAAAAGAATCAAACAAAAATCAATGCAGAAAAGAAGAAAGAATCACAGGTTGGAAATGATCAAACTCTAACTTATTTTTAGAATCGTTGTGTCCGAATTCTTTGAAGATCTACACGTGATGATGATGCTGCAATGCGATATTTCCGTTCTTTCTTTTCATGGCTTCAAAGGAAATAAAAAACCTATTCCTGCAAAGTGGATCTAGTTAACCAATTTTTCGGCCCATTGTTTCATGTCCTCTCCATCAAAATTTCCAGAGGTCATGATGAGGTAGACCGTCTTCGTATCTTTCTCTGATCTCAGAGCATCGAGTACGGCTTCGGATTGAGTCAACACCCTCAGGTCTGATCGTCCAAATGCGGATCCAACGGTATCTTCATCTAAATCAGGTAGCTTTTTATGAGCCACAGCCTTTGGGTTGAAATATACGATAGACTCATTGGCCGAATCTAGTGTGCCCGCGTATCCCGGCAGGAAGTCTGGATTCAAACTTGAAAACGTATGCAGTTCCAAACAGGCAACTACCTTGTGATCTGGATACGTATCAACGGCGGCTTGAACCGAGGCCCTTACTTTACTAGGCGCATGTGCAAAGTCTTTGATAACAATGGTATCATCGTTCGTGGCGAGTACTTCTAACCTTTGACTCGCTCCTGTAAAAGACGAGATGGCTTCATAGAATTCATCTTCTTGAATGCCCATTTCAAGGCAGATCCAGCGGGCACCTTCCAAATTGGAGAGGTTGTGTTTTCCGAAGATCTGAAGCGGTACATCACCAAAGGTCGTTTCGAGGATACACACTCCATCTTCTACACGGTATTGAGGAGTGTGATAGGCAAATTTCTTGATCTCTGTTTTGTCGTTCTCCACCAAATTCTTCACTTCTGGATCATCGGCATTGTACACCAATGCTCCTCCTCTTTCCATTTGATGCAGGAAAATCTTGAACTGCTCAAGGTAATCGTCATAGGTTGGAAAAACATTGATATGATCCCATGCGATCCCGCTGAGTAGTGCAATATTCGGTTTGTAGAGATGGAATTTTGGTCGGCGGTCGATAGGCGAGCTCAAATATTCATCACCTTCCAGAACCGCAAATTCGGTATCCTCTTCTAGGGAAACCATGGTCTCAAATCCTTCGAGTTGTGCGCCCACCATGTAGTCTTCATGACGATCGTGGTAATGCAGAACATGCAGGATCACGCTGGTGATTGTGGTTTTACCGTGGCTACCGGCGATAACCACTCGCGTTTTATCTTTCGTGCGCTCGTACAGATACTCCGGATAACTATAGATAGGCAGATCGAGTTCCTTTGCTTTCAATAGCTCCGGGTTATTCTCTCGTGCGTGCATTCCCAGGATCACGGCATCCAGCTCATCTGTGATCACATCGGGGTTCCATCCGATCGAATCGGGCAGCAAGCCGTGCTTGTCGAGGCGAGATCTGGAAGGCTCGAAGATCTCATCGTCTGATCCTGTAACGTGATCTCCGCTAAGGTGTAAGGCGATGGCCAAATTGTGCATGGCGCTACCGCCTATGGCTATAAAATGAATGCGCATGGATGGAATATTTGCTCAAGCGAAGATACGTGCCTCGATCGAAATCTCCTCAGTTATAGCTTTCCTTTGCAGCATCTCCGGTGAGTGATCGCAAGAAGACGAGCAATGCCTCTCTATCTTCATCGGATAAGGTGAAAGGGTGTATCTCTGCTTCTCGAGCACCGCCAACCTCGTAAAATCGTATGACGCTATCCAAGGTGGCAATCGAGCCATTGTGCATATATGGAGCCGTGAGCTCCACATTTCGAAGGGATGGTGTTGAGAAGGTATAGAAATCCGTGCTGTCGAAGGTGAGTCGGCCTCTCCCGAAATCTGGATCTCCAGCTATTGGCATGCCCACATCATGAAACAGCGTATCTCTAAAGTAGGGAGGCTGATGGCAGTCGCCGCATTGCGCCTTGTCTGAAAAAAAGATCTCTTTTCCACGAAGCCATTGGCTTGATGGCTGCTCTTTTCCCGATTCTATCCGATCATAGGGGGCATCCAAGCTCACAAGACTCTCTTGAAACGCTACAATAGCAGCCACGATATCGCGGTATTCAAAGTCACTCGTGAACACCTCTATCACGCGTTGATGAATGGAGTCATTTGACTTGATGCGACGAAGGAGTTCTGGTGCTTGTACGCTCATTTCTTCCTCTGTGAGCATTGGTCCTATGGTGGCGCGCTCAAGGGTGCGCACTCCGCCTTCTTCGAAGAAATGACTTTTTGCTCCCACGTTAAAGAGTGAAGGCGTATTCCTAAAACCCATTTGAGCGTGAATGCCCTTACTTACTGCGTTGGAATCGGCAAAGGCATACGATGGAATATGGCAACTTGCACAGGAGATGCTACTATCGAGACTTAGGAAGGTAGACCCAAAAAGATCAGAGCCCAGAGCGACCAACTTTTGTTGATCGACTTCCGGCTCTGTAGTATTTGAGTCATTGGAAGAGGTGCATCCGATAAGGATCACGCAAATTCCGATGGCAACCTTTCGCATCATTTCACGGTCATGGCCGCTGCAAAGTTCTCAATGAACATAGCTGCGATGTGGCGATCTGATGGTGTTGTATGAGAAGTGTTTTCCGTGTTCAGGTCCATATTTCCTCCTGGTCCGTTGAACATATCATCTACATCGATCTGGATGGTGATGTTGGTGGTTGAACCTTCGCGAATCGTTATCGCTTTCTCGAGGTCAACCAATTGCTGCCAACCATCCATGCCTGGGTGAAGTGCGATAGTGAAATCACCTGCACTTGCATCGATGGTTCCGTCTGGGGCACCTCTACCTTCAACGATTACGAATCTGTATTTGGTGGCCCATGTCCAATAAAGCCCCCAAGAGGCGCTTAGCGGATGACCTGTACTGAAGTCGACTGGGTTACTCGCATTTTGATCTTCATTCAAGCCCACATAGTAACTTAGGCCACTATACGTCTTTGCATCTAGATCTTTGTATGTCACCGATGTCCTTCCTTCTCTAAGGTCGATTACATCAACCGATGCTAACTCGCCGTGACCTTCAAGTTGGATAGATGAAAGGTAGAATTTAAGGATCTCGATCTGCACTGCTGCAACATCTTCATTCACGAATTGCTCATTGAGATCGATGGTTTGTCCGTCCTTAGACATTTCAAAATTGATCTTGAGCGATCCTGTTTCTGGCTCATCCTCACAAGCTATGAGGAAAGGCATAAAGGCTAGAAGAAGTGCAAAGCGTTTCATTAGTCAAGTGTTAAACTCTGTTCCAGATTCATGTGGAGCAAGGTTGCTGCGAGGTAGTCGGTGTTATCGTTGGGATCTGACTTGATTTCTTCAATAATTGCTGGTGACAGGCCGCCTTGGAATAGCATCTGAATATCAAAATTGAAGAAGATAGCCACTGGGTTGTTCGCTGTTACCGAGAAACTCATTGGACGCTCAAATTGAACGTTGAAATCTTGTCCGCCTAATCTATACTCAAAATCCAAGTGTGGTTCTAGGTTCACCGTATCCTCTGGCAATCTATACTTACCTTTAATTACGAGGTGATTGAACCCTTGGTTGCCCCTTCTGATGCCATCGGCCATCAAGATCTCTGGAGCTTCATCGTACGGCATGAAATAAGAAGAGCTGTCGTAACCCACCGTGATCTGGTGTTCACCTGTATAGGATCCGCCAGGAAGCAACCCGATTTTGTGTTTCAATCCAGGCAGCTTAGCTACGGTGTATGAAGTATCGGCATCAACGGTATCACCGGTAGACAGTGAGAAGTTATAGTCAGACATGACCAACCGAACACTTTCGATGCTGATCTGTGCATCGGAAAGGTCATATACAGAATCGGTTGAAAAACCTTCTGTTCCCCAGTACGTATAGATCCACGCCTCGATATTTCGATTATCTGGGTTACGTTGATCATCGGGTACTAGGCTTTGTTCTTCACAAGATGTAAAGAGAAGACCAGCGAAAACGAGCGATACAAGTGTGAATTTCTTCATTTTGTGGACTTTAGCGAGTATAAGATATTAATTCAACGCTCCAATTTCGGTGATAATTATCACACCACCATGTTTGATTGAGTCAATATCGATTATGAGTTAGTTAGATCTCCTCTGGAACCCAGCTCAATTGATTCACGATATTGAATTCATCGCTCTGCTCGATGGCCTCCATAATGCGACCTAAGATCTCTTGAGGATTTGCGGTGTAGTCGATATCGAGCGGTTCTTTAAAGCGAACGTTAAGGGTAACGCCTTTCTTCTTCATGAAAAGACCTTTTCGGTCGAAGGCGCGACGAAATCCATCTACCACCACTGGAATTACCACTGGCTCGAGTTCCTTGATCAGATGGGCCGTTCCTCTCCTGCCCTTCACAAAAGGACGCGTAGTTCCTTGTGGAAACGTGATCACCCAACCATGACTGATCGCCTGACGGATCTTCTCGATATCCTTTGGGTCAACCCCTCTATCCACATTCTTTCCAGCTGAACGCCAGGTCCTTTTGATCGACACCGACCCAGCATAGGCCATGAGTCGAGGTAATAAACCTGCACTCATCGTTTCCTTGGCTGCAATAAAGAATACATTCAGTTTTGGAGAAAAGAGTGTCCAAAAGGAATTGATCCGATTGCGCTTCTTCCATTTGACATGGTTAAAGGCTTGATACATCGCAGATACATCTGCAAAGTAGGTTTGGTGGTTACTTACGAAGAGGACCTTATTACTCGGAAGGGTTTCGAGGTGCTCCGTGCCCTCTACTTCGGTCTTGTTCGCAATGTTGAAGCGATACCAAGTAATGGATCCAAAGATGAAAATGATCAACCTCTTGATGAGGAGATTATTCCCAAAGATGTCTCGCTTGAACGGATTGAGTGTCATTCAGGATTGTTCTGTTGGGCCCAAAGATAAACAACTTGTAACAGCGGTACAGGGGCTAGTTCTCATCTAGCCTCTTGATCAACGTTATTAGTTCGCTGATCATCATTGCCGTTGCTCCCCAAATGATGTGACCATTGAAATCGAATACAGGAATATCCAATTGCATCCCCCTCACATTCAGAGTTTTCTCTTTCAAGACTTCTGGCTGAAGGAAGAAATCAAGTGGTGCATTGATCACCTCCACGACCTCGCGAGGATCTCGTGTAAAGTTCAATGGAGACGATGCTAATCCCACGTAGGGTTGTACCAAGAATCCACTTGGAGGGATGTATACTTCCGTTAATTTACCCCAAAGCTCGTAGTGATCGAACTCAACTCCGATCTCTTCTTGCGTTTCTCGAGTTGCTGTAAATTCAAGATCGGGGTCGTTCTCCTCCACCTTTCCACCTGGAAATGAAATCTGACCACTGTGTACGCCTGGGTATTCATTCCTGCGAATCAAAGCTAGATGTGTGCGGTCTTTGATGGGATGCAATAAAGCCAATACCGCCGCCTTTCGAGCGTTTGGATTTTTCTTCGCCTCCTCCAGGTCGGTCATTGGTCGGTTGGGAGGCACAGCCAAATACTGCGCTAGTTGTCCAGGTAACGGAACAGAAATCGCCTCCTGCATTTTCAACAGGAGGCGATCGTGAATTGAAATGTCCGTTGGATCCACTTATTTCTTCGGTTTACCTAACCAGGCATTCAGCATCCATACGTGCTTCTCGTGGTTGGCTACGTAAGATCCCAACATGTCGATGGTACCTTCGTCGCCCAATTCACCCGCAATTCTTATGATCTCTCTTTCGAGTTTGATCAATTTCTGGAAGCCTGCCACTACTGCATCTACGCATTCCTCGCTATTGAAGAGGTTCTTGGCGACATCGATGCTGCTGTTGTCCAAATAGGCTTGGAAGGTGTGCAATGGCACCACTTCGAGTGTTAGTATCCGCTCTGCCACTTCATCAATACTCATTTGAGCCTCAGTGTAGTACTCCTCAAACTTCACATGGAGGTCGAAGAAATCCCTACCTCTAATATTCCAGTGCACCGCACGGAGGTTTTGATAATGAATTTGAAAATTAGCCAAGAGCTCATTCATTTTTTGTCCTAATTCATTAGAACCTTGCTCTTTCAAGCCAATCATATTCTCATTACTCATTTGATCTGTTTTTTTATTGATTACTCAAAGGTCGGAAAGAAGCTATAAAATCCTTTTATATTGCCATAGTAATAAACCATCTAACTTAGCGCCCACTTTGAAAAAGGCATTTGGCAAATTCATCTACTTCATCTTTGGCTGGAAACTAAAGGCTGATGTTGATATCCAGAAGGTTGGTCATTCCGTTATGGTGGCTGCTCCGCACACCTCCAATTGGGATTTCCTTTTTGCGCTTGCTGGGTTCTGGATCATGGGACTAGACGTTCGCTACTTTATCAAGGATAATTATACAAGGTCTCCCATTGGGTTTTTGTTCAAATGGACCGGAGCCTTGGGCGTAAGTAGAGGTCAGCGTAACAATCTCGTACAACACACGGTAGACCTACTCAATGAACGAGAACAACTCGTTATCCTCGTCCCGGCCGAAGGCACGCGTAGCAAGGTCGACAAATGGAGGAAGGGTTTCTACCACATCGCCATTAGTGCTCAAGTACCTATCTCCCTTGGTTACCTGGATTACGAAAAGAAGATCGGTGGTGTAGCGGATGTATTCGATCCATCCGGAGTTGAAGAAGAAGACTTCACTCACATTCAAGAGATCTATAAACAATTCACCGGTAAGTATCCAGAAAATTACAATGAGTCTATCTTCTGATGCCTCATTATCCTTCACTCCCATATTCAAGCGAGAATATCAAGCTTCGCAATTCTGAGGGAACGGATGAGATCTGGGACTTTGTTAGGAAGAAGTGGCTCGTACTCACCCCAGAAGAATGGGTACGTCAGCATTACATCCATTTCCTAATATCTACTAAGGGTTATGCTGAATCATCCATTGCCATAGAGAAGAAGGTTGAGGTAAACGGACTTCCTCAAAGGTTCGATGCCCTGGTCTACCAAAAAGGCAATCCTCTCATCTTAATAGAATGCAAGGCTCCTGAAGTGAAGCTCACCGAAGATGTGTTTCACCAAGCTTGTCGATACAACACATATCTAAAGGCACGTTTGATCGTGCTAACCAACGGACATCAAACCATTGTCGCGCTAATGGAGGGAGACCGACCTCAATTCATCCGAGATATTCCTCAGAGATCGGAGTGGAAATAACGTGAGCAGTCATAGTGAGATGATGTTCATTGTAAGCGCAGCCATTACACATGAGGGAGACATTGAGTCGGATACCATCCACTTCCATTGTCACCCTATATAGGTTACTCACTGACATCAACAAAAAACCCCGACAGAAATGCCGGGGTTTTTCAATTTATACTGATCAAATTTACTCGTCGGAATGCGACACGATGCCATCGCGAAGCAAGTTGGATGTGATCATCACCGCGTAATCCTTACTGAATTTCTCAATTGAGCTAGGGTTCCATGATTTAGACTGTCCCGACCATTGAAGGGTTTCATTTTGAACGTCGTATACGTTTGCTTCGATAAAGTAGGTCTTATCTTCCGTGTAATAACCTGGAGAATATACACCACCGTAGCGGTATCCGTAATAACCACCAAATCCACCGTAGTATCCACCGTACATGCCCATCGTTGGATAGGTTGACGTACCCTGAACGTAACGGGTTTCAGATTTCTCGTCCAACAATGCCATAGTCAGAACGGCATCGCAACCCAATTCACGCATCTTGGCAAGGATTGCATTCTTCCGAGCGGTTGTATCCATCGATGCGTTAGGGTTTACATGGTCCAAACTTGCAATCGCTTCTACTCCACGGGTGGCAAACACTTGCTTTACTTTATTCTCGAAACTCTGACGTGCCTCTAGGTTTTGGGTGATCCCAACAACGAACACCTTCTTGAAAGGGATGTTGGTGGAGGTGGCTTCTGGAGTCCATTTTCCTACCAATTCCGTATTACTTCCGCAGCTCACTACGAAAAGGGTGAGCAACATCGATAGGCTGAGTACAGCGATCTTCTTCATATTCTTGATTTAGTTCAGTTTTACGTCTACTCCAAGGAGTGTATTCATTTGCACGATGGATGAGCTGGCTGACACACCGCCGCCACAACCTCCTGTTCCGCAGAACAGTCCAAGTCCTAAGCCTTGGATCGGTGCCAAAAGCTGGAATCTTCCGCTAATGCCAATTCGCTCGGAGAACGACAACCTCACACCGCCTTGTCCGCCTAAAGCAAAGAAAGTTTCCGACCGATATTGACGGGTTACCGGCTCCATGATGGAGAGTCCGAACAACACCCCACCAAAGGGCGTAAACTTCGAAGTGTTGGGTACGTGATAGCTCGTTCCAGCCATGATGTAATGAACGTTCATATCGAATAAACGCTCCTCATAAAAACTCGCTGAGCGATCAAGTCTCAAGTAGGTTCCTTGGTAGAGATACATCAAATTGAAACCCACATTGCGATTGAGTCCGAAATCGATCGCTACGCCCGAGCACCATTCTGGGGCCAATACAAGCTTACCTGCTGAAGAGTAAGTAGACCCAAAAAATTGATATCCTCCTAAACCTTGTATGCTCAAGGACTGAGCTCCGGAGGAAAAAGAAAGTGTCAATCCCAATAGGACAACAAGAGTTCCGAAATTTTTCACGGTTAGAAAGTTTGGTGAAAGATACATAATAAGGTTCTTTGAAGGAAGGCGTTCACAACATTAAGAATGGTGACGAGTTTAGTACCTTACGCCCACCTTCTAAAGTCAAGAAACACATGAGAGTAGCATACTTTTTCTTAGGCGCATTTTTCTTGGTACTTACCGCTGGAACGCCGACCGATGATCCTACAGAACTTGAACAGCATCGCGCCGGTTTCAAGGAAGATTATTCCATCTACTCTTTACCTATTCCAGAGAATCTAAATCTAGCCAATGAGGCCGTTCCTCTCAACGATCCTGAGGTTCGTGAGCGATTGGATCGTGAGCTGTTGGTGAATACGTACTGGCAGAGCAACACCTTGTTGATGATCAAGCGAGCCGATAAATGGATGCCTGAGTTCAAGAAGATCTTTAGAGAAGAAGGTGTGCCGGAGGATCTCGTCTATCTCGGACTCATTGAAAGTGGATACCAAAACGTGGTTTCACCAGCTGGGGCCGCTGGATTCTGGCAGTTCTTGGAGTCTACAGGCGAAGATTACGGATTGATCATCGATGGTGAGGTTGATGAGCGCTATCACCCTATCAAATCAGCCAGGGCAGCTGCACGATATCTGAAGGAATCCAAAGAGGAATTCGGATCATGGACCCTCGCCGCTGCCAGTTACAACATGGGCAGAGCCGGTGTTTCTCGTCAGCTTGAACGCCAGGGTGCCAACAATTACTACGATCTTTTACTCAATTCCGAGACCGCACGCTATGTATTCCGAGTATTGGCGGTGAAGTCCATTGTAGGTGACCCAGAATCGTATGGTTTTCACGTTCACGAAGAGGATCTATACCCAGTGATCGAAACCAAGGTGGTTACCATAGACGGTCCAGTAGAGAGCTTCCCTGATTTTGCCAAAGGTCATGGTATCAGCTACAAGACCTTGAAGTATCACAACCCATGGTTGCGAGAGTCTTATCTCAAGAATACTAGCGGTCGAGAGTATCAATTGGAAATCCCTGTTGTCGAGGAAGAAGGGAACGCTCAATAGTCTTGAACTTCCATACTCCAAACGCGTTTAATTACGTAACATCATTTGTACCTTTGCGCTCCTGAAATTGAAGTATGTCGGACTCCACAACGCTGGCCCCAAAAACAGATCTAAAACACGGCACTATAGACGTCTACGGTGCACGCGTTCACAACCTTCGGAACATCGATGTGAAGTTGCCTCGACGCTCACTTGTTGTGATCACAGGACTCAGTGGCTCAGGTAAGTCATCCTTGGCGTTTGACACGATCTATGCCGAAGGTCAACGTCGGTATATCGAGACCTTCTCAGCTTACGCTCGTCAGTTTCTCGGCGGCATGGAACGCCCGGATGTGGACAAGATCGAAGGTCTCAGTCCGGTCATTGCCATCGAGCAAAAAACCACGAGCAAGAATCCTCGATCCACTGTAGGTACAGTAACGGAGATCTACGATTTCCTCCGACTCTTATTCGCTCGTGCTGGAACGGCCTATTCGTACAATACGGGCGAGAAGATGGTCAGCTATACGGATGATCAGATCAAGGAAAGTATTTTGGAGCGTTTTGAAGGCAAACGTATCGCCCTACTCGCTCCAATGGTCCGATCTAGGAAAGGTCATTACCGCGAGCTATTCGAGCAAGTTGCTCGCCAAGGGTTCGTTCGAGCCCGCGTAGACGGTGAACTTGTAGAAATCACCAAGGGAATGCGTCTAGATCGGTACAAGACCCACGATATCGAGATCGTCATTGATCGCATGCAACTGAATGCCGATGCCAACGGAAGGATACAAGCTTCCATCGGTACGGCCATGCACCATGGCAAGGGCATCATGATGGTGATGGATCTGGATACAGAAGAAACAGCGTATTTCAGTCGCCACTTAATGTGTCCTTCTACAGGTATCGCCTATCCCGACCCAGAGCCTAACACATTCTCATTCAACTCTCCAAAAGGCGCTTGCCCTACCTGCAACGGTATTGGAACCGTTAAGCGTGTTGAGCTTGAGAAGGTGATTCCCAATCCTAAGAAAACGATCAAAGGCGGCGGTTTTGAACCGCTAGGTGAATACAAGAGAAGCTGGATCTTCAATCAGGTTGAAATGATCGGGGAGAAATTCAATTTCGACCTCAGTACACCTATCGAGAAAATATCTGAAGAAGGCATGGACGCTCTTCTTCACGGTCTAGAAACCACCTTCGAAGTTCAGAGTAAATCCCTCGGTGTAACGCGCAAGTACCGCATCGATTTTGAAGGGATTATCAATTTCATCGAAAACCAATACCACAACTCCAAGAGCAAGAGTATCCAACGGTGGGCAGACGATTTCATGGCATCTTCTAAATGTCCGGAGTGTGACGGAGCCCGATTAAAAAAGGAAAGTTTACATTTTAAGGTGGGGCAATTCAATATTGCCGACCTGGCCATGATGCCGATCTCTGGATTCTCAGAGTGGTTGGATACGGCGTTGGAAGATATGACCGACAACCAACGTAAGAT
>CBFHXG010000053.1:0-11976 GCA_965659725.1 Phaeocystidibacter sp. | reverse complement strand
CCATTTCTGCCAAGAATCCGCCCCATCCATTGAAAAGTACAGACCATTCTCTGTTCCCAAGAACACCAAGTTAGGCTCTTCAGGATCTGGCATCACACTCAATACATATCCGTATACATCTTCAGAAGTAACCACACGTTTGAAGGAAGCACCGTAGTCGTCCGTCACATACAGATACGGCTCCCAGTTATTCCTGCGGTAATCATTCACAACCACCCATGCCTTGCCTGCTTCTTTCTTATCGACCACCACTTGAGGTATCCATGCTCCTTCAGGCATTTCGTCAAGGTTCTCGCTCACATCCTCCCATGTTTCACCATCATCCTTGGTTACATGAAGCCTTCCATCGTCGGTAGAAGCCCATATCACCTTGGTATCGGCAGGACTAGGCGAGATGGCGAGTATGGTGGTGTAGTTCTCAGCACCTGTAACATCATAGGTAAGTCCACCGCTCTCCGACGCCTTCTGCATATCTGGATCGTTCGTCGTCAGGTCAGGTGAGATGATCTTCCAAGAATCTCCCATATCGGTCGACCTATGCACATACTGAGATCCAAAGTAAATGGTTGAAGCATCGAAAGGATCCTGGCCGATCGCCGCATTCCAATTGAAGCGTAGATCTTCTCCTTCTGGATGAACTGGACGGATCAGTTTGGAATATCCAGTATTCAAATCGATCCGTGAAACATACCCTTCCTGAGACATGGCGTAGGCGATATTCTCATCTTCTGGATTGATAACCACATCGAACCCATCACCAAATGCGATCTCTTCCCAAAGGTCGTTGCGAATTCCTCCCGCACGCCATGTATAAGCTGGCCCACCCCAAGAACCATTGTCTTGCATACCACCATATATATGGTATGGCATCCTATTATCGACAGAAATATGATAGAATTGGGCCAGTGGAAGGTTGTCCAAGAATCTCCAAGTGATACCTCCATCATAGGAAATGTTCATTCCTCCATCATTGCCATCAATCACGTGATCTGGGTCCTCCGGATCGATCCAAAACGCATGGTGATCCGGGTGAATGAATGAATAAGGACCGATATTCTGCCAGGTGCGACCACCATCATCACTTCTTGTTAGAACCGACCACAACGAGTAGATGCGATTTGGCCTTTGAGGATCAACATAGATATCCGCGTAATAAAATGGACGGTTACCGATATTATCATCGTCGCTTATCATGGACCAGTTTCGACCACCATCCTCAGAGCGATAGAGTGCATTCTTTTCCTTCGACTCAACCAAGGCATATACGATATTGGGATCGGATGCCGCAATGGCAAGTCCACATCTCCCCAAGTCGCCCTTCGGCAATCCATCTTCAGAAGTCCTTTTCACCCAATTCTCGCCACCGTCATAGGTTACATAGATCCCAGAGCCTTCGCCTCCCGACTTGAACTCATACGGCCAACGTCGGTATTCCCACATGGCTACGATAAGCTTATTGGGGTTGTTTGGGTCCATGACAAGATCAGCAGCTCCTGTACGATCATTATTATAGAGGATCTTGTTCCATGACTTCCCCCCATCGGTAGTCTTGTAAACTCCCCTTGCTTCCGTATCTCCCCACGCCACACCAATTGCTGCAACGTAAACGGTGTTGGGATTCGTTGGGTCAACGATAACCCTATGGATATTCTTGGTGTCTTCTAATCCGAGGTGCATCCACGTTTCGCCACCGTCAATACTCTTGTACATTCCATGACCAGAGCTCTGCGAATTCCTTGGATTTCCCTCTCCAGTTCCCACCCAAATAACATCGGGATTGGTAGGATCTACCGCTACTGCTCCGATAGATGATGTTTCCTCATGCTCGAATATCGGCGTCCAAGTTTGACCTTCATTCTGGCTTTTCCATAGCCCCCCAGAGGCGGAGCCAATGTAATAGGTATGTGTATGTGCATCGAAGTCGATGGTAGTAACTCGGCCCGACATGCCAGCAGGTCCGATGTTCCTAAAGTGCAATTCTTCGATGTCTTCAGGTGTGATATTTTGACCGAAAAGCACGGCCGAAAACAGCAAACTCGCGATCGTAAAGAGGGTTGATTTCATGAATGAGGATTTTTCAAGTGTGAAGCCCTAAAATAGGGATATGAATCTATATCGACTTGTTCGATGTTGCGCTAGGTTTGGATAAAACCAAAAACGCCATGGAAACTATACACGGCACCGTATTGTTCACACACGCTGCAGCGGGCTTTACCGGATTGGTATCTGGAACGATCGCCGCATTCCTGCGTAAGCGTCGAGGGCCTCACACCAGCCTCGGATGGTTATTCACCCATTCGATGTACGTGGTAAGTCTAACTGGTTTTCCACTTGCCATCATGACAAGCAGCAGCTTCTTGCTTGCCATTTCGATATTCACCTTACACATGGTCATTACAGGCAGCAAAGCCTTTCGCCCTGTCGTTCCAAAATTCAAGTTATGGATGTCGCTCTTCGGATTCCTTGGCGCCTTCGCCCTACTCTACATCGCTGGGGTAAGCTTCTTCAAGGGAAGCTGGAACGGTATCATCCCAAGTGTATTTGGATGCCTACTGCTTTCGATGGCCATCCGTGATTGGAAGACCTACCGAGGGAAGATCCGGCCAAACCCTTTAACGCTTCATATCAACGAGATGGGAGGAGCCATGATTGCGGCCTACACTGCTTTCCTGACGACCAGTGGAGCTCGTTTCTTGGATTCACTTGAAATGGACCTTTCTCAACTCACGATCACCCTTTGGTTACTACCCACGGTAATAGGTTCTATCATCTTGACAATCGTAAACATACGGGTCAGGAAAGTGTGACTAATGTCATAGTTCGGATGTGGATTTATCCTGAAATTTATCATGATAAACCACAACACTGATTGCTATGAAATCAAATATGTCACAAGTAGATCGTTGGGTACGTGTCGCCTTGGCTGCCGTACTAGCTTACCTAGTGTTTACCGATGTGATCTTGGGGGGATGGTCCATTGTGGCTCTCGTATTGGCCGGAATATTCCTTGTAACCGCACTTGTGCGCTTCTGCCCTCTTTATCGTCCGTTTGGATTAAGCACTAAGACAAAGAAGTAAGACATAACACCACTTCAACAACTCAATCTAACCCATGAAAAAGTGGTGATTCGGTTCCGTTCAGGGCGATGTAAGGGCATCGCCCTTTTTACTTTCTCCGTAAGCCATTGAGATACTGAAATGGGCTCTCCCTGCCGAGTTCATCGTACCTTTGCATTGATTTTTTGGAGATATCCACATTCTTAAAGGCTCAATAGAATGACCAGCAAAGCACACAAGCATTGGCGTAAGCTAACGCATGAAGAGATCAACGACCGTGTATTCGCAGCATTGGATCACAACATCGATTATCGAAAGCGAAAAGCCTTAGGAGTACCTGCTTCGCATCTAGATGAGAAGGTATTCTATAACAACCCCATGTTATTGCAAGATGCGCCTTTCCTCTCCACTCTTCTTCGCAATCCGAACCACATTGGATGTCATACAATAGGAGATTCCGAACCATTCTTTGCCGGCACTCAAATGATCGAAAAAGAGCTCATCGAACTTTGTGCTGAAGACATTCTACAGGGTGAACCTGACCAACAAGATGGATACGTTGCTGCTGGCGGCACTGAGGCCAACATCCAGGCGATATGGGTGTTCAGAAACTACTTCATGAGTGAACACAACCTCAAGCTCAATGAAATAGGTCTTCTTTTCAGCGAAGACTCGCATTACTCTATGTTCAAAGCAGCTAATCTTCTTCAAATACCACATTATGTCGCGAGTGTTGATGATTCAACGAGAGAGCTCGACACAGATAAGCTGAGCGAGCTCTGCCAAAGGATGAAGGTAGATGGCATCAAAGCGGTGGCAGTGATCGCCAACATGATGACCACCATGTTCGGTTCCGCCGATGATCCCAACGTTTACGTCAATGCTCTTAAAAAGGCCAACCTACCCTTCAAGCTTCACCTTGATGGTGCGTATGGTGGATTCGTCTTTCCTTTTGTGAATAAGGACAAACGCTGGTCTTTCGCGAATCCAGACGTGAGTAGTATTACCCTTGATGCGCACAAGATGGTTCAAGCTCCATATGGAACTGGAATCTATCTTGCCAAAAAAGGACATATACCTTATGCTACAACGGGAGAGGCTCAGTATGTAGCTGGGCTCGACGCTACCTTAAGCGGATCTAGGTCTGGCGCAAACGCCGTATCCGTTTGGATGATCCTACAGACCTATGGCCCGAATGGCTGGTTTGAGAAGATCCACCTTTTGTCCTACCGCGCCGATTGGCTCGAAGGAAAATTAAATGAATTGGGTGTAGATTTCTACCGATCCCCCGGCAGTAACATCGTTACGATGCGCTCTAATCAAGTTCCAAAAGAGCTGGTTGAAAAGTATGGCTTGGTTCCTGATTCACACGAAGGCAATCCGAAGTGGTATAAGGTCGTTATCATGGACCACGTAAATGTTGACGATATGGTACCTTTCGTGGACGAACTAAGCAAACACTTGAATGAAAGGTAGACTCCTACTCATTTTCCTTTTCGCACTATCCGCTGCCAGTTTTGGCCAGTCATGGCCTTCATTTGGGCGGGTGGCCGACTCTACCAATTATTACGAAGCAGAACCATTGGTGGACAGCTGCATCAGTTACCTTCGTCACACCTTGCCGCAAGACGATATCGCCGGCAGAATAGAGGCTGTAAACTTCCTCGACAATTGGATCACTGGAGTTCCCTACGTGATCATCTCGCAACGAGAGTATCTATTCAAGGCCACTAGAGGCAATCTGGAATTGATGACCCAGCATGTAGCTGGCAAGCTTTATTTCCTCAGAAGCCATCCCGCATACCCATCCAACTCATTTGAATCTGAGTGGATTGGCTTAAATTGGATGCTCGATCTATATAATATGGGAGCCTTTCCACAGATCGAAGCAATGGATGAACTCTTGGACATGAGGGAGAACAATACCTTGCGAGAATGGCTTATGGATAAGGTTCCTTCAGACTGGATAAACGAAAATACAGAAGAATGAAATCCAAATCATCTTTACTATTGCTTGCTGGCCTGCTTGCCATACCATCGATGGCCCAAGAGGAATCAACGGAGATGTCGGTACGCCAAAATTGGCACCACATGAGCCGACCAGAAGGGTCGTATGGCGTTTCCACGGATTCTGCCTTGGCTTTCTTGCAGCATGTCGCCCAACGAGAGCCAAAAGAGATAGTAATCGCTATCATGGATTCAGGCATAGATACCGCGCATGAAGACCTCGTTCAGCAGCTTTGGGTGAATGAATATGAGATCCCTGGCAATGGCATCGATGATGACAACAATGGATACGTCGACGACGTCCACGGCTGGAACTTCATTGGTGGCGCCAATGGCAATGTGGAAGGTGAAACCATGGAGTTAACGCGACTTCTCGTCCAGTATGAAGAGCGATGGGACGATGCAGATATGGATTCGATACGTCGCGCATTCCCAAATGATTATGCACTTTACAAGAAGCTAAAGATCGACTTCGAAAAGCAACTTCAACAGAATAAGTATGAGCAAGCCATGGTGAAGATGATCACTATGCGCATGGCATCCTTCGAAGAAGTGGTGAAGAAGGCTTTGAACTCAGATGATTACACAGAAGATCAGCTGGATAGCTTAGCTGGAAAAGGCGGAGAAGCGGGTCGTGCGGCAGAATCCATCTTGGCCCTACAAAACGATGGCTTGGATGCTGAAACACTCGAGGCCTATGGTGAGCAGGTCAATAGCTACGTTAACTATTACCTCAATAAGAACTGGAACATTCGGGACTCAATAGTGGGTGATAATCCGAATGATTGGACAGATACCATCTATGGTAATAATGACCTGATGGGTAAGAGCTCTGGTCACGGTACACACGTAGCTGGGATCGTTGGAGCTGATCGAATGAATGGACTTGGTGTGGCGGGGATCGCGCCTCGAGTTAGACTCATGGTGCTTCGCGTTGTACCTGATGGCGACGAAAGAGATAAGGATGTTGGGCTAGCGATCAAATATGCGGTGGACAACGGCGCGAGCATCATCAACATGAGCTTTGGCAAAGACTACTCACCCGATGCAGAAAAGGTCCAAGAAATGGCGCGATATGCTGAAGAGCACGATGTGCTTATCGTTCACGCAGCGGGCAACGATTCAAGGGATCTCGATGATGGTGAGAACTATCCGTACATGCCTTTCGAAGAGAGCAATCTTGAGAATGCCGCATGGATCGAAGTGGGCGCCAGCACTCTTTTTGCCGATGAACTAGCCGCCGGGTTCTCGAATTATGGAGAGAGAAGTGTGGACATCTTCGCTCCTGGTGATGAGATCTATTCTACACTACCTAGAAGCAAATATGGTTACAGGTCGGGAACAAGTATGGCAGCGCCAGTAGTAACAGGAATTGCGGCTTTGATCCGTTCGCATTACCCTGAGCTTACTGCAGCCCAAGTGAAAACAGTAATTCTCGAATCAGGGATTACCCCAGAAGAGGATATTTCAGATTACTCGATCACCGGAAAGATCGCCAATGCATTTGCGGCGGTTCAATACATCGAAAAGAACAAAGAGGATCTTCTTCCAGTTACAGAAGAACAATAACAGAAACTCCCACAAAGCCAGCTTTCTCCGATAATTTCCCATATTTGTAGAAACTAAAGACACTGATATGAACAAGTTCTTCAAACACGCTCTCCAATTGTCATTGGTAGCTGTTCTTGCTACAAGCTGTAGCATATTTAAATCGAGCTCTGAGCCTGAGCCATTCAAAGGGACCATTTCCTATAGTTTAGATATTGAAATGGACGGTGAAAACGCCATGCTCGAGCAGATCAAGGCCATGATGCCTAGCGAAGTAGTCATGGGTTCGGATGGAATGAACTTCGGATTCATGATGAACGGTGAAATGCAAAACACACACATGGTAGCCAATGTAGAGGAAAGAATGATGTACATCGCTTCCCAAGGGCAGTACATGAAGCAGCCTTTCCCAGAAGAAAGTGATTCAGCCGCCGCAGAACCTGAGATCGTTGCTTTGGATGAAACCAAAGAAGTACTCGGATTCATGTGCAAAGGCTATACGATCACTCCAGAAGGAGGTCAAGCACTTACTTTGTTTGTTACTGAAGAGATCAACCTAACTACTCCAGAATCCATCTCTGGTGGTGGAAGTCCGTTCATGGCGGGTGGATTGATCAACGGAACACCTCTTTACATGAAGCAAACTATCGATCAAGGAATGATCGCTTTCGACCTCATCTTCGAGGCTACGAATATCGTTGAAGGAGAAGAGGCTACTACGGAAGTACTTACCCCAGAAGAAGGCGAGTACGAGCTGATGGAAGGCTAAATATTGCGACGATACCACGTCGATTGATACATGAAAGACCCCGCCGTGGCGGGGTCTTTTTTTTGCCTTTATGTTACACGTTAACCGACAGCCGATTCATTGATCCAGCTGCCCAATAGCTGTCCCCAATCTTCACGATCGTTCAAGCAAGGAACCACCTCTATTGACTTCCCACCAGCACCGAGGAAGTCGTGAACACCCTCAACTTGTATCTCTTCCAACGTCTCGAGGCAATCGGAAACAAAGGCTGGACATACTACCACTAGACGTTCCATCCCTTGGTGACCATACTCTTTGAGGGTCGCATCTGTGAATGGTGTTAACCATGGATCTCTTCCTAAACGACTTTGGAAAGAAACGGAATACTGATCTTCCTTCAGTCCGAGTTTCTCAGCTACCAATCTTGTCGTTTCCATGCATTGATGTCTGTAACACTTGGCATGTGCTGGTGATTGCTTTTGGCAGCAACCTTCGGTAAGACAATGTTTACCAGTAACATCTCCCTTTCGAATATGTCGCTCTGGAACCCCATGGTAACTAAAGAGCACCTTAGTAAAAGGCTGCTCGAGCGCCGGCTTGATACTTTCTGCGAGGATCTCGATGTACTCCGAATCATTGTAAAATGGATCTTGGAACTGCACATCCACGTTTGGAATGATCTTCTTTGCCTCGTCTTTCACCTTTTCCACTACGGTTTCGAAACTCGACATGGCATAGTGAGGATAGAGAGGTATGACGAATAGATGCTCGAGATCGGTATGCTCATCCTTCAGTTTTTTGAGCGTACCAGCGATGGAGGGATTACCATATCGCATGGCCAACTCTACTGGGATCTCGGCATTATCTTGAACGAGCTTCTGAAGTCGTTCACTGAGTATGATGAGCGGTGAACCATCTTCCCACCAAATGGAGCGGTAGGCCTCGGCCGACTTCTTTGGTCGGGTGTTAAGGATGATACCTTTAACGAGAAGGGCGCGCAGCAAATAGGGAAAGTCGATCACACGACCATCCATCAAGAATTCATCTAGATAGCGCTTTACGTCTTTTACATCCGTTGAATCAGGCGATCCTAAGTTTACCAGTAGGGCTGCAGATTTCATTCGTGTGATAAATATTTCTTTGGGGTGACCCCGAATTTCTTCTTAAATGCTGAAATAAAGTGACTTGGGTTGGTGTATCCGATCGCGTAGGCTACTTCGTTTACCTTATAATCCCCTGAATCGAGAAGATTGCGAGCGTGTTCCAACTTGTGGTCTAACAAATAACCGAACACGGTGTTCCCGTATACCTCCTTGAATCCCACTTTTAATCGGTACTCGTTCAAACCTACCTCCTTTGCGAGTTCCTTGATGCTCGGTGGTTGAGTCATATTCTTCATGATGAACTCCTTCGCCAACTTGATCTTCTTGACATTCTCTTCATCGTTCAAAAAAGGACAACTTACCGTATCCACTTCGCGGGCGCTGAAGTAAAGCGAAAGGATCTCGTATACCTTTCCTTGGCAGAAAAGTCGCTGAGCTTGAGTAGACAATTGAATGTTGAACATTTGATTCAGCACTACGGTAGTTTGAGGACTGATATCGCGTTCATCGTATAATTTACGGTTGATGTTATCGCTGGATAGGAACGGAAGCTCGGCTGCATCCTCAACGAACAACTCGTGTATCCGATCAATGGTAACGAAGAGGAAAATATGCTTGGCGCCTCCAGCAACTCGGATATTGAGCGGCAGCTCTTGTTCAGGATTATAAAAGAAGAAGTTCTTTCCAGCCTTGAGGTCAAGTTGATAATTGCTTCCAAAACTGAATCTGCTTTTCCCTTCTACTGAAAAATAGAACTGAATAACGCTTGCGGGTATAGTTCTCTGAATATCAATAGGTTCCTCTCCTTCGTGATTGATCTTCACCAACTCTATACCAGGCTCTATCGAAATATGCTTTAAACTTCTTTCAGCGTTATTTTTTGTTTCTGCCGTAACTTTGAACTCCATGCCGATAGTCGCGTTATTTCTTCAATCAACCTTCGCAATCCTTTAATGTTTGCGGGATGCGACAAAAATAAGGGTATCACTACTTAGAACCGTTCTAAATTGATCAAATGGATTTATGGCGGTATTAATTCTACGTTTAGCGGTATTTTTAAGAATTACACAGGGATATTTTTGTCACCAAGTTGAGAACAAGCTCTTTTGAATAGAAGTGCAGAACATTTGGACCACCTTCACCTCTTTGGCGTAAGCTACAAGACGGCAGACGTGCAGCATCGCCAGGCATTTAGCTTGAGTGAGCACGAACAGCATGCCTTACTTTCTGAGCTAAAGGAGCAAACCGACTTCAACGGATTCATCACATCCACATGTAACCGCACCGAGATCATCGGCACTACTCTGCAGTACGAAGCCGTGCTCGCCTTGTTCTTGGACCACACACAAGGATCTGCGGATTCATTTGAAGACATTGGTTACCACCTCTACGGAATGGATGCCGTTCAGCACTTGTTCAGAGTGGGTGTTGGAATGGAAAGTCAGATCCCTGGTGACTTTGAAATCATAATGCAACTTCGTCGTGGATTCAAGTGGGCTCGCAAAGCCAACTCAACCAATGGATTCATGGAGAAGATCATCAACCAAGTGATCCACGCCAGCAAGCGCGTTAAGTCGGAAACCGGCTTCTCAACTGGTGCCACTTCCGTATCGTATGCAGCAGCTCGATACCTGAAAGATGAGATCGAAAATCTGGACACACAGAAGATCGCTTTGTATGGCCTTGGAAAATTTGGCCGTATCACACTCGACCATCTCCTCGGTCTTACAAGTCCTAGCAATATCACTTTGATAAACCGCTCCGACGAAAAGAGTAGACAGTTCGCTGAGGAGTCGGGTGCATATTTCTGCGCACACGACAATCTTCAGAACGCTATCGATCAGGCGGAAATCTTGGTAGTGGCGACGGGAGCCGACAGGCCTATCCTCACTTCCGAGCAACTTGATCGTCCACAGCTCCATACGGTGATCGACATGGCCGTGCCTTTCAATGTCGACCCATCGGTAGGTGACCTACCGCAGCTCACCTTACTCAATGTAGATCAGCTTTCACAGATGACACGTGAGGCCTTGGACAAAAGAAAAAATGAACTTCCTCTGGTGGAGGCCATCATAGCTGAAGAGATCCAAGAACTTTTGGATTGGCAAGTGATGCGGGAGCAATCCGAAGAGATAAACACCTCTCTAAAGACCCTCATGAATGGCACTCATTCACTGGAGAAGTTGGTAAATACAGCCTACGAATCTATCGTTAAATACGACGAAACAACATACCTCCACAAAAAGATGCAGAGGTATTACTGTTACCACATTCGCAGAGGACGAACCGTACAAGGAATTCAAACTGAATTATCTTCGCGTTTGTCGTCAAGTCCATCGAAATGAACAACTCCCCTATCCGTATCGGTACGCGCGACAGCAAGTTAGCTTTGTGGCAAGCCAACACTGTAGCCCGTTTATTGAGGTCAGAAGGCTATTCAACTGAGATCGTTGCAGTTAAAAGTCAAGGTGATCTTGACACCTCCAAGCCGCTCCACGAACTCGGCACAACTGGGATCTTCACCAAAGTACTCGATGATGCGTTGTACGAAAACGACATCGACATTGCCGTTCACTCCTTAAAAGACTATCCAACACAGCCTCCAAAAGGCATCGTTCTAAGTGCACACTTGAAGAGAGAAGACCCAATGGACCTTCTCATTCCTTCGGGTGACACCTCCTGGCTAAATGACCGCGATTCGCGTGCAACCATTGGTACCGGAAGCATCCGCCGAAAGGCTCAATGGCTTCACCGGTTTCCAAACCACACCCTCGACAATCTTCGAGGCAACGTGCAAACTCGAATGCGCAAGCTGGAGGAGAACGATTGGCAAGGGATCATCATGGCCTCCGCCGGTCTCCGTCGTATAGAAGCTGTACCCAAAAATGCCATTGCGCTCGATTGGATGGTGCCTGCCCCAGCACAGGGCGTCATCGGAATAACACATCGTGAGAACGACCAACAAGCACAAGAGGCTTGTGAAAAGATAGATATCGAAACATCTAGGATAACCAGCACCATCGAACGTCAGTTCCTGAACACCCTTGAAGGTGGCTGTTCTGCTCCAATCGGTGCACTGGCGCGCATTTCAGGCGATCAAATCTTCTTTATCGGTTGCCTTCATAGCCTTGATGGAAAAGAGGAAATCACCATCGAACGCAAGGCAAGTCTTTCCCAATGGAAACACCTCGGATCTGATTACGCCAAAGAAGTAATTGCCAATGGCGGTAAGGAAATTCTAGCCACGCTTCAATGAGCGAAAAGAAACACATACTCTACACCAAACCCCTGAGTGATCATCGTCGAGATCTCCTCGAACAAATGGTAGAGGTTACCGAGATGAAAGCCCTTGATCCAGTCGTTCTGCCTATCGCTGAACGACCTGAGGAAAGAGAATGGGTTTTGGTTACTAGTCCGCATGCCCTAGAAACCATGAAGGAATACATAGAGCAGGGATGGGGAGCAAAGAGCAAATGGGCCTGTGTAGGTTTTAGAAGTAGGGATAAGGCCGCA
>CBFHXG010000052.1:0-12083 GCA_965659725.1 Phaeocystidibacter sp. | reverse complement strand
AGGGATACTCCCAAGACAATCCATTCTTCCCCCCTTTACCCTTTTCTCCTACTAAAGGCGAGGTGATGATCGTAAAGGCATCCGATCTCAAGCTTGAACACATCCTCCACGGGAACATGTTCATCATGCCATTGGGAGAAGATCGATATAAGGTTGGAGCCACCTACGCTTGGGATGTACTGGATGACATACCATCCCAAGAAGGATTAGAGAAGCTAACCGTAGCTTGGGAAAAACTCGTGGATTGCAAATTCGAAGTGGAAGAGCATTTGGCAGGTGTAAGACCCAATGTGAAAGACAGGAAACCACTCATTGGAACATCACCAAAGCATAGCAGAATTCACCTCTTCAACGGAATGGGATCAAGAGGCATCCTCATGGCTCCATGGTTGGCCAAAAGATTGGTAGATCAGATCATCGATGGAACTCCAATTCCCCCAGAAACCGACCTCAATCGTTTTTCTGGATAGCTTCCTTGCGATACTTCACATTGATGTGAAGCCACGTAGCTCTGCTCAATCGGAACAAATACGGAGTAAGCAACAAGAGGAGCGCTGCGAGGAGAACAATAGTGCCCCAAACAGGAAGCTTTAAGAACGAATTTCCAATGATGTAACTGGCGACAAACAAGGCCACGGTATACCCATAACTAACGTACATCGCTCCGTAATAGAAATTCGGCTCAGGCTCGAACTTTTGTCCGCACTCTGAGCACTTTTCATTTACCTCTGTTAGACGCTTGAGTTCGTAGGGATTCTTGTTCGGAAACATATCTCCCTCATGACAACGAGGGCACTTCATTCTAAGAATACCATAGACCTTCGATCCTTTACCTAGCATAGTAGATGAAATTTAGTTCAAAGGTAAGGTGCTCTCCTATTTCCTGTGTTACTTTTGTCACCAATGTTAAGCATCAACAAAATCGAATTACACTTTGGAGGAGAAACGCTCTTCCAAGACATTTCATTCCTCATCAATCCCGGTGATCGTATCGGATTGATCGGCAGAAATGGCGCTGGCAAATCAACCTTGCTGAAGATCATCGCAGGGAAGATCACTCCTGATGGCGGCGAAGTTGCACGTCCGAATGGATATCAGATAGGATTCCTGACGCAGGACATTCAGCACAAGAAAGGCATCACCGTTTGGGAAGAAACTGCGAGCTGTTTTGAGGAAATCAAGCATATCGAACGAAAGCTTGAAGAACTCAATCAAGCCTTGGCCGAACGCGATGACTATGAAAGTAATTCATACATGGACCTTGTCCACGATCTCACTGAACTCCAAGAACGCTATCAGCTTTTGGGAGGATATACCTATCAGGCAGATATGGAGCGAGTATTGATCGGACTCGGTTTCGTACAAAGCGAGTTTCAACGCAACATTGAGACCTTTTCTGGGGGTTGGCAAATGCGAATAGAACTTGCGAAGATACTGCTCCAACAAAACGACCTACTCCTTCTCGATGAGCCCACCAACCACTTGGATATCGAGTCCATTATGTGGTTGGAAGAATTCCTAAAAGAGAATCAGCAATCGGCCATCATTGTCTCGCACGACCGCGAATTCCTGAATAATGCAACGAACAGGACGATAGAGATCTCTCTTGGCCGCAGTTACGACTTTCCTGTATCCTATAGCAAGTTTGTAGAGTTTAGAGCTGACATCCGCGAGAAACAGATTGCTGCCAAGAAAAATCAGGAAAAGGAGATCAAACAAACCCAAGAACTCATCGACAAGTTCAGAGCTAAGGCTTCAAAGGCCAGCTTCGCTCAAAGCTTGATCAAGCGCCTCGAAAAGATGGAGGTACTTGAAGTGGATGAAGAGGATACACGTGAAATGCACTTCCGATTCCCACCTGCCCCACACAGCGGAAAAGTGGTAATGAAGGGTGAAGGGCTTCATAAATCCTATGGCGATAAGAAGGTTCTGACCAACATCGATATCGAGATCGAACGCGGTGATAAGATCGCTTTTGTGGGTCAGAATGGTCAAGGTAAGACCACCCTTGTTAAAGTTCTGCTCAATGAGGTTGAACACGAGGGAAAGGTGCATGAAGGCCACCAAGTTAAGGTGGGGTACTATGCGCAGAACCAGGCCGACGCAATGAACGGCGATAAGACCGTACTTCAGACCATTGAAGATGCGGCAGATGACGATACGAGAAAACGAGCTCGAAATATCCTTGGTAGCTTTATGTTCTCTGGCGAGGATGTAGACAAGAAGGTGAAGGTTCTTTCAGGTGGTGAACGTGGGAGATTAGCATTGTGTAAGATGATGCTCGAACCAGCCAACGTGCTTATTCTCGATGAGCCTACCAACCACCTGGACATGCGCGCCAAGGACGTACTGAAAAGCGCCCTTTCTCAATACGACGGCACATTGATACTCGTTTCCCACGACCGTGACTTCTTGAAGGGATTGGTGAATAAGACCTACGAATTCCGAGATGGAAACGTGAAGGAATACTTGGGAGGAATAGAATACTTCTTGGAGCAACGGAAGATAGACGACATGCGTCAGATCGAGAGGAGATCAGAGCAACAGAAGGAAAAAAAGAAGAAAGTTGCGGACTCTCGTGATGATCAAAAAGCCCAGCGAGAGGCTGAAAAGGCCAAGAAGAAGGTGGAGCGAGAGCTTCACGGTGTTGAGAAGGAGATCGAAACCTTGGAATCGAAGATCGGTGAATGGGACGAAAGACTTCTGGATCCGGTGGAATACCAAAAGCTGAATGAAGATCCTGAGTTCTTTAACATTTACGAAAAGGCTAAGTCCGATCTTCAGCGCAAAATGCAATCATGGGAAGATCTACAACTCAAATTGGAGGAGTACTCTTAACGCTACTCTTATCGGCTTATAGCGCGTTTGGTCAATCGGAACCTAGAATGGTTATAACCATTACGGTCGACCAAATGCGAGCAGAGTATCTATATCGTTTTGCCCCACACTTCACAGGAGGTTTTACGCGATTGTTGGAAAACGGACTCGTGTATCGCAATGCGCACTACACACATGTTCCTACCTACACGGCTCCCGGCCATGCTACCATATTCACTGGCGCACAACCAAGGGATCATGGTATTATTGGCAACGACTGGTATGATCCTATTGATGGGACTTCCCATTATTGTGTGGAAGACACCTCCCAAAGTGTGCTAGGTCTGGATATTGATGCGGCTTATGGCAAGATCTCTCCAATGAACCTGCGCACCACGACAATCACGGATGAGCTACACCTCGCATCAGCTGGTAGATCATATATCGCGGCTATATCGATAAAGGACAGAGGAGCGGTGCTTCCCGGCGGACATCGCGCTGATGAGGTCTATTGGTTAGGCGGATCAGGTCGGTTTGTGTCGAGTACGTATTACGCTGATAGTCTTCCTCCATGGGTAAACTACTTCAACGATCAGCATACTCCCCTCTCAGAATATGCACAGGTGTGGAATCCGTTGTTACCGATCGACCAATATCGGGCAGCATATCCCGACAAGAGCGAGTATGAATCAACCCAGAATGCTCAAAGCACTCTCCCACGGGATATCCCATCAACGATGGACGAAGAGAGCCTAGGGTATTTCAAGACCAGTCCGGATGGAAACCGCTATTTGACCGACTTTGCCTTGGAATTGATCGAACACATTCCGGCCGAAGAACTTGCCGATGAGTTCACAGATTTCCTCTCGATATCCTACTCGTCTACCGATTACGTTGGTCATGCCTTTGGCCCTAGAAGTGTAGAGGTAATGGATACCTACCTCCGTTTGGATCAAGAGCTAGCAAGACTTTTCGCAGCATTGGATGGTCTCTTTGGTGAAGGAAACTACATTGTTGTGCTCACTGCCGATCATGGTGTTGCGGAAAATCCGAATTTCCAGCGTGAGGAATTGAACATGCAGGCGCGAAATCATTCGGGCGCTGATATGAATGTGATGATGCGAAGCGTAAGTGAGGAGGTGCTGGGATTTGACTGTATTCGTGCCTTTTTCAATGATGCCATCTACTTCAATGACTCGACGTTGAAGGCCAATGGGGTGAGCAAGATCGAGGCCGAAGCCCTACTCTCTGAGGCGTTGTCGGAACAGCCCGAGATCAAGATGGCCTGGCCTTATTCTACCCTACACTTGAGTCAACTTAGAAGCGCTCAACTCCGAAGCAATATCGCGGATGAGCGGCATGCCGACCTTTACATAGAATGGCAGGATGGCAATTACATCTATGGTAAGAAAGGAGCAAGTCACGGTTCTGGCTACACCTACGATACACATGTTCCTTGTATTGTCATGGGTCCAGGTGTTCCAAACGGAAACATCTATCGCAAAACGGCTGTTGTGGACATAGCTCCTACACTCTCAATGATGTTGGGAATTGCTCTTCCACACTCTGCTTTTGGCGAACCGTTGTACGAATGCCTTCTATTCGTCGAGGAAAACTGATAGTTCGTCGAAAAGGAGGCAATCTCCGCAATCCAAAAAGAGTTTTGTCGCGTATATCTGAGAGATGCATTATAATTTCGCATCCCAATTAATTATTTGTGCGTAGAATAACGAACACATATAGATCGCTTTTCTGATAGTTACGATGTCCATACCGGCATTGATAACGGCTCAGACGTGGACAGGTGCGACCAGTTCTGACTGGAACACTACGTCCAATTGGAGTGGCGGTGTACCTGGTTCGAACTCTACGCCTACAATCCCTGGCAATGTTCCGAATCAACCTGTGATTACCACTTCGGTGACGGTGAAGGACATACAGATCGGGGATTAGAACAATGTGGTTACTCTAACGGTAGATGGCGGTTCTCTTTCTGTGAGAGAAGACGTGAACATTGTAAACTACGGTGAGCTCAATATGCTATCTGGCTCGATTGATTTCCTGAAGAATAAAGGAATGCCAGTTTTAGTATGGGTTATACTTCTTCGAAAATCACATTGATCGATGGCAGTTTCAATTCGTCTCTTGATATTCAAATCAATGGTGTCTTTGAAACGGGTGTTGCTGACATCAATATGACGGGAGATCTTACCGTATCATCGAGCAAGACCATGACATCGGGGAATGGTGGAGATTGGACATTTGCTGGTGACTTTACGGTACTGGGTACGGCAGACATCAACGGAGCCAATGTGGATGTTACAGGCAAATTCACTGTCAAAGACGGTGGAGTGACGAATGCAGGTACTGGAACACACATTTATAGAGGACTCTTTGAGGTTGGAAACAATGCCACCTTGCATATTGAAGATGCGGCTATGGTCGTAGACGATAAGCTTCATGCACAAAATGGAGCTATCATCACTATAGATGATGGTAGATTGGAGATCCATGATGAATTGCGCTTACAGCACTCTGCCACGTTATCTATTAATGGTGCAGGTTCGTTGGACGTTGAAGATGATGTCAAACTGCAACACAGCGGTGTTCTCAATGTAGGTGTGGGCAACGTTGCCGTATCTGGAGAAGTTGATGCCTATCAATCAGGTTTCATTCATATCGATGGTGGCTTTGTCCAAATTGGTGGAGACTTCTATGCAAAGCACGATGGTGGAATTGATATATCAGGTGGTCAGATACAGATCGACGGGAAGGCTGAATTCAAGCAAAGTGGTAAGATAGAGGCCGATAGTGGCACGGTGATCATAAATGGCAATTTCGACCTTTTGGGCGGCGGAGCGTATGTAAATGCTGGAGCTGCTCGTTTCGAATTGCATTCTAACTTCAACTTGAGCTCGAGAAGTGATTTTAGGGCTGAATCTTCCTTAGTGGATTTCAATGGGGCTACTAGTCAGGGGATGATCGGTGATGTTACTTTCTGGAACATGACCGTTTCCAACACATCTACCCTCTTTGCTCAGAATGCAGATCTTCAGGTCTTGAATACTGAGGTTGTAGAGGCAGGATCTAACATCAGCTCGATCAATCAACAGACCATCGAAGTACAGGGACCACTTATGGACCCATCATATGCCGCGGCGTCTGAGGCGCCATTTGTGCGCAATCTAGTTGCTGTAACATCGAATGTGGTTCGTGTGGAGTTTAGCGAATCGCTTGTGGTAGGATCGACATCCAACCTCTCCAACTTCAGCGTTAACAATGGAAATCAAATCACAGCGGTGAATTACACTGCGGGTAGTAGGCTATTGTTCCTTACGCTGAGAGATAGTTTAGACCAATCACTTCCTGAATATCGATTTGTATTCAACAATGTGATCGGAACGGTTAATAATCTAGCCGTGAGCTTGGATCACACAAAGAGATATCCTTATCAACGCTCAACGAGATCGTCCGTGAGTGTCAAGAAAGCCAGTACTGGCACTCAGCCTACGTCAAGCTCAGTAACTGTCAATATCCAGCAAGCATCGGGAGCGGTAGTACTTATTCGTTCCAACGCCCCACCGTCGCTTGATCCAAATGACTTTACATCTACACGAAACCCGGGAGACACGCTTTCTGATGGTAGTAGATTGGCACACAATGGAACAGATGATTCCTTAGCTGTCTTGAACTTGAAACCAAACAGGAACTACTTCGTGCAGGCGGTTGGATATGTTGGTCCATCTCCAGATGGCTCTTCCTTCGACCCGTACTCGGTGTCCATTGATTCATTGATCACTCCTTTTGAATTGGACATGACCGTTGTATTGAGCGGAGCATTCAACGACGACTCGCTTCGTATGATCAGTCTATTAGCAGAAAAGGGGCTTTTGCCGCTGAGTCAGCCTTTTGCCGCAAACCCTTGGTCGTACAACGGAACGGAATCTGTTCCAGCCATACCGAGCAACGAGATTGCGGACTGGGTGCTGTTGGAACTTCGCGTGGCACAGTCTACGGCCACTGCCGACGAAAACACGATTGCCCACAGGGGTGCCTACTTCTTGATGGAAGATGGATCTATCGTAGGGATCGATGGCGTGAGTTTACCACTTATTCAACTTGACAACCCTGGATCCTTCGTGGCTATCCTTTACCACAGAAATCACCTTCCGATCGTGAGTTCCGACACGCTGACATTGGATGGAAACAACCGATATTCTATTGATTTTGCATCGAATTCTGGTGCGTGGTATGAAACGAATAGCGCACGAACTTCTCCTAATGGTTTATTCATGTCATCTAGTGGGTTCTCCACCAGCGATGGTACAAACTATGAGGTAGACAATGGTGCGTATAGTCAGGCTTGGAATAACCGTAACAATTCGGGCTATAATTCGGCCGATGTTGATATGGATGGAGAGGTAACGGCCAGTGACCGTGCAAGTATATTCAACTCCAAGGAATCGAAGGTTACACTACCCAACAGCAATGCACAACAAGGTCAAGGGCAAGGCCAATGAGACAATTGATCCATACGATTTTGATAAAATAAAAAGTGACCAAAATTGGGTCACTTTTTATATTCTGAAAACACCACTCTACAGAGTGAATAATTTGTTATCTCAAGGGGGCTTCTTGTCAGAAAAAAGAGACAAAGATTTTCATTAATCTTCTAGCTCCATGAATCGATGTCCGAAGTTTACGAGGTCGACTACACTTTTCGCTCCGAGCTTATTCATGAGGCGGATCTTATAAGTGCTCACCGTTTTCTCCGAAATATCCAACTGGTTGGAGATTTCCTTATTCGTGAGTCCATTGCTTAGCAGTTTGAGCACTTCACTTTCTCTCTTGGAGAGTTTCATGGCGCTCACTTCGCCACGGCGATTCTTGCGGTAGAGATTCTCATTGAAGTAATCATCTCCCCGCATTACGAGCTTGATGGCCTTGATCACTTCTGAAGGATCTATATCTTTGGAAACATATCCACTAGCCCCCATTTTACGGGCAGTTACGCCATATATCTCCTCTGGATGCATACTCAAAATCACCACGCGTAACTCAGGGTGATTCTCTCGAATCTCACGGATGGCGGTAATACCATTCATTCGAGGCATATCGATGTCCAAAAGCAAGACATCCATGTTCTTTTCTGCCAATTTGGTTCGCAGATCCTCTCCATCTGTTGCTTCCATTACCAGGGTCATATCCGACTCTTGAGAGATAAACAATTGTATCCCTCGTCGAATGACAGCGTGGTCGTCAGCTATTCCTACGTGAATCATTCTTTTCAGCTTTGAAGCTAATGTAACAATTAATGGCCTCATTCGGTACATCGATATTTTTTCCGATTTTTGAGAAGAGAGCAAGAGAACACCAACTTGAAATAACAAATTGTAATGACTGTTTTAGAAGTCATTTTACTCGCTATTTCCGCGTTACTCCTTCTAGGTGTGATATGGCTGGGGAGCAGATTCAAAGCGTCAGCTAGGATCATCACAGAGCTAGATGAAAAGGTAGAGCGACTGGAGCGTGAGAAAGACGACCTAGATTCTCAAGTAGCCGATCTAAAGGCCGCAGAGAATCTATTGCGCACAACCAACTACACCAGGGCGAAGATCATGTCGATCATCTCCCACAATGTAAAGGGACCGTTGAAGTACCTGCATTATGTTTCCAACTTCTTGGATCAGAACTGGACCAACCTCAGTGAAGAGGAATTGAGAAGATCTTCGAGCTCCATTCTCGAGACCTCACAATCCTTGTATGAGTTGGTAGACAATGTTCTCAAATGGTCGAAGCAACAGAATGCGGAGATCCAATTCAACCCGGAACGATTTACCGTTTCATCGTTGATCGAGGAAGAGATAAAGATCCAAGCGCCATTGTTTGCTACAAAGGATATCGTAGTAAAGAATATGATAGATGATGGGTTTGAGTTGATTGCCGACCGACATCTACTTCGCTTGATCCTTCAGAACATCTTCAGCAATGCGATAAAGTTCTCCAAGCAAGGTGGTGCAGTGCGCATCAAAGCCAAGCGAAATGGGGATACCAGTAATATCTTGATCGAAGATGAAGGTGTAGGCATGAGCAAGCGAGAGATCGAGCGGATCTTTGACATCAATGACCATTACACTCGCCCAGGAACGAACAATGAAAAGGGGAATGGTATAGGACTATTGATCATTCAAGATCTTGTTTCTCTGCATGGAGGAGCGATCAGCTTTAGGAGTAGGCCAGACAAAGGGACAACTGTAGAGCTTTCTTTCCCACTTCAGGAAGACTCGGCGAGCGTAGCTTAACGAAGTTCGTCTGGGATGAGGCAAACAGGAATAGGCTCCATCTTATGTCGATTTGCTCTGTGTAAGCGACTGTAGATCTGGAACACCTCTTTTTGTCGGCCATCAAAATCCGCTTCTGTCTTACCGAGTTCAGATTGCGCCATGGCCCTTTCAAGCTCAGGGTAAGACGCCCCGATCTGATCTTCATCTGTTCTATCATCACCCCAAAGGCCATCGGTTGGAGGAGCTATGAGGATAGATTCGGGAACATTCAAGGCCTTGCCCAATTCATATACCTCTGTTTTGACGAGGTCGGCTATTGGCGAGAGATCTACTCCGCCATCTCCATACTTGGTGTAGAAGCCAACACCGAAATCCTCTACTTTATTCCCTGTTCCAGCAACAAGTGCCTTTCGAAGACCCGCGAAATAATAAAGGGTTGTCATCCTAAACCGAGCACGCGTATTCACCAAACTATGGTCGTGCATTTCTTGCCCTTTCGGCGTTGGCAGTTCAGATACGAATGCGTCAAAGATAGGCGTTAGGTCTAGGCGAACCTCCTCAACGTTAGGGAAACGCTCTTTTAATTGACGGATGTGTTCTTGAGCGCGAGTCACTTGCGCTTCTGCCTGGTGGATTGGCATCTCTACGCACAAGGTTGGCAGCCCCGTGGTGGCGCAAAGTGAAGAGGTCACGGCAGAGTCGATCCCACCGCTTACGCCCACTACGAAACCGCTGGTTCCGCTTTTCTGAACGTAATCCGTCATCCAATTCGTAATGTGATCTAAAACTCGGCTAGTATTCATGACTCATCCTTTGTGGCTACATTTGCAGCGAAAATACAATAGTGTGTTGTTAACAGCTCGAAATTTATTCCTGTTCATATTGGTCGCCATGCTTTCTGCGTGCGCTGACAGTCGATGGGACGTTGACCTTTCAGAAGTAGACAAAAGTACCTCCTTCCATCGGTTCGAGGTTGACTTTTACTCCACGGATTCTACAGCCTTTTCGGAATCCATTGGTCGCCTTAGTGAGGAATATCCATACTTCTTTGCCAATAACGACAGTGTTTTGTGGCATGATCAGCGCTTTGACCGACAGCTCAACATGTTGTGGAAGGACGTTCGTAGGGAGTATTCTGGGGAGGCTTGGCAATCGGTAGAATCGGAATTATCCAATGGATTCAAGCGATACTATCATCACTTTCCGAGCGCTACTGAAAAAGAGGTATACACGTACATCAGCAGTTTAGACTTCAGTTTCCCGACCTTGTATGTTGACAGCATACGATCGGTATTCATAGCTGTTGACACCTATTTGGGAGAGGATTACCCGGCATATGCGAGTATCCCGAATTACATCAAGAGGCGATTCACGAAGCACAACATCGCTCCAGATGTCATGGAATCGATAGCAGCATCCCACATGCCAGCACCTTCGGATGAATCAGCATTGATGGAAGACATGGTGAGAGCTGGCGTCATTCGCTATTTTCAATCGAAGGTCTTACTCGAAAAACCACTCCACCACCAATTCGGCTACACAGCGGAACAACTCGAATTCTGTGAGGCGAATGAAATGAATATATGGATGTACTTTGTACAGAAACAGTTGTTATTCGACAGCAGTTTAGAAACCAAAAGAAGATTTGTAATGGAGGCGCCGTTCTCCAAATTCTACACGGATATCGATAATCAGACACCTGGACGTATTGCTGAATGGGTAGGCTTCAAGATCGTTTCGTCTTACATGGACAAGCATCCTGAGATGACGTTGAAAGAGCTATTTCAAGTTTCGGACTACCGAGCATTCTTCCGCGATTCTGGTTACAAACCATCATAAATTCAATCACATGAGCGACGCACATAAGTCACAGATCACGATAGACGTTGAACTCGACGTTAACAGAGTACCAGAAAAGATCCATTGGAACGCCACGGATGGGGGCATCAGCAATGAGGAAGCGAAGGCCATCATGTTGGGGGTTTGGGATGACAAGACCAAGAACACCTTGCGTATCGATCTATGGACAAAGGATATGTTGATGGATGAAATGAAGCAATTCTACCATCAAACCATCTTGAGCTTGGCGGATAGCTTCGAACGCGCCACGGAGGAGAAGAACATGGCGGAAGACATGCGTGATTTTGCAGCTCACTTTGCTGACAAGCTAGATCTGATCAAGAAAAAATGATCGGTTATCGAAGGAATACGGTTAGAGCGCTTTGAAGTGCGATCGTGTTCCTTCGATCAATTGATTGATGTAAGCCAAGATCTCCAACCTCCCGATCTTGGAGGTAGATGAAGTGCTGAACTGTGGCGGCAATTCTTCCCATCTATTGAGCATCTTCTTGTTGTAGGCTGAGATATTCTTCTTCACCTGGTTACTGCTCAACTTATCTATTTTGGTGAATACCATGCTGAATGGCACACCATTCTCACCTAGGCTTTCCATGAATTCCAGATCCGACTTCTGTGGTTCGAGTCGGCTGTCGATCAACACAAAAAGATTGACCAGGTTTGCGCGGTCTTTTACGTAATGATCGATCATTCCCATGAACTTCTTTCTCGCTTCCTTACTCACCTTAGCATAGCCATATCCAGGCAGGTCTACTAGGTACCACTCATCATTCACGTTAAAGTGGTTAATGAGCTGGGTCTTCCCAGGCTTGCCGGAGGTCTTCGCTAGATCTTTGTGATCAACGAGCATATTGATGAGGCTACTCTTCCCCACGTTTGAACGTCCGATGAAGGCAAACTCTGGACGGTCGGGATCCGGACATTTATCAGCTCTAGGGCTGCTGATAACGAACTCGGCTTTCTTGATCTTGAAGGAATCTGGAATCATGCTGCGAAGATAGTGAAAGGATGCTAAGACTCGAGGGCTCCGAGACTCCTGCCGACGCCTTCGGTCGGCATCCCGACATCAGCTAAAGATGATCGTCGAGAAGGGCTCCGAAGCACCAGGGCCCGCTCGTAGTTCGG
>CBFHXG010000051.1:0-12851 GCA_965659725.1 Phaeocystidibacter sp. | reverse complement strand
CTTTGCTCAGAATCATATTTATACTTTCACAGAGGGATTGGCCGATCATCACTCCGATGGTCGCATCTTCATTGAAGAACAGAACAGTGGTCTCCTTTGGGTGATCAAGAACGACAAGGTCCTTTACAAGGGTGTTCTCCCTTCTCATCACGAGGGGTATCATCACTTGGCCAATTGGGCACGACTAATGGAATAGTATCATGACAGCACTTTATATAGGTCCGGGGTTAGGCGCAGGAACCATCATTTTGATCTTCGTGATCGGTGGTATCGTGTTGTTTTCCTTTGGATACATCTTTTGGGCACGCTTAAAGCGACTCTTCGGAAAGAAGAAAGACTCTAAGAAATAAGCCCCTCCATGGAATACGTTGTACACTTCTTAGCTGGCGCCGCGTTCATTCTCTTTTGCAGCTGGCAATCCAATGTATTCTTCAACATTGCCAAAAGGAGCGTTCACCTACTTGACGCCTACCTTGCCAAGGGTGAGGAAGACGATAAACTTCCGATGATCGAGAAGCGCACCGGCGCACTCTTCAAGTCACTATTGAGCCTCCTGCTCGTATTGATCATTGCCATTGCCATAGCCGGTGGGTTGATCTGGCTAGCAGATACCTATCTCGAACTTCAATCGTACAATACACTGGGAAGTACTTGGGGGATCGTAGCCCTTTCGGTGGGCGCAACTGTTCCATTCTTCATCCCCAGAAAACGCAAATCGGATTACAGTCCGCTTGCCCAGCTCCTCCACCACTTAGCCCTCGACAACCACAACCTCGGCTACCGACTCTTCCGTAGAGAAGTAAAGAAGCAAGCCGTTGACCGCAAGGAAGAATTCATCATCATTACGGGTTTGGCCCGTGCGGGAACCACGAGTATGTTGAACACCCTCATCGACCTGGGTCCGTTTGCCTCCCTCAATTACGGCAACATGCCCTTTGTGATGAGTCCCAATACCTGGGCGAAGATCTACAAACCAAAAGGGGATAAAAAAAAGGAGAGAAGTCACGGTGACGGCATTTCCATAGGCTTGAACTCTCACGAGGCCTTGGAAGAATACTTCTTTAAGGCCATTACCAACGACAGTTACATCGATGAGCACGCTTTAAAGCGTCATTCCATCACCCACGATCAGTACGAGGACTACTTGGACTACCAGGCGATCATTCGCAGGAAAGAGGTGCAGATCTACTTGGCCAAGAACAACAACTTCTTGTTGCGCTACCCATCGGTTCGAAAATGGAATGCCTCATTCCGTACCATCATTCTATTCCGCCATCCGTTGTATCATGCGGCCTCTCTGATGGAAAAACACCTTCAGTTTACGCAGCAGCAGCAAGAAGACCCCTTCATTCAAACCTACATGGAATGGTTGGGTCACCATGAATTTGGCGCTGGCCACAAGCCCTTTGTATTCACGGATGAAGACGAAAAAGCCCTTCAAGGACAGTCTACGGACTCCCTCAACTACTGGTTAAAGGTTTGGATCCGCGTCTACCAATTTGCGGTGACCATCCGTGATGAAAAGACCTACTTCGTCAGCTACGACCAATTCTGCTCGGAGCCATCAAAGGTCCTAGACAGGATCACAAAAGGCCTTCCAGGTGTGAATATCCCTCCGGACCTCACGGGACACCAAAACGAACGCGAGGTAACCTTGGACCACGACCCCGATATCTTGAATAGGGCGTTGGATGTGTATGAGGAGTTGAGGGGTAGGGTGTGAGATTGCCCGGGAGAATCTTGATTTTGAAGATACTGCTGAATGAGCTGATCAAGAGTGGATTGCGCACCCATTAAAACGGGCGAACAAATAAAAAAGATGAGGTAGAAATTCTTCATTCAAAATAGATATGGTATCCAATTTCAAATGTAGAAGTACTTGTGTCCGTTCGATTGACTGATTTTGCTCAGATAATCATATGATACACAGCTAAGACGAAAAGCATCTAACCTACATCTAAGGTTTAGTCCCGATCAAGAAGAAGTGGTCCTACTCCCGACGATAGCATTTTCGACTATGTCGGGATACCGAGAGCCTCGCGTCTCGGCATAGGAATCGAACCTAGATCTAGAGTTTAGCCCCGCAATTGATGATGGTAGCCCCAGTAGGAATCGAACCTACATCTAAGGTTTAGGAAACCTTCGTTCTATCCATTGAACTATGGGGCCATCATCATCAGGCGGGATATCCATTACAGTACCAGCCTTAATCCGAAATCGATCAATTCATCGCCGCATCCAACTCCGGAATGATGAAGTCGAATACCTGATCCCAAGTGGCAGCGTCGGAGTTCCAAGGACAATGACCTTCCTCTGGGAAGAGGATCTCACTGTTCGTGATGTTCATCGTTTCGCAAGCGTCTGAGATCGGACTCGTACCGCAAAGTATCACCGCATTAGAGTTGTTATTCAATACATGCGCACAGCTATATGGAACGATAGGGTCCCAGGTTCCGTGTGCCATGATGATATCCGGACTGTTCACCGTGTTCAAGAAATGGGTCTTCAAAATTCCACCCGCCAAAGAGATCACGGCGCGAACATTGGATGAAGCCGATGCATCGAACATCACACCCCAACCACCAGCATCGGTGATGGCGGTGTCCATGTTATTCGAGATCACATCATTCTGATCCAAACTTCCTAAATGCAACGAAAGGACCGCACCTGCGCTGTTTCCAGCAAAAGCCATCTTCGTTGGATCGATTCCGTAAGGGTTACCTGCTCCCGCGGAAGTTTGCACCTCTGTGATCACCTGAGAGGCATCCGCCAAACTGCGAGCCACCACGCCCAATGAGGCAACACTATCTAACATCGTGGTAATTCCTCCCGCCAAACGGTAGTCGTAACTCACCGCTACATATCCGTGCTTCGCTAAACGAGTGGCAAAATCTACCATCAATTCATTCTTCCTTGAACCGGAGACGAAAGCTCCACCATGACCAAGGAACACTACTCTCCTATCCGTAGCATTATCGTCTGCCGGCATGTAGATATCGTACCACAGATTATTCTGAACATCGTAGTTTACACTGTCCATCACTACATCTGTAAAGACTTCCTGGGTGTATCGGTTCTGTACACCATCGTTGTTGTTATCTGTGTCATTCACATCAGGTTCACATGACCAAAAAGCCAATGCCATCAAAGGCAATACATACTTCATCTTCATACCGTTTGTTTTTAAGAGATCGTCATACCGTTCTCGATCGCCGTTTCTGGACGAACGAAAACGAGTTTCCCATCCGCATCTTCAGCCATCAAGATCATACCTTGACTTTCAACTCCTCGGATCTTCCTAGGAGCCAAGTTGGCTAAAAGTACTACTTGCTTTCCAATAACCTCCTCTGGTGAAAAGTGTTCGGCGATTCCTGAAACCACCGTTCGTGTGTCCAAGCCAGTTTCCAACGACAATTTTAGGAGTTTATCTGCTTTCTTCACCTTCTCAGCTGCAACGATAGTGGCCGATCTAAGGTCCATTTTCATGAAGTCATCAAACGTGGCTTCATCCTTGGCCTCGGGCACCTTAACACCTTTGTTCATTGCTTCAGACTCTTTCAATTTATCCAATTGTGCTTGTATCTGCTCGTCCTCTACTTTTTCAAACAGGAGCTCCGATTGGCCTAACTCATGCCCTTGCGGAAGGATCTCCGCTCCTCTCGACAGCGCCTGCCAGTTGATATCTTCGCCCAAGCCCATGAAGTCGCGCATCTTCTTTGAAGTGAACGGCAAGAAGGGCTCAGATGCAACAGCCAAGATCGCAGTGATCTGCGTAGCCCAATGCATCACGGTAGCGGTTCTAACTGGATCGGTCTTCTGCAATTTCCAAGGCTCTTCTTCTGCCAAGTATTTATTCCCGATCCTCGCAATATTCATCATGCTTTGAAGCGCTTCACGGAATTTGAAGTTCTCAAGTGAAGTCTCCATTTTCTCCAAGGAAGTCTTCACCTCAGCAAACGCAGCCTTATCGGAGTCGGTCATCCCCGAAGCCGATGGCATCACTCCACCGAAGTATTTCTGATTCAGCACCATCACCCGGTTCACGAAGTTACCGAAGATGGCCACCAACTCGCTGTTGTTACGCGTTTGGAAATCGCCCCAAGTGAAGTCGTTGTCCTTCGTCTCCGGCATGGTAGCCGTTAACGCATATCTCAAAACATCCTCCTTACCACTGAAGTCTTGCAGATATTCATGCAACCAAACCGCCCAATTTCGGGAAGTAGAGATCTTCTTGCCTTCCAGGTTCAAGAACTCATTAGCAGGAACATTATCCGGTAAGATATACTCACCGTGCTCCATAAGTATGGCTGGGAAGATGATGCAGTGGAATACGATATTGTCTTTTCCGATGAAATGAATGAGACGTGTGTCTTCATCCTTCCACCACTTTTCCCAATCGGCTCCCAAGTGCTCTTTTGTAGCTGAGATGTAGCCGATAGGCGCGTCGAACCAAACGTAAAGCACCTTGCCTTCTCCGCCTTCCACTGGAACAGGCACACCCCAATCGAGGTCACGCGTCATGGAGCGTGGCTGTAGCCCGTCACCCGAATCGAGCCAGCTCTTACACTGCCCGTACACATTGGGCTTCCAATCGGAATGTGACTCAATGAAGGTTCGGACCTTCGGCTCGAGTTTATCGAGCGGTAAGAACCAGTTGGTCGTTTTTTTCAAGACAGGTTTTGAGCCTGATAGTGTAGAACGCGGGTTCTTAAGGTCGGTAGGATTCAAACTAGAACCACAGTTCTCACATTGATCACCGTAAGCGTCTTCATGTCCACAGATCGGACACGTACCCATGATGTATCGATCGGCCAAGAATTGATCGGCTTCTGGATCGAAATACTGCTCCGTTTCCTTGGTATCGAAGATGCCCTTATCGTAAAGCGTCTTGAAGAATTCCGAAGCCGTTTCCTTGTGAATATCCGTGCTCGTGCGCGAGTAGTGATCAAAGGAGATACCAAAATCATTCAATGCTGATTTCATGATCCCGTGGTAACGATCCACTACTTCTTGAGGGGTAATTCCCTCCTTTTTCGCTTTCATGGTGATGGCCACGCCGTGCTCATCGGAACCACACATGAACTGAACATCCTTACCCTTCAAACGAAGGTATCTCACATAAATATCAGCTGGCAAATAACATCCGGCAAGGTGCCCGATGTGAATAGGACCATTGGCATATGGCAAGGCCGCCGTGATCGTGTAGCGTTTGGGTGCGTTCATCAACGAAAAATTTGAAGCACAAAAGTACGACGTGCAAAGCAGAGAAGCGAATGCATAACGTTTTCCTCTCAGCGCGTCCAATTATGTATCTTCCCAGCTGAAAATTATTCCGGATGATCACCCCTCCTGCACTCCATAAAAGCGACGTTGTTGCCATCACCGCTACGGCCCGAAAGATCAGTAAAGATGAGCTGCAACCCGCCCTCGATTGGCTGACCGAAAACGGCTATCAATATGCATTAGCTCCCGGCTTGTTCGAGGAGGAAAACCAATTGGCGGGAAGTGATGCCGTCCGACAAAAAGCACTTCAATGGTGCTTGGATCACCCCAAGGCCAAGGCGATCTGGATCGTTCGCGGAGGATATGGGACCGTTCGCATCCTCGATGGACTGGACTACACGCAGTTCGCCAACCATCCTAAATGGATCACCGGCTACAGCGATATCTCCGCCCTACACGGCGAGATAAACCGATTGGGATACAAATCCATCCACGCCACCATGCCCATCAATGTGAGATCGAATACACCTGAGGCACTGCGATCACTCATGTCGGCTTGGGCCAAGAAGTACGAAGACCTCCAAGCAAAACCCCATCCTCTAAACATCAACGGTGAGGTCAGAGGCCGATTGGTAGGTGGAAACCTATCCGTACTCTACTCCACACTTGGGTCGATGTCGGAGCCACCATTGGACGGCAACATCCTTCTTCTGGAGGATCTAGATGAATATCTATATCACATCGACAGGATGTTCATGAACTTCAAGCGAAACGGCTGGTGGCACAAGGTGTCTGGGGTGGTGGTAGGTGGAATGACGGATATGAATGACAACACCATTCCATTTGGTGAATCGGCTGTTGAGATCATACATCGTCATTTAAAAGGCAGGGGTATTCCTTTGGGTTTCAACTTTCCGATAGGTCATATTGATGACAACCGAGCCGTGGTATTATGCAAAAAGGTGAAGCTTGAGGTTGACGGTGGTTCTCAACTTTCATTCTGATGATGGTGGCAACCCTATGTATCGCAGACATGCTCGCCTAAAAAGGGCCGTTTGGCTTACCTCCTGAATACCACATCGCTTGGCAATAGGAAGGAGGCTATAAACCTTCAAAATAAGCGTATGTAAACGTTTAAACTACGACTATCACCTCCCAGTGTGTGCATCTTAGCGAAATGGACACCAGGCACAACAAGAAATTAGGTAAGGAAGGTGAGGATGCCGCAGCGCAACACCTTCGGGAAAAAGGATGGAAGATACTGGACAGGAACCTTCACTTAGGTCATGATGAGATCGACATACTAGCCATGGATGGCGAAACACTGGTGATTGTGGAAGTGAAGACGAGGGCGACCGATTCGTATGGGACTCCACAGGATTACATCACTCCACAAAAGGAGCACTCTCTTATTCGTGCATGTGAGCGCTATTTGTGGGATTCAGATTGGGAAGGAGATACGCGATTTGACCTGATAGCGATCTATTATGCAGGCAAAAAGCCCCAGTTGATCCATATTGAAGATGCATTCTACCCAACGGCTTAGGAAGTCAACCCTAAATCACTGAAAATGAAAGTGATGTTTAGATTGCCATCTCAATTATTCGGAGTACTTTTGTCGCCCCAAAAAACGAGGATATGAATAAGAAAAGGCCAAGCAGAGGACAACGCCCTTCGGGAGAAGGAAAAGGTCGCTCTAGCCATCCGAGAGGACCGCAGGCCCGTGGCAGTAAACCCGGAAATGCACGTTCCTCCTCACCTTCAAATAGCAACAAAGGCTATAACAGTAGCAACAGCAGTAATACCAGCAACGAAGGAAAGACTTTCCGCAAGCCTAAGCGCAAACAGGCAGAGAACATCCGCACATTGAACGAAGACATGCGCTTAAACCGATTCCTATCGGTTGCCGGGATCAGCAGTCGTCGTGAAGCCGATAAACTCATCGAAGCCGGATTGGTATCGATCAACGGCAAAGTGGTGACCGCCTTGGGTACCAAGGTGAAAAAGAACGATGAGGTTCGCTACAACGGCGAGCTCATTCAAGCCGAAGCGAAGCAGTACCTTTTGCTCAACAAGCCTAAGGGTTTCATCACTACAATGGATGATCCACGCGCTCGCAAGACGGTGATGGATATCATTGGTGGCGCTTGTACAGAGCGAATCTATCCGGTAGGCCGACTCGACCGTGCCACTACGGGTGTGTTGCTCTTCACGAATGATGGCGACCTGGCCAAGAAGCTTACTCACCCTTCGCATGGTGCAAGGAAGATCTACGCGGTTCAACTCGATAAGAACTTCAAGAAATCTGATTTCGAGGCCTTGGCCAATGGGATCGAATTGGAAGATGGAGAGATCCGTCCGGACAATCTTGCTTACATCGACGAGAAATCGAAGGTTCACATCGGTATCGAATTGCACTCTGGAAGGAATCGCATCGTCCGTAGGATCTTTGAACACTTGGGTTATGAAGTGATCAAATTGGACCGCACATCCTTTGCTGGCCTCACCAAGAAAGGATTGAACCGAGGTCATTATCGCTTCCTCACCAAGGAAGAAGTGAACTTCATGAAGACCCGTTAGTAGCAACTAACCGGTAATCGTTGAAAAATATTGGATGCCTCTCCTTCGTTCGCCCTACATGAGGTTGTAATTTCACACCTTCAATCGAACCAAAGGAATAGATGAACGAGGCCCCGGCAAAGCGCAAGATCTGGAAACGCATACTTCGGTATGTCTTCAGCGTTGTACTCATTGCCGCGGTGCTTCTGGGCATTGCATTCGCATACCTTTACACCAACCAAGAGCAATTGCGAGGAGCCTTGGTGGAAGAGGTCAACAAACACCTCGATGCCGAACTCAAGGTGAAGGACATTCGAATGGATTTCTTCTCCCAGTTTCCAGATGTAAGCTTTCGGTTTACCGAAGTATTCTGCAAGGAAATGCTTCCCACGACGAGCAGTGATACACTGTTCTATTTTCAAGACGTATACTTCGAATTCAACCTATGGCAACTCGTTCAGGCTGAATATGAATTGAAAGGCATCACCTTCGACCAAGGCGTGGTGAAGATAAAGATGTACCGAAACGGAAGGGATAATTTTCACTTCTGGAAGGAATCTACCGATACAACCGACTCGAAATTGAAGATAGACCTCGAGGACGTTGAGCTGAGTAGCACGCGGGTATTCTTTTCTGATATCACAGCCGATGTGGCCACACAGATGTACGCCAAGCGTCTTTCCCTCAGTGGTGGGCTCAACTCTGGCTCTTTCTCCTCCACAGCCGAATGGAAAGGAAACATCTCCTATCTCAACGTGGAAGACATCAATTACCTCCCCGAAAGATCGGTCTACGCCAAATTGAATTTCCGGACAACTGGTGATTCAACCTTTATTGAAGATGGCAATCTGGAGATCGATGGGCTGGCCGTGAGTGCTGCAGGTCATATCGTGGACGGCGAAAACCATTGGGAGCTGTCGGGTTCACAACTTTCCCTAGCTAGATTTATCGAAGTCCTTCCAAAGCCATTCTTACCCGATCCATCCTTGGTGGAAGCAGATGGGTTGTTCGACCTGAACATGCGTATCGACCTCAAGGATAAAAAGGCGTTGATCGTAGCAGATACGGAGTTGAAGAACGCGCGACTGGCACTTAAAAAATCGGGGTTGGAACTATCTCAGCTGGCCTTTCAAGCCCATTTCGACAATGGCACATTGGGTAGACTGCAGGATTCGAGGTTGAACGTAGCAAACATAGCAGCTAAAACGAGGACGGGAAATCTCAAGGCCGAACTGAGCATTGCCAACTTTGCATCCCCTACGATTACCACGAAGGGCGACCTCAATGTTTCGTTCGAAGAAGCGCTTACGCTCGCGGGCACGGACTTCTGGGAGCTGGCTGAAGGTCAACTTTCGGGTTCATTCTACATCCGAAAACGCTATCCGACTATTGCTGATATTCAAGCTTCAGGCTTGACCGGAGCGGTATTGACGGGCGAAATGACCTTGTCGGATGGAAGGCTGAAGGTAACCGATACAGGCTTAGATATGGAAGGTCTGTCCACAAGCATGTCCTTCGCCGATGGCGATATCGAACTGAAGAACTTACAATTCAACTCGGGTTCATCCGATTTTAGGGCCAATGGTATTATTAAAAAAGCACTGGTATTTGGACAAACGCCGATGCCAACGTTTAGGTTGGATGTTCATTCAGACAGACTCAATCTAGAAGATATCTTCGCTTGGGAACTCGATCATCGTGAGGGATCCGAAACCGATGAACCCTTCCGCTTCGACTTCAACGTGCGTTTAAGTGTAAATCAATTCCAACATCGCTCCTTCACCGCTCAAAAAGTGAACGGTCAGGTGTATAGTCAGGGTATGGACATTGTTGGCAACGATCTAACATTCGTCGCCGTGGGTGGTAACATCACTACCAATTTCCGCTGGCATCCAGACGGTAGTGTGTACGAATTGACAACACGAGGTGCGTTGCGAAATGTTGACATCAACCGTTTGTTTACAGAGTTCGACAATTTCGGACAGAAGAGCTTGACTGCCGATAACATCAGTGGTAGAGCGGATGTAGATTATGCCGTTAAGATCTACTTCAATGAAGAAATGGAACCTGTACTGGAGAGTTTGGTTTCGGAAACCGATTTCAAGATCAGGGAAGGAAGGTTAGTCAACTATGCTCCCATGGAGAAACTCTCGCGTTTTGCAGAGATCTCGGAACTGCGCAATGTGCAGTTCGCCACACTGGAAAACCACCTAAGCATCAACGACCAAAACATTCACATTCCAGGAATGACGGTAAAAAGCAGTGTGTTGGAACTGTGGGTTGAAGGGGATCACAACTTCCAGAACGACATCGACTATTCGCTGAAGATCCAACTGCTCGACGCGCTAGGATCGAGAAGGAACACCAGCGATGAACTCGCCGATTTCATACAAGAGACCAACCGAGAGCAACCCTTGATACCCGTTCGCATCTACGGTACATTGGACGACCCATCCATTTCATTGGACCGTTCACTACTAGGAGACGGCCTCCAAGAAGAATGGAAAAATGAGGGCCAAGAACTCCGCGACCTATGGGAAGGCAAGGAAGACCCAACCGAGTCGGAACCCCAGTACATCTTCGAATGGGAAGAGGACACAACAGGTAGGGGTTAAAATTTAAACTTTGAATAACATTAGCCGTTGCGCACTTGCTCCGTCCAATGTAACTTTGCTATCCTTTAAGGAGGGCCTAAGAATCTACCTGATTATCAGCGTAGAATAGGTTAATGCAGAGGTTGATATGAAGCAAGTCTTCGGACTACTTCTCTTATCGGTAGGCTTGAGTATTGGGGCTATAGCCCAGAATACGGAGCGCATTAAGGTTATGACGTATAACCTGCTTAACTACAGGAACACCACTTCTTGGTGTGATGGAACGAACAATAGTTCCAGTCAAAAAGATTCCCATTTAGAAACGATAGTCGGCCACGTTGCCCCTCACATTTTGGTATGCCAGGAGGTAGGTGCTAGCGGCGTCCCGACAGATCGCCTGCTGACCAACGCGCTCAACACCAATGGAACATCGTATTGGGCCAAGGCGGCGTATACGAACAACAGCTTCTCCAATATTGTGAATGCTGCGTTCTACGATACGCGTTACATCGGACTAAAATCGCAAGACTTTATAACTGTTGACGCCAACAACCAGAACTTGGTTCGCGCCATCGATTTTTACCGATTCTATTACAAGGATTCACTGCTCGCAGACGATCCGGATACCGTTTTCTTCACCGTTGTAAGTGCACACTTCAAAGCAGGTAGCACCTCTTCTGATGAAGCACAACGATCGGCCGCGGCTCTTGCCACCATGCAACACATTCAAAATAATGTACAAGATGACAATGTCATTTTGGTGGGTGACCTCAATGTAAATTCCGGCTTTTCAACTGCATTTCAACATCTGGTAGACTATTCAGTTGTAGGAGTTCGCTTATACGACCCCATCAACGAAGTGGGCAACTGGTACAATGACTATGGCTCGAGATATATCCACACCCAAAGTACGCGCTTATCCAACACCAATAATGGTTGTTTCTCCGGAGGAGGAATGGATGATCGATATGATCACATCCTGATAAGTGATGAAATATTGAATGGAGCTGAAGGCATCGAATATGTGACCAACAGCTTTATTGTATTGGGCAATGATGGCTTGCATTTCAACGACGACATCACTACAGGTGTGAACCTCTCCGTTCCCGCCAACGTGTTGAGTGCACTCCATGGAATGTCGGATCACCTTCCAGTGATCGCCGAAATCGATGTTGAGAAAAAGTCGATCGGTCAAACAGAGCAAAGCTTGGAAAGCCACCACATCCGGATCGCTCAGATCAATAGCTCCACCATACAGATCGAGTGGCCACACAACCTAGGTGATATGAGTGAATTGCGCATTATCGACCTCACCGGCCAAGTGGTGTATAGGACCGAACCGACAAACTCGCGAGTCAACGTAGATGTGTCGTCCTTCCAACACGGAATGTACCTCGCACAACTTACCGCGCCGAGTGGAAATGCGGTTGTGACAAAATTCATCATCCTACCATGATAAAGAACATTGCCTTCACACTTTCTCTGAGCCTTTTAGGCACTGTGGCAATAGCACAAAGCAGCTTTGAGGAGCGCGTTACCGATGCGAGTAACATGCGCCTTACCGTTACTAACCTCGGCACCTTTGGCAACGCCTTCCGTGGCTACCGCGATGGTTCAGGCGACCCTAGCTGTGAGTATCCTGCAGGTTCAGGCATTGAGCACCTCTTCGAATCGGGCATCTGGATCGGAGGTCTAGAAAATGGAGGTAACGTTCGTGTATCTACCTCTGCCTACGACGCTCCTCAAGGTTACGCACCGGGGCGTTCAGGCTTCGAATTCACCGCGCAACCGGGCAGTGGATTGAGCGTGCGTTCATCACTCCTCGACAACCCCAACTTCACTCCGGAAGCGGTTTCCCACCAAGACTACTTCGCTGAGTTTGCCGATACCGCCATTGTGGTTCCGGGAACATCCATTCCTATTCAAAATCACATCAGCCCAATGGGCGTGAAGGTGCGCCTAGAAACGTATAACTGGAACTATCGTTTCAGCGACTTTTTCGTGATTGTGAACATGACCATCACCAATGAAAGTCAGAGTTATTACGACGACGTGCACATCGCGCTTTGGGCCAATACCGTAGTGAGAAATATCAACATTACTCCAGCAGGTGCAGGCGGTGCGGCTTTCTACAACCAAGGTGGAAACGGTTTTATCGATAGCCTAAACATGGCCTACTGCTTCGACGCAACGGGCGATCCAGGGTTCACCGACAGTTACATTGGTCAGAAGTTCCTCGGCGCCGAAGACAAATACGGCTTCCACCACCCGGCCATCGATTCGTCCTTCAATAGTGTCACTGGACAGATGGAATTGGACCAAGACAATATCGTTCACTACAACTCTTGGATCTTCAACAACTCTTCACAAGCGCTATTCTTCTTCCCGCAAGATGATAACCAGCGCTTCCAGAAGATGTCGGATGGACTGAATGAGAACCCATGTTGGACTGACCCCAACGGACCGGATTGTCAG
>CBFHXG010000050.1:0-13651 GCA_965659725.1 Phaeocystidibacter sp. | reverse complement strand
CGACGCATCAAAGCTGCGAGTTCTGAGGCCTCATACATTTCGGGCTCTTCACGCTCTGTGGTTTCAGATGCCGGAGCATCGTCACGTGTTGAGGAGTCTTCCGAATTCGATGTACAAGCCACGGCCACCATAATGGTGAGCCCAATTGGCAAGATCCACTTTGTGAACTTCATCCTTACTTGATAGCTACGCCGTTGGCCATGAAGCTGTAACGAACTTCCGGCTCAGTGATGGCATCGATCTCTTCCTGTGACTTACCGGCATCTTCAGCGAGGTGCTTAAGCTCAGCAACAGAATATGTTTCTTGCTTAACAACGCCTTCAATAGTAGCGGTTTGTCCGGTGCTATTCATAGGAACGAAGAATGCATAATCCTTGAACTTAACGGTCATGGACTCGTCGTTGCCCAATGGCATTTTCATCCAGCACCCCTTCTTCTGGCAAACGTCGAGGATCTCTCCACTCACCTTTACCATAGCTGAATCCTTACCTTCGAGTGCAGCTAGCATCTCAGATGTATTCAGGGCTCCGTCTACAGAGATAGTGTCCCCATAGTAGCCGATCTCAGCCATTGCCGTTGTGTTGTCTGCATTCTCCTGCTCTTGTGCCGGATCTTGCTCCTGGCTATCGGTCTCTCCAGATCCACAGGCTACCAAGGCTACCATGGCGGGGATCATCATCCATTTTTTCATTGTTGCGATTTTCATGAATTGAACCCCAAAGATAGGATTTTGAACACTATCTACATAGTGCGAGTGTAGATAGTAATTCTTACTTTTGCAGCAAATTCAAGGCTCATGAAAATAACGAAAGCAACCGCTTCACGCATCAATTCTGTGAACTTCGATGATCTTCCTTTTGGTAAGTACTTCACGGATCACATGTTGGTATGTCATTATGAGAACGGTGCTTGGCAAGAGCCTGAAATTAGACCTTTTGGTGAGTTGAACGCCACTTACGGACTTCATGCTTTGCATTACGGACAAGCTGCATTTGAGGGCATGAAAGCGTATCGTGGTCAGGATGGTGAGGTTGCTCTCTTCCGTCCTGAGCAGAACTGGGAGCGTTTGAACCGTTCAGCAGAGCGTCTGTTGATGCCTCAGGTTCCTCATGAAGTTTTCGTAGACGGACTAAAGGAGCTTATCCATTTGGACCGTCAGTGGGTTCCTCAAGACGAAGTGAAGTCGCTTTACATCCGTCCTTTTCTCTTTTCTTCTAGCGAGTTTATTGCTGCTCGTCCTAGTGAGCGTTACACATTCGCCATCATTTGTTCACCTGTTGGTCCTTATTACGCAGGTGCTGTGAAGGTGAAGATCGAAGATAAATACACACGTGCTGCCGCTGGTGGTATAGGATTTACAAAGGCTGCCGGCAACTATGGTGGAGCTTTCTACCCAACATCAAAGGCTATCGAGGAAGGATACAACCAAGTTATCTGGACCGATCACGCCAACCACGAATTGATCGAGGAAAGCGGCACAATGAATATCATGCTTAGCATTGGTGATAAGATGGTCACTCCTCCTCTAACTGATCGTATCCTAGCGGGCATTACTCGCGATTCTATCCTTACTCTCTTGCGTGAATGGGGGCATGATGTAGAAGAGCGCCCTATCAAGGTCACTGAAGTGGTTGAGGCTGCTCGCAATGGAGAGTTGAAAGAAGCATTTGGCATGGGAACTGCCGCCGTAGTTTCTGTGATCCAACAGATCGGTTTCCAAGGTGAGCGTTTTGACATCCCTACTCCTGAAGATGGAATGGCCTCTAAGATCCGCAAAGGATTGAACGACATTCGATTAAGACGGGTTGAAGACAAGCACAACTGGATGGTACCCGTTCTCAAGTAATACTTAGAACTCCAGCCTTCTCATCGCAACTTCATTGACATTTTTCCAAAGCTTCTGAGGAGCCTTGGTGCGCCAGCTTATGTCGTTTAGCTTTCCACCCAAGAGAAAGTAACTATCTATCCCATAGTCGGATAGCTCCCTGATCACGTGTTCTCTGGCATTGAGGAATGCGATCCATCCATCCGGGATCTCTTCCATCCATTCATCGTAGTAATCGGTGATATCGGCATGGAAATTCAATACATTCTCTGCGATGAGAACGAATTTATCTATCCCCTGGTCTATCATCATGTCGATCACCTCATGCTTAAAGGTCATGATGTCGTTTTGTATTACATCATTCCACTCCCCAAACAGCTCGATGATGGCATATCCATCAATATAATCAGCATAAAGGACCTTGATAAAGAGGGTTTCACTGCCGATGTTGTCCCATTGCGGATGTATCACAAAATCATAGATGCTGTCCGTGTAATACACTTCGGAATTAAAATATCCGTACAAGGGAGACCTTTCATCTTCACTTGCGATGTAAAGTCCTCTCCAATTGTAATGCGGTTCGATATCTTGCATGTGGTAAAAACAAAGGTTCTTCGAGGATGTTTTCAATATATTAATCCATTGAACTTTCCATTGAATAACGTCAACTTATGAATAAAGTATTGATCTCCGGAGGCTCCGGAATGGTAGGCACGGAAATCACGAAGATCCTTCTAGAAAAAGGAGTTGAAGTGCGGTGGCTGAGCACTCGAAAGAATGCCAAGGCTGAGGGCGTTAAGGTATTTCATTGGGATCCAGATCAACACTACATCGAAGAGTCTGCTTTGGAGGGAGTGGATACGGTAATCCATCTCGCCGGAGCCAGTGTTGCTAAGCGGTGGACCGACGAGCATAAGAAGGCTATAATGGACAGTAGGGTGAAAGGTTCTCAAACCCTGTTTAGAGGCATAGAAAGAATGTCCAGTCGACCGACCTCCTTCATTTCCGCCAGCGCCGTAGGCTATTACCCTTCGGATGATGAGAAACTATACGATGAGAAAGCAGACCCAGCCAATGATTTCTTGGGTAAGGTTGTTCAAATCTGGGAAGAAGAGGTCGATCGGATCGAGGATTTGAATGTTCGAGTGGCCAAGATGCGCATAGGAATCGTTTTGGAGAAGAGCGGTGGTGCACTTGGACAAATGCTACCTGCATTTAAGTTGGGTGTTGGATCACCTTTGGGAAACGGAAGGCAATGGATGCCGTGGATACATGTGCATGATCTGGCGCGTATGTTCGTTCATACGGCTGAAAACACCTCTATGCAAGGAGCATTTAATGCCGCTGCCGCAGATCAGGTTCGGAATAAAGAATTTGGACGCATACTCGCGAAAGTGTTGGGCGTTCCTTATTTCTTTCCAAATGTTCCCGGGTGGGCACTAAAACTATTGTTGGGTGAGATGGCTCAGATCGCTTTAATGAGCACACATGTTTCTGTAGAGAAAGTGAAGGAATCTGGATTCACTTGGAAGTACACTACGCTTGAATCAGCCTTAAAGGATAGCCTGAAAAAATAAGTCCCGACTACATCAGCAGCCGGGACTTAGATCAAAGTGACCTGAGCTTAAATCACTTTTGAGCTGTAAGGTCGATTTGCAATTCGATGTAATCGTCGATCAATTGATCTTTAGTTACACCTTCAATTCCAGATGAACGGAACATTACATTCCACTTAGTACGGTTGATGGTGAATGCAGGAGCTTGGAATGATACCATGTTGTCTCCTACCTGCACATCAGCTGCAAACTCTACGTTCTTCGTTTCGCCGCGCATCGTAAGGTTACCCTTGATCTTGTGAGAAGTTTCACCTTCAGAATTCGCCATCACTTCAGTAATCTCGAATTTAGCAGTTGGATTCTCTTCTACTCCGAAGAAATCGTCGCTCTTAAGGTGACCAACTAGGTTGGTGTAATCCTCAGTTCCTTCTTCAAGGTCAGTCGCGTGAATCGTATTCATGTCGATAGTAAAGCTACCACCTACAAGCTCTCCGTCTTTCACGTCGAATTCACCTTCTTTGATCTGGATGGTTCCAGTGTGACCCCAATCTACGTTGGTCTTCCAACCTCTCCACTCGATCTGTCCGCTTTGAGCAGATACAGGAATGGCTGTAGCTTCTGCTACTTCTACTACGTCTTGTGCGTCAGTTGTTGTTGCTTCCGAATCAGCAGCATTGTTACAAGCAACTACTGAGGTAGCTAGCGCCGCGATGGCTAGTACGTTTAGTGATTTCATTGTTCTAGAGTTTTCATTAAGTAATGATTAGATAATGCGAATGTAACACGAATTGTTTAATCAATGTTTGAACATTGATAGGAAAATTTTAAGTGAATATTGACTTTCTCGATAGCTTGATGTATATTGATATCATATTAATATCAAACTAAATACAAATGGAAAAAACAAAAAAAGCCTCCAGCGCCTTAGGCTGGTTGATGGTTCTCATAGAATTGGGCCTCCTAGCCGCTACAGTATTCCTGCTGATAAACAAGCAAATATGGGCCCTCGCACTCATTCCAATTTTCTTGATATTCCTCTTTGGATTCATGGTATTGAACCCCAATGAATCTGCAGTTCTCACCTTCTTTGGTGATTATAGAGGCACGATCAAGGCCAACGGGTTGTTCTGGGTGAATCCCTTCATGGTGAAGAAAAAAGTTTCACTTCGTGCCAGAAACCTTGATAGTGAACCAATCAAAGTGAATGACAAACTTGGAAATCCCATCATGATCGGCGTCGTTCTCGTGTGGAGAGTGCGTGATACCTTTAAGGCTAGCTTTGAGGTGAATGATTTCGTGGAATTCGTTTACGTTCAAACTGATGCGGCTATCCGTAAGTTGGCCACTTCTTATCCATACGATAATTTCGATGATGATGAGTCGGATATCTGCCTTCGAAGCGACATTGAGGAAGTGAATGAATTATTGGAAAGAGAGCTCACCGAACGCCTGGAGATGGCGGGGATCGAAGTAATGGAAGCGCGTATCTCTCACCTGGCCTATGCATCAGAGATTGCTGGAGCCATGCTTCAACGACAGCAAGCCACCGCCGTCGTGGCAGCACGTCGACGTATCGTAGAAGGTGCCGTAGGTATGGTAGAACTAGCGCTTGAAGAACTCGGGAAAAAGAGCATCGTTGAGCTCGACGAAGAGAAGAAGGCCGCCATGGTGAGCAATCTTATGGTAGTACTTTGTGCCGAAAAATCGGCAAGTCCAGTTGTAAATACAGGAACACTTCATCATTAATGACCTACAAGAGTAAACAAAGAATGCCTCGTTGGTTAATGGTGTTGATCGGGTTTTCCGCCCTATCATCACTATTAATCACAGCGGCTGTAGAGCGTGAGGCCCTTTCAGATTACTTCATTAACGGCGTGAGATATGAGGAAGGGTTTGAGGTTGTACTCACATTGATCGGACTTTTGGTACTCAACCTTGCACTCTACTTCATCTTCCTCAGGCAGCCGCTTGTTGTACGAATGAATCCTGAAGGTATTCACTACTTCTGCTTTCCTTATCTACGCAGAGAAAGGTCCATATGTTGGCGCGAGATCGAGAACGCCGATATTGTTGAAATACATCCATTGACGGACTTTGGTGGATGGGGATACAGGATGAACTGGGGCAAGAAGAAGCGTGGCTACGTTATGAAAGGCGGACCTGCACTTCGCGTGATAAAGAAATCGGATTCCATCGAAAGGATCTTCACGATCAACGACCCGGAAAAAGCAATGAAGACGATAGAACATTACACCTCCAACAAGTTGTAAAGCAATGAATTATGGCGAAGAAAAAAGCTTTCGCATTACGACTAGATCCCGAAATTCACGCAGCTCTCGAAAAGTGGGCTGCGGATGAATTTCGAAGTGCCAATGGTCAGATCGAATACCTGCTACACCAAGCCCTAGCCGATGCAGGTCGCTTACCAAAAAAGAAACAATAGCTCATGAATTTGTGTTTCGTAACTTCCCGATCTATCTACGTTAACACAAAGAAATATGCGACAATTCCTACTCGCAGGGTTGGCTTTTTGCTTATCCCTATCCACCTCAGCTCAAAGCACCTCCTCCCTTACCGTTGAACGCCTCGGCGAATTAGAATGGCGAAATGTGGGTCCACATCGCGGCGGACGTTCATGTGCCGTAACAGGCGTTCCCAATGAACCTCAACATTTCTATTTTGGCGCAACCGGTGGCGGCGTTTGGGAAACCAACGACGGCGGTAGTTCTTGGAAAAACATATCGGATGGTTTCTTCGGTGGTTCTGTTGGTGCTATAGCCATCGCTCCCAGCGATCACAATGTGATCTACGTTGGGATGGGCGAAGAGACGGTCCGCGGCAATGTGAGCAGCGGCAGCGGTGTTTGGAAAAGCATGGATGCTGGTCAAACTTGGCATTTCATTGGTCTGGATAAAACCCGACACATAGGACGTATCCGCGTGCACCCGAACGACCCCAACACCGTATTCGTTGCTGCCATGGGTGATCTATACAAAGACACACAAGAGCGCGGTGTGTACAAAAGCACCGACGGTGGAAACACTTGGGGTCGCGTTCTCTTCAGCGATGCCGGATCGGGAGCCGTAGATATTGCCTTCGATCCTTTCAACCCGCGTCACCTGTACGCATCAACATGGACCATCCGCAGAACACCTTGGTCGCTTTCAAGTGGTGGCGAAGGGTCGGCACTTTGGAAGAGTACCGACAATGGTGAAAATTGGGAGAAGATCTCAGATAATAACGGATTTGCCTCCGATCTACTCGGCATCATCGGCGTTGCTCCTAGTCCAGCTCAACGCGGCAGGATCTATGCCATGGCCGAGGCGCGTGACGGTGGTCTTTTTCGCAGTGATGATGGAGGTGAAAATTGGACGAAGGTTAACGACGACCGAAATCTACGTCAGCGTGCGTGGTACTACACACGCATCTATGCAGACCCTATGTTGGCCGATCGCGTGTATGTCATGAACGTTCAATTCCATGTTTCAAACGATGGTGGGCGTTCATTCGCGAGGAAATCTACTCCACATGGTGATCACCACGATCTATGGATCGCTCCTGATGATAACAACCGATTGATCGTAGGTGATGATGGGGGTGCTCAAGTGAGCTTTGATGCAGGTCAGAATTGGTCAACGTATATGAATCAACCTACGGCTCAGTTCTATCGTGTAACCACAGATGACAGCTTTCCTTTCCGCATTTACGGTGCACAACAAGACAATTCTACCGTTCGTATCGCACATCGCACTAATGGATGGGTAATCGGTGAGGACGCGTGGGAATCCACTGCAGGTGGTGAGAGTGCGCATATCGCGGTGAAACCCGACAATAACGAAATCGTGGTGGGTGGATCCTATGGCGGCTTCTTGACACGTCAGAACCATGAAACTTCTTCAAGTCAAACCATCCATGTTTGGCCAGTCAATCCGCTTGGCCACGGCGTGGAAGACATGAAATACCGCTTCCAGTGGAACTTCCCAGTATTCTACAGTCCGCATGATGCCGATGTACTTTACGCAGCTTCCCAGCATTTACATCGAAGTACGGATGGTGGACGATCTTGGGAGGTGATTTCTCCAGACCTTACCACCGATGACAAATCGAAGCAGGTATCCAGTGGTGGCCCGATCACCAAGGACAACACCGGTGTGGAATACTATTGCACCATTTTCTCAGCCGTTGAATCGCCTGATGTGAAAGGACTGCTGTGGACAGGTTCCGATGATGGATTGGTCCATGTGTCGAAGGACAATGGGGCGAACTGGACGAATGTAACGCCAGACGATATGCTGGAGTGGATGCGTATCAATAGCATCGAGATTGATCCGTTCAATGAAGGAGGTTTATATGTAGCCGGGACGCGCTATCAGTTGGGAGATTATCAGCCTTACCTCTACCATACAACGGATTACGGTGAAAGTTGGGAAAGGATCGATGAAGGTATTGACAGAGAGCATTTCACTCGCGTTGTTCGTGCCGATCCTAATCGTGAAGGCTTGCTCTATGCGGGCACTGAAAATGGTATGTACTTGAGTTTGGACAATGGTGAGTCTTGGATCCCTTGGCAATTGAATCTGCCTATTGTTCCGATCACGGACCTTGCGATCAAGGATAAGCACTTGGTTGCGGCTACACAGGGCCGAAGCTTTTGGATTTTGGACGACCTCTCCCCGCTTCATCAATGGTCGGAGGACATAGAAGAAGCCCCTTACACCTTCTACATGCCGAATAGGTCGTGGTTGATGGAAGGTGGTCGCGCCCGTGAAGTCCGCACAGCGGGTCAGAATCCCTACCCTGGCATTGTAATCCCTTATTATTTTGATGAGATCGATACGGGTATTTCGAGATATGCGGTGAAGATCATCGACCAATATGGTGATGTAGCGAGGGTATATTCGAGTGATGCCGAGAAAGGTAGCGATAAATGGATGCCTGAGGCCGGTGCTGGCCTATTCCATTGGAACTTGGAGTATGAAGGCGCTAAGCGCATCCCCGGAATGATCCTATGGTGGAGCTTCTTGGATGGCCCAAGGGCTGTTCCCGGAAACTATACTTTCCGATTCATTGTGGGAGAAGATAGTACGGATGTTGTGGCTGAACTGGAGGCAGATCCGCGTTGGGAATCCACTCAAGAGGACCTCCAGGCACAATTTGACTTCCTCATAGAGATCCGCGATCAGATGACGGCCATGCACGATGCCATAGAAAACATTCGAACATTGAGAAGTCAGATCGATCTCGTGACCAAAAACATTGCAGATGAGGCCCTTTTGGAAGAGGCCGATTCGATACGTGCGGCATTGACGGAAGTTGAGGAGGCATTCTATCAAACGAAGAATAGAAGTGCACAAGATCCGTTGAACTACCCGATCAAGTTGAACAACCAATGGGGACATTTGGGTAGTTTGGCGGCGGTAGGACTTCAGCGTCCAACGCAGTCGATGTACGATGCAAAGAATGAATTGAGAGCTCAGATCGATGAGCACATGAATAAGTACACTGATGTACTCAACACGCGCATTCCCGCATTCAATAAAGCATTGCGAGAAGCGCAGGTTGAATATTTAGGTATAGGTAACTAGAAATACATTCTAAAACCTGTAGACACTTGGAACCCTCCCGCTGTGGAGGGTTCTCCATTTAGGCCGGTATCGAATCCTCCTCTACCTCCAAGCTCGATGTAGTAACTCACGGGTGAGAAACCGCTGTTGTGGGTATTGAATTCAAATCCGAATCCACCTGAACCCGAAATGGTAGATGCATCCCACGAATCGGGAGTAACAGCAAGGATGCCCATTCTACCGAAACCATACATATGGAACCACGGTGTGATCTGTCCGGCTTTCGAGCGAACCCCAATATCGATGATCCCATAAGGGTCCCAAGCGTGTTCAGGCAATAGATAGTCGGAATTGAACTTCTGCTGATAGCCTAGATCAATGGCAAACACGTCGAAGAAGAAGGGAGACGTGACATGTCCTCCTACCCCGAAGTCGTGTCCCCATTCGCTCAATTGGAAGCCGAAACCCCATTTAGAAGCGGAAGTCTCTTGGGCGAAGGAAAACACTCCTATACCCATTAGAGCTAGTGTTAAGGTCATTTTCTGTAGTTTCATTTTTGTTGATGTTTAATGTATTTTGAGATGGCCTCTACATACCCTTCGAAGGCTGTACGCCCTTTCTTGGTAAGTGTACATGACGTGTGGGGATAATTGTTCTTATACCCCTTTTCCACTTTGATATATTCTGCTTCACTCAGCTTCTTGATTTGAACGCTGAGATTACCTCTTGTGGCACCAGTATTCCCCATGAGCCAGTTGAAGTCGCCTTCCTCAACAGATGCCAGCAGCGTTACGATCTGAAGTCGGAGTTGAGTGTGCAATAACGGGTCTAGATCAGGCAGCATCGTTCTTCACTTCAGCGTTCTTCAATGCATAGCCTGGTATCAGGTAGCCGATCACAAGGCTGAGCATGAGCATGATGAGCATGGTTGGGAACGAGCGGAACATCTCACCAACGAGAAGCGACACTAAGGTGATCACCCAACAAAGCGCTCCACCAATCGTCAATGGTCGGAATTTAAGCACACCACCAGAGATGAACGTACCCATTCCGTAGAGGGCAATGATAAGAGAGTAACCTAAACTCCATGATTGTGTAGCACCGATCAAAATGGCAATAACCATCATAGCGCCAAAGGCAAGCCAAATGTATTTCATGGCTGTATCGATGTAGGTGGTATACCCGGCCGACCTCTTCTCTTTACGGGAGTACATAGCACTGGCAATACCTCCACCTACTCCCATTACTGCCCATACGATCGGGTGCCAAGGCGATTGAAAGAATTCGAGAAGAATATACTCCACTCCAGCCGCTCCTAAGGCTAACCAGCCCCAGAGCAGGTAATAGAATGAACCTTCTTTCAAGTTGATCTTTGAACGTTGCACCATATCCTGAATGATGCTCAAACTCTCTTCTGGTCTTAGTGCCTTTTACATAGTTAGTCGATTTTTTGCTTTGTTGATACTGCAAGCATAGACTAGTTTATAATATAAACAAGTTTTTGAATGGAAATGCTGATTAGAGGCTCCAAGCCTCCAGGGATCACTCGTTGATCGAATTACGAGTTAGGGTTAATCAACCAACTCGCTATGTGTTTTAGAAAACGGATAAACAGATCAACCCTGAAACGGATAAACTTAAAAGAAATCTAGTGGGGATACCATGCATCTTTCCGCCGGCTGACGGACCTTTCCAAATCGCCTAGCGGCGATTTGGACCTTTTGCTGCTCCGACAGGAGCTCGCAACCTTTACTCCGCCACTGCGGAGTCCTTAAACTGCATCTCGTACAGCTTCGTGTAGTAGCCCTGCTTTGCCAACAACTCTTCATGTGTGCCTGCTTCTACCACTTTACCTTTATCCATCACAAGGATCTTATCGGCGTTTTGAATGGTAGCCAGACGGTGCGCGATGATAATGCTCGTGCGACCTTCCGTTAGTACGTCCGTTGCACGTTGAATGAGTTGTTCCGTGTGACTGTCGATACTCGATGTAGCTTCGTCGAGGATAAGGATAGGCGGATCGGTAACATAAGCACGCAGGAAGGATAGCAACTGCCTTTGGCCCGCAGAGATCATTTGTCCGCGTTCCTTCACGTTATAATTGTACTGCTCCGGTAGTCGTTCCACGAATTCATCCACTCCGATTTTCTTCGCCGCCTCTCGGATCTTCTCCAAAGGAATGTCCTCCCGCAGGGTGATGTTGTTGTAAACGCTCTCACTGAACAGGAAGACATCTTGCAACACCAAGGCGAAATGTGAACGCAGATTGTGAAGCGTCAGGTCTGTGATCTCCTTACCATCTAGTGTTACACTTCCCGATTGATATGGATAGAATCCCATCAACAAACTGATGATGGTTGATTTACCTGCACCTGTCGCTCCCACAATGGCCAAGGTTTCTCCCGGCTCCACCTTGAAGGAAACGCCATTCAATACAGGCTCATCTGGAACATATGCAAAGTGTACATCCTTGAATTCGATGTGACCTTCCACGTCTTTGAGTTCATCCTCACCTTCTGGCTCCATCGCCTCCTCATTATCGAGTAGCTTAAGCACGCGCTCACTGGCTACCATACCCATCTGCAGCGTATTGAATCGGTCGGCAAGCTGACGTAACGGGCGATACAAGGCGTTGATGTACATGATGAAAGCGAGGAGCGTACCGATGGTGATGGAGTCGTTGAATTGCTCTGTCCCCCACCCCATCTGCGTATAGAAAAACTCTTGGATCGTCCATGAATCCAATTGATTGATAGCTGCAAAACCACCATAGGCCATGGCTAGACCGATACTGATAGCGGATAGGATCTCTATGAGCGGAAGGAAGATCGAGAAGTACCAAATAGAGCGGATATTCGCCTTGCGGTGCTTGTCGTTGATCACCTTGAATTTCTTCATTTCGGCTTCCTCGCGATTGAACATCTGCACGATATTCATACCAGAGATGTGCTCTTGCACATAAGCGTTCAACGCCGATACCTGGTTGCGCACATCGGTGAAGGTCTTCTTGATCGCCTTTTGGAACCAACGAGTAGCGATGTAAAGGATGGGAACCACCGACAAAGAAATCAACACCAACTTCCAATCGTAGAACCAGAACATGGCGAATACCATAACAATGATCTTGAAGATATCTCCGAAGATCACCAATACGCCTTCCGCAAAGATGCTAGCGATGGTCTCAATATCGCTGACCGCCCTCGTTACCATGGTTCCGATAGGCGTCTTATCAAAGAAGCCCAGCTTGAACTTGGTGATCTTGCGATACAGCTGCAGACGAATATCTCGAATGATACTTTGACCAAGGTAGTTAGCCGCGTACGTAAAGAGGAATTGAAAAAGTGTTTCCGTGATCAACACCGCCATGATGATGAGGGTGATGTTGAGCAATCCCTTCTCATCGCCTTCCTGGATATAATCATCGAGGGCGAGCTGCGTAAGGCGCGGGCGAGCCGTGCTAAGGGCACCGAGGAAAAGAGTGATCACAAAGGCGCCCCAGAATATCTTCTTATACGGACCGATGTATTGGAGAATGCGTTTGAATAGGCCTAGGTCAAATGCCTTCCCACTAACGTTATTTGCCATTATTGTTTTATCGTAATGTCTGCGGGGTAGATCACTTCCGACAAATACAATCCCTCACCTGGAGCGGATGCACCTGCCTCTTTTCTCGAACCCGAGATCAATATCTTTCTAAAATCTTCTATCGTGTGTTTGCCTTCACCCACTTCAACCAGTGTACCTACGATGGCTCGAACCATGTTCCTCAGGAATCTATCGGCCCGAATGTGGAAAACCCATTCATCGCCAACTTGTTCCCATCTCGCTTCACGAATGTCACACAAGGTAGTCTTCACATCGGCGTCTGCCTTACAAAAACATGCAAAATCAGTGTACTCCAATAACATAGTACTACACCGAACCATATCGTCCCAATTCAACTCCCTTCCATACCACCAAGCATATCCTACGGTGAATGGATTCTTTATCCGAGTCAAGCGATAGGTATATGCCCTTTCCGTAGCACTGAAACGCGCATGAGCTTCACTATGAACCGGAAAAATAGATCGGATGGCCACATCTTCGGGAAGAAAGCGATTGAGCTTATAAACGATATCGTCTAAGTCAATCAACTCCTTGGAAACATCAAAATGAGCGATCATCTGTGAGGCATGAACCCCGGTATCTGTCCTACCTGCCCCGATCACATACACCTCCTCGCGAAAGAACGTGCTCAAAGTGTCGATCAACAGCCCTTGGACCGTCCTTCCCTTAGGCTGCACCTGCCACCCAAGAAATTTGGTTCCATCGAATGAAAGGTCGATGAAATACCGATGAGACGCCTGTTTGTTCGTAGATTCGGACATTGTTCGCAAAAGTACACAAAGCCGTCCGTGAAACGCATACTTCTTCTTTCAGATACACACAGCTATATCGATGATCGCATACTCTCGTATGCGAAGGAAGCCGACGAGGTTTGGCATGCAGGGGATATTGGGAGTCTTCAGGTGACCGATGATCTCTCTAAAGTAGCCACCGTCCGTGGGGTCTATGGCAATATCGATGATGCAACAGCACGGCGTGTTTTCCCACTTCACAACGAGTTTACCGTGGAAGGCCTCAAGGTTTGGATCACGCACATAGGAGGCTACCCCGGACGTTATAGTCAGGGAATTGCCGCAATGATGAAGGAGAAATCACCCGGA
>CBFHXG010000049.1:0-13989 GCA_965659725.1 Phaeocystidibacter sp. | reverse complement strand
CGGTGTACATCCCTTCCGCCTTCACTCCCAACGGCGATGGATTGAACGATGTGTTTACTTGGCAGACCCAAAATGTGAGAGACTTTAAGATCGATATATTCAATCGCTGGGGGGATCGTGTTTTTTCTTCCAACGACATCAATGGAGAGTGGGATGGTACTTTCGAAGGCCGACTTCAACAACCAGGTCCTTATGCCTATGTGGTTCGAGGTGTAACTACCTTTGGCGAACAGATAGAAGAAACGGGATACCTCACCATCCTGCCTTAAAAACATCTGCTCAATACGTACTTTAGCCGCATGACCTACAGAGCGGTTTCTCTAGCTAATGACCAAGACTGGAAGGAGCTGATCCTTTCCTGCGCATCTTCTTTCAACCACTTGACTGTGTTGGATAGTTGTGGTTATCAGAATGATAGGTACAGTCGATACGATTGGTTGGTCGCTGGCAATGCCATGCGGGAAGGTTCAGGTAGCGCATTCAGTTCACTTCAAGATCTTCAACGACGATTCCCAGGTTGGTGGATGTTCCGATTGAATTACGAATTGAAAGATCAATTCGAACTGCTGCATTCAAAGAATCCATCCAAATTGGAATGGCCTGATGCCCGCCTGTTCTTAGCGGAATGGGTCGTTACTTCCAGTGCCAATTCGATCACCCTTCATCTTCATCCCGACAGTGATCTTGACAGAGATACTTGGGAAGAACTGTTCAAAGACCCGGCTAAACCTTTTGATCATCCTCCCATCGAACTCAACGCCCGATTATCAAGAGAAGGATACATTGAAAGAGCTGAGAAGTTGATGAGCCATATTCAACGTGGCGATATCTATGAGGTGAACTTCTGCCAAGAATTCTATGCCGAGGATATTGATATGCACCCAGTGCAGGTTTATCAAAAACTGCTCAAAAGAGCATCTCCCCCGATGAGCGCATTATGGCGAGCAGGACATGAATGGGTGCTGAGTATGAGCCCAGAGCGATTCATCCAAAAGAAAGGTGATCAGATCATTAGTCAGCCGATCAAAGGGACCGCCAAGCGTTCCACCGATCCAGAAGAGGACAAGGACATCGCACGTGCCTTGCGAAACAACATCAAAGAGCAGGCTGAGAATGTGATGATCGTTGATCTAGTGAGAAACGACCTAAGCCGAATCGCAAAGAGATCTAGCGTACATGTACCCGAACTTTTCAAAGTGTACCCGTTTCCGACGGTCCACCAAATGATCAGTACCGTTCAAGCCGTTGTTCGTGACGACCTCGATCTCTGGGATATTCTCAAGGCTACATTTCCAATGGGGTCAATGACAGGCGCACCCAAGGTGAGGGCGATGCAACTCATCGAAGAGAATGAGGTGAGTAAACGAGGTATCTATAGTGGTGCCTTGGGGTATTTAGATCCAAATGGAGATTTTGACTTCAATGTTGTGATACGGACCGTAGTATTCGATGCCGGAGAGAACTACTTATCTGTATCGGTTGGAAGTGCACTAACAGCGGCAGCTCACCCCGAAATGGAGTGGCTGGAATGCGATCTTAAATTAGCCGCGATCAGAGAAGTACTTCTTCAAAAAGATTGAGAAGTGTTGGCATCGATTACCTTTGCCACATGACACTGGAGAAGAGGGTTGAAGCCTTTCTAGAAAAGCATGAAGTTTCGAGGGAAGACGGCATCCTAGTTGGATGTTCCGGGGGTGTTGATAGTATGACCCTCGTTGATGCATTGTATCGATTGGGATTTCGAATGGGTGTATACCATATGAACTCCGGACTTCGAGGTGAGGAAGCCGACAAAGACGAAGAACTCGTTCAAAAATGGTGTCATGGTATGGGAGTGCAATTCCGCGCCGGGCGCTATAAGATAGGCAGCGGCAAACGGAAATCCGTTCAGATGCGCGCCCGAACACAACGCTATGATGATTACAAGGCCCTAGGCCAAGAGTGGAACCTCAAGTGGGTAGCCACAGCTCATCACCGTCAGGATAAACTGGAAACCTCCATACTCAATTACCTCCGCGGTTCGGGAATCCAAGGTCTTACCTCTCTTCGTGAACGACGTGATAATATTCTTCGTCCACTTCTCGATTTCGATAAACAAGAACTATACGACTATGCCACGGAGTACTCCGTTCCTTGGCGTGAAGATGCATCGAATTCTACTATGGGCTATGCCCGTAATCGAGTGCGACATCGCGTTATTCCAGCCATGGAAGAGGTAGGGGATCGCGGCCTTGAAGGAGCGCATCGCACGATACAGCTGCTTCAGGAGGCAACCGACTTCCTGGATGAGAAACTCTCGGAGGCTGTTGAAGATATCGTTTGGTGGGATGGAAAGCAGTTGTTGATCGACAGATCGGCTCTAGTCAACAACCCACACTCCGGGATCCTCCTTCACTATATCCTCTCACCCTATGGTCAGTTTGACAAAGCAGGCATCTTGCAATCGCTAAGTGGACAGGCCGGAAAGAGATTTGTGAACGATGAATATGAATTGATAGTTGATAGAGAGCATCTCATCGTCCATAAGCCCCAAGAAGTAGAGGATAGAGTATTTAAATTGATCAGAGGATCACAAGAGTTAAAGCGACCGATCAACCTAATTACGGAGACACTCCTGTACGAAGACCTTGGCGCGATACCAACAGAACGGAACGTGCTCTGTGTGGATGCCGATAAACTAGAGTTTCCACTCACCTTGCGAATTTGGAAAAAGGGAGATCGCTTCCAACCTTTCGGAATGAAAGGAATGAAGAAGGTATCCGACTATTTAACAGATGAGAAGGTTCCATTGCACGAGAAAGATCACGTCTTTGTCGTTTGCTCTGGAGAGACCATCGTTTGGGTGGTAGGCTTCCGACCGGATGAACGCTTCAAGGTGGACGAAGAAACGAAAAAGGTTTACCTTGCGGAGCTCAATGAAAATCAGACATGAAGAAACTCGCACTACACACTTTCACCGCTGTTTTTGCATTGCTAATTTCCTTCACCTCGGTGGCTCAGATCTTCGAGCCCGTAGAGTGGAGTTGGGAGTTGGAATACCTCGATGATGGAACGGCGGAAGTTCAATTTACCGCTGCCATCGACGAAGGCTGGCACATTTATGCCCTCGACGTAGAAGAAGGTGGTCCACTTCCTACCGAGTTTGTGTTCGACGAGAATTCGGATATCGAATGGGTGGAAGAAATGCAGCAACCATACGCTGAGCCACACTACGACAATAGCTTCATGATGGATCTGGTTTTTCATGAAGATGGAGCCACATTTACAAGACGATTCAAGACCAAAAAGACAACCAAGATAGAAGGTGAACTGAGTTTCATGGTGTGCGACGATGAGCGTTGTTTGCCTCCTTCTTATGTGGGTTTTTCATTTGACGTAAGACCTACATCTTCCCCAGTTTCAACTTCTTCGTCTTCTCAAACCATCGAACAATCCATTCCAGTTGATGGCAATGACGTAATTGATGAGCAGTCGAGTGATTCCGTTGTCACCACAGACATAGATGTGACGGACACGGATGAAATGCAAGAGGTAGATGAAGATGAGGTTCCGGATACCGTAGTTGAAGAAGAGGAAGCATCGATGTCCATTTGGGCCATTTTTGCGACCGGTTTCGGAGGTGGACTGCTTGCGCTGTTCATGCCGTGCATCTTCCCAATGATACCACTAACCGTATCCTTCTTTACAAAACAAAGCAAGACAAGAAGCGAGGGGATCCGCAAAGCGATCATCTATGGAATTTCCATCATCGTGATCTACGTTTTCCTCGGCATGGTGATCACATTGGCCTTTGGTTCAAGTGCACTCAACGCCTTGGCAACCGACCCATACTTCAACATAGCGTTCTTCTTACTCTTCGTGATCTTCGCCATCAGCTTCTTTGGTGCTTTTGAGATCACACTTCCATCTAGCTGGGTAAATAAGGCTGAAAACGCATCGAATAAAGGTGGTTTGATCGGCGTGTTCTTTATGGCATTTACCCTCGCTTTGGTAAGCTTCAGCTGCACAGGTCCGATCATCGGTACCTTGTTAGTAGACGCCGCAAGCAAAGGAGAGGTCCTCGGTCCGATCATGGGCATGTTCGGGTTCTCTCTCGCTCTAGCCTTGCCATTCATGCTCTTCGCTGCCTTCCCTGGATGGCTGAATTCATTGCCAAAATCAGGTGGATGGCTCAATACAGTAAAGGTTACTTTGGGCTTCTTGGAGCTTGGTTTCGCTATGAAGTTTGCAAGTACGGCCGATTTGGTCCTGCAGGCGCATATCCTCGAACGCGAGCTGTTCTTGGCGATCTGGGTGGCTATCGCCATTGCCATGGCTCTTTACTTATTTGGCGCATTTCGTATGCCGCACGATAGTCCGATCGATAAAATCGGAGTTGGACGAATGCTCACCGGTTTGTTCTTCCTGATCTTCGCATTTTACACACTCCCTGGCGTGTTTGGAGCCCCTGTGAAATTATTGGCCGGATTCCCTCCACCACAGCACTACAGCGAATCGCCAGGAGGAATGTATGCCGGTGGAGGAGCTGCAACAGGTCACTCATCCGATGCTGTGAATGCCGATGCTCACTGTCCTCCAGGTATCAACTGTTTCAACGATTACGATGCTGCACTTGAGTACGCCAAGGAGGTGAACAAACCACTTATGCTCGACTTCACCGGTTGGGGTTGTGTAAACTGTCGTAAGATGGAAGAGCAGGTTTGGACCGATGCCGGAGTAATGCAGCGTCTGAATGAAGACGTGGTGGTCGTTTCACTATATGTGGATGAACGCAAAGACCTCCCTGAAGATGAGATCTACGTTTCTGAATTTTCAGGGAAGACCATCGACGAAGTGGGTAAGAAGTGGAGTGATTTCCAAGCAGATAACTTCGGTAATAACTCACAGCCGTACTATGTGATCTTGGATCACGATGATCTGACTCCATTGAATGGAAGCGCTGCATACGATCCGAATATCCAAAAGTTCAAGGACTGGTTGGATGAGGGCGTGGCTGAATTCAAGAAGAGACAATAAGGGAACAATTCACGGGTAGTTTAAAGCTGCGACCTTAAAATGGTCGCGGACCAATTCTTTAGTTCCTATCTTTGCCCCAATCGCAAAAACATGTCCATGAGCGCTTCATTTACAGATCTATGTTGGGATATTTTCACACGTAGTATCAATGATTACCACGTGCATGATCACGTTGATCACCCCATGAACAATCCCTTTGAAGAAGGCACTATCGAACACACGCTCTATCATAAGAACTGGATCGATACCGTTCAATGGCACCTCGAGGATATCATCCGTGACCCTCATATCAATGCCGAAGAAGCACTCAAGATCAAACGCCGGATCGATGCCTCCAACCAAGATCGCACCGATATGGTAGAAGAGATCGATACATGGTTCCGTGAGAAGTACGCTGATGTTGATGTGAAAGATGATGCGAAGATCAATACCGAAAGTCCAGCTTGGGCCATCGATCGATACAGCATCCTGTCGCTCAAGATCTTCCACATGAGAGAAGAGGTGCAGAGAAAGAATGTAAGTCCAGAGCATCACGCCAAAGTAGCTGGTAAGCTGGCCGTTCTAGAAGAGCAGAAAGTAGATCTTTCCACGGCCATTGAGGAGCTTTTAGAAGATATCGCCGAAGGTCGCAAATACATGAAGGTGTATCATCAAATGAAGATGTACAACGACCCTTCTTTGAATCCTGTGTTGTACAAACAATCCAAGTGAGAATATTAGCCATCCGATTTTCGGCTCTTGGGGACGTGGCCATGACCATCCCCGTAATCCTAGAAGTGCTAGAGCAGAATCCAGATGCCAAGATCGATGTGCTAACACGCCCCTTTACCGCTAAACTCTTTCCCGAACACCCGCGAATGAACGTCATCCCGGCGGATGTAGACAATAAGTATAAAGGCTTTCCTGGACTGAGGAAGCTGGCGGCTGAATGCAAAGGATACGACGCTGTCGCCGATCTCCATGCCGTCCTTCGCAGCCGAATACTCAAGCTTTTTCTCAAAGGAAGAAAGGCGACACTCGACAAAGGGAGAGAGGGTAAGAAAGCACTCACTAGAAAGGAGAACAAGAATCGGAAAACCCTTCGCTCCATGCCGGAGCGCTATGCCGATGTGTTCCGTGAACTCGGATTAAAGGTGGAACTTCCAACTTCCTCCTTCAAGGGCGATCCAAATGGACCTATCGGTTTTGCGCCATTCGCCCAACACAGAGGAAAGGAATGGCCAATCAAGCACGCACTAACACTACTCGAAGAGCTGAATGCGCAAGAAAAGAATGTTGTGCTCTTTGGTGGTCCGCATGAAGCAGATAAACTTCAAGCCCTAGCTAGCGGTCTCGATCACGTGAAGGTCAACCCAGCTAAAGGCCTTAAGCTAGATATTGAGGCGATGAGGAGTTTGTCCCTGATGATATCCATGGATTCGGCCAATATGCACATGGCCTCTCTTGCTCACCTCCCTGTTGTGTCGATCTGGGGAGCCACACACCCCGATGCCGGATTCCTGGGCTTCGGACAATCAATATCCAATGTTGTGCAAGTGCCGGTGGAGGAACTTTCATGCCGACCATGCTCTGTGTTTGGCAATAAACCGTGTCATCGCGGCGATTGGGCATGCATGGAAAGACTTGACGCCTCGATGGTTCTCCATAAAATTTCAGAGGTCTCCGTAAAACAATAATTCCACCCCAGCAGTTTCAAAGAGTATGGATCTGCCTGAAGAGAAAAGATACCGACTTAGAGAAGGAGAGAAAGTGAAAGGCTATATGCGTCGCATTGGCCGCGAGAGCTTTTTCTTTAGCAAAGATTCTTTTTGGTGGACAGGTAAGGCTATAGAATACGAGCAGATCGACGAGTGGACCGGATATTTCGACAAGAACAAAACTCCGATCTACGAATGGGATATCATCCATTTTAAAGTTGATCCAGAAGGAGAATACCAAGATGGTGTTGTACTTTGGGAGGCCAACCAGAAACGGTTTGTAATACGCAAGGTTGACGAGGCACTTCACTTTCCATTCGAAACAGATGGATTGCAGTTATTCGATCAACGACAATTAGAAGTGTTTTCATTCCTTTTCATCAATCCAGAACTGCAAGAACACCTTGGACTCAACGACACCTGAATCAACAGACAAAGCACCAAAACCGGAGGTGTTCAAGAATATCCCGATCGATATAAGCTTATTACCAAGCGTAGAAGAGGTCACTTACACGAAGGTCAGCCCTAAGTATAAAGTGATCCAGATCATCACATCCCTTCTCTTCACAGCGATCGCCATGATCGCAGCTTCCATTGTGATCACCACGGCAGAGGAACACGAATACCTTGTCTCCGGAATCATAGCAGGGGCAGGCGTGCTCTTTTTTGCCACCCGAACCTTCTTTATCTACATGGGATATCCTGTAAAAGGGTATGCCCTGAGAGAGAAGGACCTGATCTATCGAAGCGGGTGGGTGTTCCGATCAACAGTGATCATTCCATTTGCGCGTATCCAGCATGGTGAACTTACCGAAGGCCTTTTAGATCGATTTTTCAAAGTGAAGAAACTAAAGATCTTTACTGCTGGAGGCTCGAGTTCAGACCTCAGTATTCCGGCACTGCCAAGAGAAAAAGCTGAGAAGCTACGAAAGTATATCATGGAGCGCGTGATCGAAGAAGCGGAAGAGGAAGGAAGCGCAGATCAGGCTACCCCGTCGAGTTCTGATAATGACTCATCGATCCAAGGATAATGGACTTTAGTACTCCACAGAAGCTTGCACCTATCGCCCTGTTGCGTGTGTTCAGCAGGGTGCTACGCGCTATCCTTTCCCAGTTCTGGCCCATTCTAATTGTTTACTTCTTTCAAGTAAGCCGACCCAAGGAGGATTCGAACCAAGAGTATTTCTTAATCTTCATTTATATCGCACTAGGACTCACCGTGTTGAATGGTATCATTCGCTATCTGACCTATCGTTGGTCTATTGAAGGAGATGCGCTCGTGATCCGTCATGGCGTGATCCGAAAGGTAGATCTCCGCATTCCGTTTGAGCGCATTCAGGCGATAGACCTCCAGCAGCCGTGGTATTACCGATTGGCCAATACCGTACGGTTCGTAGTAGACACTGCAGGGTCAGGTGGGAAAGAGGCTGAGATCTGGGCATTGCAAGTAGACGCCGCTCGTCGATTACGAGAATTTATCCTTGAGCGAAAAGAGGAAGAAGAAGAGGTTCATGAATCAGCGGGCCCCTCGACCAATCCGACTTCCAGAACTTGGGTTGAGGTTGATGTTTTGACCTTGTTCAAGATCGGATTGTTCCGAAACCATTTTCGATCCATCGCAGCGTTTATCGGTGGAGCCTTCTATTTGTATAGTCAGATCCAAGACGTGATAGAGGCCCAAAAACTCAATGAGGAGATCATCACGGTCTACGATTACATCCCTAAGGTGTTCTCGATCTTCGTTGTGCTCGGGTTCTTGGTGATGATAGCCGCTATCCTTTTCTCCATTATCCTCACCATCGTGCGATTCTATGGCTTTAAGGTGGTTGAGAGGAGAGATGCACTTGAGGCAAAATATGGTTTGGCGAGTGTTAAAACCAGACAGTTGAAACCGAGCAAGATCCAGATCATGAAGACGGAGCAAGGTCCTGTTTTCAAGTGGTTGGGCATCATTCGTTTCAAGATAGAGCAAGCCTATGCTCAAAAGGTTCGCAACAAGGAAGATTTTACGATCCCGGGAAGTCCGTATCACATGGTACAGGCACTGCGAACCCGACTTTTTGGTGTATTACCCGAAGTCCTCCATCCGGGGACAAGCAAGAAATGGATCCTGTTTAGGAGTACCCGCCTGGGGATGATCCCATTGATCATTCCAGCGGTGATCATCTACTTTACCGATGATTGGAATTTCTCGTGGATGGGACTATGGCTGCCATTTCAAGTAGTCTACAGCATCCTCTTGTGGCGCTTCCAGGGACTAGGGATAGATGGAGAAACACTCATCACCCGTAAGAAGGTCATCTTCGAGAAGTTGGCCACGCTTCAGTTGGATAAAGTTCAAGCGGTAACTATGAAGCGCTCGTTCTATCAACGCCGTAAAGGCCTGTGCTCCTTGTCGATCGAAACGGCTGGAGGCTCGGTGGACCTACCCTTCTTGCCCGAAGCTACAGCACAACAGCTCACAGATTACCTGCTCTACAAGTCGGAGACATCCAAATTGGATTGGATGTGATCTAAACTTAGCCGTTTGTATGCGTTTATCATACGGCTATTGGATCGATGTGGGTGCATCTTTGGCGTAAACCAAAGTGCCATTAAATGCTAGTCAAAGTTTTTGGAAGTGCGATCCACGGTGTGGATGCAACTACTATCACCGTTGAGGTGAGTGTGGATAAAGGAATCAAATTCTTCCTTGTGGGACTACCTGATTCGGCCGTCAAGGAGAGTCAGCAGAGAGTCCGAAGCGCCTTGTTGTACGGCGGACTTAAGATGCCGCGTAAGCAGATTACGATAAATATGGCCCCTGCTGATATTCGGAAAGAGGGGTCGGCATATGATCTGCCCATGGCTGTGGGTATCCTAGCTGCATCTGAGCAATTGCTGATCGATAGTTTGGAGGATACGATCATCATGGGAGAACTGTCTTTGGATGGTGAACTTCAGCCGATCACAGGGGCACTTCCAATGGCGCTCCAGGCGAAGAAGGAAGGTTATCGATCCATTATCCTGCCTATGCGCAATGCCAAGGAGGCGGCGATAGTAGACGGGATAGAGATCTATGGTGCGTCTACCCTAGCAAGTGTAGTTTCCCATTTGAATGGTGAGGCAAGCTTGCCTCTCATTGTCACGAACTCGGAATCGATATTTGAACAAGCCTCGGCAAGATCATCCGTTGATTTCAGCGAAGTGAAAGGGCAAGAAAACGTCAAGCGTGCCTTGGAGATCGCGGCTGCGGGCGGTCATAACGTGATATTGATCGGTCCTCCCGGAGCCGGAAAGTCCATGCTGGCCAAGCGGATGGGAACGATCTTACCACCTATGACGATGGAGGAGGCTCTGGAAACCACCAAGATCCATTCTGTATCGGGTATTTTGGCGGCCGAACAAGCCTTGGTGGCACAACGGCCATTTCGGTCTCCTCATCATTCGGTTTCTAATGCAGCTTTAGTAGGTGGAGGCAGTTACCCTCAACCCGGAGAGATCAGTCTGGCACATCACGGGGTTTTATTCCTAGACGAATTGCCCGAATTCCAAAGATCGGTCTTGGAGGTCATGCGACAGCCCATGGAAGATAGAGAGGTGACCATTTCGAGAGCAAAGCATACAGTTACATATCCAGCCTCCTTTATGCTGTTCGCGAGTATGAACCCATGTCCGTGTGGTTATCACAATCATCCAACGCGCGATTGTACGTGTGGCCCTGGGGCGGTAGACCGCTATCTGAATAAGATATCAGGTCCCTTGCTAGATCGTATCGACCTGCATGTTGAGGTTACGCCGGTTAAGTTCAAGGAGATCTCGGATGATCGTCCTGCAGAACCCAGTGAAAGTATTCGAAGGCGTGTGATGCGGGCCAGAAGGATACAACAGGAACGATTCAAGGAAACCCACAATGTTCACTGCAATGCCGAGATGGGAAGCAAGCAATTAAGGTCGGTGTGTAAACTTTCTGATGATGGCAGAACCATGTTGGAGTCGGCCATGAATCGAATGAACCTATCGGCACGCGCCTATGATCGGATCTTGAAGGTGGCCAGAACGATTGCCGACCTTGATTCGAAGGAACAGGTCCAGACGTCTCATCTGGCCGAAGCCATTCAATACCGCAGTTTGGATAGGAGTGACTGGGGGAGCTAGGTGTAACTATATTTAGTAATTTTTACGTCGAAAGTTGATAGATCGATGAAGTGTCTTCCGAGGGACTTTTCGTTTGACGAGCTCGTGACCTTGTTGAGAGCATTTGAATATGGAATGAGGTCGGCAGGAAAGACGTCTGGCTCTAGAGTGAAATTCCTAAATCCTGAAGGGTGTTAGTGTAACCCGTCAGCATAATTCCTTAGTGACCCATCTTCTTTCTGATCATTCCCAAGTCTTTCTAAGCAGGGGCTACATCTATTCGCATACACTTTTATAAATGTTAAGATGTGTTAACGATAAAAAATGTTTATATATGACATAAGAATAATTAGAGAGGGGTAACGTATCCTTTATGAACTGAAACTGGGAATTGACGTTATCTTTGCTCAAACCTTGAAACGAACGAATGGAACCGAAGATTACTCCATTAGAGCGGTTATATAGATTATTGGTACAAGACAAACGTGAGGTTTTCTATGTCTTGTTCTTTGCCGTGCTCAATGGCGCCATCGGTCTGGCACTTCCTCTTGGTTTCCAGGCGATCATCACGCTGGTGATGGGTGGCAGACCAAGTGCCTCGTGGTGGGTGCTTGTAGGTGTCGTCCTCGCAGCCATTCTTTTCGCCGGTATCCTCCAGATCTTTCAAATGCAGATCACGGAGCTTTTGCAGCAGCGCATTTTCGTTCGATCAGCCATCGAATTTAGCTTCCGCATCCCACGTTTACACCCTAAAGGCCTCATCGGCGATCACCCACCAGAGCTCGTGAACCGCTTCTTTGATACGCTTACCGTTCAGAAAGCTGTTCCCAAGGTGCTGTTAGATGCGTCCACGAGTATATTACAGATATTCTTCGGCCTCCTCCTCTTATCTATATACCACCCCCTATTCGTAGTGGCAGGAGCCGTGGTGGTAGTTCTGGTAGTCATCATCTTTAGGACGACCTGGAAACGTGGACTGAAGACCAGTCTCCAAGAGAGTACACACAAATACGAAGTAGCCTATTGGCTAGAGCAAATGGCAGATGCCATGAATACCTTCAAGCTGGCTGGGAGGTCTACTTGGCCAGACCTGCGGACCAAGGATCACACAGAAAAGTGGCTCGGCGCTCGTAAGGGACACTTCAAGGTTTTGGTGCTCCAATACGCCCAATTAGTAGGCTTCCGATTCATTCTTACCGGAATGCTACTCATCTTCGGAGGCTTGCTCGTCTTCGAACAGCAAATGAGTATCGGTCAATTCGTAGCCGTAGAGATCGTGTTCCTACTTATCACCAATAGTGCCGATAAACTTATCAAATTGGCGGAACCACTCTTTGATACGGTTACTGCACTCGAGAAGATCGCTAGTGTCTTCGAAAGACCTCTAGAGGGCTCCGAGGGAAGGAATGTTTCTGCTCGCGAGCAAGCATGGCCGGTGTCCATTGTTATGAAAGACGAGACATCCATCGATGTTGCAGCCGGAGAGAAGGTCGCCGTGATCGGTTACGCCGGAAGTGGGAGAACCAGTCTCCTTCGCTCCATTGCAGGGTTAATCCCAGACCGAATGGGAACCGTGAAGATCCAAGGAGTAGCGCTTGAAAATCTCGAGCTTTTCAATTATCGCTGTACACTTGGAGACAACCTTCGTCAAGAAGCCCTATTCGAAGCCTCTCTACGAGATAACCTCGCCATTGGAGCCGTGGAAGCCAATGATGATCAACTCCTCGAAGGAATAGAACAGATGGGATTGATGTCTTGGTATGAGTCCTTGCCAAGAGGCCTTGACCAAACCATCTCCGATAACTCTATCCATCTTACTGAGTTCACATCTCAACGTCTCATCCTCTTGCGAGCCATGTTGCGCAATGCACGACTTTTACTGTTGCAAGATGTTTTTGATCAATGTGAAAAGCCGCTTAGAAAACAATTGATCGAGCGGATCTTCAAGGAGTCAGGTACCATCTTCATCGCCTCGAATAGAAACGACGTGATCGAGAAGTGTGATAAGGTAGTGGTGCTTCGCGAAGGTGCAATTGCCTACCAGGGGTCAGTTTCCGAGATCCCAAGCCAATTCAAAACCGAACTCATTTACTAGGTCATGCTCAATATATCTAGAAACGCCATACGCGATAAGGTTTCGCCCGAGGTACTTCAGACGTTTGAGAAGACCTCCATTTCAAAGACGATCAGCCGATTCCTGAAATGGACTTCCGTTCTGACGGTTTTTGTGTTGATCCTACTCTTCATCCCATGGACCCAGAACATTGCTGGGTACGGAAAGATCACGAACTATGATCCGGCCGTGCGTCCACAAGATGTACAGTCTCCCATTCCTGGAAGGATACAACAGTGGTTCGTTCGAGAGGGGGATACCGTACAAGAAGGCGATACCCTCGCCTACCTTACCGAGATCGATCCGTCTTATTTCGATCCTAACCTACTTGATAGGATAGACCAAGAGTTGGAAGCCAAACGCCTCGCAGCCGATGCATACCTTGAGAAAGCCAATGCTCAAGCCCAGCAAGTTGATGCATTGACACAAAGTCTGGTTATCAAACGTAGAGAGCTAGATCTCAAGATTCAATCAGACAGCGCTGATCTTCAAGCTGCTGAGGTGCAGATTGAACTGGCCGAGCGTCAGTATTTGCGCGCCGACACCCTGTTCCAAGAGGGTATTAAGAGTAGATATGAACTCGAACAACGTCAGCAGAAGTACCAAGACGCACAAGCGAAGTTCACTTCAGCTTCCAATAAGTATCAGCAGAGTATAGCTGAGCGCGCACGTTTGGAAGCAGATTACGCCGAGTATATTGCCAAAGCGCGCAGTGAACAGTTTACGGCTATTTCTTCCCGCGAGGCAGCCCTTGGTGAGATCGCGAAGCTCGAGAACAGAAGGTCTACCGTTGAAGTTCGACAAACCTATCACACCGTAAGGGCCCCACAGAATGGCGTGGTGAGCCGAATCTATATCCGTGGTATTGGTGAGAATATCAAAGCAGGAACACCGATTGCTGAACTCTTCCCAACCTCTGACGATAGAGCAGTGGAAGTGTACGTGCGAGCTATGGATATGCCTCTTCTGCGAGAGGGTCACCTGGGTCAGATCGAATTTGAAGGTTTCCCTGCATTGGCAATCAGTGGTGAACCTGGACTCACCTTT
>CBFHXG010000048.1:2586-13997 GCA_965659725.1 Phaeocystidibacter sp. | reverse complement strand
TAGATGCGAGTTGAATGCTCGATCCAAATTGTCTTGCACGAACCAATACTGAGTAGGGGCGTGGTGCACCCATGTTTCAGCGAAGATGAAGAAGTCCGGATATCGATCCAATAGGATGCTGTCCAGATCGGCCATGAACTTCTGATCGGGATAGGCATATGTGTCGATCCTGAAGGCATCGATATCAAAGAAGTCGATCCACCAAATACTGTTCTGAATGAGCCATTTTGCAACGTGAGGATTTCGCTGATTCACATCCGGCATGTGCTTATCAAACCATCCATCGCTCATTTTTTTCTGATCGTATTCTGAGGCGTATGGATCCATTAAAGCAGTAGCTCGATAATTGGTTTGCGTGTATTCATCCCACTGATTGAACCAATCACGCGAAGGAGGATCGAGGAAGAGGTAGTGCTGATCACCAAAGTGATTGTAAACTACGTCCATAACGATTTTCATGTCTCTTTGATGCAGGTCGTCTACCAGTGCCTTGAATTCCTCATTCGTTCCGTTGCGTGGATCCAAATTGTAATGGTCGGTGATTGCATAACCGTGATAGGAAGCTTGGTATTCGTTGTTTTCGAGAAGGGGACTGATCCATAGACCGGTAACGCCCAGCGATTGGATATAATCGAGATGGTCGTGGATGCCTTCAACGTCGCCACCATGTCGTGCATAGGGTTCTTCACGAGCAATGCTATCCTCGTTCATTTGGGGGAAGACATCATTGGCTGGGTTTCCATTCGCAAATCGGTCGGCAGTAATGAGGTAGAGATAATCGGATGCACTTAGACCTCTGTCTCTTCTCTTATTGGGATAGGTGCTCCATTCAAACTGCTCGGCTTGTCGGCCTCCGGTAAATTGTAAGCTGATCTCAGTTGGGACCAATACGGGCGCGGCATAGACCGTAACGTACATATAGTGGTCGTTATCAGCAGCTTTGAAATCGATGATCTGAAGTCTTTGATGGTCTGATGTAACTTCTTGAACGCTGTTCAATTCAACTCCTCTGACCAATAATTCCAAGGTATCACCTGGATTATCAGGCATCCATGAAGGTGGATCTATCCTTTCAATTGAAAAATTTTGAGCAGAGGAAAAAATCGGTAAAATGGCTAGAATGCCGATGATTACTGATGTACGTGTCATATCATGATATCTAATAAGTGTACAAATTACACGAATTATCTTTTTCATAGCATAAGTTTCTATCATAGAGGTTACGAGTGAAAGGTTTTTTTATAAATTAGCACTAATTGTAAAAAGTACACTTACAACATTTAGCTATGAAGAAACTTTACGCTTTCGCATTGTTGATGGGCGGTTCGCTTTGGGCAGGAGCTCAAACGTACGCTGTTGACTTTGCTGTTGACATTAACGCGGTGAATCCGAATCAGGACACCGTAATCATTGCCGGTGATTTCGCTGCGGCGGACGCATCCGGTCAATACACTAACTGGAATGACGGTGGTAACGCCGACAGTGCTGTTTATGCAGTGGATCCAGACATGGACGGAATTTGGACGTTCACTGCCAACCTACCTGATGGTAGCTACCAATACAAGTTCTTGAATGGAGTTGGTGGATGGGAAAGTGTTGCTAACCGTACCTTCACCGTTAGTGGTGCAGCAGTACAGCTCGACACTTTTTGCTACGACGTTTTGACGCCAGGAGTTTGTCCATCAACGTATGCAGATACCTTGGACATTACGATCCAGATCGACATGAGCACGATTTGTGGGTTCGATCCTGCAACGGACATCCTTGACTTCGCAGGTGAGCCAAACGGATGGAGCGGTGATACAATGGCCGATCCTGATGGTGACCTTGTTTACGAGATCACTTATTTGAGCCTTCCAGTTCAGGTTGAGTTCAGTACTGGCCTTGCTACATTCCAAGGAAAGTGTCGTATCAACTCCGACTGGGGTACTTCGGAAGGTGGTGCAAACCGCGTATTCGAATTTGGTTCTGACACCATTCTTCCTGTTCGTTGCTACGGCGCCTTCGCATACGGTGCTTGTACTCCGATCCCAGATCCAGCAACAGTTACTTTCCGTGTAGACATGAGCGCTGAGGTTCCTGCAGGCGACGGTAAGATCTTCGTAATGGGAGACTTCACTAGCTGGCAAGATGGTGCCTTGGAAATGTTGGATAATGATGGAGACAACGTTTACGAAGTTGTAGTTCCTAACTTCTGTCCACCAGAGATCTACTTCAAGTTCATCAACGGTACCCCAGATCAACAAGGTGGTACAGGTGCAGTTGAAGAGTCTGCCGACTTCTCTGATATCGGTGGATGTGGTGTAGACAACGGATCATTCTCTGATAACCGCTACTTGGCTCGTCCAACAGATGGTAACGATGTGATCATCGAGTTTGCATTCAACACTTGCGACGGTATCCAAGGTGGTGTGAGCGTAGAAGAGTTCTCTAAGGAAACCCTCTACTTGACTCCAAACCCAATGGGTGAGCGCGCAGTAGTTCAACTTCCAGAAGGAAACTTCAACGGTCAGATCGTTGATCTTACAGGTCGCGTAATGCGCACCTTCACTGATGCAGCAACAGAACTCGTTATCGAGCGTGACGGTTTGAACACTGGCGTGTATATGCTTGTTCTAACTAACGAAAAAGGCGAAACCAATACGACTAAGTTCGTAGTTCGCTAATCGATACAGATTAAGGGTTAAAGACCCCTCGCTCGGAAACGGGTGAGGGGTTTTTTTGTGGGGAAACATGTAACGAATGAGGGTCCGAACGTGTAAAGCTTTAAGGAGGTTGAGTTAGATGGATTTGGTCAATGCTGAGAAACCATCACGTCTACTATACTGACTTTCCGCCCTTCTTACTTTCTAGCTATCTACAAAAAAAATCACGACCAGGAATCTCGTATCCTAGTCGTGACCTTGATCTCCACGAATCTCACGCTCGAACGTTCGCTCGTGTTATCACCTTACCTCTTAGCAGTGCTCTTCAAACGCACCCTTCAAGTTCTCGGCGATCATGTCTGCCGTGCGACCTTCAATGTGGTGACGCTCGATCATGTGTACGAGCTCGCCATTCTTGAACAACGCCATAGATGGTGATGATGGTGGGAAGGGAGCCATCAATGAACGTGCACGGTTTACACCTTCAACGTCATTTCCAGCAAAAGCAGTAATGAGGTTAGATGGCTTCTTCTCAGTTCCATCCAACGCCAACTTAACAGCCGGACGTGCGCTACCCGCAGCACAGCCACAAACCGAATTGATTACTACTAACGTGGTGCCCTCTTTCGAGAGATATTGATCGACTTCCTCCGCAGAACGCGTTTCGTTGAACCCGAGGGTGGTCAACTCCTGACGCATTGGAGCAATTAAATCTTCTGGATACATATCAATGAATTTTGTACAAAAATACAACGGCTTGGATGGATTAACCAAGTAAGAGGCCCCTCTGTTCACATCCTTATCAAGAGAATCTATAACTGCGCATCCACTTGATTCTGAAAAATTTATCGGCGATCTGTCCAGAGGTGATCTTAATTTCATATTTTTGACTGACCGTTAAGTCAATATAAAATGTCGCCGAGATCAAAAGAGAAGAATGCCGAGGTTCGCTTACAGAGTAGGCAACAGATCGTGAATGCTGCATTTGCGCGTTTTGCTCAAGATGGATTCAATGCAACAAGCATGGCCTCCATCGCTAAAGAAGCCAATATTTCAAAGGGACTTATCTACCATCACTTCGATAGTAAGGAGGATGTGCTTCTCGCCGTATTCGACAATCTTGTGGAACAAACTCAAGGTCTATGGGAGATGGACTTCGACAAAGCAACCCCTCCTGAGTTGCTTCATTCTATGATCGATCTGACCGTCGTTTTCATGAAAGAGAATCCAGGATGGGTTAGACTCATGATCCATCTTGCCATGCAAGAGGATGTAATGGAAGGCCTAGGAGACCACATTGAGATGCTCCGAAAAGCCAAGGCGCTTCAAGTGAAGCCGATGTTCGAAGCCCTAGGTTACGAGGATCCCGTCCATGAGGCCTTCTTCTTTGGCGCTAAGCTGGACGGTATTACAATGGGATATCTGTCACTTGGTGATGATTATCCACTCGACGAAATGATCAACCGACTCAAGAAAGAATACAAGCTAAACCAACTGTGAAATGAGAACTGTTTGGACCTATCTTTCCCTCTTATTGATAAGCCTTACCGGATGGTCGCAAGATGTGAATGAAATTATCCGCAGAAGCGAAGAGAACCTACGTGGAGAATCAAGTCAGGCTACCATAGAGATCAATATTGTACGCCCTTCGTGGGAACGTAACATCACAGCTGCTTCTTGGAGTAAGGGGTCGGAGTTTAGCATGATCCTCATCAATGCCCCAGCACGAGATAGAGGCACCGTATTCCTTAAACGACAACAGGAAATGTGGAATTATGTGCCTACCATCAACCGACAAGTTAAGATGCCACCAAGCATGATGTCGCAAAGTTGGATGGGAAGTGATTTCAATAACGACGACCTCGTCCGTGAGTCGTCCTTGATAACCGATTACACGCACACACTCCTCGGAAAGGAAACGCTTAGAGGAAGGGAATGCTACGTGATCGAGAGCGTACCCACAGAAAATGCTCCCGTAGTTTGGGGCAAATTGAAGATGTACATCACCGTGGATGGATACCTACAGCTTCAAACCGATTTCTACGATGAATACGATGAACTCGTGCAACGTATGGAAGGGTTTGACATTGAAGAGTTCGACGGAAGAATGTTGCCCTCGAGGTTGAGAATGACTCCGATGGATGTGGAAGGTGAGTTCACCGAAATGACCTATAAGAGTCTCGAATTCGGGGTAGATTTTACCTCGACCTTCTTCACCGTTCAAAACATGAAACGCGTACGCTAACCTTTGCACCATGCTATTAGTTCGACTTTCATGGAGAAACCTTTGGCGAAATCGCCGGCGCACGATCATTACCATCGCCGCCGTCTTCTTTGCCGGTTATGCGGTGATATCCATGCGTTCCTTACAACTTGGGACCTATGATAATATGATCCGCAACATCGTAGGATCAACCGAGGGATTCATTCAAGTGCAAGACACCGCCTATTGGAATGAACAGATCATCGATAACGGTTTGTCACAGGACGAAAGCCTCTATCAACAGATCGCAAATTCACAAGGTGTAATGAGCGTTTCACCGCGCTTATCGAGCTTCTCACTTGCCAGCTCTGGAAATAGGACACGCGTAATAAGAGTGCTCTGCATCGATCCGGAAAAAGAAGCTCAATTGGATATTCCCAAGCTACTACAAAATGGATCTGCCAATCCAGGAGATGGAGTGATCCTAAGTTCGGATCTCGCTAAATACCTAAAGATGGGTATCGGTGGTTCCGTTGTACTCATAGGGCAGGGATACCACGGAATGAGCGCCAATGCCCTGCTGCCGATCGAAGGGATTATCAAGCTCCCTAATCCCGAGCTGAACTCTCGCCTCGCTGTGATGAGTTTGAATACAGGTCAGTATGTCTTTGCAGCCGACGGACTCCTTACAGCTTATGCCATCAACACAGATCCAAATGCCGATCTATTTGAAGTTCAAGCCAACATCAAAGCGTCCATTTCAAATGAACAGTACGCCGTTGTGAACTGGCAAGAGATGATGCCGGAACTCGTTCAAACCATTGAAGCAGACTCGGGTGGCGGCAAGATCATGGCTGGTGTACTCTACATCGTGATCTCCTTTAGCCTATTTGGAACCTTTATCATGCTCGCAGCCGAGCGCAAAAGGGAATACGGAATGTTGATAGGTCTAGGAATGCGAAGGGGACAATTGATGTTGATGGCCTTCTTCGAGGCCTCCTTTATGGCCTTGATGGGAAGTGGGTTGGCCATTCTCATCACCCGCCCACAATCACTCTATTTCTATCACAACCCGATCCAATTAACAGGTCAGGCACTCGACGCCATGAAGGAAATGGGCATGGAAGCGTCCATGCAGGCATCGATCGATTGGAGTATCGCGCTGACACACGGAGCAGTCTTGGTGGTGTTGACCCTTCTGATTTCGCTGTATTCCGTGTTTGCCATCAAAAGAATTGAACCCGTTAACGCAATGCGGTCATAGATATGGATACACTGAGAATCATAATCACCATTGCATGGCGCAACCTTTGGCGAAGTAAGGTTAGGAGCTCCGTGGTGATCATAGCCATGGCCATGGGCATTTGGGCGAGCATTTTCCTCACTGGCTTCAGCATCGGAATGAACGATCAACGAACCGATTCGGCACTGTCTACCTACCTCGGTTTCGCACAAGTCCATGCAGAGGGATGGAAAGAGGATGCAGCGGTGGATCTGACCATCCCAAATGTGACTGCCGTTGAGACAAAATTAGAAGAGCAGGAAGGCTACGTAGCTCACAGCTCACGCATCGTACAGAACGGTTCCGTTTCTTCAAGTTATGGTATGATGGGTGTTCAGATCGAGGGCGTTGACCCTGCAACGGACACCTTGGTTTGCGACCTGAACACGCGTATCATCGAAGGCGAATACCTTCCTGAAACCCGCCGTGTGCCCATGGCCTACGTTGGAGAATCCCTGGCCAAAGAGCTGAAGTTGGAGTTGGGAAGCAGACTTCCCATCGGATTTCAACACATGGATGGCTATCCAACCGAAGCGTTGTTTAGGGTAGGTGGCATATTCAAAACCGTTTCAACCGCATTTGATAAATCGACGGTCCAGATTAGAAAGGAAGATTTCGCAGCATTGATGGGAGGAGGTCCCAGCATGGCCCACGAGATCATTGTGAAGTTGGATGATAAGGAGAAGGCTAGGGAATATGCCAGTGCTGTTGATGCGATGCTACCTGACGTGATCGTGGAATCATGGCAGGAGGTTTCTCCAGATCTTGGATATGCCGATGATATGATGGCCTTTAGCCTCTACATTTTCATTGGCATCATCATCTTTGCTATAACCTTTGGCATCCTCAATACCATGTTAATGGCTATCCTCGAAAGAAGACGAGAGCTCGGTATGCTGATGGCCGTGGGAATGAACAAGCGTCGAACCTTCTTCATGATCATGGTTGAAACCCTCTTCCTAGGCTGTGTAGGTGCACCGATTGGAATCTTGATAGGTCATGTTTCACTCTTGATATCAGGCAAAACGGGTTTTGACCTGAGTGCTGTGGGCGAAGGATTGAGCGCCTATGGTATGGATAGCTTCATTTATCCCGTACCCGTACCAGGATATTATCTCGGCATCTCGGTTATCGTGGTAACCCTAACATTACTAGCATCATTAGTCCCTGCATTTAGAGCACTCAAGTTGAATCCAGTAGAAGCAATACGAACGGTATGAGAAAGACGCTTGTCGCCATATTATGCCTAACCTTCGTTTCCGCCTTAGCGCAACGTGAAAACATCGTTAGTTTTCGAGACAATCTCGTACTTACCTCTGTCTTGAACACCAAAAGTGAATCCTTCGATTTTACCGGAAGTAATGGCCAGGTATTGGAGTATTCTACTGCCCCTATCACCGGCTTTGGCTTTGGAGTGGATTACAAATGGCTCACCTTCGAGTATACCAAAAGACTGAATTCCTTCTCCAATGAAGGCCTGTATGGACACACCGAGAATTTTGGCATCGGCTTCGGATTTACCATGCCTAAATGGTATTTCAGGAACTTCTTGGAGTCCTACAACGGATACCACATTACCAACCCAGATCTAGTGCGCTTTAACTATCTCGATAGTGTTGGAAGATACCCCTATCGCCCCGATATCGAGACGTTCCGATATTACGCGGCGACCAATTGGATCTTCAATAGTGATACCTATTCGAGCATGGCAAGCCTCTGGCAGCTAGAACGTCAGGAGTCCAGTGCCGGCTCATGGGTGTCGGGGCTCACATTCTCCTACAGTGCCATTGTGGGCGACAGTGCATTTATACCAAGCGTTCAAGCACCGAATTTCGAGTCGGTCAAAGACATCAACGTGGTAAGCTCCTCGATGCTCACCGTGAACGGAGGGTATCAGTATACGTTCGTGCTCAGTAATTCGAGAAAGTGGTTTGTCCACCTTGGACTCACCCCTGGATTGGGAGTTCACTGGGGAGGGACGTATAGCAACCGGACCGATGAAGCTCGCGATATCCCTTCTCGACTTGCGTTTAGCAATGAAGGCCGATTCATCGTCGGGTACAACGGGGATAAGTGGTATTTCGGATACTCGGCCCTCAGCTACGCGACCGTGGATGCAGGCGGCATCAATCCAGTATCCGGATTGAACAATTACAACAGATTCTACCTCGGGTATCGATTTACCCTACCGAAGAAAATAGTGAATGGTCTAGAAAAGATCGGATTATGAAAACAAACCAAGCAATCGTTGAGGTGAAAGACCTCTTTAAGACCTACGACGCCGAAGCTGTGGCGGTGCATGCCGTAGATGGCGTGAACCTGACCATCGGTGAAGGGGAGTTCACCGCGATCGTGGGGCCATCCGGATGTGGTAAAACAACGCTGCTCAATATGATCGGTGGGTTAGATAGGCCAACGTCGGGTGACGTCGTAGTGAGCGGGGAGCACATCCAATCGCTTTCTGAGAACAAGCTTATCGATTTCAGATTGAAGAACATTGGATTCGTATTTCAAGCGTACAACCTTCTGCCCGTTTTAAGCGCACTGGAGAATACAGCCTTTATCATGCAACTCCAAGGTAGGTCGAAGGAGGAAAGAAACGCCAGGGCAAAACAACTCCTTCATGCCGTGGGCCTCGAAGGAAGGGAAGGGGATAAGCCAGCGCAATTGTCGGGCGGACAACAACAAAGAGTGGCTGTGGCAAGGGCTCTTGCATCCCGACCAAAGTTTGTTATCGCAGATGAACCAACGGCGAATTTGGACAGCCATTCAACCTCCAATTTGCTCGATATCATGGCCCGCTTGAATGAAGAAGAAAAGATAACATTCGTTTTCGCAACTCACGACCAAAGAGTTATTGATAAAGCGAGAAGAGTGATTACCTTAGAAGATGGAAAGGTCATAAACGACGAAGTACGCCCCTAAAAGCCAATACCATCCGCCAGCCTAAGTCATACATACTCATCACATGGATGCTTCTTGTTCCCTGCATGACCTTGTTCGGGCAACAGGACACTTCCTATATCCGAGACTATCGGGATTACGGAAACTTGAGCCTAGCGCTGGAGCAAAAGGCAAACACACTATCCGTTCTAGGCAGGCGTGGAGATCTTCTTCACCTCCAATCCAATAACGGTTTCCCCACCTATGGGGTGATGTTCAGTTACAAGTGGTTGAACGTTTGGGCCACCACTTCGATCGGGCCATTTACGTACAGTGATCCAGATCGAGGAAATACAGATAACCTCGGATTGGCAGTGGGTTATACAGGCGAACACTGGTGGGCCAGGGTCTTCTATGAAAGATATCGAGGATTCCATATTGCCAATCCAGAATCCTATGCCCCAGACTGGTTCAGTACCAATTCGCATTATCCAACTTTACCAGATCTGACTACGCATACCGTTTATGCCAATGCATACTACGGATTCAATGAAGATACCTACTCACACCGTGCCATGCTTTGGCAAAGTCAGGAGCAGAGGCGTTCCGCCGGCAGCTGGTTGTTAGGGGTTTCTGCCGGATACGATCATGTGTCGTCGGATTCTACCATCATTCCCGATCAAGCGGTGGTGAATTTCTACGAGATCCGGAATATCTCCGGTTATGAAACCTTCACGATCGCTTCCAATGTGGGCTACACGCACACATGGGTGCTGTTTAGAAGGTGGTCCGTTGGCTTGATGTTCGCACCCGGTATAGCGGCTACCTACGGGCGTACCGAAGAAAATGGTCTACCAACGCAGAATATGTCGGTCGACCTCGGTGCCATGGCCGAAGGTAGATTCTTGCTGGCCTATCATCACGACAGATGGTACGGAGGGTTAGCTGCCAATGCCTACCTGCTTACCAAACCTGTTCGAAGCGATTTCTTCAACAACCTTCATACGTATATCCGATTCAATATTGGATACCGTCTCGACATGCCGGAAATGAAAATACTGCGTCCCTTTGGATTGTCGGATTGATCATGAAAAAGCTTGTTCTCACATTATTTAGCTTCCTTCTGTTGATGGGTGCTCGAGCGCAAACCCTTCAAGTAGGTGGATATCTGAAATATCTTCCGTCGCAAACCTTCGTAAATAAAGGCGTATTGCCGCCTTTTGCCGGTGAATTATTCCCAGAATCGTTCGATGATCATCTGATCCACAATAGGCTGAATATCAATGCTGAAATGGGACAAGAGACCAGATGGACCTTCGAAGCAGGAATTCGCAATCGGGTCTTTTGGGGTTACCAAGCCCAAACAGAGGCTTTCAGGTCTGGACTAGAAGCTGATCCTGGATTGATCGACATGAGATGGCTTTGGAATCGAGAAGGGGAGGTGCTTTTTCATGCAGAGATCGACCGATTGAACTTCACCTATCAGTCTACGGATTTCACCATTCGGGTAGGCCGACAACGCATCAATTGGGGCATTCATAACGTCTTTAATCCCAACGACATCTTCAATCAATACAATTACTTCGACTTCGATTACGAAGAGCGTCCAGGTGCCGATGCCGTATATGCGCAGTATTACTTGAACGATGGGTTTTCGTCGTTCGATGTCGCGGTGTCTCCCAATTTTGAGAACCCTGATCAAAGCACGGCAGCCCTATTGTATAAGTCGAACTACCGCGGTTATGATTGGCAGGTATTGGCCGGGTACACCTACTATGATGTCGTGGTTGGTGGAGGCTGGGCAGGCAGCATCGGAGGAGCTGGGTTCAAAGGTGAAGGAGCCTATTATCACAGCACAGACACAGCCTTGAGCGAAAGCAACTTTACAGCGACCCTTGGCCTAGATTACATGTTCAATAATGGTATCTACGCAAGTGTATCCTATCTCTACAACGGTCTGGGTGCATTGGAGCCCAGCATTTTAGATCAACTCTCCCTTCGCCAAACGCGCTTGTCATCCAAGAATATCTTTCCCTATCGTCACACCGTAATGCTCAGCACCTCCTACACGCTTAGCATGCTTTGGTCCATCGACCTTGCCTGGTTTCAATCTCACAACTTCGATCAAGCGGCTTTCGTCCCGGGTGTGCGCTACAGTATTTCCAATAATTGGGATGCTATGCTTCTCGCACAAATGTTCAGTGTGCGTACCGAGAACGACAAGATTGCAATGTTTACCTCGGCGATCTACGCGAGGGTGAAATGGAGTTTTTGAACAAGGCTCCAGGGCTCCGAGGCTCCTGCCGACGCTGTCGGTCGGCATCCTGACATCAGCTTCGCTGATCGTCTGGAAAGGCTCACTCGTTGATCGAACGGAGAGTTAGGGATGATAGGGTTT
>CBFHXG010000048.1:0-2487 GCA_965659725.1 Phaeocystidibacter sp. | reverse complement strand
CTCGTGGTGTGATTAAGAAAACACAAACAGAGGAACGGATAAACAGTTTATTCCATCCCATCATACGGAGGTAAAAAAGGCTACCGATGATACCAATGATCTCGAGGCCAAAGTACTCCTCGATGATCAAGCGAGGATAATTGACATAGTACTTCTCGATCAAGGCGATGAAAAGCATGGGAATGGTAAGGATAACAAGACTTTTCAGTGGGATGGTTTCGTGTTCAAGCTTTCTTCTAAGCGTATTCGCCCAACGCAGATCATAGACGAGATACACCAATAGGCCGGCTCCGGCATAGGCATAGATCAACCAGAGAAAATCAGGCTTAATGGTGATGGCTAAGGTTAGCGAGACCACAAAGCCTACCCCGCTTCTCAACCATCGAGAAACCGCCACACGACGCATCCCTTCCGTCCTATGGTACAGTCCGTAGATCAAATTGGTTTGATTCTCAATCACCTTCAACACCCCCAAAGCGGCAATGAATCCAATGAATTCCGACTTAAGGATGAGTGCGGCCACCACAATGATGGCGAGGGAAATGGGATTGAGTATCCTGCGGTAATTCCAATAGCTGTTGAATCGTCCGGGGTTGGACTCAGTTATAAAAAGACTGCGAAGTTGAAGGTCGAAAGACAAGGCCAGGGGAACGACGAATGCCGTTGAATAATGGTAGATACCTACCTCATCACTGGAGTAGAATTTTACGAAAACGGCGAGCGTGAGGTATTGGAATACAACGTAGCCCATATTACCCAACAGGGCGAAGATGAAATGAGTGCGGATCCTACCCGTGCTCTTTGCGTTGTTGGATCCGTCGATATCTGTGGACATAGAACTTATTTGTCCCTACCCTGCTTAACGTCGAGTGATTCGTACACGCTGTTGTTCGACTTGAACTCGGGAACCATGCGCTTCATAGCTGAAACGAGTTCCATTGGATTGGCATCAACCAGCGCTTCAGAAAGAGCGTCAATTTGCTGCATCACCTTGTTGTAATCGTATTTACGATCGCGTGCTTTAAGGATCTTTTCATGGTGGGTAGGCAAGGTGTTCTCGTTGTTGGCCAATAATTCCTCGAAGAGTTTCTCACCAGGACGCAGACCCGTTTCAACGATCTCAATATCCTTACCAAGACGCAGACCAGAAAGGGCCACCATCTTCTTGGCCAAGTCGTAGATCTTCACGCTCTCACCCATATCGAAAACGAAGATCTCCCCTCCTACACCCATAGAACCAGCCTCCATTACGAGGTTACAAGCTTCTGGGATGGTCATGAAGTAGCGGGTAATGTCTTTGTGTGTAACGGTTATCGGTCCACCTTGCTCGATCTGTTTCCTAAAAATAGGAATCACCGATCCGTTTGAACCCAATACGTTACCGAAGCGGGTGGTGATGAACTGTGTTTGGCAATTGCCATTATTAGCTAGAGCCTGGGTGTAGATCTCCGCAATACGCTTACTAGAGCCCATCACATTGGTTGGATTCACCGCTTTATCGGTACTCACCATCACGAACTTATTGGCTCCGTATTCACAGGCCAAATCTGCGATGATCTTGGTTCCAAACACGTTCACCATAATGGCTTCATACGGATTATCTTCCATGAGTGGAACATGCTTGTAGGCAGCAGCGTGATAAACAAGATTAGGTTCGTAGGTCTTGAAGAGAGCCTCCATCCGCATGAAGTCCTTCACATTGCCCACTAGGAAGGTGCATTTCTCGAAGTGTTCAGGATAGCGCGTCTTGATATCGAACTCCAGCTCATACAAAGCACTTTCCGCTTGATCCAAGTAAATAACAGATTTAGGATCGTAGTGTAATATTTGTCGGGCTATCTCTCCCCCAATCGAGCCGGCTGCACCTGTAACAAGGACGGTCTGACCTTTGATCTCTCGTTCAACATTCTTATTATCCAATTGGATAGAATCCCGCTCGAGAAGATCCTCGATACGCACCTTACGAAGCTGACGTGCTGAAAGCTCTCCATTGATCCACTTCTCGGCCGGAGGAATGATCTTCACTTGAAGTCCGAGCTTGACCGCCTTATCCGAAATCTCCCTCAATTTCATGCGGGATAACCCTTGAATAGAGATCACCACTTCGCTGATCTCCCTTTGCTCCACATATTTGACCTTTAAGATCTTGTCGGGATGCAATACAGGAACGCCTTCCAGTGATTTCTTCACCTTACTTGGATTCTCATCCATGAAGGCAACTATATTAACGTTTGAAATGGGGTCAGAAAGAAGCGCATTGTGCGTGATCATACCTGAGGTTCCGGCACCGAAAATGACGATATTCCGATTGCTGAGTCGGGCGCTCTTGATCGCCGTAAGATATATTTTTTTGATGAAAAACCTACTGCCGATCAGGAAGAAGAGAACGAGTAGGAAGTGAATGATAACAATGCTTCTGCTGAAATTGAAAATACCATTGTAATCTTCATGGAACCAAGAGAAGTATGCGGTGATGGATAAAATGCC
>CBFHXG010000047.1:0-14311 GCA_965659725.1 Phaeocystidibacter sp. | reverse complement strand
CCACCGTTCGGATCATGATCGGGAAGCATGAGATCCCAGCAACTCACACCACGCCAGACCCTGTTACTGTAAACCGTTTGTTGCGCGACATGGTAGACCACGGATGCAAATATGCCTTCATGGAAGTGAGCTCTCACGGTCTACATCAAAAACGCGTTGAAGCTTTGGAATTTGCAGGTGGGGTGTTCACCAATATCACGCACGATCACCTCGACTATCACGGCACATTCGACAACTACATTCTGGCCAAGAAGATCTTGTTCGACATGCTTCCAGCCAGTGCATTTGCTTTGGTGAATGTGGATGATCGTCACGGTAACACCATGCTTCACCACACCAAGGCCACCAAACTTGGATTCGGACTGAAGAAACCAACCGACTACAAGGCCAAGATCATGGAGCAGCAGCTGAATGGCACGCTGATTCAGATCAATGAAAAAGAATTCTGGTCGAAATTGATCGGCAACTTCAATGTATACAATCTTGCGGCAGTCTACGCTGTGGCGCATCAGTTGGGCTTCGATGAATTGCAAACCCTCACGGCACTAAGCACGCTGAATGCTGCGGAGGGAAGATTTCAATATGTCCGCTCCAACGGCGGTGTGATCGGCATTATCGATTACGCCCACACTCCAGATGCACTGAAAAATGTGCTAGACACCATTGCGGGTTTGAGAACAGGCAATGAGACCGTTTTTTGCTTGGTAGGATGCGGAGGAGACAGAGACAAGACCAAGCGTCCAGAGATGGCTCACATTGCCACAAGCTTGGCGGACAAGGCCATCCTTACATCCGACAATCCAAGGACGGAAGACCCAGAGGCCATATTGAGAGATATGGAAACGGGCGTTGAGCCTCAGAATTCAGGAAAACGACTCACCATTACCGATCGCCGCGAAGCGATCCGGACAGCCTGCTCCTTGGCTAATCCAGGAGATATCATTCTCGTGGCCGGCAAGGGGCACGAGAAGTACCAAGATGTAAACGGAACGAAGCATCCTTTCGACGATCTGGCCGAAATGAAAAAAGCCTTCACTGAACAAAAGAAATAATGCTGACCTACCTATTCGAGTATTTACAGAGCGAGTTCAATTTTCCGGGAGCGGGTGTATTCCAATACATCACCTTCAGGGCGGGTATGGCACTTGTGGCTTCCCTTCTCATCTCCATGATCATTGGCAAGCGCATCATTCGCTTCATGCAGATCAAGCAGATCGGCGAAACAGTACGTCAACTCGGATTACAAGGCGAAGACCTCAAGAAAGGAACTCCAACCATGGGTGGCGTGATCATCTTACTCGCCATCTTGGTTCCAGCACTCCTTTTCGCCCGACTTGAAAATGTATACATCCAACTCCTTCTCATCACTACTGTATGGATGGGTGCCATTGGATTCTTGGATGATTACATCAAGGTATTCAAGAAGAACAAGGAAGGTTTGCGTGGCAAATTCAAAGTGATCGGTCAGGTTGGATTAGGCGTGATCGTAGGCAGCATGCTTTACTTCCACCCAGATGTTACCATGAAGGAAAAAGCACGTGGAGCAGAGGTTACGGTAAATGAGATCTATGGCGAATCGGCTCAATCCACTCCGGTGTTCATGGATGAAGAAAAATCGACCAAGACCACCATTCCATTCTTGAAGAACAACGAATTCGATTACAAGCGATTGGTTACATGGATCTCTCCAGACCTAGCGGATTACAGTTGGTTGATCTTCATACCGATCGTCATTTTCATCATTACCGCCGTTTCCAATGGTGCTAACCTTACGGATGGACTGGATGGATTGGCCACGGGCACATCAGCCATTGTAGCGGTGGCACTTGCCGTATTGGCCTACGTTTCAGGTTCGGTGATCTTCGCTGATTACTTGGACATCATGTATATCCCAGAATCGGGGGAGATGGTGATCTTCGCCGCAGCCTTCATTGGGGCTTGTATCGGTTTCCTCTGGTACAACAGCTATCCAGCTCAGGTATTCATGGGTGATACGGGCTCATTGGCTATTGGAGCAATCATCGCGGTATTTGCCATTGCGGTGAGAAAAGAACTTCTCATTCCTATCCTTTGTGGTGTATTCTTGATAGAGAACCTAAGCGTGATCATGCAGGTGAGCTACTTCAAGTTCACTAAGAAGCGCACGGGAACTGGAAAGCGCATCTTCCTGATGTCGCCTTTACACCACCATTATCAGAAAAAAGGCTACCACGAAGCCAAGATCGTTAACCGCTTTTGGATCGTGAGTATCATGCTCGCTGTATTCGCCATCATCACTCTCAAACTTCGTTAAGTTGAGCAAAAAACGACCAAATATTATCGTTTTAGGCGCCGGCGAAAGCGGTGTAGGTGCGGCTATTCTTGCCAAGAAGCAAGGCTATCCCGTATTCGTATCCGATGGTGGCTCAATCAAACCAAAATTCCAGAAAGAACTGGAAGAAAGAGAGATCGAATTTGAATCTGGAGGCCATTCCGAAGATCGCATTCTCAAAGCTACAGCGATCGTGAAGAGTCCGGGTATTCCAGACAATATCGGATTACTCAACACAGCGAGAAAAAAGAACATCGAGATCATTTCAGAGATCGAATTCGCTTATCGCCATACCGATGCAACCATCGTGGCTATTACCGGATCGAATGGAAAAACCACGGTAACAAGCCTTACACACCACATCTTGAAAAAAGGTGGCCTGGATGTCGGCATGGGCGGTAACATCGGCAACAGCTTCGCACGTATGGTGGCTGAAGATCCACATGAGTTCTATGTACTCGAAGTGAGCAGCTTCCAGCTCGATGGTTGCTACCACTTCGCTCCTTACATCTCTGTGATCACCAATATTACTCCTGATCACTTGGACCGCTACGACAATGACATGTCGAAGTACGTAGCCTCCAAATTCCGCATCACTCAAGCTCAAACGAAGGATGATCACTTCATCTACTGTGGTGATGATATGGAAACGATCAAGGGCTTTACCAAGAAAAAGATCAAGGCCAACGCGCATGCATTTAGCATGGACCATTACGTAGACGACGGTGCCTACTACGACTTAGAAAAAGAACAAATCCTCATAACTCTAGACGAAGAAGCAATGAACATTGACGACCTCGCCCTCCAAGGCAAACACAACACGTATAACAGCATGGCAGCTGGAATGGCAAGCCGACTCCTCAACATCCGCAAGGAGACGTTGCGCGAAAGCTTGGCTGATTTTGATGCCATCGAACACCGACTAGAGCCGGTGATGGAGATCCACGGTGTGGAATTCATCAACGACTCAAAAGCGACAAATGTGAACTCCACATTCTACGCGCTAGAAAGCATGAAGAAAAATGTGATCTGGATTGTAGGTGGAGTTGACAAAGGAAACGACTATGGTCAGCTTATGCCTTTGGTAGGGACCAAGGTGAAAGGCATTGTAGCATTGGGTAAGGATGTAGCCAAGATCCATACTGAATTCGAAAAGGTTGTTCCGAACATGACCGACGCCGGCAGCATGGAAGAAGCGGTGAGAATGGCTTACAAGATGGCACAAAAAGGAGATGTGGTACTACTATCCCCTGCCTGTGCCAGCTTCGATCTTTTTGAGAATTACGAGGACAGAGGTAGACAATTCAAAGAGCAAGTACGTAAGCTGTAATGACCAAAGCGCTCAAATACTTTGATGGGGATCGCACGGTATGGGTAATCGTATTCCTGTTGGGCCTATTCTCCTTCATGCCGGTGTATAGCGCCAGCAGCAACATTGCGTTCCGTTTTGGGGACGGGCACGTGATAAGCATGCTGATTAAGCACGCCGTACACATGGGCTTGGGATTAGGTTTGATGTATTTGGTGCACAGGGTTCAATACAGATATTTTGCTCCTCTGAGTATTCTCGCCTTTCCACTTATTGCAGGATTGCTTCTCTTCACTTTGATCAATGGTCATGAAGTGGCCAATGCTAGTCGCTGGGTAAAGATCCCTATCGTCAATGTTACCTTCCAGCCATCTGCACTAGCTGCTATTGTGTTGATCACCTACCTCGCTCGATTCATGGCAAAGTATGGCGACAATATGACGTCGTTCAAGAGTACTTGGATACGCGGACTATTGCCCATTGCGGTGGTGTGTGGACTCATCTTACCGGCTAACATATCTACCGCCGCCATTGTGTTCACATTGAGTATAATCGTACTATTCGTGGGTGGATATCCCTTGAAATACATCGCAAGAATCTTTGGATTAGGCATTGCTGGATTGGGATTATTCATCCTAACCTCCAAGGCATTGCCTGGAGTGAGCAACCGCTTTGATACGGGATTGACCCGAATTGAAAGCTACTTCTCGGGAGATGCTGAAGCCAATTATCAAGTAGATCACGCCAAGATGGCCATTGCTAGAGGTGGCATCTTAGGCGAAGGCCCAGGAAAGAGCAGTCAGAAGAACTTCCTATCTCAAAGTGAAAGCGACTTCATCTATGCCATCATCAATGAGGAATTCGGCATTATCGGTGGAGTGATTATCCTGATGGTTTACGTGTGGCTCTTTTTCCGGATCATCCGGATATCCATGCGCGCCGACGATAAATTCGGGAAGGTCCTCGCATTTGGCGTCGGTTTAGGGATCATCTTCCAAGCCTTTATTAACATGGGCGTGGCTGTAAACTTACTTCCGGTAACAGGACAGCCTTTACCCTTGATATCCTCGGGTGGATCATCATTATGGATGACCTGTATGGCCCTGGGCATGGTGCAAAGTGTAGCTCGTGGTTTGAATGCCTCGGCAGAGATAGGAGAAGAAACAGAGATGTATAACGACAGTATCCCACAAGATGCCTATGCCTAGTAGAAGGAAATTCATGGTGAGCGGAGGCGGCACAGGAGGACATATCTTCCCGGCATTATCTATTGCAGATGAGCTGAAAAGGAGATATCCCGATTGTGAGATCCAATTCGTAGGCGCCCAAGGACGAATGGAAATGGAGCGCGTTCCTCAAGCTGGATACAAGATCCACGGTCTGCCTATCGTTGGGTTGAACCGAAAGAGCATTGCGGCCAATTTGAAATTCCCAGTGAAACTGATCCGCAGTGTTTCACATTGCCGAAAGATTCTGAAGGAATTCAAGCCTGATGTAGTGATCGGAACTGGTGGGTTCGCGAGTGGACCATTGCTCTATGTGGCTCAGCTCATGGGCTTCCCAACCGTCATACAGGAGCAGAACAGCTATGCCGGCATCACCAACAAACGATTAGGAGCTAAGGCTCGCGCTATTTGTGTAGCCTACGAAGGGATGGATGCCTTCTTTCCGAAAGAAAAGATACACTTAACCGGCAATCCGGTTAGACCAGCCATTGTGGAAAGCAAGGCAGAACAAAAGGCCTCACAGAAGAAATTCGGGCTCGATCCATCAAAGCCAACGATACTCGTTTTGGGTGGAAGTTTGGGAGCCAGGAGAGTGAACGAGGCCATTGAAGAATTACTGCCATGGATGTCCGACCAAGGCATTCAGGTCCTCTGGCAATGCGGCAAACTGTATTATGAGAAGCTTGACACCCGGGTGGGCGACGAGCCACATGTGCATTTGCATGCCTTTATCTCCAACATGGACGAGGCGTATGCTTGTGCCGATATCATTGTGTCGAGAGCCGGAGCGGGAACCATTAGCGAATTAGCGGTGGTTGGCAAACCGGCTGTGTTGATCCCATCGCCTAACGTGGCTGAAGATCATCAAACGAAGAACGCCCTATCCCTTGTGGAAAAGAAGGCGGCGCTATTGATACGTGAAAGCGAGATCGACACGCGTTTGCAAGCCGATCTAGAAAGACTACTGGAAGACAAAAACAGGCGAGCAGAATTGGCAAAGAACCTATCGGACATGGCCATTCCTGATGCTACGGAGCGGATCGTAAAACTCATCGAAAAGGCGGCCTCATGAACTCAGGTGAGTACAGTCATATCTTCTTTTTAGGCATCGGTGGCATCGGTGTTAGCGCCCTTGCGCGATACTTCCACGCTAAAGGCAAGGAGGTTTCGGGTTACGATAAAACCGACTCCCCACTCATTCAAAGATTGATGGAGGAAGGGATAGACGTGACCTTCGACGATCAGTGGAAACATCTGAATTCCGATTTCCGCGACATTGAGAAGACCTTGGTTGTATATACGCCGGCTGTTCCAAAGAACACAAACCTCTTTCGCTACTTCCACGAAAACAAGTTCGAGATGCGGAAGCGGAGTCAGGTGTTGGGTGAGATAGTCAACAAAGGCGAAGGAATTGCTGTAGCGGGAACCCATGGAAAGACCACCACATCGAGCATGGTGGCACATATCCTACATCACTGCGGCATTCATGCGAGCGCCTTTTTAGGAGGGATTGCGAGCAACTTTGGAAGTAACTTGGTGATAGGAAGAGCGAAGCAGATCGTGGTTGAGGCCGATGAATATGACCGTTCCTTCATGTGGCTGCATCCGAAGTATACAGCCATCACTTCGATGGATCCAGATCACATGGATATCTACGGCAACCCTGAAGAAATGGTGGCTACCTATACCCTCTTCGCAAATCAAGCAGCGAAATCGGGTACGGTGATCCACAAGGCTGGAATTCCATTTGAAGGCCCGTCCTATGGCGTCGAGATAGATGCGGATTACTCTGCACAGAATGTTCGCGTTGAAGATGGGTGGTTTGTATTCGACCTCCAGTTTCCACACTTGACCATTGAGAATGTGAAGGCGGGTTTACCGGGAAGACATAACGTTGAGAATGCAGTTGCTGCTGCAGCTCTCGCCTATTTAGCAGGAGCTCGTGCGAAAGACATCGCTGATGGCATTGCCACCTTCCGCGGGGTAAAGCGCCGATTTGAATTCGTGTTGAGAGATGAAGATCGCGTTGTGATAGATGACTACGCCCATCATCCAGAGGAATTGAAGGCTATCATCAACTCAACAAAGGAACTCTTCCCAGATAAAAAATTGACCGTTCTATTTCAGCCCCACTTGTTCTCGAGAACACGCGATTTCCTACTCGAATTCGCCAAGGTATTGAGTGAGGCGGATGAATTACGACTCATGGAGATCTATCCTGCAAGGGAAGAACCGATCCCGGGCATCACGAGTAAAACATTGTTGAAAAAGTGCACCGTTCCCAATGCTAAAGTCCTTTCTAAGGACACCGTGGTTGACGAACTTTGCGACCTCAATCCTGAGCTTCTTCTCATTCTTGGAGCGGGAGATATCGATAGACTTGTTGAACCCATTGTAAAGGCATTTCAATCTTGAAATTGAGACGTGTCATAAAAGCATTTTCGTGGTTACTGGGGATCGCCCTCTACGTAACCATCATGGGTTTTGCGGCGCAGAAGAATGATGAAACCGTTGTTACTGAGGTGGATATCACCATAGTTCAGCCTGAAAACCAGTACTTCCTGACCAAAGAAATCGTACGTAAGGGTATTGATAATCAACTTGATAGCTTAGAAGGTGAGGACATCGATTTAATTAACACTGCATTGTTAGAAGAAAGCCTTGAGAATCACCCCGTTATCAACAATGCCGAGGTATATTTCACATTGGACGGTAAGCTGAATGTCCATGTGGAGCAGTATGAGGCTATAGCGAGAGTTAGGGCCAATGGAGAAGATCTTTACATGAATCAATTCGGGGAGCCGTTTCCACGAAGTAATAACCACTCAGCCAACGTACCCATGATCACCGGGCACATCGACAGCAGTCATTGGCAGGAAGCTTACTCCTTCCTCCAGCTGCTCGACGACTCTTCTTGGCTGCAGAACAACATCGAAGCTTTACAACGCGATTCCTCTGGAGAATATAAGGTCTATCCGAAGATGGGCAGGCACAAAATCTACTGGGGGAAGTTGGAATCGACCGATCAAAAGATCAAGAAGCTCGAAGTTTTTTACACCTATCTCACTGAAGAACAAACGATGGATTCTGTAAAGACCATCAATGTTCAATTCAGGGATCAAATAGTTAGCACGAAGTATTGACCGCCATATGGAAGGGAAACGCATAGCAGTTGGATTGGATATCGGTACCACAAAGATCGTTGTGGTCGTCGGTCAACTGAACGAACATGATAAGATCGAAGTGTTGGGCATCGGCAAGGCGAAAAGCTTAGGTGTTCAACGCGGAGTGGTCACGAACATCGTTCAAACGATAGAATCTATTGAGAAGGCCGTGACCATGGCCGAAGAGTCATCCGGACTAAAGATTCGCAGCGTGGTTGTGGGTATAGCTGGTCAGCATATCAGAAGCCTTCAACATAGCGATTACATCACACGCGAGGATGCTGAAAGTGTTATTGAGGATCAGGATATCGACAATCTCATTGAGAACGTCCACAAACTGGTGATGATGCCAGGCGAAGAGATCATCCATGTGCTTCCTCAGGAATACAAGGTTGATGGTCAGCCTGAGATTCACGAACCACGAGGAATGTACGGCGGCCGCTTGGAAGCTAATTTCCACATTGTAGTTGGACAGATCTCCAGCATCAAGAATATCGGTCGTTGTGTGAAGAACACAGGTCTCGAATTGGCCAATATCACTCTCGAACCACTCGCTTCAGCCGAGGCTGTTCTGAGTCAGGAAGAGAAGGAAGCAGGTGTTGTGCTTGTGGACATTGGTGGTGGTACATCGGATATTGCCATTTTCAAGGATGGCATCATTCGCCATACTGCGGTGATCCCGTACGGCGGCAACATCGTAACCAGCGACATCAAGGAAGGGTGTTCCATCATCGAGAAGCAGGCCGAACTATTGAAGATCAAGTTTGGATCGGCATGGCCTGGAGAGAACAAGGAAAATGAGATCGTTTCTATACCGGGATTACGCGGACGTGAACCTAAGGAGATCAGCCTAAAGATGCTTTCAAAGATCATTCACGCTAGATGTGTGGAGATCATTGAGAGTGTGTTCCAAGAGATCAAGAACTACGGATACGACGAGCAGCGCAAGAAGTTGATCGCCGGAGTGGTCCTAACCGGTGGTGGGTCACAACTACGACACATCAAGCAGCTGGTAGAATACATCACGGGAATGGATACGCGTATTGGCTTCCCGAATGAGCACCTGGCAAGTGGATCGGACGAAGAATTGAGTAGTCCACAATATGCAACCGCTATCGGTTTGTTGATGAAGGGTTTGACCTCTTCTCAGGTGGACATCATGGCGGCAGACCCGGAAGCGGATCCAGCGGCTATTCAGGCAGCAGTGGAAGCTGCCCAAAAGAAACAAGACGAGAAAGAAGCTGCGGAGGCCGAGGCTGAAGAGGCAGAAGCGAATCTCGAAGAAGGAGAAGAAAACAGCGAAGAACAGCACACCACGCCAGCGAAACCGAAGAAAGGCGTCTTCGAGAGCTGGGTGGAAAAGTTCAAGCAATTTTTAGATAACGACGTATAACCTACAGAACCTGTATACCCAACCAAAGGCAAAAGAGTTAAGATGGAAGAAGGTTTGAATTTCGATCTACCAAAGAACAGATCCTCCGTTATCAAGGTAATTGGTGTCGGTGGAGGTGGAAGTAACGCTGTCAATCACATGAAGCGTTTGGGCATCAATGGAGTAGACTTTGTGGTCTGCAACACCGATGCGCAAGCCCTAGAACACAGTCCAGTTGAGAATAAGATCCAACTCGGGGCTAACCTCACAGAAGGTTTAGGTGCCGGTGCAAACCCAGAAGTGGGCGAACACGCAGCGCTTGAAACCGTAGAGGAGATCAAGGGCGTATTAGAACACAACACAAAGATGCTCTTCATCACCGCAGGTATGGGTGGAGGTACCGGAACTGGTGCTGCCCCAATCATTGCGCGTGTTGCTCAAGAGCTGGGTATACTCACGGTTGGGATCGTGACCATTCCTTTCGCCTTTGAAGGAAAGATCCGCTTGCAACAAGCCAAAGAGGGTATAGAAAAATTCAAGCAGCATCTCGATTCACTGATCGTGATCAACAACAACAAGCTGCGTGAGGTGTATGGGAACCTAGGGTTTAAGGCTGGATTCGCTAAGGCCGACGAAGTGTTGGCTACCGCAGCGAAAGGAATTGCCGAGGTAATTACCCACCACTACACGGCGAACATCGACTTGAAAGATGCCAAGACCGTACTAGCCAATTCTGGCACGGCGATCATGGGATCCGCCAAGGCTAAAGGTCAGAATCGCGCAATGGAAGCCATTCGTGGTGCACTGGACTCTCCATTGTTGAACGACAACCACATTGTTGGAGCTAAGAACGTATTGCTCTTGATCGTTTGCGGAAGCGACCAACACGAGATCACTTTTGATGAGATCGGTGAGGTGAACGACTTTATCCAGAATGAAGCAGGCGGCGATGCCAACATCATCATGGGTATTGGTCAAGATGAAGAACTAGGCGAAGCCGTAAGCATTACCATCATTGCTACAGGATTTTCGGCTCAATCAACCGTTCAGCCATTTACGCGAGCTCCAGAAAGAGTGGTACACACGCTAGGTGATGAGTCGGCTACCGACAAACCGATCAGCGATGTGGAAAACAAGAAGAACACGGAAGAGAAACCTCAAGCTGAAAAGCAGAACATCGTTCAAAGAGGACTTTTCGACCTGGATGAGCCTGAAAATCAAACGGTAGATCCAGTGGAAACGCCAATTCCTGCCATGGATGTAAAACCTGAAGTGATCGGGGAAGACATCAATGAGGAAATAGAAAACGAGATCGAGGAAGAAACCGCTCCTCTTGCACAAGGGCCAGCCCCAGTAGAGGAAGAGCCAGTTCAAGAAGATGCATCTGAACGCGTGGTATTCGACCTCGGTGAGTTTGATATCGATGAGACGAATGACTTCGTGATCGAAGACGAGCCTACGGCAGAACAAGAAACTCCAGAGCAGGAAGCAGAAATGGAATCCATTGGTGAGTCCGATGATGTCTTCGAATTCTCTATTGAGGATGCTTTTGGGGATGAGTCTATATCCACTTCCAATATGGAATGGGAGGTAGACAATTCGGCAACAGAGGAGCCTTCAGAGGAGGTATACACCAATGACCCTGTTGCCGAATCTTCCTCCGATTCCATCGAGGAGGAGGCGACCGCTTCCGAGGAGCAAGAAGAGACCGAAGAACCTCATTATGAGGAGGTACGATTCAGCTTGGAGGATAGCAATCGCGAGGAGGTACATGCCAAGCACGATCGTGAGGAGCAGAAGGAAAATCAAGAGAGACAAGAGCCTCGGCGTGAGGACAATCGCGTGGTTCACACACTTGATGACCTTCGTGAGTTGGAGTCCAGGCTCGGCATGAACTCTTCAAAGCAAGAACCTAAGAAGGAAGAAGAAAAGGATGAATCGCTTCAATTCGAGGTGAAAACGGCAGCTTCCGCATCTCCATCTTACGTGGATGACGATGTAGATCCGCTCGATCGTCCTATCGAAGAAACCATGCGTAAACACAACGAGGAACGCAGCCGCCGACTTCGTCAGTTCAACTACAAGTTCAAGAATCTTCAAGGCAACATTCTCGACAACGAGAAAGAGCCGGCGTACAAACGTCAGGGGGTTGAGATCGATCAATCGAAGTTGAGCGATCAAAAGCAAATGGGCAACACGAGCATTGGCGGCGACGGCGATGATCTGGAGTTCAGAAGCAACAATAGCTTCTTGCACGACAACGTTGACTGATACAGCAACAGCATTTCAAAAACTAAACACGAAAAGTCCCGCTCCGGCGGGATTTTTTTATGCTCAGCAGTGAGGCTGTCCGTCTTGCTCCTTTTCCTATCTTAACCTCATGAACCTTTCCCTCTCTTCCCTGTCCACCAACTATCGCGCCTTGGAGGTTGCGCATGAGGCGATGTTGATCGACTTCATGATAGAGTCATCCAAAGGCAGGTTTGATGCCATTGAGCGCTTGGATCAAGATGGAAGAAAGCAATGGGTGAACGATTGGTTGTCCACTGAAAAGACTGAAAAGGGCAAGCTGTATGTGCTGGTATCGGATGAAGAGATCCACAGCTGGTTGGGGCATAAATGGAGTGAAAGGGATCCACATACAATTGAACTCAGCCTGCGATTCGATGTGAACAGGTTCGACCTATCAGAAAGGATCCGAATAACTCGCGAACTGATCACTGAGCTCTTCAAGCACAAGGAAGTAAGCAGATTGGAGGTATGGATCTCCGCCGATGATCAACTGAGTAGGGATCTGCTCGTGAGGTGTGGGTTCCGCCTTGAAGGAACCTTGCGCATGGCGATGTCTACTCGTTCGGGTCGTACCGATACCGGAGTATTTGGCCTACTTAAAACTGATTTCACCCTTTGAGATTCCGACATTAATTAGATAGTGTTCCTACATTTTGAGGACCAAACCAAAAGACCTCAAACTATGGAAACGCAAAAGGCAGATCTTCTTCTGCAGTTCTCGCTATTGTTCAATGTTTTATTACTCTTGTCCGCTACATTGATGTGGCATCATCATCGAAAGAGAGGTCGGATCAAGAGGGAACTCAACTTCAAAGATCGACTCTTCTTGAAGTATCCCAACCTCACATTGCGTCAGCTTGAATTCGCTGAGCTGATTGCCTTGGGTTACTCGAACACGCAGTTGGAAGATGCCTTGTGCATCACAGACGGAGCCGTACGAACGGGTAAATCCAGATTGAAGAAAAGCATGGAATTGAAAAAAGAGGAAGACCTCTACCTCATCCTAAAGCGGATATGAGAATTCAACCATGTTACCATTTGTCAACATACCATGCATATCAACTCGACAACAACTTGACAACATCAAAAAAGGGTATTCAGAATGGGTATCTGTGAAGTTTGCGGTAAACCAAAAACAGATCAAAATGAAAAGATGGACCTTACTCGTGATACTCATTGGGCAACAACTGTATGCGCAACCTGAGAACCCCTCTACTCCTGTCCCGTTGGACACGCATGAATGGATACTATTGACCGCTGGAGTTCTGTTAGGCGGTTGGGCAATGATGACGCGATGGCGTAACCATGCCAAGTTGATGAAGTTGACCTAAGGCAAAAACACCCTTGCTGAACCATTACCAAACATTAATCAGGGCGACGTTGTGCGGAATTACCGGCAAGGGTGTTTTACTAATTTGTTGAGGGCGTTCATGTAACACTCAGCTTAGATTTAGTAACTTGTTTCGGAAGAACAATGACCACCAATCTTTCGACCTCATGAAAACTAAGAAGTTAGAGCAGTTTATTCTCGCCATCGCTGTCTTATTGATCATTACAACACTCGTAATATGGTTTTCAGGCAGCATGCCAAGTGTTGTAACCGATAATCTACACTATGTGCTTGTAGGTGCTCTTGCCCTTTATGTTGGCTACGTCTACATCGTACAGTCAAGAGATCACCGACTCATCGACGGCCTCGAAGAGCGCGTCGACGAGCTCAAGCACAAAGTAGCCGATCGTGAAGCGACCATCGCGAAACAACAGAAAACGATCGACGAAAAAGAAACAGCTTTGGAAGAAGCTCAGGCAAAGATGGATAAGCTCGACAAGGAGTATAAGAAAGCCCAGAAGGACTGGAAAGCAGAGAAAGAAGCACTCGAAGAGAAGATCGCTGCCAAGTGAGTTTGCCATAGCTTACTGTTTGATATTATCGTATCGTGCCAATTTGAAATACCTTCTATGAAATTATTGTTGAGTTCTTTTATGATGTTGTTCATGCTCACGGCTTGCGATCCGCCGGGTCCTATTGCGGGAGGATCTTGTGATTACATCTATGTGCAACATCCGCTGGTAAAAACAGAACAAGGCATAGAAGTAAGCGAACTCGACACCTTGAGAATGAAGATCGAGCGTGAACTGGATGGTCAGGATTCATGGTACAAACAAGGAATGTTCGAAGGCGATATATCGGAATACTTCTCTCAATATGACATGGACCTGATCGAGTCTACCCGCACTGGATCTTATCTGTGGGGAAGGTTTAGCATCATGACCACAGGCGCTTGTACCCCCGTTTCCATCAGTATTATTCCTGAGGAACCTGCAGATCCCTGATATTGACCAAGAAAGGGGCTCCCGTATTATTTCCACACTTCAACCTCCTATCGTAGATTTGCGGCTCGGCCCCGTAGTACAATGGATAGTATGCAAGTTTCCGGAGCTTGAGATCTAGGTTCGATTCCTAGCGGGGCTACAAGTAATTCGGAGTACACTCGTTATTCGATGGAACTCCTCATATGACAACGCCGTCAACATTTCGATGAAGAAACTGATCAACTTAGTAGCCTACACCGTTATCACCCTGTTCATCCTTTCCACCTTTGGATGGGTGGTGAAACACAGTGTGAAAGGCTCTAA
>CBFHXG010000046.1:0-16420 GCA_965659725.1 Phaeocystidibacter sp. | reverse complement strand
GGCTTAGCGCAAGCGATCTGCAGAACGGACCAATAACTCATCCTTTTGGATACCTCGGTTGGCTAGAACGAGTAGAATCACGTTTACCAGTGGCAAGACCAATCCGAGTCCGATGGACACGCCGGCATCACCAGGCTGACCAATATAATCCGTGAGGATCAATCCGAAGAGGATGAATGATAAGATGATGGACAAACGATTTAATACAACTTGCAACTTTCGATTCTTGTACAGAAAGATGTTGGCTAGTGTAATTCCGGCTGTCAACCCTGCCATTCCCAGGTAGAGTCCGCTTTCAGCAAGAAACACAGACTCGCCATTCACGGCGTACAATGGGGCTAGGTACATGCCGGCAGACATGGTAATACCGGACAAAAGCAAGAACAAAGATTGAATGCGTTGGATCATATCTAGGATGTTTGACTTCGCAAAGTTGTTAAAAAAACTCGCGAGAACACGCGCAACAAGGTATTATATTGTATAATTGCAGTGTTTCGGTTCAACGACGCAACCCCCATACATAACACGTATTAGTTCTCAGCCTTCACATTCAAACGATTCTCGTTAGAAGGACCTGAGATTTCAATATCCCATATTCACACTTCGTATTTCATTACGGATTCCTATGTACACAAAGTCTGATTTAGCAGCTAAAAAACTGCCGGAATTGAAGGAGATCGGTATCGCCTTAAACATTCCAAAAGCACGCTACATGCGTAAACCCGAGCTTATTGACGCCATTGTAGGCGGAGGAGACTCCTCAAGTGACGAAAAGCCAAAAGCTCCAAGGAAAGAAGCTGCAACTCCAAAGCAAGAGAACAACGATCAAGCTTCCAATAACAACCGCAACGAGAATTCTGGCGACAATAACGACCGTCAGAAACGCGAAAGACGTCCGCGTCAACCAGAACAGCAGCGCAACGAGTCATCCAACCGCGATGATTATCAGCAGCAAGGTGGTCGCAACCAAAACCGTGGCGGCGATAACAACAACAATAACGGGGGCGATAACCGTCATCAAAATCGCCAGCAGAACCGCAACAACAATCGCGGTAACCGCAACGAGAATAGAAACGACAATCGCAACGACAACCGCAACGACAATCGTCAGGATAACAACCGCAAGCAAAAGCGTCAAGAGTTTGAATTCGACGGTATCATTGTAACCGAAGGCGTATTGGAGATCATGCCAGATGGCTATGGGTTCCTTCGCTCATCGGATTACAACTACCTGAACTCACCGGATGACGTTTATGTATCTCAAAGTCAGATCAAGCTCTTCGGCTTGAAGACTGGAGATACCGTTCGTGGTCAGGTACGTCCTCCCAAAGAAGGTGAAAAGTACTTCCCTCTTACTCAGATCGAGAAGATCAATGGTAGAGAGCCGGACTACGTGAGGGATCGTGTGGCCTTTGAGCACCTTACCCCACTCTTCCCGAATGAGAAATTCGACATTACCTCACGCAAAGGCACATTGAGCACGCGTGTGATCGACCTCTTCTCTCCTATTGGTAAAGGTCAGCGTGGATTGATCGTAGCCCAGCCTAAAACAGGTAAGACCACCCTTTTGAAGGAAGTGGCCAACGCCATTGCTGCCAATCACCCAGAGGCGTACATGATCATACTTTTGATCGATGAACGTCCTGAGGAAGTAACCGACATGGCTCGTAGTGTGAATGCTGAAGTTGTTGCTTCAACATTTGATGAGCCGGCTGATCGTCACGTGCGTGTTGCCAATATTGTATTGGAGAAGGCGAAGCGCATGACGGAATGTGGTCATGATGTGATCATCCTCCTCGACTCCATTACTCGTTTGGCGCGTGCTTACAACACCGTATCTCCCGCTTCAGGCAAGGTACTTTCTGGTGGTGTAGATGCGAACGCCTTACACAAGCCTAAGCGTTTCTTTGGTGCAGCTCGTAATATTGAAGACGGTGGATCATTGACCATCCTTGCTACTGCTTTGATCGAAACGGGTTCTAAGATGGACGAAGTGATCTTCGAGGAATTCAAGGGTACGGGTAACATGGAAATGCAGCTCGACCGTAAGATCTCCAACCGTCGTATCTACCCTGCCATCGATCTTATGTCGTCTGGCACACGTAAGGAAGACATGCTCCTCAATGATGATGTATTGGGACGTATGTACATCTTGCGTCGTCACTTGGCAGACATGACTCCGGTGGAGGCTATGGAATTCATGCATGATCGCATGCAGAAGACCCAGAATAACGAGGAATTCTTGATCAGCATGAACGGTTGATAAGTTGCCTTTTTTTCTAGGTTTTTTCGAACATAGCGGTCTTTGGATCGTTATTGAGATTGTAACTTTAGCATAGAAAAAACAACTCGTATGAAACTTTCAAATCTCAAGATCTTTGGGTTCGTTGCGATGAGCTCAATGATAGTAGCATGTGGAGGCGGTGAATCTTCGGATACCACTGAGCCTGCAGCAGATACGCCTGCCCAAACAGAAGAATCGTCAAGGGAAAGTGAATCTTCCATGGAGGAGACCACACCGGCAGTTGCTGAATTCACTATTGAGGCGAACGACCAGATGCAGTACAACCTCGACAAGATGGAGGTCAAGGCTGGTCAAACGGTACGTGTAACCTTGAAGAATGTGGGTGAAATGCCTAAAGAAGCGATGGGTCACAACTGGACCTTGCTTGCTAAGGGTGTGAAGCCGGCGGAATACGGCACAGCCGCTTTGAACCAAAAGGACAACGGATACCAAGTACCTGGTCGTGAAGACGATGTGATCGTTCACACGGCAATTTTAGGTCCGGGTGAAGAAGAAACCATCGAATTCACCGCACCAGAGGTAGGTATCTACAAATTCGTATGCACCTTTCCAGGCCACGCTGGCTTGATGAACGGCACCTTCTTGGTGAAATAGGAACAACGGAAATACCGAATTAGGTATGGATTAGATGAGAGTCCGACGCTGCGAGGCGTCGGACTCTTTTTTGAGCTATGGTAAGTGAATACGCTGTGGTTCGTACTTTGGGAGAGATGGTCTCTTAACTCCTCTTGTTTATATGAGAACTACACTTTCTGTGCTCCTCTCTTTCCTCATCATTATGCTCAATCTTATTATTGGGCATTTCTTCGCTCCCAATGGGATTATATTCTCGCCGCTTGCATTGATTGCGATAACCTTTGCGATGGTCTTAGGTGCAAAGTCCTTAAAGCCGATCAGTTTGAGTGCCTGGATAACTGCGTTCTTCGTGCTCCATGACGTAGGTATAAAACTCTATGCTGGAGGTAAACACAACAATTTGGGGCAAGGAATCATTCATCTCTTTCTTGGCATTGGATTGGTCTTCGCCTATATAACACTGTTAGTAGGGATCTACAAGCAAAAAGAATCCAGCTTAGTACATAAGGTCATTGCCGCATTGCTACTTCCGGTGGTGATGAGCATTTATTTGTATTTCATTGATGACCTAGGAATAGGCCGTCATTATTGGTATGAATGGAAACGTTTACACCAATGAAAGCACGTTGGGGAAGACCATCATCCTAAAAACCTGGTTCGTGAATTGTCAGGCGTGCATTGCCGAGTTTCCGGAGTTGAATGAACTTGTAGGACGGTAGGGAGACAGAGAGGACATCCTGTTCTTGAGTTTGGCGCTGGATTCCGAAGAAGAGCTGAGAGACTTCTTGGCGACAAAAGCGTTTGCCTATGAAGTGGTGGCCGATCAAGACCTGTACATACAGGATGAATTGGGGCTACAGATCTATCCAACGCATATTATCATTGATATGGAAGGGAAAATCTTGAAGGTGGTGAACAAGGCGGTGGAGATGGTGGAATTTGTTGAGGATAGAATTGAAGTTACTGAATCAAGTATCTGAATTTTTCAAATGCTCAATCTCCGCAAACTTCGCCTCCCTGACCTAGTCATCGTCGCACTCATCGTACTGTATAATTTAGGTCCCCATTGGATCGCCCCCTACTACATGTCTCAAACCACCCCTTCAGCGATCCAGTATTATAAGGAAATATACTGGAAAAGAGTCGAAACGAATGTTTCGGATCAACAAAGGGAAGAAGCACGATTGTGGTGTAAGATCCGGAGAATTGAGCTGGACGATGGGCATATTGAAACCTCAACCTTTGAAGATTGGCAAATGGTATTCAGCTACTTCGAGAGGAATGAACGATCCCCTCTTGAAACTCCTCGGCAGTGAGAATAGGCAGTGAGAGGACGTTTCTCCACGAAGATTCAATACCTTGGAAGATAGAATTTATACAATTCCTCTCACTACACTCCCAAAAGATCCGATTATGAAACTCGAATCCAAGGCATCCATTCAAATTCAAAAACCCGGCCGTGAAGTGTATGAAGCCATCGTGGATCCGAGCAAAATGACCCACTACTTTATATCGGAGAGTACAGGCCCACTCGAAACCGGGAAAGAAGTGAATTGGAAGTTTCCTAAATTCTCTGAACGATTTCCAATCACTGAAGTGAATACCCAACCCGAGCATTCGGTTTCCTTTGTTTGGGATCCGGAGACCGCAGTGAATATCACATTAGAAAAACAACCCGATAACAGTACCGTGGTCCGCGTTACCGAAGGCGAGAAAGAACCGAATGAGTCCAATCTCGAATGGGCGCTAGAAAACTCCGGTGGTTGGGCCAATTTCCTAGCTTGCATGAAGGCCTATCTCGAGTATGGCATTGAGCTGCGGAAAGGAGCCGAATTCAACCCCCAGCCACCGTTGGGATCTGGCGGAGAGTCGAGATATGTCAAGCTAAGCACCGTCGATGAAATGGAAGATGAAAGCATCCACAGTTTTATCGCGCAGGCTGAGAAAACAAAGGGTTGGAAATGATCTATAAGTACCTATCACAATCCCTACTTATGCGCACTTTCCTCTTGGTCCTATCGCTACCCATCCTTATGGCTTCTTGTGCTTCTGATGAAACCAGTGACCAAGATGGAGTAGCCTCCGACACCCTTCCAGCTATGCGGTGGCCAGAAGTAGACAGTCTGCCGCCGTTGACTTCAATCCAAGACTCGGCCTTTCAAGCGCTCAACACCCTACAAGTGGGTACAGATGAGAAGAACCGCCTCTACTCCACCTTCGGCAACATCAATCATTCGTGCTACCCACCTGATACAGTGGTTATGATCCCACAAATTGAGCTCCTTGAAGCTATGAATGCGTTCGTTCAATTGCATTGCACCTTGATGAGCGAAGATGAGCGAAATCAACTCACCAGTGCATCCGTCCTCGCTCAAGAATATTATACCGTTTCGCTTTGTTTGAATGAAACTAAACCAAGTACTTTCGAGAAGGGAATTCCAAGATCGGGCAAATGGGTACTCACAAATGTGCTAGGTCGAAGGGATGTAACACTTGTGTGGTGAGATGGGGAACTGCAACTTAATGGGTGATGTTTTTGCCCCTCCATTAAGTGCCAATATGAATCGTTCTCACGTTCCCACCTTCTCACTTTCATACACCCTCAGTTTCCCTCTCACCAATCTAGCCGACATCAGTGCAGTGCCTATCATAATAAAGAAAGCAAAGATGTACGGTAGCGGCTTGTCCACGCCATAGAGGATGCCGCCTAGGAACGGACCTAATATCCGAGCAAAGCTGCCCACACTCTGATTCGTTCCGAGCAACTTCCCCTGCTCTCGAGAATTTGCCACTTGTGAAATCAAACTATTGATAGTAGGCGTCAAGAACGCAATACCAAGGGATATCAACACCATACAGATGTACTCTAGGGGAAAGAAGAGTTCCTCGGGTACAAAGGGCATGGATAGCAGGCCAATACCTACCAAGATATTACCCCAGATCAACATGGTATGCTCTCCCAACCATCGGCCTATCACACCGATCAAGCCACCTTGAATAATGAAGGCAACGAGTCCTATGAAGGCAAACATGTTGGCCACGTGCTCTTGATCGAGGCCATATACCTCATTCCATAGTAAGGCTGCCGTTCCTTGCATCATTGCAAAGGCGGTGATGAACACAAGGTTAATCGCCATAAGCTGGCGGACAATCGGTCGTTTGAAGCCTTCAATGATATCGACCAATGGATTGAACTGAATCGGAGTGGATGTATCCTTTTCAGGAATGGATTCTTTCAAGAATATCAAGGCCAAGAAGAAGTTCAAGATCGAGAACAAGGCAGCTGAATATCCCACCCATGCAAAGCCGTAATTCGATTCTACCTGTCCGCCTATCAACGGCCCCACAATGAAGCCTAATCCAAATGCTGCACCAATGAATGCAAAGGCCCTGGCCCTATCCTTTGGTTCAACCACATCGCTGATGTACGCTTGGGCTACGCCGATATTGGCTCCGCCAAAACCACTTAGAGCTCGAGCTAAAAAGAGAAGGAATAGGGTATCTGCCTGACTAAAGATCACGTAGCTGAAGGCCATGATGAGTGTAGAGACCAAAATAATAGGTCGCCTACCATACCGGTCACTCAAGCTCCCCCAGAACGATGCAAAGATGAATTGCATCAAGGAGAAGGTTCCGATGAGTATGCCTATCACCCAATCACTCGTGCCGAGATCCTTCGCGTAAAGCGGAAGTATGGGTATGACCAATCCAAAGCCTACAAGGTCAACGAAGGTGGTAATAAAGATGACAAGGAGTCCCTTATTCTTAAACAGCATGGATTGATTTGTGGTCCACGTGAATGCGCATGTTGTCTATGCCAGCAATTACATTCTCGAAGTGTTCTTTTGCTTCGGCCAAATGTACGCTTTGATCCGCATATCTCGCAGAATAGTGTCCCATTACAAGCGTTCTAACCCCTGCTTGCTTGGCTATGTTTGCAGCGTCCTTGGCCGTACTATGGCGCGTTTCCATTGCGAGCTCCAATTCTTTCTGCGTAAACGTGGCTTCATGGTACAATAGATCAACGTTCATGATCTCCGAAACTCGATCGGGATTGTACGCGGTATCGGTCCAGAATGCATACGACAATGGCGGTGCAGGTTTCACCGTAAGCTCTGAATTGGGAATCACCCTTCCATCCTCTGCGATGTAGTCCTTTCCTAACTGTAAGTTCCTGCGATCGGCCGGCTCTACGCCGATCCTCTCAACGGCTTCCATATCCAGTTTTCTCAGCTTTTCCTTCTCGCAAAAGATGTAGCCGGTAGTGGCAATACCATGGATAAGCGGACAACTTCTGACAGTTACCTTCTCATTATCGAGTATCACCTCAGGCGCGTTTGGATCGGTCGCATGAAAGTGCAGCGGATAGCTCAGGTTGGTCTTCGATGCCTTCAACAGCGTTTGTATTACATTCTCGAGAGCTGCTGGACCGTAGATGTATAAGGGTTTACTTCTGCGCTGAAGGTGAAAGCTCGATATCAAACCGATCAAGCCAAAGTAATGGTCGCCATGCATATGGGTGATGAAGATGTGATGTATCCGAGAGGTCTTCACCTTGTGTTTGCGCAATTGCTGCTGGGCTCCCTCACCACAGTCCAATAAAAAAAGCTGCTCACGCATGGTGAGCAGCTGACTTGTAGTATACTGCTGAGATGTAGGTGTAGCAGAGGCTGCGCCTAGTATCAACAGATCATAACCCATCGCGTACGATCAGTCTTCCAGTATGTACATTAGTTCCAAGATGCATCCTGTACAGATACATTCCTGCCGGCCACCCTCTGCGAACTACTTCGATATCATTGGCTCCTGCATTCGATCTTCCGTTTGCTCTGTGAATGGTCCTACCCGTAATATCCAGTAGCTCAAACTTCCAAGTTGAGGCAGATTGCGCGTTGAAACGAATGCTCAATCGGTCTGTCATCGGATTTGGACCAATACGTGGTTCGAAGTTTACGTTTTCAACAATGCTTACGGAATTGGAGGTTATCACTTCCATGTATACAGCGAAGGTGTCCACTAACTGACCAAAGGTTCCGAGGTTAGCAAACGCTTCGATATGACCGATCATTAAAACGGTATCCTCTGAAGCTGGAGCGGTTCCGGTAAATTGAATGCAACCGCTTGTGCCTCCTGGCCATGAGCATGTGCTATTGTTGCAGCCGTAGTTCAACCAGCTTGGGATATTGTCCATGTTCAACAATCGCATAGAATCGATATCCGCGGTAATGGACCCACCTCCAAATGCAACGGTGGTATCGGCAGGAACAACGATCTCTATCGTTTCATCAAAGGGGATACTCACCTTGGCGAGTGGCAGGACATACACCGAATCATTCCTGATGGAGCTTCCTGCGGGTGGATAAATACCTGGTGTTGAACTAGGTGGATTGGGGGTGCATTGAGCGTAGGCAGTCCCAGTTAAGATCAAAGCAAAGAGAAAAGTGTAGAGTTGCTTCATGAGTGGCATTTACTATTATTCGAAGGTACGTAATTACAACGCGTCATCATGACACGAAAAGCGCAATCTTCGAAGGGTAATGTTACTCTTGATTATCCTTCAACCAGTTGAGGGCTTCTTGATGGCTTTCTACCATCACGCAATCTTCTGAGAACATGAAGTTGTGGGCTTCGCGGATGATAAGGATCATCGGGTGACCTTTTTCGAACCATTCGGCTTGAACTTCCTCGAGTTCATCAGGAGCTTCGATGATCTCAGGAGTTTTGAGGTTGATGAAGCAAGGCTGCGGATCTTGTCGCTTTAGGAGCGTTTGCAATTGATCAACATCCGCTGCTCCGAACTCGTCGCCACCAAATCGGAACACGAGCACGGAATCTTTGATTTCGAATTTAAAAGACATTGGACTATTAGGAATTTTCGCTTGAAGGGTCTTGTCCGCGGTTCGCGAGTAGGTAAAGCACAGCCATTCGGATGGCTACACCGTTTTCAACTTGTTGAAGTATGAGCGCTTGCTCGGAATCCGCTACTTCGGAAGTGATCTCCACTCCCCTATTGATCGGTCCCGGGTGCATGATGGTGATCGCCTTATCAAGTCTTCTCAATCGATCCATATTCACACCGTACTGCAGTGTATACTCTCGAATGCTTGGGAAGTATTTGATATCCATTCTCTCGTGTTGTACTCTGAGCATATTGGCTACATCACACCATGCGAGGGCCTTATCCAGATCATACTCCACCTTAACACCTAAAGTGTGAATGTGTTTTGGTATCAAGGTAGACGGGCCACAAACCATCACTTCGGCACCGAGTTTTTGTAGGCAAAAGATATTTGAAAGTGCCACCCTAGAGTGCAGGATATCTCCTACGATAACCACCTTCTTACCGGCCACTTCGCCCAACCTCTGTCTAATTGAATAGGCATCTAAGAGCGCCTGTGTAGGGTGCTCATGGGTACCGTCTCCGGCATTCACGATCGAAGCATCGATGTGTTTGCTCAAGAATTGAGCAGCACCAGGATGAGGATGTCGCATTACCACCATATCCACTTTCATGGATAGGATATTATTCACGGTATCGATCAGCGTTTCTCCTTTGGATACCGAAGAAGATGATGCGGAAAAATTCACCACATCAGCGGAGAGTCTCTTTTCTGCCAATTCAAAGCTGAGTCGGGTTCGCGTACTATTCTCAAAGAACAGGTTGGCGATGGTAATATCCCGTAAAGAAGGAACTTTCTTGATAGGACGGTTGATGACTTCTTTAAATTGATCGGCAGTCTCAAAGATGAGGTGGATGTCTTCCGGTGTAACATCTTTTATTCCCAGTAAGTGATTTACACTTAACTCACTCATCGCTAGGTGTTTGGATTATTGAGACTCTATTTTGTTCTTTCTCATCGTCCCAATCCACGAGCACGCGTTCTGAGGCGATACTATCTACTTGTCTCCCTACATAATCAGGCTGAATCGGGAGCTCACGACTAAACCTACGGTCGATGAGCACCATGAGTTCGATCTCCGAGGGTCTGCCAAAAGAGAGTACGGCATCGAGTGCTGCACGTATGGATCTTCCGGTAAAGAGTACGTCGTCGATAAAAACTACACGCTTTCCTTCAACGAGAAAGTCGATGTGCGTTTGATTGGCCTGAAGTGGGGAATCTCTTCTTCTGAAATCATCTCTATAGAAGGTAGTGTCCAACCTACCCACTTTCAAATTCGAGATGTTGTAATCCGCCTTGAGAATCTTTTGTAATCGGTTGAGAACCGGTATACCTCTTGGCTGTAGGGCGATAAGCACCGTATTCTTGAAATCATTGTGATTTTCAACGAGCTGGCATGCCAAACGGTGAAGGATGACATCGATCTCTACGGGGCCGATCAGTGTTTTGGTTACCATAATTCCGCGGACGAAGATAGCGATTCTCTGTTCATCTCCATTAGTTTCACTTTCGAGTTTAGTAAGAAAGTACATTGGGCTCAAGAACACCAAATTGCACATGAATGATGATGACTATGGGGTAAGGTCTTTCTGAATTCTGCGAAAATAGCCTTGAATAATTTCCTTATATGCAGCAAGAACAGTAGCTTTGGGGGAGATGAACTCTTAATCTTTTCAACAATGAAAAAACAATGGTTGGCAATTTTTGCCATTGCGGGTATGTTGGTTGCATGTAACGAAGGTGGTTCTGAGGAGCCGGCAACAGACAATCCACAGGAACAAGCTGAGAACAATGAGTCTATGGACGATCACGCTGATCACGACCACTCTGGAGACGTGGAATCTGCAGAAGAAACTATGGACGGAGGTTCTGATGAAGGTGAGACTATGGATGAGGCGGCAACTGAAGCAGAAGCCGCTGCTGAGAAGAACGATGAAACTATGGATACCATGGAAGAGTCTATGGAATCTGGTGAAGTTGATAAAAGCGAGACAACTGCAAGACGTAAGTAATCCGACTCAACATATACTTAAGATCGCCCTTCGGGGCGATTTTTTTATGCGCTAACCTTCTTACATCTTCGTTATATTCATCGAAGCAAAAGCTCAAAATACTATACCATGAAACGCATCATCGCACTTACACTCCTTTTATTCGGCGGAACTGCTTTTGGCCAAGGATTGAATTATTCGCCCTCTCGAAAAATGATCCGATTCGATCTAGGAGGCACCGTATTCAGCGATATTGATGGAAAGATCGGTCTGTATGCCGCCGCTGCCTATGAGTATGCCTTCCTCGAACATATCGCAGCCGAGGCTTACCTCAACACCTCTGTATATCACCCGAACAGCTATGTGGGTAACCACGCCTCACGCATGGGTATAGGGCTCAATGTAATTGGTCGACTTTGGGGAATCAAGAATAACTACGATGTCAAGTTCATAGGTGGAGCTAGGTACGGATCTCATTTCTACACCTCACTGCGCGAAAACGGAGGAGTAGTTGTAGCAGATGAAGGCGAAGTTCGCTCTGGAGTTTATCCCGTAGTTGGCATCGGATATGAGCAACGGCTGCACGACTGGGTCATTTCAGCTGATCTACGCTCTTCTTTCGAAAGCAATCTTCAGACATACACCAGTTTATCGATCGGCGTGGGATATCGATTCTAATTTTCATTTGGCCGAACGGCTATTCTCTGTATCTTAAGGTCTCTAGGACTTACCGATGAGACCTGCCGGAAAGATCGCGCTTATTACATTGCTCTCTGGACTAACCTGGATATGGGTTAGCGATGCACTATTGTATACATTTAATGATGGTCCCTTCAGTTGGGTGGCTCCCATCAAAGGCTCGATCTTCGTTGTATTGGTCACATTGCTCATTTACTTCCTGACCCGAAGATTCAATAAGGACCTCAATCGATCCGAAAAGTATTTTCGAGAACTCTATTTGAACAATCCCGAGGCGTTGCTCATCTGCAATGGTAAGACGCTAGAGATACTTGATGTGAACCCTCAGGTATGCGAACTCTACGGCTATGAAAAGGATGAGATGATCGGATTCAGCTTAAATAAACTGAGGGTCACCGCCACCAATGAGATCCATGCCGGCGTCGAAAAACATATCGGTAGGAACAAGAAACAGCTTTTCATCGAGCTCAAGTTGCAAGAACAACTGAGCAACGACAGAGACAAACGTGTTCTCTCACTCCATAATATCACAGATAGATAGGAATTGAAGAACGCCTTACTTCGAAGAGACTATCTAGCTGATGATGAGACTCTTGACCAAGAATTATTCTTGATCAGGATGAATGCCGATCCAGAGGTGCTTTACGCGAACCGCGCCATTGAATCGATGACAGGTGGAGCTGTGGGTAGGCGGTTGAGTGACCTTATCACACCTGAAGACCGCTATAAGCTAGAAAAGACCCTCGAAGAGGTTAGATCGCACCCGTAATCCTCCGTTCCCTTGTCTTTGGAGATCAAAACAGAGACCGGCGGAGTAACTCCCGTTTTCTGGGAATTTACCGGATCTTCAGATGCCAACTCCTTCCGCATCCAAGCTCTCGGAAGGAATATACAGGAGCTTCATAAACTGGAAATCTTAAGCAAACGAAGATCTGAACAACTCAATATACTGCTCGAAACCATACAAGACGGCTTCTTCATTATTGATGAGCAGCTCAAGATCACTTTGGCCAATCCCGCCTTTGCGAGAATGTTGGATAAAGAACTTGACGAAATCATCTTTGAACCGCTCGAAAGTGTGATTCCTCGATGGAAAAATACTCGGTCGTCGCTCGAGATACCCGCCGCGATCGAGAAAAAGCAACAAATCAACTTTGAAACCTACAATCCTTTCTTCGATAAATGGTTGAATATCTATGGAACACCATTCGAAAATGGATTAGCCGTCTTCTATAGAGACATCTCCGAACAGAAGAAAGTGGAATTGGCCACTCAACGCAGTGAAGCGAATCTTCAAAGCCTCATCAACAATACCCGTGACATGATATGGTCAATTGACAACAAATATCAGCTACTCACGGCGAATTCATCCCTAATTGCCTGAGCCAAACAGCTGGGCAATAAAAAGATAGAGAAAGGTATAAATGTGATCGACACCTCAGAAGGTCTGCCTTATCACGATATTATGAAAGGTTACTACGATCGTGCACTTCGAGGCGAGCACATCTTCGAGGTCATCGAGCTTTCGGATCTCATGGAAGATCAAGAGCTCGTCGTAGAACTCAGCCTCTCACCCATCCGAGATGAGGAAAATGGCATCCTTGGTGTTTCGTGCTATGCCCACGACATCACAAACCAAGAGCTACAACAAACAGCATTGATAAGGGCCATTGAACGTTATGATCTCGTATCAGAGGTTACAAAAGATGCACTTTGGGATTATGATGCCGAAACGGACACAGTGGACTTGGTCTGTGGGCATCAAGAAGACCTTTGGATATGATGTGGATCGCACAAAGCTGGATTGGTGGGGAGAGATCGTTCACCCAGACGATTATGAAAGAGCCGTGGGCTCCTTTTAGAAAGCTGTATCTGGAGACTACATGAATTGGTCGAGCTCCTACCGCCTCAAGCACGCCGACGGGCATTATGTGTGGGTAAACGACCGAGGTATTGCCATTAGAGATGAAGAGGGTAATCCGCGTAGATTCATCGGATCCATTCAGGATATCCAACAGTTGAAAGAAACAAACGAGGAACTTCAAAAACTCTCCCTCGCTGCAGCGAAGTCATCCGTAGGCATCATCACAACTTCCAAAGAAGGACTCATTGAATGGACCAACAAGGCCTTTAGTGAAATGACAGGCTATATCAACGAGGAAATGATAGGTAAGCATCCTGGTAAACTACTTCAGGGTAAACATACTGATAAGGAGGCCGTTGCCAGCATGTCTGAGGCCTTAAAAAACCAAGAAAAAGTAAACGTTGAGCTGATCAACTATCGAAAAAATGACGAAACCTTTTGGGTCAATATGGCCATCAATCCGGTTATTGAAGACGGGGAATTGGTTCGGTTCATCGGTGTAGCTACCGATGTGACCAAAGAACGCAAGATGAATGAGCGCATGTACGAGCAAAACTTGCGCTTGAAGAAGATCGCATTCATCCTATCCCACGACCTACGCAAGCCTGTAAGCTCCGTACTAGGATTACTCGAGCTCTACGACAAGGATGACCCAGGGAACCCAACCAACGTAGACATCATCAAATACCTCTATAAAGCAACTCAAGAGCTAGATGAAATGATGTACGAAATTATAAAGGAGTCGGCTTTTATCGAAGACTAAGTATGGCATCTCTACGTTGACCTTTAACAGTTCGTTGACACAACTTTCACAAAATCAAGGAGAAAGATTTATTAAACTTGTTGAATGCTTCGTAACCGACCAACCATTATCGTGCTCGTTTTGGCCCTCATCGGTACCTCCGTGGGAATACCCAGCTACGAGACAATGAGCACATGTGTAGCATCCACACCGTGTGAAGCGCCTTCAGCAGATGAAAAGAAGGATATTCGGGTTCCAGAAGAGAAAGACCTCCACCCCAACTTACCTCAGGAAGTGATCATTATTATCCCTCAAGAAGATCAAGTTCCAGAGAAACCCTTAGTTATGGATGCTCGTATCGGTATAGAACTGGCCCCTCCTATTTGGGTCTAGTTTCATTCTGGCTTAGTACATTTGATCAAAATATCAATCAGCAATGCGTTTACTCCTTCCAGCACTCTTCGTAACATTCTTCATGGCCTCCTGTTCAGATGGAGAAAAATCGAAATCAAACGAAGAAAACACAACCACTTCTGAAGTTCAAGAAGAAGTAGTTGACAATCACTTTACCTCTTCTGCCGTTGATGCTTACCTCGAATTGAAGGAAGCCATGGTTGAATCAGATCTCGAAAAAGGAAGATCGGCTGCATCTCAGTTCAAGAACGAATTGGGCTCCCTACCTGAATCTGACACGTTGGTCAACGTCATGCAGATCGCAACGGATTCATTAGCTGTAGCTGGTGACCTCGAGCTGCAACGTGCAGCATTCCGTATCCTTTCCGACAATTTTTACGTTTATCTAAAAGAGTCCGGCAACGGACGCGCATTGTATCGTCAATATTGCCCAATGGCCTTCCAAAACGACGGTGCTTATTGGTTATCTGACCGATCAGAAATAGCCAACCCTTACCTTCCAGAATCCATGCTGAAGTGCGGTAAGGTTACTGAAGAACTCTAAACGAATAGTATGAAAAAGTACATCCTTGTCCTACTGCTCTTTCCACTCATCGGATTCGCACAAGAAGTGCAGTTCATGAACGATTGGGAAGCCGCAGTAGATAAAGCCAAAACAGAAAACAAACCACTACTCATCGACTTCTACACGGATTGGTGCGGATGGTGTAAGGTGCAAGACACGGCTACCTGGGGCGATCCCGTGATCGCTAAGTATGTGAACGATAACATGATTCCCGTGAAATTGGATGCCGAAGGAGACGGTGGATATGTAGCCATCCGCTTCCGTCCTACCGCCTATCCTACCGTTATCATGTACGATCCAAATTCTGATACACCGCGCGAGGTGAGGTACGAAGGTTACAACGCAGATAACGACGCCTATCTCGCTAAATTGAAGTCAGATAATGAAGATGGATGGAACACCTTGGGTTACGACCCTCTGGGGCCATCACCAGATTTCCCAGATTTTGTTGAGGCAGCCTACAGCAAGGATCGTGTACAAATGCCACGAAATGAAGAGCTTACCGCTTGGTTCAACGAACATGGAAATATGACCGACGAGGTGGCTTGGTCCGTTGTACAACGTGCCTACCGATTCATGGAACCAACATTGCTCAATCGAGCTATTTCCAACATGGATCACTACCGTACGGCATATGGTGAAGGAGCGGCAAACAGCTTCGGACAAGGGGTCTTGACAACCAAGATCCGTGCAGCGCAGAACGAAACGCAATTAGATGAGGCTATCGCCTGGGGCGAAATGGTGCTCGATGGCACCGGGACCAATCCCGAGTTCTACCGAGTTTATTGGTACGGTGAGCAGGAAATGTGGGGTAAGTACATTGAATCCCTCGCTACTCTTGCGGAAACCGAGGAACTTGGAGCTGCGTATCTCAATGGTCGCCTCTGGGTACTCGTTGAAAAAGAATGCCAAGACCAAGAAGCATGCGAAACGGCAGCTGAATTAATGTCGGCTTACGTAGCTTCCGATGATGTGGACCCCAATTATGTAGATACTTTTGCTTGGTTACTCTATAAGGCAGGCAAAACGGATGAGGCAGCAGAACAAGCCAGAAGAGCAATCGCCCTAGCTGGAGAAATGGAAAGCTCACAAGAGTTGTTGGACCTCATAGGGTCATGACCTTCGAGCTTCCAGTTCGGAATACAAATCATTCAGAGAAAGGTCTCTCACCTTGAGCAAGACCAACATGTGATAAAGAAGATCGGCGCATTCTGATATGAGTCGGTCTTCTTTTTCATTTACACCGGCCAAGGCCACTTCAACCCCTTCTTCACCTACTTTCTGCGCGATCTTATTGATCGGACCTAGTAGAAGTGAATTCGTGTAACACGATGCATCGCCATCCGTTGCCTGTAACCCGTCAG
>CBFHXG010000045.1:13206-16814 GCA_965659725.1 Phaeocystidibacter sp. | reverse complement strand
AAGGTGTGTTCGTTGACATCAAGGAAACGATCAAAGGCTTCAACATGATCATGGACGGCGAGCTCGACCAGTATCCAGAAGCAGCCTTCAACTTGAAGGGATCTATCGAAGAAGCGATCGAGGCCGGTAAGAAAATGCTTGCCGAAGCTGAAGAATCAGCTGCCTAATAATTTGAGAACAGCGTTGGGAAGGTTCGTCCTTCCCAACCTTTCAATACAAAGCACATGCATCTCGAGATTATAACCCCGGAAAAGCAGATCTTTCAAGGTGAAGTAGATGCCGTACAGCTTCCTGGAGCAGACGGTCTCTTCCAGATCTTGAATAATCACGCCCCGATCATCGCGACCCTCAAAGAAGGAAGCGTTAAGATCGATCTACATGATAGTCATAAGACGCTCGATCGTCTGTCAGGGGAGATCGTTCCGGATACATCTAACGACAAAGTAGTACGATGCTCTATTTCCGGTGGCGTTGTGGAGATGAAAAACAACAAGATCATCTTGCTCGCTAACTAATAGCTAAATCGGCAAAAAGTCCATGAACACTCGCATTAGCGGGTGTTTTTTTTTGATATTCGCTCGCTCAAAAGCAAGAGAACATAAGAGACCATGAAAAGAACATGCTTAACCACCCTGTTCAGTTTATCGCTACTCACAGGGGTAGCGCAAGAGGCCGACACCACTTCACTTATCCAAGAAGTAGATGTCTATGCACAAAAGTCTGCAGAAGCCCTATTCGATGCTCAACACGTTGAAGTGATCGACCTGGAAGACATCCAAGCCTCGGCTGTCAAGTCTGTGAATGAATTACTCGAATATGCCGCAGCAGTAGACGTCCGTCAGCGCTCGCCCTTCGATGTTCAATCCGACGTTAGCATTAGAGGAGGAACGTTCGATCAAACCCTCATCCTGCTCAATGGTGTGCCAATGAACGACCCTCAAACCGGTCACCACAACATGAATCTTCCCATCGCCATCCAAGATATTCAACGTATTGAAGTGCTACACGGTGGTGGTTCATATCGTTATGGACCCTATGCCTTTAGTGGTGCTATCAATATTATCACAAAGTCAACCGCCACCAATACCATCAATATTGAAGCAGAAGCGGGTGAATACAACTACAATAACTTTACCGCTTCCGTGTCGCATGCCCGTGGGAACTTCAGTGGCCGCCTTAGCGCCAACCGTGGGGCTGCCGACGGATACCTTCCCAACTCCGACTTCACACGAAGGAATGTGCTAGGCGAACTCACCTACGCCAAAGAGAATTTAAAGATCTCACTCCAAGGAGGATGGAACAATAAGGGCTTCGGAGCACAGAATTTCTACACAAGTGCCTTCCCGGATCAGTATGAAGCTACGCAAACATACTTCGCCTCCATTCACTCTGCCTACGCAACGGATAACGTATTGTTGAACTTCAATGCTTACAGCCGTACGCATACCGACAGATTCGAACTCTACCGAGAAACAGGCGATGGTTGGTACAACTACAACGAAAGCGCAGGCGTCTATATTCGAGGTAACGACACCGCGGCTAGCTGGTATGGCGGACCTAACTTCCACCGAACCGGAGTGGAAGGCGGTGAGCTCAATGCCGTGTTTACAACTAGTCTCGGTCGTTTCGAAATCGGTGCTGATATTAGGAATGAGCGCATCGTTTCCAATAACCTGGGCATGGATATGATGGAACCTATGACAGTAGAGGGAACGCGATTCTTTTATACCAAAAGCGATCAGCGTTTAAATAGCGGCGTGTATGCGCACCATAGAATAGAAGTGGCTCAGTTCGAGATCAACTCAAGCCTCCGTTACAATTACAACTCTGCATTTGGAGATGAGATCCTACCCGGGATTCAAGTTTCCTATGCGCCTACCGCACATTCAGCGGTGTATGGATCATACAACCGATCATTCCGACTTCCTACTTTCACGGACCTCTATTACAGCCTAGGTGGAGCCATCGGGTCGATCGACCTTCAACCGGAATACTCTCATAACTACGAGATCGGGTACACGTATGACCGCGACAACTTGCGTTTCATGGCCAGCGGATTCCTCCGTGATGGAACGAATATGATAGATTGGGTCGTATTGCCAAACGACAGCACCAACACCTTACAGGCCCAAAACATAACGGAATTGCGAATCTATGGTGTTGATGGCGAGGTGTCATACGACCTGAGCAAGTTGACCAACAATTATGTTCGTCGCATCAGCTTGAGCGCTGCCTTCTTGCAGTCGCCAACCGACGAATTTGAGTTCCAATCCCTATATGCTCTGGACTTCCTGGCCGCGAAAACCTCACTATCCGTTAGTCATGACCTTGGCCATGGCATCGGACTTTCATGGCAGGTCACCTATCAGAATCGAAACGGAACGTACAACGACTTTGCTTCGGGCATAGCTGTTCCATACGAAGAGGTGGTACTAGTGGATGTGAGAGCAAGCTACACATACAAGGACTTCCAGCTTTATGTGGATGCCAATAACCTTCTCGACCGAGTGTATCAAGATCGAGGAAATGTTCTTCAGCCCGGAAGATGGGTAAGAGCAGGGGTTACCTACAACCTGAACTACTAAAACCAAACGGCCACTCTTTTTGAGTGGCCGTTTGTGTATTGAGTCACATAAGATATGCGAGTTTTGTAGTAATTTGTTCTCAATGCGGATACTCCTTTCCATAGTGCTGTCGACCTTAGTGCTTTCATCCAGTGTGATGAATGCGCTTGCATTATTGGACTATGCTAGTCGCTATGATCATTATGCAGAAGTTCTTTGTGAGAACAAGGACAAGCCCAACCTCGCCTGCCATGGTTCTTGTCAACTTGTATTGAACGACTCCAAAGATCAACTAGACGATTCGCAAGAGCCAGAACTGCGTGTGCTCGAATTAAACTACATGCCCTCAGTCCAAGATGATCGAGGGACAACGATCCATCAAAAGCAGATTCAACACCAAACGCTTTGGATTACATCTATTGTAGATGAACCATTGAATATCCCAGAGAAGCAGCCACCACGTGTTTAATGAGCTCCCTTATTCTCACACATTTCTCATTAAACACATCTTACAAAATGAAACGCTTTACATACTTCGCAAGCGCACTTGCCGCTACCCTTCTGTTTACTACCTCTTGTGAAACAGAGGATCCCGTAACCAATGATCCACCTTCCGGAACCGGAACACTCGTGGTTGATTTCGACTATGTTTGGGCCATGGCTGGAGCACCATTTGAGATGGGCACGGAATTGTATCATCCGATGACGGGAGATACACTAACCTACACGACGTTCAAGCACTATATCAGCAATATTACGCTGATAAAGAATGACAACACAACTTGGGCAGCTGAGGAAAGTTATCATCTCCTAGACTTTTCCGATCCTTCATCAACCTCTATTCACCTTAAAGATGTTCCTGCTGGAGCCTACACGGGAATTCAAATTACGTTTGGGGTTGATAGTGCTCGTAATGTAAGCGGGGCACAAACAGGTGCCCTCGACCCGGCCAACGGAATGTTCTGGAGCTGGAATACTGGATATATCATGATCAAGGCCGAAGGCTCTTCACCGCAGTCTGGTAACGGTGCATTCTCCTATCAC
>CBFHXG010000045.1:0-13107 GCA_965659725.1 Phaeocystidibacter sp. | reverse complement strand
CTCGGTGGGTTTTCGGGAGAGAACAATTGCATCAGCGTTCGCTCTTTCAATTTCCCAAATGGAGATGCCATCCAAGTGGATAATAACGAGCAACTGACCGTAAATATGGCGGCCAATCCTGCACGTCTTTTCCATTCCTATGGCTCAGTTGCAAACGGCGCAATGATGCACATGCCAAGCGGGGAAGCGGCTACCATGGCAGCCGATTTCAACTCTTGGGTGCAGTTGACCGACGCATTCTAACATGAAACTCCGCAACTTCTATAAGGCACTTCCCTTGGTATTGGGAAGTGCTCTTTTTGCGGTTTCCTGCGAATATGAACCCAAGGACCCTGCGCTGCGGTTTCAGAAACCGGATGGATTTCCTGAGCCATGGTATGACAATCCGGATAATCGGATAACCGAACTAGGTTTCGAATTGGGGAGAGATCTGTTCTACGAGAAGGCACTCTCTTCGGACAGCTCGCAGAATTGTGCGAGTTGTCATGCCCAAGAACACAGCTTCGCAGATCAGAATAAGGCCTTTAGTAGAGGTGCTCGCGGCATGGAAGGCATGAGAAACAGCCCAGCGCTATTCAATCTCGCTTGGTCGCCTACATTCATGTGGGACGGTGGGATCGTTCACATGGACGTGATGCCTCTAGCGCCTATCACGGATACGATGGAGATGAACCTGCCTATGGCTGAGGCCGTTCAACGCATTCAGGCCAGCCCACTCTATCAAGCCAAATTCCAGAGAGCATTCAACACCGATTCTATCACCAGTAGAGATATCTTCTTAGCCTTAAGTCAGTTTATGGTGATGATGATATCCGATGATTCCAAGTACGACCGATACATGAATGGTTCAGCCCAACTTTCGGAATCCGAATCATCTGGTCTAGAGATCTTTCGCACCCATTGTGCCGGTTGTCATACAGAGCCCCTATTTACGGATTACAGCTTCGCGAGGACTGGAATCGACTCAGTTTACGAAGACCTTGGTCGTGGACGAATTACACTGAATGCCGAAGATGATGGCAAATTCAAGGTGCCATCCCTGAGGAATGTAGCCCTTACCTATCCCTACATGCACGACGGGCGATTCTTCACGCTTAGGGAGGTGATCGATCATTACAGCGATGAGGTGAAGTCATCGGGAAGCGACACTCGAATTCCGCAGCCATTGAGACTATCTGAAGGTCAGAAACAAGATCTAGAAGACTTCCTGAATGCGCTGACAGATCACACCTTTATATCTGACCCTGCCTTGGCAGACCCTAGATGATGGAATCACAAAATGTGATTGAATTGAAATGAATTGCCCTCCCTATCTCTAGCGATATAAATGCCGGTAGATAATTCCACGAATCTGCGAGATGACGGCGTAAGCATAATGTTCCCCATCCATCTTCCACCGATGCTCCAAATATCGAGGTACAACTCTTTGTTGCCTTTCCAGTGCAGCGCACCATCGGCATAGTAGAGATGCTCGAGGTGCGGTGTTGTTTCAGTAGAGCCGATGCTCACCCCCGACCAATGCAATTGAAAGCTACCTCCCATTTCCCATTCGGATGGAGGAACGGCATTGAGGGCGAACCGCATAGAGTCGTGGGTCCAATAAAGCTGGACAGGATCGACGCTGATCGATTGAATATCAAAGCCAGAAAAACTATACTGACCAGGCTCGATAAGCAACCTTGCAAACCCTGCTTCTTTCATGGAAACTTTATTGATCACCACCTTCTTTCCTTCAACATACCAATACATTTCTGTACGATTTGGATCGGCACCTTCGCGAAGCAAAACATCTGAAGACAGATCTAGGCTTGTATCGGCACCCGACTCAAAAACAAGGACTACCTCTTCTTTCAACGAATCCATCTCCCATGAGAGTCGGACTTGTGCTGGCTGTTGTTTAAGCACTTGATGATCTTGAGAGAGCACCACCGCCGATGTATCCCAAGTAAGGGTGCTCGCTTCGCCCGAGGCACAGTACACCCACACACTTTGTCCTGGTGGAATATAGTTCGTACCTCCACCTGTAGCGGTTGTTCCATCCGAAGCTGCAAAATCATTCTGAGCGGTATTCCAAACATAGAAGGAATTGCCAACCTCCGATCTATCGATAGAAGCCCATGCCACAGGAGCCAAGTAAGGGTGTCCGATCAAATTCCATCCGAGGTCGTCGTCGCCTGCATCCGTATCATCGTCCACCGTTAAATTCAACGTAGGATGTCGGGAAGCTTGTTCTCCCCTGGCCGATTTAGCAAAGGGCAAGGAAGAAAACTTCGCATACGCATTTGTACCTAGATAGATAGAGATTCCTCCTTGTTGATGGGCTGAATCAGATGAGGCCAAGGCATTCCATTGGGTATTAGCAGCATCCCATCGATAGATGGAAGGAGATGAATTTCCCGATAATTGAACTCGGGTCAACTCCTCTGCCCAACTCCCTATATCGGTCTTGAGTGGAGCGTGCAAGTACCTCCACCCGGTGGATCCTGACACATAGGATTGGCGCGTTATGATGCCAGAAATGGGTCCTTTGATCTGCGCCGTACCATTTGCATCGGCTTTCAACAGGGCCTCCCCTGAAATGGTCAACGTGTTAGCTTCATTGATGTGTAGGTCTGTTCCAACATCCATTAATAGGTAGGAGATGGTCACATCATCTGAAAGGCGAGCAATATTGCTTGAATCTTGGATATGGACGAACACATCGCTGTTCCAAGTATTGGGGGGATTCGACCACGTACCACCATTGAATGATTCTCCTTGTGCATCGCTGATCAGGAGTGAAAAGGATTGCTTGCCCGTGATAGAACCGTCGTGAGAGATCCTGATGGTGTACCAACCGGCGGGGATAGAGGCTGATGGAATATCGATCCTCTCGACATTATCCACGTTGTTATCTCCTGTGGTTGCCGAATTTCCAGGGTGGAGGACACTGAGCTTCCAGGGCTGACCAAACAGCGACGGTGTACCGTCTTCCTCCCATAACTCCATGTCTAGGTCATGAACCAAAATGGCTGTGGAATCGTCGAGGTCCGTTGCATTGTTCTCGATCGAAGGAGAACTTCCAATGGGATCGATCCAAGCCAGAGTAGCCCGGAAATCGGTCGTCCCATCGTGATAGAATCTGAGGGTCTTGGTTTCACCTTGTTGGATCTCTGCTTCGATGATCCGTTGTTGCCCCAATGTATCTAATACAAAATGTACAGCCGTCAACGCGTTGGGCAATCCCCACCCCGACGTTGGAACGGGCGAGCCATTGCCGCTAGCTGGATCAGCGGTATGAATAAGCAACGCTTTTAGGGTTGATGATCGCATCCATCTTCCATATTCATCGCGGTAGAGCTCTTGCATCAAGGCGGCAAGGCCGGATATCATGGGAGCAGAATAAGAGGTGTAGGAGGTGCCGTTGGTCAGTTGACCGGGACCTACCAGATCTGGCTTTACACGAGCATCATCTGTAGGTCCGAATGACGAACTACTATTGGTAAAGCTGATATCCCCAAAGGCGTTGTATCCTCCGCTTATGTTGTCAATTGCACCAACGACCAGCGCGTTCTTCGAGGTGTTATCGCGGGATAGACAATCATAGCCATCTGCACCACCATCGTCTTCGGGAATGGGTGATGTACGACTTACTCGAGTAAATGAACCCGCGTTATAATCCCAAACGGTAAATGGCGTGGCGGTATTCACGTCACTTCTATCATTCCCGACAGCTTTCACTATGGTGTGATAGGGGTGTTCAACCATGATGGAATCGAAGGTGCGTGAGAGGTCGCCGTAATAGCCAAACTTATAATCTTCTGTAGCGGAGATGTCGATCACGCCATTCCAATAGGTACCTGTGCTCCAGCCGTTGTTTTCCGAGTGACTGTGATTCGATATTAACAGATTGCGTTCTCGAATGGCTGTACCTAGTTCGTTGGCCATAGAAACGTGGCCATTGTTCAGTCCAAAGATGAACACATCGGCATTGGGTGCCACACCCACTTCTGATGGGATTGCGACCCCTTTTGAGGTAAGGATCTTGACTACGGTGGTGGCGTGGGTGGATGTTGATCCAGCTTCGGTGACTACCACGTGTTGCAGGTCTGAAAGTGTAGTGTCGTGTAGGAATTGATTCATGCCGGCATCCGCTTCGAAAACACCTATTGGAATGCCGGTTCCTGTGAGGTTCACGCCCACTGAGCCACCCGATTTCAACTGCTGAATCCCCATGGTTTCATGCTGGGTGAGGGTCTTATGTTGACCTTGCACAGTTAAACTCATGGATATGAACCAGAAGCCGATGAGGAGTTTGGTGATTTGCATCGACCTAAAGGTAGGAATTTTCCTATCCTACTTCAGCTTTTCGTTTTGCTGATGCCGATCGTGATCACGTTCCGTTTTGATCTTCATTTTCTTGTCGAAGGCCTGTTGAAGATCGGTATCCGTTTGATTGGCTAGGCAGAGAAGAACGAAGAGTACATCAGACAACTCTTCGCCGAGGTCTTTGGCCTTATCGCTCTCCTTTTCGCTTTGTTCTCCATATCTGCGAGCGATGATCCTTGCTACTTCTCCCACCTCTTCCGTGAGTTGAGCCATGTTGGTCAATTCGTTGAAATAACGCACACCGTGTTCCTGGATCCAGGCATCAACGGTAGATTGAAGTGATTCTAGTGGTTTCATCATTCTTTATTCTTGCTGTCCATCATGATCGTAACTGGACCATCATTGATAAGCGAAACTTTCATATCTGCTCCAAACTCACCGGATCGTACGGGTCTATCTGAAACGTGCCATAGCTTATCCATGAAATATTCATAGAGTGTTTTGGCGTGATCTGGCTTTCCTGCCTTGATATAGCTTGGACGGTTGCCCTTCTTATAGGATGCGTGAAGTGTAAACTGGCTGATCACTAAAAAATCGCCTTTTGCTTCCATGATGGAGCGGTTCATCACACCATCGGCATCATCGAAGATGCGCAGTTTTGAGAGCTTATTACAAAGCCAGTCGGCATCTTCCTCGGTATCGGCATCTTCAACACCGATCAACAAAAGCATACCTGGCCCTATGGCAGATACTTCTTTGCCTTTAATGGCCACCGAAGCTTCTTTCACACGTTGGACAAGTACACGCATAGGTTTAGTAGCCTAGCCTATTGATGATGGCCTCTTTGGCGGCTGCTTCTTCATCCGGAGCGCTTCGCACGTACATGCGTGTCCAATCACCATACATCGGATTAGGGAAGAGTACGAATTCATCATACATCCGATCAGCAAGTGCATTCACTTTATCCTTACCGAAGTCCTCTTCTCTACCCTTAAAATCCTCTTGGTAGTCGCGAAGGTTATCTCCGCCATAGAGGACGATGGAATACCCAGCCATGATTTGTTTCCGGCGGGACGACTTGTCTGAGATATCACCTTCTTTCAAAAGAACGTGATCCATATCTGCAAATGGAAGTCCGAGTGCCTCAAGATTGGTAATAGTTGGCTCGAGATGCTCAATGGAACGGTTGCTCACATAGAAGACCTCTACTCCATTCTCAACGCAAAAATTGATGAAATCCACAGCACCAGGAAGACATTCCGCACTGGCTTGACGTATCCACTCATCCCAAGATGCCTCGGAATAGGTGGACTTATCACGGATCAATTGCACCATGTAAGGGGAATTATCGAGAACGGTTTCGTCGAGGTCTAGGATCACAGCTGGACTCTTTCCCCCTACTCGTTCTAGGTTCTGGCGCACCTTAGACTTTGCTACATCGTACAACTGCATGTACATGTAATGTGCTTCGGCTGAGGTATTCGACCACAATACGGCATCTACGGATTGATTGGCCAATACGCCGTAGTAGTTCGTTGGGTTAGGTGTTTCACCACCTTCATTGGACGTGGTATTTCCTCCACCACATGAGATCAAAAAAGCCGCACTCAAGGCGAGTGCGCTATTCATCAAAAACTTACGCATAGTTGTCTTGTCTATAAGGATTATCATCTTCATTTCCAGTTACCATCCAAAAGTAACTCTGATATCGTGTTGGTGCCAAAGTTCCAGCATCTAAAGCTTCTTTTACGGCACATCCAGGCTCTTCAAGGTGCAAACAATTATGGAACCGGCAATCGCTTTTTAGCTCGAATATTTCTGGAAAGTAATCGCCTATCTCTTCTTTTTCCATATCGATCAAACCAAAGCCTCGAATTCCGGGTGTATCTATGATGGCGCCACCGTTGGACAATTCGAACATCTCGGCGAAGGTGGTGGTATGCTGCCCTTGTCCGTGTGCATCAGAGATACGTTGAGTTTTCAGGTCGAGGCCCGGCTCAACCGCATTGATCAGGGAGCTCTTCCCCACTCCCGAGTGCCCAGCGATCAAAGAGGTCTTTTCTTTCAAAAGATCACCAAACCCATCCATGTTGAAATTCTCCAAAACGCTCGTTTCAATGTATTTGTAGCCTGCTCTTCCGTACGCGGCCTGCATATACTCCAACTCAGCCAGCTGCTCTTCATCGTAGATATCCATCTTGTTAAAAACCATAACCGCCGGCACGTCATAGGCTTCACAAGTGGCGAGGAATCGATCTATGAAGCCATAGAGTGTCTTCGGCTGAGCAACGGTAGTTACAAGAATGGCCTGATCGAGGTTGGCGGCGAGGATGTGGGTTTTCTTGGACAGGTTTACAGACTTCCGAACGATGTAGTTCTTGCGGTCGTGGATGGCGGTAATGATACCTCTATCCTGATCCTCTTCCATTTCCACCTCAACATGATCACCAACGGCGACTGGGTTGGTGCTGCGGATACCCTGAATGCGAAACTTCCCCTTGATCCTGCAATCTAAGAGCGTTCCATCTTCAAGCTTCACTGAATACCAGCTTCCGGTGCTGCGGATCACGGTTCCTGTCATAGGTCAAAGATATGAAAGGTTGCCGTTCGCCAGTTGGTGAATGGCAAAAGGTAATCCGCCTTGCGGCGGACCTTTCATGGCTGCTCACCAGCAGCATGGCATTTCCTCCGTCAACCGACGGAGGACTTTTCTATCTTTACGCAAAACTCAAGCACATGTCCATTCGCGTTAACAATGTCACCAAGCTATACGGAGAGCAAAAAGCCCTCAACAACGTGAGCTTTGAAGTGAATTCAGGTGAAGTGATCGGTTTCCTAGGACCCAACGGCGCTGGGAAATCAACCATGATGAAGATCATTACCGGATACATTCCTCAAAGTGAAGGTGAGGTGAAGGTGTGTGGTTTGGATGTGCGCGAAGAATCACTCGCAGTTCGCAAGAAAGTGGGGTATTTGCCGGAGCACAATCCGTTATACACCGACATGTACGTGCGTGAGTACTTGGGCTTTGTAGCAGGACTTCACGGTGTTGGGAAGGATCGCATCGATGTGATGATCGAGAAAACCGGACTTACACCGGAGCAGCACAAGAAGATCGGTCAGCTTTCCAAAGGTTACCGACAGCGTGTGGGTTTGGCGCAGGCGATGATCCACGACCCAGAGGTGTTGGTCCTCGATGAACCAACCACGGGATTGGATCCCAATCAACTGGTGGATATTCGAAAGTTGATCCGCGAGATCGGTAAGGAGAAGACCGTTATGCTGAGCACCCACATCATGCAGGAAGTAGAGGCGGTTTGTGACCGTATCATCATTATCAATAATGGCCAGATCGCCACCGATCAGAAAACCAAAGAAGCGCAAAGCTCCGAGGGTACGGTCATCTTGAACGTGGAATTCGACGAAGCCACGAGCACGAGTGGCCTGAAGAAGATACCAGGCGTGAGAAGGGTCCAACATGTGGAAGGCGGACACTACCTCATCGAAGCCTCAGAGGCGAAAGATGTACGTGGCGATGTGTTTCAATTTGCCGTTAAGCATGGCCGGACCATTTTGCAGGTACAGCAAGAAAAGGCTAAGTTAGAAGATCTCTTTAGGTCGATTACTCAGAAAAAATAGCAACGACTCTCTCTCTACATGCATCGTCTATCTATTGTCTTAGCCCTTGTAAGCTTCCTATCTGTATCTGCTCAAGAGCAATCCCGAAACTTTAAAAGATTCACTCTTGATGTAGAACTCCATCATGAAAAGCCTCCATTCCTCTATGGCATGTCAATCAAATTCGAGAAGCCTATAGACTCAACTAGCAGAATAGGCGCATGTACTACATTCGACACAGAGGTGTTCCTGAGAGCTGGATAGATGGGGATTATTCCATGGAGAGTGTCATTGCGGATCATCATCAGATCATTTTTCAGAATTATCACAAGGGGAGATTTACTGAGCAAGAATTTCGCGATATCATGTCGTCCTACCAAATGGACACCACAATCTTGAGCTCTCGAGATATCCACAGTTCAACTAGTTATATTTTCAGGAATGTTGATGACGGTATCGAATTGATCTTCGACAACAATAACAACCGCAATTTCGCGGATGATGAAGTTCATCGTCTTACTATGTACTCTGGTGAAAATCCTGAGGACCCTAGAACCGAGCGATTGGTGATCCCTTTCGAGTATGAATACTTTCGGGAAGGTCAGTTAGAGAGAGCCACAGCTAAGATGGAGTTTGTGGCGGACAGCATCAATTGGCGAAAGACATTTAGTCTGATGGCTTAACCCTACGGATACGGCTTGACCCACTTTGAAAATTTTGCAATTTACCTGGAATCATGGCTTCTCATGGATCAGATCTCGAAATATTAGAATCTCAAGATACCATCAAAAGACTCCACTTACGAGGAGATAGGATTGAAATCCGTATTTCATATCGGTGAGGATCTCTATCGTTTCGATTCAATAATCGAATTTCCTCCAGCGATAGAACTTGTCAAATTTCCGAAAGGATATATTCCCATCGCTCCTCAAGAGGGTTATCAAATGCCCTCATTCGCTGGTAATAATGTCATGACCGGCGACAGCATCAGAATAGAAGATTACCGAGGGAAGTTTGTTTATATCGATGTGTGGGGAAGTTGGTGTGCACCCTGCGTTGCAGAGCTTCCAAACATCAAGGAAGCTATGGCTGATCTGGCCGACGAGAACATAACTTTTATCGCGGTTGGACAAGATGATCCTACCAACCTACAAAATGCGATCCTCGAGCATGAGGTCTCATGGCCCAACCTACTTAGCAGTGGTAAAAACGATATCGTACACACCCTCAATATACGTGCCTATCCAACAACATTTTTGGTAGATCCAACTGGTAAAATCGTGGCAGTAGACTTAAGAGGTGAAGACTTAGCGAAAAAGATAAGATACTATATGCAATGATCATTTCTTCCGGAAGAAGATCTGAATAGGTACCCCGCTAAGGTCGAATAACTTCCTCATTTGGTTCTCCACATAGCGCTTGTACGGCTCCTTCACGTATTGCGGAAGGTTCGCATAGATCGCAAAGGTTGGAGCGTGTGTAGGGAGCATAGTAATGAACTTGATCTTGATCTCCTTACCCTTGGTCATAGGAGGAGGGTTATCCTTCAAGATCGGGAGGAGTTTATCCATCAACTTACTTGTTGATATCTTGGCGACACGACGATTGTGTACCTCCATGGCTTCCTCCACTGCCTTCAATACGCGCTGCTTGGTCAATGCGGATGTGAAGAAGATCGGAATATCAACGAAGGGTGCAAAGCGCCTGCGAACCATCTGTTCGAAGTCGCGCATGGTGTTGGTTTCTTTATCAAGAAGGTCCCACTTATTCACCAATACGACTACACCCTTTCTATTCTTCTGGATCAGGTTGAAAATGGAGAGGTCTTGTGCCTCAACGCCCAACGTAGCATCCAACACGAGCATACAAACGTCGCTATTCTCGATGGTCCTTACCGAACGCATCACTGAATAGAACTCGAGATCTTCATTAACGCGAGTCTTCTTTCTAAGTCCTGCCGTATCCAATAACACGAAATCCATCCCAAACTTCGTGAAGCGTGTATTCACGGTATCGCGGGTAGTTCCAGAGATCTCGGTAACGATATTTCGTTCTTCCTCGAACATGGCGTTAACGAGACTCGACTTACCCACGTTTGGCCTTCCAACAATGGCCAATTTTGGAAGTCCTGACTCTTCATCCGTAGTGTCTTGGTCGGGCGGCAATTCTTCCACCACTTTGTCGAGAAGCTCACCCGTGCCTGAGCCGTTGATCGAACTAATTCCGAATGGTTCTCCCATTCCGAGCTGATAGAAATCGGCTGCTTCGGCCAATCGGGTTGAGTTATCCACCTTGTTGGCAACTAGAATCACCTTCTTCTTGGTACGACGGAGCAGGTCGGCGATCTCCTTATCGAATTCGGTCAAACCACTTTCTACATCAACCACAAAGAGGATCAAATTGCATTCATCGATGGCAAGGCCAACTTGACGACGAATTTCGCCTTCAAACACGTCATCCGAGCCATCCACGTAGCCACCGGTATCGATGATCGAGAACTCCCGCCCGGTCCAGTCTACCCGACCGTAATGACGGTCTCTGGTAACTCCAGCCACGCTGTCCGTAATCGCCTCACGGCGTTGAACTAAGCGATTAAAAAGCGTTGACTTCCCAACATTTGGGCGACCAACTATGGCGACAATGTTTGACATGTTTGTTTTTTCAGGATGCAAAGGTATGAAAGTCTTCCGTCGCAGACGGAAGAAAGGTCCGACCTTCGACGGAAAGGTTGCATCCGCCTGCCGGCGGAGCAAAAGGGCGCTGGCGGGGGCCAGCGAAGGATCTCCAGCCTAACGGCTGTCGATCTTGGTGGGACGGAAGAGCGTGGCGCAGGGGAGGACGGAATTTCGGAGAATTAGATCATCAAGCCTTTGAGTGCGAGGTAGAAGTGAAAATGAGAACTTTTACGTTCACTCTTCAGCACTTCATCGATCGGGAATCACAAAGACAACGGATCAACTCAGAAACGGATAAACGGATTTATAGCAACTCATTAAACTCCTCAAACTTCGCAAACCCCATAAACATTAGTAACCAAACTGCTTCAACTTCCGCTGGTCATCTCTCCAGTCCTTATTCACCTTTACAAAGGTTTCGAGGAAGATCTTTTTCTTAAAGAACTCTTCCATGTCCTTTCGTGATTCGGTGCCTACTTTTTTGAGGCTAGCACCCTTGTGACCGATGATGATTCCCTTTTGAGATTCGCGGGCAACGAGGATCACGGCGCGGATCCGAATGATGTCCTCTTCCTCCTTGAATTCATCGATCAACACCTCTACGGAGTAAGGAACTTCCTTTTTGTAGTTGAGGAGGATCTTCTCGCGGATGATCTCGGAAGCCACAAAGCGTTCTGTGCGATCGGTGAGTTGATCCTTATCGAAATAGGCAGGTGATTCAGGTAGTAGGGCAATGATGCGCTCGAGGAGATAATCTGTATTGAAACTTTTGAGGGCGCTCAGTGGAATGATCTCGGCATTGGGGAATTCCCCTTTCCAAAAAGTCACTTCTTCCTCGAGCTTTTCTTGATCAATGCGGTCGATCTTATTAAGCCCCAAAAGCAAAGGCGTCTTCGTCTTTTGTAACTGCTGATAGAACTTCTCGTCCTTCAACTTGCGTTCCCCCGCTTCCACCAGGTACACGAAAATATCGGCGTCTTCAAAAGCGGAGGAAACGAATTGCATCATCGACTCTTGAAGGGCGTATGCGGGTTTGATCACTCCTGGCGTATCGGAGAAAACGATCTGATAATCTTCATCGTTGAGGATCCCAAAGATCCGGTGACGTGTGGTTTGGGCCTTTGGCGTGATGATGGAAAGGCGCTCGCCCAACATGGCATTCATGGTGGTAGACTTCCCAACGTTGGGGTTGCCGATGATATTTACGAAGCCGGATTTGTGGGGCATGGGAAATGATTTGTGCAAAGGTAGGAAAGTCTTCCGTCTGCGACAGAAGAAAGGTCCGACCTCCGGCGGAAAGGTTGCGTCCGCTTACCAGCGGAGCAAAAGGGCCCCGGCGGGAGCCGGCGAAGGATCTCCAGCCTAACGGCTGTCGATCAAGTAGGGGCGGGAAAGCTTGGCACAGGTAGAGATGAATGGTCAGGTGAGGGAGTATTAAGGAAGGCTTCACCCACTGCACCAGCCGCCGGATCATGCTCGTAGAAAAGTGGCAGTTGGCACCTACTCTACCCAACTCATTATGAGACTTGAATCTTGCAATAAGATTGGAGGTCATTCCTACGTAGATCTTGTCATGCTTTTCGCTCCACAATACATAAACAACATACTCTTCCATTTTTAATAGCAACATTCCGAATTCTAAAAATGGAAGTGCCGAATCTCACAGCGTAGATTCCTAGAAACTTGCGTAAAACGAAAAAACTCGAGTCGAATCTTCGGTCCGCCATCCGGCGGATAGCGGGGGCAGGATTGCCTTCGCTCGTGCCTCACTCAGGCCGTCCTAATTTGGGATGCCATACTAGGAAAAGCACGAAGATCGCTGGCGCGCTCTTCTACTTTTTTCATTCGCTCCCATTCGCTCAAGCAAACTTGGCTCATGGTGCAAACAAAAAAGCCGAAGCAATTTCTTGCTTCGGCTTTTCCTAGTAGCGGGGGCAGGACTCGAACCTACGACCTTCGGGTTATGAGCCCGACGAGCTACCAACTGCTCCACCCCGCGATGTATGTTTGAGACGGTGATTTCGTGTTCCTAACCGTTATCTCTTCGTGATTGGGACGGCAAAGATAAGAGCATTCTTAGAACTGACCAAATGTAATGGTGAAATAAGATAAGAGTACTATGACGATGCCTCATAACACCCTCCATATCTCCCTCCTTCTCCGTAACTTTGCCTTATGACACTAGAAGAACGCATCACAGCAGATATGAAAACGGCCATGAAGGCCAAGGATCGTGAATCACTCGAGGCGATTCGCTCGATCCGCGCAGCCATCCTCAACGCCAAGACCGAAGCCGGTGCCGGTGGAGAGTTCAAGGATGCCGACGGGATGAAGCTTCTCCAAAAGCTCAAGAAGCAACGCGATGATGCCGCGAAGATCTATCGCGAACAAGGTCGTGACGACCTCGCCGTAACCGAAGAGTCACAGGCCGAGATCATCGCTAATTACCTTCCCGAAATGATGTCGGATGACGAGCTTAAAGCTGCCGTAGCTGAGATCATCGCTC
>CBFHXG010000044.1:0-17668 GCA_965659725.1 Phaeocystidibacter sp. | reverse complement strand
TCGACTTCGTTAGTGATGGATTCCTTTCTGGATTCATGGACATCGCTACGATCCGTATCGGTTTGGATGAGATCAACTACGGTGATGCTCACTTCAGAAGATCTGATAACGCAAACGCGATCTATAACCCGTTTGTAGGTAACTACATCATGGATGCTTTCACAACAGAAGCATTCGGTGAATTGAACTTGCAACACAATGGTCTCTTGGCCGTACTCGGTGTGAGCAACGGTAACTTGAATCAATCTGTTAACTACGGAGGAAGCGAACCAGCAGCATCTATCTATGCCAAGTTGGGTTACGACAAGCAGATGAACGACGACCTTCGCATTCGTCTAACAGGCTCTTTCTTGAATAGCCCTAGCTACGACAATGGTCGCTACCTCTACAGCGGTGATCGTACTGGTGCGCGCTACTACTGGGTAATGGTACCTGAAGGAGCAAGCGATAACTTCCGCAGTGGACGTTTCAATCCTGGATTCCGCTCATTCAACAGCTTCCAGATCAACCCATTTATCAAGTATCAAGGACTAGAGTTCTTCGGTATCTATGAAATGACAAGCGGAGCAACTGCTGATGTGGAAGCTGCACAAGGTGGTTCTTACACCCAACTTGCCGGTGAATTGATCTACCGCTTCGGAGCGAACGAGCGCATCTACGTAGGTGGTCGTTACAACCTAGTATCTGGTAAGGCTAACGAGAATGCCGCAGAGCAGAACATCTCTCGCTTCAACCTAGGTGGCGGTTGGTTCATGACAGATAATGTGATGATGAAAGTAGAATACATGAATCAAGCCTATAGCGGTGACGGATTCGTGGGAACCGTTTATGAAGAGGGCACATTCAATGGTGTTGTGTTGGAAGCCGTGATCGGTTTCTAGGCATCCTGTTAAACGGAGGGAAAGGCGTCCATTGGGCGCCTTTCTTTTTTTATCTTCACTTCCAATTGAAGCCACGAACGCCTTACCTTTGGAAGATGAAGAAACCTTTCTTTGCTCACGAAACAGCTGTCATAGACGAAGGAGTGCACATCGGTGCTGGATCCAAGATCTGGCACTTTTCACATATCATGACTGGTGCAAGGTTAGGGGAGAGATGTAACCTCGGACAGAATGTTGTGATATCCCCAGATGTCATCCTAGGTAACAAGGTAAAGGTTCAAAACAACGTCTCCGTTTACACTGGCGTGATCTGCGAGGATGACGTGTTCCTCGGTCCATCTTGTGTTTTTACCAACGTGAGCATACCAAGGTCGGCTGTGAACAGGAGAGGGCAATACGAAAAGACATTGGTCCGAAAGGGAGCCAGTATCGGAGCGAATGCCACTATTATTTGCGGTATTGAAATTGGTCAGTACGCTTTTATCGGTGCTGGTGCTGTAGTAACCAAAGACGTACTTCCTCACGCATTAGTACTCGGAAATCCAGCACGTCAAGTCGGGTGGATGAGCACCTTCGGACACCGTCTGGTCTTTGATGACTCTGGTCTGGCTGAATGTCCAGAAAGCAAGATGAGATATAGATTGATCAACGGGAAAGTGGAACTCGTTTGATTCCATTGAACAAATTGGGGTTAAAATCTGTCTAAATGACGAAGCCGGCGAGGAAATGTCGGCAGTTTGGTTATTTTCGCAATCCCAACAATAATCCAAGATTTACCCCTATGCAGTTGAATTTGTCGCCAGAACGTGAAGAAGCCCTCAAATTTGTAAGAGATAGCGCGCGTTCATTTGCCGAAACTCATATCCGTCCACATTTAATGGAGTGGGACGAAGAACAAACTTTCCCAGTAGAGTTGTTCAAACAAATGGGAGAACAAGGATTCATGGGTGTTCTGGTTCCAGAAGAGCTAGGTGGCTCAGGAATGGGATACCAAGAATACATCACTGTGATCGAGGAGATCGCTCAAGTATGTGGTTCGATCGGACTTTCCGTAGCCGCCCACAATAGCTTGTGCACCAATCATATCCTGATGTTCGGCAACGACGAGCAGAAAAAGAAGTGGATTCCAAAATTGGCTACTGCTGAGCACATCGGTGCTTGGGGCTTGACAGAAACGGGAACTGGCTCTGATGCTGGTGGAATGAATACAACTGCAGTGCTTGAGGGCGACGAGTGGGTGTTGAACGGTTCTAAGAACTTCATCACACACGCCATTTCAGGAGATATCGCTGTGGTGATTGCTCGTACAGGAGAGAAGGGAGATTCGCATGGAATGTCTGCCTTCGTTGTTGAGAAAGGAACTCCAGGCTTTACGGGTGGTAAGAAAGAAAACAAATTGGGCATGCGCGCCTCTGAAACAGCATGTTTGTTCTTCGATAACTGCCGTATTCCTAAAGAGAACATGTTAGGCAAAGAAGGAGAAGGGTTCATTCAAGCCATGAAGATCCTGGATGGTGGTCGTATCTCGATCGCTGCCCTTTCTCTAGGTATCGCGAAAGGGGCATACAAGGCTGCGAAGGCATACTCCAAGGAGCGTGAGCAATTTGGGCAATCCATCAGCAAATTCCAGGCTATTGCTTTCAAATTAGCTGAAATGGCCACCAAGATTCACGGAGCAGAATTGATGACACGCCATGCTGGAGAATTGAAGGATGCTGGTAAATCGGTTACGAACGAATCGGCCATGGCCAAGTATTACGCTTCGGAGATCTGTGTTGAGGTTTCTACAGAAGGTATTCAGATCCATGGTGGTTACGGTTACACGAAGGACTATCCTGCTGAGAAGTTCTACCGCGACTCAAAGTTGTGTACGATCGGTGAAGGAACTACAGAGATTCAAAAACTGGTTATTTCTAGGAATATCTTGAAGGACTAAAACCCTTCAGATCACATATAAGGCCGGATATTGAATCCACTTCGATATCCGGCTTTTTTATTATCCTTGCCGCCATGCGCAAATACTTAGGTCCAGGTATACTATTTGCCGCCACGGCCATTGGCGTTTCTCATTTGGTGCAATCTACTCGAGCTGGGGCCGATTATGGCTGGAACCTATGGTGGATCATCCTGCTGGCCAATGTGATCAAGTTTCCGTTTTTCGAATTCGGTACGCGCTATGCGAACGCTACAGGTAAGAGTTTGATCGACGGGTACAAGGATCTCGGTAAATGGGCGGTGTGGGCCTATTCGGCATCCACCTTGGTATCCATTTTTACGGTCACAGGAGCAGTGTCCATCGTTACGGCAGGACTTTTTGCACACCTTACCCATTGGTCGGGCTCTTTTGGACTCTTAGCCGTGGGCGTTTTTGTCTTGTGTTTCCTTTGGTTAGCCTTGGGAAAGTTTAAATTCTTGAATAGGTCGATCAAGTTGATCACGGGCTTGCTTTTCATCAGCACCTTCATAGCATTCGCCTCCGTGGTAGGTGAAATGGGTCTGCAATTGGAAAATTCGAATGCGCCGGACTGGACAAACATAGCGGATATCACGTTTGTCTTGGCCCTAGTGGGTTGGATGCCTACGGCGGTAGACCTCAGTGTTTGGAACTCCATTTGGACGGTTGAAAAGATGGATGCCCAAGATGTTGGCAGGAATAAGAACAAGGTGATCGGCGAGTTCCACTTAGGGTATTGGTTATCGGCCGTTTTGGCGCTGCTTTTCCTCGGACTTGGCACCTTGCTTATGTATGGAGGAGAAGAATTGCCCAATACAGCCGTTGGCTTTACAGGCGAACTGATCTCCTTATACACGACGGCGCTTGGGCCTGATTTCAGGATGGTGATCGTTTTATCCGCTTCAGCGGCCATGTTCAGCACAACATTGAGCGTTTTTGATGGTTATGGAAGGACGATAGGGGAATTGACAAAGGCCCTATGGGGAAGAAAGAGGATGCCGTATTGGTTGGCTGTTGGAATAACAGCATTTGGGGGATGGATATTGGTATGGAAATTCCAAGATAAATTGAGCGGACTTGTCGATTTAGCCATGTTGATATCCTTCGTGATCGCACCTCTCGTAGCCACGCTCAACCATATACTCGTCCATAAGTCGGAATTCCCTGCCACACACAGGCCCCGTCGTTGGCTCACTGGATGGTCGATACTAGGACTGATTGTCCTTTCGGCATTGACCGCATACTACATATGGAGGCGGATATTCATGTAGCTCATTGAGTTATCAGTTATGCATCGAAACCGCTCGGTGAATAATTTGTTGAGAGACTTCATGTATGGTCTGTATAGACTTCTATATAAAGATGTATTTTAGCGAGTAAACATGCATTATAAGATGATGAAACGCATATTGTTATTGGTGTTCGGTCTATTTTTCTCTGCACAGAGTTTTGGATCACACCTTCTAGGAGGAGAGATCTGGTGGAGATGTATCACCACTGGTCCTCAAGCAGGCAAGTATCACTTCTACCTTCGGTTGTACCGGGATTGTGGTGGCGCTTCTATGCCGACAGGCCCTCAAAACGTGAATGGTGGTCCTTTGGGAACCATGACTCTTCAAACATTGACAGATGTTTCCGACCCTTATTGGGTTTCAGGTGGTTATCCAAGGGATGCGTCACCAACCTGTTCAGGAACCCCAAATATTACCTGTGCGGGTGCTACGGGACCTGGTACGGGTGCCATCGAGGAAGCTGTTTGGAGAACCCCAACGCCTGTTACTTTGAGCGGTGTTCCGCCAGCAGGTGGATGGACCTTCAGTTGGTCACTGTGTTGTAGACCTGCTACAGCGAACCTTCAAGGTCAACCTAGCTACTTCCTAAGAGCAACCATGTATCCGTACAACGATGGTACGGGTAACCGCAACGCTAACCCTTGTTACGACTCCTCCCCGCGTTTCTTGGAGGTTCCAAAGGTTGTAACCTGTACGGGTTATGAGTTTGCTTATAACAACTTTGCGTTCGACCAAGAATTGGATTCCCTTTACTTTGATTGGGACAATCCATTGACTGCAGCAACTACGAATGCAACTTTCGTGGGTGGTTATACCTTTAATAACCCACTTCCAGGAATTCAGAATTTTGCACAGGACGCTGGGCAGGTAACGATCAATACTACCTTGACCGGTCAGTATGCTACCTGTATGCGCGTTGATGCATATAAGTTCGGGCAACGCGTTGCATCCATTTACCGCGATATTCCTATCGTACTTGTGGCTTGTGCTGGTTCAACGAATGGACCACCAACTTTGGAGGTTATCAATGATCCACTGCCAGCGCCACAGCTTTCACCAGTGTTGAATGGTAATGATACCATCTACTGGGATATGACGGTAGAGGCAGGCGAGTACATCCACTTTAAGATGCAGTCGCAAGACTTCGACTTCCTTCCTGGATTTATTCCGCAAACGATCAAATTTATTGGAGTAGGGGGTAACCTTGGTGAGCCGATGAACAGTACAACGAACTGTTTATTCCAGCCACCCTGCGCAACCATCACCCCAATTGCACCGCAAACAGGGTATAACTCGGCCTCTCAGAACAACGTAGATTTCGACTGGCAGACCACCTGTGATCACTTGTCCTATCAAGCTTCAGCAGGTGGATCCCGAAGGAACCAGTACCTATTCTACTTCAAGATGGAGGATAATGCTTGTCCTGCACCATCCTTTAAGTTGATCACGGTGCGTATTACGGTTGAGAGCCCTAGTCCGGTGCCTCCGGATATGACCAATGCATGTATCTCTGCTAATTCAGATGGAACGGTGACCTTCAATTATGGTGCACCAGCCCCTCAGGATACAGGTCAGAATTTCGATTACTACGTAGTTTACCGCGGTGGTAATGGTACTCCATTTACGGAGTATGATACGGTGTACGATTACTCTACACTGAGTTATACCGACGCTACACCACTCACTGGTAACAATTACTACTATGTAAGATCATTTGGAGGTTGTGACCAGCAGTCACTTTCTTCCGATACACTTAGTGTTATCAACTTGACCGTATCTCCGTTCCCTGCTACCAACCCATACGTTGCAAACCTTAGCTGGAATGCACCGCGCTATGATGGTAACTACAATGGAACCTATCAAGTGTGGAGAGCCGTTGCAGGTACAGGAACCTACAACTTGATCTCTGCTACAACAGATACATTCTACAGCGACACGGTTAATCTTTGTGGTCAAGTTCTTGACTACCAGATCCGTATCGACAGCGCTTGTGAATCATTTACCGACTCAGGCTTCTTTGCTGACCAGATCAACAATGACCGCCTAGAGTTGGAATATGCGACTGTGAACAACAATGGTAAGGCTGAGATCACTTGGCCGGCTAGTAACAGTGGTGATGTTGTAGAATATCAAGTACTTCAACGTCAGGCTGGTGTTGGTTGGGTAAGTGTAGCCAATGTTCCTGTTGGTTCACCAGTGCCATTTGAGATCCCAACTTCTAACGCTGCCGCACAAGCGGAAACGTATAAGGTAACTAGTGTAGACAGTTGTGGTAACCAGAGCAGTGACCTACTTGTGAATGCACACACGACCATGTTCCTCGATGGTGACTTGAATCCATGTGATGGAATCATGTTCTTGGAGTGGAACCAGTACCGCGGATGGGACGGCGGAGTGAGTGAATACACCATATTCGCCGATGTTATTCCAGCAACTGGCGCTCCGCAAACAGGGGTTCTCATTGCGATGAATGCGGGTGATGATACCAATTATGTACACAGGGATCTTCAGCCTGGTGCTCAATATTGCTACTATATCGTTGCAGAAGATACAGCAGGATCTACGACCGCTCGTTCAAGTGAATACTGTATCAACTCGAGTATCGTAGTGGGATCTAAGATCCAGTATATGGCTCGTGCAACCGTTCAGAATGATGGTTCAGTTGAGACCGTAACGTATATCGATGGAAATGCAGATGTAAGTGAGTATCAGGTTCAACGTGCAGAGAAATTGCTTGGCCCATGGATTACTGTGGGTGTTGTACCTAAGCCTACCGCAGCTCCTTTCAGAGTTACGTTTGTCGACTTCTCGGCCAATACCGATAATGCTCGTTACTTCTACCGCTTGCGCAGTACGAATGAGTGTGGCGGTGCCGATACTATTTCAAACTTGGGTACGAACTTGTTGCTCGAGGTAGATGAGAACGACAACTTAACCAACCAGTTGAAGTGGAATCGTTACCGTCAGTATGGTGGTAATGTAAGCTACACGGTATGGCGTAGAGTTGACGGAGAAGAGAACTGGACCATGGTTCAGGACGGTATCAATGATACGAACTTCACCGATAACGTTCGTCCATTTGCACAAGGCGCTGGACAATTCTGTTACCGCGTGGTTGCAGTTGAGTCGAACAACCCACTCGGATTTGTTGACGAAGGCGGACAAGCTTTCCGATCATTCTCGAATGAAGCTTGTGTAGATCACGACGCTCGTGGATTCTTCCCGACAGCATTCCGCCCTAATAGTGCGAATCCTGAGAACCGTGTTTGGAAGCCAATGAACCTCTTCGAAGATGACAATGAGTATCTATTGATCATCCAGAACCGTTGGGGACAAGAGGTCTTCCGTACAACCGATCCTGATGAGGGATGGGACGGATATTACCAAGGAGAAGATGCACAGATGGGAACTTACCAGTACTTGGTTCGTTATCGTGCAGAAGAAGGTAAGCTGAAAGAACAGCGAGGAACCTTCACCTTGTTGAGATAATTAATCTTTTTCGATACCAAGAACCCCGGCATTTTGTCGGGGTTTTTTATTCACATCTTTTTGAAACTCATACCTGAGTCTGTAAAGGATAGCATGCACCGAGGGAACGTTAACTCGCATTTTTGGACGCTTACTGACTCGTACTTGATTTTCTTTTTACCCCCATAATGTTGGGGTATTTTCGAAACATCAACTACTAAGTATTGCCTCATGAAAAGGATCGGTTTACTTCTAATCATTCTACTCACATCCCTGTCATCACAAGCTTCTCACCTCTATGGTGGTGAGATTTGGTGGGACTGTCTGCCGAACGGACAGTACGTATTCTACGGTCGTATTTACCGCGACTGTACGGGTATCAACTTCAACGCTACAACGATTACCTTGAACTCGAATAGCCCTGCGGGGAATATTCAGTGTTTCTTACAACCAGGTTACCCTATAGATGTGTCACCAAGTCTATCCAATTGTACGGGTACGAACGATATCAACTGTAATAACCCTACAGATGGTTCAATGGAGGAATACCTCTTCAAATCGAACCCTCTCACTCTCAACGGCGTTCCGCCAGCTAGTGGATGGCATTTTTCATGGTCGAATTGTAACCGTCCTGCCATGACAAACTTGAACGGCTTTCCATGCTACTTCTTAAGGGCCTACATGTTCCCGTATAATGATGGTACGGGTAACCGAAATGCCAACCCGTGTTTCGACAACTCACCTGAGTTCCTCGAAGCTCCAAAAGTGGCAACATGTACTGGCTATCCATTCTCTTACAACAACTTTGCTTTCGACTCTGAGTTGGATTCATTGTACTTCGATTGGGCTCAACCTCTTGATAATGGTTTCAATCAGCCAGTAAACTTCACTGCGCCGTACACCTTCACCAATCCTGTACCAGGTATCGTAAACTTTGCCCAAGATGCAGGTCAGGTTGATATCAGTACAACCCTTACTGGTAAATATGCGACGTGTATGCGCGTTACGGCGTATAAGTTTGGTCAAAAGGTGGCTGAGGTCTTTAGGGATATTCCGATCATCTTGCTTCCGTGTGCTGGCTCTACCAACGATGCACCTACCTTGAATGTGATCAACGATCCTTTGCCGGCACCACAGCTTACGCCGGTTATCCAGAATGGTGATACGGCGTTCTATGAAATGACCGTGATCGCTGGGGATTCTATCTACTTTAGGTTGCAATCCTTCGATGACGACCTCATCAACTTTACGCCTCAAGAAATTACCTTCATTGGGGCCGGGGGTAACCTTGGCACACCTTTGAATAACCCATCTTCTTGTTTGTTCAACCCGCCATGTGCAACGATCGAACCATTGTCAGGACAAACAGGATTTGCATCCTACCTTCAGAATAACGTTGGCTTTAGTTGGCAAACGGATTGTGATCACCTGAGTTTCAATCCCATTGCGGGTGGGGCTGCTCGAAGCCAGTATCTATTCTACTTCAAGATGCAGGATAATTTCTGTCCCGCTCCATCCTTTAAACTCATTACAGCCAGGATCAACGTGATATCGCCAGCTCCTGTGGCGCCTGACCTGACGAATTCATGTTTGAATTACGACCCTACCAGTGATGAAGTCACCCTTGATTTTGTAGGGCCAACTGCCGCTGATACGGCTCAGAACTTTGATTACTACGTGGTGTATAGAGGAGATGCTGCAGGTAATTATGTTGGATATGATACGATCTATGACTTTACCGAAACGTCTTACACCGATGTAAACCCTGATACTATCAATCGCTTCTATTATATGCGAACCAGCGGTGGATGTGGTCAGGAGTCTGTTTCTTCTGATACGCTATCCGTGATCGATCTAAACCTCGCTCCATTACCTGTTGTGAATTCCTATGTGGCCCAGTTGAACTGGTCTGGCCCGTTCCGTGATGGCCGCACGGTGGATTATGAAGTGTGGAGAATGATCGATGGTGCCAATACTTGGGACTTGATCACTACTACGCAAGACACCATGTTCAATGATACCGTCAATGTTTGTCAGGAGTTATTGCACTATCAGATCCGCATTGACAGTGCCTGTGGTTCATTTGTACGTCAGGATACATTCCAAGACAATATTAACTCTGATCAGATAGAGATCGCCACAGTTACGGTTACGGCAGGTGACGCGGAAGTGGTCTTCCCAGACTCTCCTTCTGGTGATGTGGTAGAATATCACATTCTCAAACTTGTCAATGGAGCATGGACTACCGCAGATATCGTACCGGTAGGAACGCCTATGCCGTACATCATTCCTGGTTCGAATGCTGATACTGAGGCCGAGAGATACAGGATCGTAAGCGTGGATAGTTGTGATAATTATTCTGATACAAATGCTGTGGAAACGCACACTACTATTTATCTGGATGGCGATCTCAATCCGTGTGATGGCATTATGCGATTGACATGGAACAACTACATCAACTGGCCAGGTGGAGTGGATTTATACTCAATTATGGCGGATGTAACGCCTCCTGGCGGTGTTCCAAATACAGGGGTGCTCATCGGAACAAATGCTGGAGATGATACAACCTTCGTTCATGAGAACTTGATCCCAGGCGCGAATTACTGCTACTATATCATGGCTGTGGATACGAGCGGAAACTTGACATCTACAAGTTCAAATGTCTGTATCAATTCAAATGTTGTGGTTGCTTCTCAACTTCAATACTTGGCTAGGACAACGGTACAGAACGATGGTAGCGTGGAAGTTTGGGCGTTCATCGATGGAAATGCCGATGTGGAAGATTATCAAGTTCAACGAGCAGAGAAGGAGTTGGGGCCTTGGATTACCCTCGGCGTGGTTCCACAACCTACTGCAGCTCCATATCAAGTTAAGTTCACGGACTTTAGTGCAAGTACTTCAAGCACTCGATACATGTACCGAGTGAGAAGTAGCAACCTCTGTGGTGGAGTGGATACTATTTCCAACCTCGGAACGAACATCCTTCTTGAGGTAACGGCAAATGATAACCTCACCAATCAGTTGAAGTGGAATCGCTATAGGAATTACGATGGTAATGTGAACTATACGATCTATCGCAGGAATGATAATGCGCAGAACTGGGTTGAAGTGGCTAGTGATGTGGCAGATACCAACTTCACCGATAATGTTCGTCAATTTGGACAAGGTAACGGTGTCTTCTGCTACCGAGTAGCGGCAGTGGAGTCCAATAACTCCCTAGGTTTTACGGATGAAAGTGGAAACCCAATTCATTCCTTCAGTAACGAGGTATGCTTGGATCACGATTCAAGAGGATTCTATCCAAATGCCTTTGCGCCGAACAGTTCAGTACCTGATAATAGGGTATGGTCTCCTCAAATGGTATTCGAGAAAGATTCAGAATACAGCCTGAGTATAGTAAACCGTTGGGGAACAGAAGTTTTCCAGTCCAATGACTCCAACGAGGGTTGGGATGGAACCTTCCGAGGTGAAGAACAACCTGAAGGGGTGTACTACTTCATCGTTCGTTATCGTTCGGTAGAGGGAAAGCTTAAAGAAGATCGCGGTTCAATCACGCTTATTCGATAAAATACCATCGAATGATCGTCGCGCTGAAAAACCCTGCCGAAAGGCGGGGTTTTTCTGTTCTATTTAGATTTTCTTTCACACGTTCCTCCAAAGGTCATTGCTTATATTTGCTACCCTTCAAAGAATTAAATGAACTATGAAGAAATACCTTCTCGCACTGGCTGTTGTGGCCTCAAGTGTATCTGTGGCACAAGAAGATGTGCTGTTCACCATTGAAGGTGAAGGAGTTACGGCTGAAGAATTCGAGTACGTCTACAATAAGAACAAGGATGTAGGCCGTGAGATCGATCCAAAAACTCCTGAGGAGTACCTAGATCTGTACATCAATTTTAAGCTTAAAGTACACGAAGCACAAGCATTGGGAATGGATACGGTGCCTAGTTTCATCCGTGAATTCAATTCGTACCGTGAGCAATTAGCTCGACCATACATGACCGTAAAGGATGTGAATGAGCAGATCTTGCGTGAAGCTTACAATAACATGGCCTGGGATGTGCGTGCTAGCCATATCATGCTCGACCTTCCTGAGAATGCGCTTCCAGAAGATACGCTGCGAGTTTACAATCAATTGATGACGGTACGCGAGCAGATCCTGAATGGTCAACGCACGTTTGAAGATGCAGCTAAGTCTATGAGTACCGACACATACTCTGCACGCCAGGGAGGAGACCTAGGGTGGTTCACTGCATTCAATATGGTGTATCCATTTGAAAAAGCAGCATATTCCCTTGATAACGAAGAGATATCTAAGCCTGTACGCACGCAATTTGGATACCACCTGATCAAGAATACGGGAAGAAGATATTCACGTGGAAAGGTGGAAGTAGCTCATATCCTCGTATTGGTTGAGGAAGATGCCACTGAGGCAGAGATCGAAGCGGCGGAACGCCAGATCAATGAGATACACGATAGCCTAATGGCGGGTTCGGATTTCGCTCAAATGGCCCGTAACCACAGTGATGACAGAACTACGGCAAGTAAGGGTGGAGCCCTTCCAGCCTTTGGTATGAAGGAAATGCTTCCCGATTTCGAGGAAGCTGCGTTTGCACTTGAAGAAGATGGAGACATCTCAGAACCGGTACGCACTAAGATCGGTTGGCATATCCTAAAGCGTATCCACAAGTATGATCTAGCCAATTTCGAGCAAGTAAAACCCGAGCTCATTCAAAAGATAGAGCGCGATTCACGTTCGAATCTTGGACAACAAGTGTTTTTGAATCAACTCCGCAGTGAATACGATTTCACCTTATACGAAAGGCCATTGATGGAGATCCTCAATTCATTCGAAGAGGGTTTTGAAGGAGGTACGTGGACCGCTGAATCTTTTGAGGATTCTGACGATGCGGTCTATTCATGGGCGGATAGAGAGATCACTCAAGCAGAGATCGCAAAACACATTGAATCCATCCAAGAGCGTATCCGAGGCAACGACCTGAAGTCTGCAGCCTATGGATTGGCTCAAGCTTATGCTAAGAACAAGCTCCTCGAATACGAGCGTGAACAACTTCCTGTCAAGTACCCAGAATTCCGCTTCCTGGTGCAAGAATACCGTGAAGGCATCTTGCTATTCGACCTTACCAAAGAGAAAGTGTGGGACAAGGCAAGTCAGGATACATCAGGCTTAAAAGCCTATTATGAAGAGCATAGATCCGACTACGTGGTTGGACCTCGTTACAAGTATGTGCGCGTATCATCTGAGTCCAGATCGGTAGCCGACCAAGTGTTGAGCGATCTTCAAGACGACGATGTTACAGGTGCTCGATTGATCGAGAAATACAACCAAGAGAGTCAGCTTGCCGTGCGTGTGGATACGCTCACCATTCTCGTTGGAGAAGATGAGCAGATCGATCAAGCAGCGGAAGGTTCACTCTTTACTTACCAGAAGGACAATCGTTGGATCACGAATTACGTTATCGAAACGATTCCGGAAGGTCCACGTCCTTTGAAGGAGATCCGCGGTTTGGTTACCTCTGATTACCAGAAGGTCCTAGAAAGCAACTGGATAGAGGAGCTAAGAGCGAAGTACGAGGTTGAGGTCAATGAAGACCTCATGGAAGAACTAGAAGCAGAACTTTGATCAAACAACAGATCGGCATAGGGATAGTAGCGGTTTCACTTAGCGCCTGTTCATTCTTCAATAATAAGGATGATAAGGGGAGACAAGTGGCACGAGTATACGATAACATCCTTTATGAAGAAGACCTTAGGGAGGTAATGCCCTCGGGGATGTCGGAGCAAGATAGCTTGTTGTGGACCCAGAAGTACATCAATAACTGGGGGAAGGAACAGTTGATCATCAAAAAGGCTGAATTCAACCTTGCTGATCAGGAAAAGGACTTTGATGAGTTGGTCGAGCAATATCGCAATGACCTATTGAAGTTTACATATCAGCAGCGCTATGTTGATGAGCACCTCGATACGGCGATCTCTGAAGAAGAGATCATACGTTACTATGAGGAGAACTCCAGCGAGTTTGAGCTCAAGGAGAACATCCTGAAAGTGAATTACCTCGTGCTCAATGTGGACGCACCGGATATCGATGATGCGGTCCGTTGGTTCAAAAGTGACGAGGCAGAGGATAGAGAAGACCTCCACGAGTATGCCTTCAAATATGCACGACGTTCGAGCTTTGAGGATACGAGTTGGGTTCGCTACCGCGATCTAGCTAAGTTCATTCCGCTCACCACGTACAATGAGCAGAGCTTCCTTCGTTCGAATGAATTCGTGGAGCTTGAGGATAGTAATGGTGTTTATCTAGTTCAGATACAAGACTATAAGATAGCAGATGACGTTTCTCCTTTACCTTATGTGAGGGAAACCATTCGAAACATCATATTAAATAAGAGAAAACAAGAATTGATCGCTTCAATGGAGGAGCGAATCGTGAACGACGCATATGATAAGAGAGATTTTGAGATTTTCGAAGAGTAATCTTCTCATCGCATTGCTATTTCCACTCGGTTTGGCCGCTCAGCCAGGAACCGGCGGAACCATTGCCGAGGGGATCGTGGCTGTTGTAGGCGACGAGATCATCCTCAAGAGCGAGGTTGAAGGCCAATTCGAGGCACTGAAACGTCAGTATGAGCAACAGGGCCTTACCATTACTAGATGTGAAGTGTTGGAAGACCTTCTGATGGAGAAGCTGATGCTGCACCATGCGAAGATCGATAGTGTATCTGTGGACCCAGGTGAGGTGGAATCGAATATCGACCGACGTTTACAGGCGCTTGTAGGGCAGTTTGGTGGCGATCAATCCAAATTGGAGCAGTACTACGGGAAGAGTATCGTAGAGATTCGTGAGGAAATGCGACCACTCATGCGAAACCAAATGACGGCTCAGCGCATGCAATTTACGATCACCCAAGATGTAGAAGTTACGCCAACTGAGGTTCAGGAATTCTACAATCAGATTCCAGAAGATAGTTTGCCTCTCATCAACACCGAAGTGGAGCTCGCTCAGGTGGTGATCTATCCAGAAGTAGATCAAGCCGCTGAGCAGGCAACGATAGAAAAGCTAAATGAGATCAAGGAGAAGATCGAAGGAGGTAGAAGCTTTTCGACGATGGCGATCTTCTATTCGGAAGACCCGGGATCATCCAAGAACGGTGGTTTGTACGAAGGTATTAAACGCGGACAGTTTGTGAAGGAGTTCGAGGCAGTTGCCTTTAACCTTCAACCGGGGGAGATCAGCGACCCGGTACGGACCGTCTTTGGCTACCATATCATCCAATTGGTAGAGAAAAGAGGAGAGGAACTCGACCTTCGCCACATTCTCATTCGTCCTGATATCAGTGATGCCAACCTCGACCAAGCCAAAGAGGCATTGGCAGAGATCCGTGCTTCGATCGAAGCGGGTGAGCAAACGTTCGAAGATGCTGTATTCCAATTCTCAGAACACGATGGATCACGCTTCAATAACGGTATGTTGATGAACCCTCAAACAGGCGATACGAAGTGGGACGTTGCCAACCTCGATCAAAGCATGTTCTATGCCATAAGTGACCTGGATGAAGGCGATATATCGGTTCCTGTGCTTTGGTCTGATGACGAACAAAAAGAAGCATTCCGCATTATCAAGGTCGTTTCGAGGACAGAGCCCCACAAGGCCAACATGAGTGATGATTATGGTAGATTGCAAGCTCTAGCCCTTCAAGCGAAACAAGCTGAACGAATGGAAGAGTGGGTAACTGAAAAGATCCTCGAGACATTCATACAGGTGAATAACCAATACTTTAACTGCACCTTAAACCAAGATTGGGATACGGATGGTGCTGCAAGCGCAAGCCGATGAGTCAAGATACCAAAGCCATAGACCACCTCGTAGTTCAATACAAGCAACTTCGAGATGAGATCAGCAAGGTGATCGTAGGGCAAGATGAAGTCGTGGATCAAGTGGTCCTATCGATCTTCTGCAAAGGTCACTCTCTATTGGTGGGTGTTCCAGGTTTGGCTAAGACCTTGCTCGTCAATACGATCTCAGAAGTGCTTGGCCTAAGCTTTAGTCGTATTCAGTTTACACCCGACCTCATGCCTTCCGATATCATTGGAGCAGAAGTGTTGGATGAAAACAGACATTTCAAATTCATTCGAGGTCCGATCTTCGCCAATATCGTACTGGCGGATGAGATCAACAGAACGCCTCCCAAAACGCAATCAGCCTTGCTTGAGGCCATGCAAGAGAGGTCTGTAACCAGCTCAGGGCAAACGTTCAAAATGGAGAGTCCTTTCTTCGTTCTTGCAACGCAGAACCCCATCGAGCAGGAAGGTACTTATCCATTGCCAGAGGCACAGCTCGATAGATTCATGTTCAATATCACGGTTGATTACCCATCCTTCGAAGAAGAGGTGGCCATCGTTAAAGGAACAACAGGTGATTCTAAGCCCGAATTAGGACACGTATTGAATGCTGATCAGATCAAGGATATTCAATCGTTAATCCGTCGTATTCCAGTAAGCGATCAGGTGACAGAGTATGCAGTTCGCATCGCATCTAACACTCGTCCGAACAATCCAGATGCTCCGTCGTTCGTAAAAGAGTACTTGGGTTGGGGCGCTGGTCCTCGTGCTTCGCAATACCTGGTATTAGGAGCTAAGGCGCATGCTGCTACCCGTGGTAAGTATGCCCCGGATAGAGAAGATGTTCGTGCCGTTGCTGAACCTATCCTTCGTCATAGGATCGTAAAGAACTATAAGGCAGAAGCAGAAGGTCTAAGTGAGGCAGACATCATTCAAAAGATCATTCATGCATCAGGAGATTTGAAATGAAAACAGAGGTTAAGATAAAAGGCATGATGTGCAGCGGATGCACAAATGCAGTCAAAAAGAAACTATCATCACTAAAGGATGTGGAGTCTGTGGAGGTTCAACTAGAAACCGGCACGGCAACACTAACTTCTCAAGGCGAGATCGACCATGAACAGGTTGTTCAGGCCGTGAAAGAAGCAGGTTATGAAGTGGAATAGTTCACTATAAAGAACATCAATATAAAAGGCACTAAAGATCGATACTACTGATCTGAGGTGCCTTTTTCGCAATCAATTGCGAACTTAGTTGAACAATTGAAACAATTATGAGCACCAAGAAGACCTTACCCGTATCAGGCATGAGCTGCGCCGCATGTGCCGTAAATGTGGAAAAGGCACTCAAGAATACAGAGGGTGTGAAGTCGGCAAGCGTCAACTTCGCCAATCATACCGCACATGTTGAATACGAATCGAGCACTAACCTTGAGCGCTTGCAGAAGTCGGTTCAAGACATTGGTTATGACCTCGTAGTTCCAGATCCAGATCAAGAAGGAGCGGATGACGTATACGATCGTGTCAAGCGGATGCAAGAGGAGAATTATCAATCCCTCAAGAAGAAGAGCATCGGAGCGATCTTGTTCGGACTTCCCGTGCTGGTGATCAGTATGTTCGTTCCAGAGCAACCATGGACGAATTATCTGTTATTCGCACTGACCTTGCCTGTTTTGGCTTGGTTCGGGCGATCGTTCTACATTCACGCTTGGCGTCAAGCGATCCGCTTCTATGCCAACATGGACACGCTTGTGGCGGTGAGTACAGGTGTGGCATTCATCTATTCTACGATCAATACATTCTTCCCAGAGTGGATAGAGTCGAAGGGCTTTGAGCCTCATGTTTACTTTGAGGCAGCAGCCGTCATCGTAGCATTTATCCTATTGGGGAAACTGCTTGAGGCTAGGGCAACAAGTAAGACATCCGATGCTATCAAGGGTTTGATGAATCTGCAACCGGAAGAGGTAGTATTGGTGGAGGAAGAAGGTGAAACCATCGTTGCCGTTGAAGATGTTATGGTGGGTGATCTCTTGAGAGTGAAGCCTGGTGGAAGGATCGCCGTAGATGGCTACGTGGAAGACGGAGAGAGTTATGTGGATGAATCCATGCTTACAGGTGAACCCGTTCCTGCGCCTAAGGTAAAAGGAGATAGGGTAGTGGCCGGAACCATCAATCAGAAAGGAACGCTTACATATAGGGCTTCTGAGGTTG
>CBFHXG010000043.1:0-18422 GCA_965659725.1 Phaeocystidibacter sp. | reverse complement strand
ATGGCACAACACTCCAATACGCATCATACATACTCGCATTCCTAAACACAATGGATCCAACGAATATGGCTATGGTGAGATAGGTGGTTTGAAGGAGCGGTTCTGCATACCACAATGCGAGGGGAAGCTCTCCCAAAGCGTTTATATATAACTCTGTTTCTACGAATAAGGTCAAGGAATAAAACGATAGTATATACCAACCTACGACTACAATTAGTCCTAATGATCTGCCTCCCATGCGTTTAAGTTTATGGGAAGATAGCAAATAGGATGATTACTTGTACAGGTCTATGCCGTCGTTTCAATACCTTCCACAATCACCTTACAAGCTCTTTCTATTTCTTCATCAGAAATAATAAGTGGTGGAGATAAGCGAAGGGAGGTGTCGTTGAACAAGAACCAGTCAGTGATCACGCCATTCTTCAAGCAGTATTCGATCACTTTCTGGACCCTCTCGAATGTATCGAGCTGAACGGCCAACATAAAACCCTTACCTCTGACCTCCTTGATCAGTGGATGCACGAGCAAGGAACGGAAGAGCTTCTCACCTTGGATAGGTCTCTTCCAAAGTTGATCCTCTTGAATGACCCTGAGGGAGGCTAGAGCTGCCGCGCTGGAAACGGGGTGTCCACCAAATGTGGTGATATGGCCAAGGATAGGATTTTCTTTGAGGCTGTCCATTAATTGCTTTCGACTAGCAAAGGCGCCAATGGGCATTCCGCCTCCCATTCCTTTGGCGAGGGTCACTATATCTGGGGAGATGTTCTCTTCGTGGAAGGCAAACAAGCTCCCTGTTCGGCCGAAGCCTGCTTGTATCTCATCGAGGATGAGCAAAGCGCCTACTTCATCGCATTTATTGCGCAGTGCCTGCATGAAACCAGGATGTGGAGGAATATATCCCGCTTCTCCTTGCACGGTTTCTACGATTACTGCAGCGGTGTGCGTATCGATGGCATCGAAGTAAGCCGAGTCGTTGAAAGGAATGTGGGTTATACCGGGTAAAAGTGGGCGATAGCCTCTTCTGAACTCTTCATCACCGATTATGCTCAATGCACCTTGAGTGCTCCCGTGATAAGCCTTGTCGAACGCCACGAATTTTCTTCTTCCCGTGTAACGTTTGGCCAGCTTCATGGCGCCCTCAATAGCTTCAGAACCACTGTTAACGAGGTAGAGGTTATCGAGACCATGACCAAGGGCCTCCGACAATGCGCTGGCCAATTCAACTTGTGGGCTCTGAATAAATTCACCGTAGACAAGCAAGTGCATATGCTTGTCCACTTGATCCTTGATAGCTTGTGTAACCTTTGGGTGACGATGCCCTACATTACTAACGGAGATACCACTGATGAGGTCGATATATGCATTCCCTTCGGTATCCCAGATGTGTACACCTTCTGCCTTTTCCATCTCGATAGCGAGAGGAAAATCAGTAGTTTGTGCCAGGTTGGCAAAGAATAGTTGCTTGATGCTCGCCATGCGGCGAAGGTACGAAAGACCTTATTGTCCGCGGCCCCTGCGCAAGCCTTCTTCTCGTCCTCTTACACGCCTGAGTAATTCTCTCTTGAACTCCTCTTCAGCGCGGTAGAGCATGGCCACCTTTTGAGGTGAGAGCACTTCAAGGAATTTTTCGTGGTACTTCTTCCGAATAGTAAGCATCTGTTGTTCGAGCTCCATCAATCGTTGCATCTCCGCAAGCAGTTCGGTCTCGCTCACGTTCTCGAACCTTCTGTCACCGCGATGACTCTCAAAGATCTCCTTTTGCTGGTTTCTGATAGCAGTGAGTTCTTCGTTCATCTGATTGTGGATCGGCCAGAATTGCTGAGCTTCTTCAGGCGTAAGGCTCATTTGCTGAGTGATATACGCCGCGCGTATGGCCTCCAGCTGCTCTCCGCGTCCTTCAGGTTGAGCAATGAGAGAGATGGAAGTGATCGCTATCAATCCGAGTATTCCTACTAACTTTTTCATCCTTCTAGTATGTTGTAAAGTTCTTCTTCATTCATATCGTTCAAGAGCTGATCCCAATCATCCGAATCCAATTCGATCTCAGTTTCAACTCCATCAGCTTGTGTGTATTCATAGATGAGTTCTTCATTGAACTCAATCATGCCAGCCTCGTAGAGTTCGATGATCTCCACTTCCGTAACATCGGCAAATATGTCTTTTTCCAAAGGCTTATCCTGAGGCCAGAATAGAACTATTCCGACCATCACTGCAGCAGCGGCTGTAACTCTGATCCATAAGGGAATGACTTTCACATCCTTTTCCTCACGTACTTCCAGTGGGATCTGTTTTAATCGTTCTGCATTCTCTGCTAGGAACGATTCAGGGATTTGTATGCCATCTTTGTTCTTCATGACGATCTTTTGATGTTCGTTTCTTCCGATAGTTTAAACTGAACTACCTCATATTCGATCTTCTTGACGGCGTGATGGTAGCTCGCCTTAAGTGCTCCTTCGCTGGTTCCGGTGATCTCGGAGATCTCGGAGTAGGGGAGCTCGTCGAAATACCGCATCTGAAATACCAGTCTTTGTTTGGCGGGCAATGTATCCAACGAAAGATACAAGGCTTTTACAGCCTCATCACCATCGAAAAAGGAGGAAGTTTCCAGTTTGGAGGTGACTTCGGGATCAGACGTCGTATTCCACTTCTTGTACTTTCGAAGATGCATGAGAGCCTCGTTTGTCGCGATCCGATAGGCCCATGTGCTCCATTTACTCTGGCCTTTGAATTTGGGCAAGTTCTTCCAGATCTTGATGAAGGTTTCTTGAAGTACATCTAAGCTTTCATCCTCATCGCCAATGAATCTGATGATCACGCGCAATAGTGGACCTTGCAGTTGATCTACAAGATGATTGAATGCTTGCCTATGGTCCTTCGCTTGGAAGGCCTTCCAAATGCTTTCTTCGTTGATGTGCACGTTGATTTGATGCCCAAGGATCGGATTCGTTTAAATGTAAAACAAAAATCTCCCGATAGATGTCCTGCTTACAATCAGGATTGAGGGAGGGGGGGCGGAAGAAAGGGAGAACGCAGGAAAGTAAGTAAGAAAGTGAGATCTGGAAAGGAAGAATGAGGATAAGCTTGGGCTGGAAGCGAGGAAGAGCTGCCATTTTGGAATGAAAAAAGAGGGGAGTGGGATTGGTGATTTTAGTGGGGCCCCCAGCCCCACCCCGTTCTCAAGTTACTGGTTTAGGAGGTGAAACCCTTGAATCTCAGCGAGCGAATGGATGAAAAATTGCAGGGTGAATAACTAACCGTTTGTATGCGTATATCCAACGGGTGTAATGTGCTTGAAGTAGTAGTTTGATAGCTGGGGCGGGGTTGGGGGCCCCAAAATCGAAACCACCGCATTCTCCTCACATCAAAAAAACAAAGCCAGATCATCTTCCCCAACCCACATAACTTCCTTCATGCCACACTCCTCCAAAACACACTCAAATAACATCATTCCAAACCTCAGTAAATGCTGGAGATGTCAAATTGGTTAGCGGACTGTTGGGAGTTTGTGTTGTTCGAATTGAAGCAATACTCAGCTCGAACTCACTCATAACGGGTACGCTCAAACTACGGCTAACCTGATCCGAATGTTACATAATTCAGATCGAGGTTATGCCTGGGTAAAGAGTTTGAATAAGCGGGTTGGCTGCGTTTCAGATATTACTTGCGCTTGATCACCTTTTCTGTTGCCTCAACGACATTCGATTCGCTCAAGCCGTATTTAACGAGAAGTTGTTCTGGAGTTCCAGATTCGCCAAAGCTGTCGTTTACAGCTACATATTCCTGTGGAGTTGGAACGGATGTAGCGAGCAGTTGCGCAACAGAATCTCCCAGACCGCCATTTTTCTGATGTTCTTCAGCCGTAACAACACAACCGGTCTTACGAACGGATCTGATGATGGCCTCATCGTCCAATGGTTTGATAGTGTGGATATTGATCACTTCAGCATCAATGCCTTTAGCCGAAAGGATATCAGCTGCTTGGAGGGCTTTCCAAACGAGGTGTCCGTTTGCAATGATGGTCACATCACTACCTTCCTTCAGCATTTGTGCCTTACCGATGATGAACTTCTCATTCGGATCTGTGAAGTTGGCCACTTTCGGTCGACCAAAACGGAGGTAAACAGGACCATCATGATCGGCGATAGCAAGGGTAGCTGCCTTTGTTTGGTTATAGTCACACGGTGAGATAACGGTCATGCCAGGAAGCATTTTCATCAAACCGATGTCTTCTAAGATCTGGTGAGTGGCCCCATCTTCTCCTAGGGTAAGTCCGGCGTGAGATGCACAGATCTTAACGTTCTTGCCTGAGTAGGCGATAGACTGACGGATCTGATCATAAACGCGACCGGTGGAGAAGTTGGCGAATGTCCCGGTAAATGGGATCTTGCCACCTATGGTCATACCAGCGGCGATGCCCATCATATTGGCCTCAGCGATACCGGTTTGGAAGAAGCGTTCCGGAAAGTCATCCTGAAACGCATTCATTTTCAACGATCCTGTGAGGTCGGCGCACAATGCCACCACATTTGGATTGATCTTTCCGAGTTCATGGAGTCCTGCTCCGAATCCTGAACGTGTGTCTTTACTGCCGCTGTCTGTGTACTTCATCTCACTGAATTTTGACTATTGTAGTGCTGCCTGAGGTAATCGTGAACACTTTACTTTTGCTATACGCGTTGGTTTGAGCGCTTTCGGCTCGATAGATAACTCTGTATTTTCCCGGTTGAAGGTTAAATGATTCACGCGATTCATTCATGTTTATGTCGATAACCCATTCAAGGTTATCTCTGTCAACCACATAGATCCCTCCGTAACCTTCAATTGAATACTGCAAATTTAGGTAACCGGGCGGAGGGATGGCAATATCTGTGGTCTCACTTTGATTGATCTCAATATCATTTAGGTTGATACGAGGCAAAGTGAGTACTTCTGCATCATAGGTGCCTGTGAGGTAGGCCTGGGTAGTATTCAATGGCTGTGCATTGATGGTTCCAATCCAGCCTGATCTACGTACGATGGCCATGGGCACATCCGAGTTACGTGAGTTGCCCGTCTCGATGGACAGGGCGCCTCTTCCAGCATCGATGTCGATCACGTTGTGTTCACCAGCCCTGATCTGCACGTTATTCAAACGAACAGAAGGAACCGTGAAGACTTCAATGTCATACGTCATCAACGGATCAAGAACGATGGTGTCTGGGTTCCCCCTAAAGTTCATCGTGTGTACGAAGCAATTCATCAACTTTCCCGAAACGTGATCGTAAATAGCGAGGGGAACGTTGGTTTCTGAAGGATTCCCTGCATCGTCATTCAAGTTGATCTGTGCCGTGGTGTTGTTGAGTGCCTGACTGATCACAAGTCGGAGTACTTCCTTGAAGGTCCCTTCATCGGCCGCATCGTAAAAGCTACCCATGCATCCGAAGGTGCTGCTGAAGTCTTCATCTAGACCAATACCGATCACGAAGGGTTTCAATGCGATGTTTCGCTCTTGAAGGGCTAGGGAAACGGCGCATGGATCACCATTGCATTCTTCGATACCATCTGTAATGAGGATGATGATATTCCTACAATCTTCACAAGGGGTGAAATCTTCCGCTGCCAATTCCATCGAACGAGCGATAGGTGTTGTACCCTTTGGAATGATCGTACTCAATACCCTTTTGATCATGGGGATATTGCTGCGATCTGAGAAAGGCACCTCAAGTCGTGTATCGTTGCAATCTTGCGGTGGTGAAGGCTTGGTGTGGCCGTAAACACGCAAGGCAAGTTGCAGGTTGGGAATATGGCTTGACTGGATGCTGTCCAGCATTTGGGTCATGAGTCGCTGTGCCACATCGATCTTCTTACCCGTTTCCCAGCCGCCGTGCATGGACCCTGACCCATCAAAAATGAATAGGATACGCGTAGTTGGCGCATTTTCCTGTGAAAAGGCAGGTGCGGTAAGTAGGGCGAAGGTCGCCAGTAATATGGAGATCGACTTCTTGACGAGCATCGATTAGTAGTCGGACAACTCAGAAGACAACTGTCCGAGGGCATCGGCTAATTGCTCATCATTTGGAGCTACACCGTGCCATTTGTGGGTACCCATCATGAAGTCTACACCAGCGCCCATTTCGGTCTTCATCACGATGCAAACCGGCTTCCCTTTTCCAGTGCGCGCTTTGGCTTCATTCAATCCGGCGATCACTTGGTCGAGATCGTTGCCGTCTTCGATATGCATAACATCCCAGCCGAAAGCTTCAAACTTCGCTCCAATGCTGCCCATAGGCAATACGTCATCGGTAGAGCCATCGATCTGCTGCCCATTGGCATCGATGGTGCAAATGAGGTTATCAACCTTGTTGCCAGCCGCATACATGGCTGCTTCCCAGATCTGACCTTCCTGTAGTTCACCGTCGCCGTGAAGGCTAAATACTAGGCGGTCGTCGTTGTTCAATTTCTTTGATTCTGCAGCCCCAATGGCAACCGACATTCCTTGTCCGAGTGAACCTGAAGCAATACGGATCCCAGGAAGCCCTTCGTGGGTAGTAGGGTGACCTTGAAGTCGTGAATCGATCTTGCGAAACGTGTTGAGTTCATTCACATCGAAGAAACCATGACGTGCAAGCACGCTGTAGTAAACGGGTGAAATATGACCATTGGAAAGGAAGAAGAGATCTTCGCCTTTTCCGTCCATGGTGAAGTTTGTCGCGTCATACTTCATGATCTCACCAAAGAGAGCAACAAAATATTCTGTACATCCCAAAGATCCTCCTGGGTGTCCTGAGTTTACAGCATGTACCATTCGCACGATGTCTCTACGGACCTGGGTGCAAAGCGACTTCAAATCGTTCATATCGATATGGATTGTTGAATTCTAACTGGGTGCAAAGTTAATTAAAGTGGGGGAAGCGAGTGGGGAAAAGAATGGCATTTACGAACGGGTTATTAACGGGAGATAGAATTGATGATGGGTGATTGATTTGTTCTAAGATTTGTACAGTTCATTAATGTTGAAATCGCTCTATAAGATATATTCTGTAGTCAGGACGATCGCCTTGTTTCTATTCGTCGGTTCTACTATGAGTGTAAACGCTCAGTGTGGGTTAGAGCAATTGCCCTATAAAACTAGATTCGATAATAGTACTCAAAATGCTTGTTGGCTGACGTCGACGGGAACCAATCCAGCCATATTCTATTTTAATGGTGCGCTATTGAATGCCTCTGCACAAGCGGGGCCGTGTATTCTCGTTTCTCCAAGTTTTTACGTAGATGAGCCGGCAAAACTCAATTACAGCTTTCATCATCAATTGAATGGAACATGAGGGCTGAATGATTCCATAACGGTGCAAATTCGAAAACTACCAGGCAATTGGGTAACGCTCAAGGCATACCCAATGGGATTCAATACGCTAAACCATAATGTTTCCTCCATTTGGCCTTTGTCCGAAGAATTCGACCTGGATCAAAGCTATGTTGGAGATACTATACGAGTAAGATTCATATTCTAGTATTGTTCAGAGTGATATCGTATATGGACCAAAGGGTTTCGATCTGTTTTCTACAGGCACTCAATTATCGGCTGTTACAAGTCCGATTATCCTAAGTAACCTCACTTTAGGCGATTCGATGGAAGTATACGTGCTGGATAGCTGTTCGCAAGGAGTGGGTATAAGATCGATCGATTTCATGGTGGATACTACCATCGCTCCAACTGTGAATTTCTTTAGAAGGTATGAGTCGAATACCGATAGCACCGTTACCTACACTTTCGCGGCTTGGAGTGACGATACCGATTCTATAGCATGGGATTTTGGCGGCGGTCAGCTCGTTTACCAGGATACTATCCTACTGACCTTCGATAGCGCCCAGGCCTTTCCATTTTACGTTTACGGCTGGAACGATTGCGGTGAATCCTCGTTCTCATCGACCTTGGTGATCGATAACATCAATACGGGAGAGATCTCACTTCAGTCGAACTTGACCATTTATCCAAATCCAAGCGATGGTAGATTTGAAGTGTGCATCGACCCTACCCGCAATGGAGCATTGCTCATCAGCCTTTACAATGTGGCTGGAGATCTAGTCCGACAAGCTCGAACAGAGGTAGTGGGAAGCGATAAATGTACCTCGCTTGAATGGGGTGATCTACCCTCCGGAACCTACGTGTTGAGCATTGAAGGAGAAAGGGGATGAGCGGTGCGCGAAAAGCTGATCGTCAAATAGAGATATCCCTCGTGTTTTGGGTGAAGGAGATGGTTGGGGATTGATTAAAACTACCGACTAATTTCCTACATTTGCACGCTCAAAATCACGCACTATGAAATGTGGTATCGTAGGTCTTCCGAATGTTGGGAAATCAACTCTATTCAACTGCTTAAGCAACGCCAAGGCGCAATCTGCCAACTATCCGTTCTGCACCATTGAGCCGAACATGGGAACAGTAAACGTTCCAGATCCTCGCATCTACAAATTGGAGGAGTTGGTTAGCCCAGAGCGTGTCGTTCCGGCAACAGTAGAGATCGTTGATATCGCAGGTCTCGTGAAAGGTGCGAGTAAGGGTGAAGGTTTGGGAAATAAGTTCCTTGGCAACATCCGCGAGTGTAATGCTGTGATCCACGTACTCCGTTGTTTCGACAATGGTAATATCACCCACGTTGATGGCAGTATCGATCCGGTTCGTGACAAGGAAACCATCGATACCGAACTTCAATTGAAGGATCTCGAAACCCTCGAGAAGCGATTGGAGAAGGCCAAGAAGAATGCAAAAGGCTCCAATAAGGAGGCTTTCCGTGAGGTAGACATGGTCGAGCGACTCATCTCATTCGTTGAAGAAGGGAAGTCGGTACGCGGATTTGAACGCAACGACGAGGAGGCAGAATGGTTGGAAGATTACCAATTGTTGACCGACAAGCCGGTGCTTTATCTCTGTAACGTGGAGGAATCGAATGCGGCCACTGGAAATGCGTACGTTGAAGCTGTAAAAGAAGCGGTTGCTAGCGAAAACGCTGAGGTGATCTTCATTGCCGCGGCCACGGAAGCAGATATCGCCGAACTAGAGTCGTTCGAAGAACGCGAAATGTTCCTCGCAGATGTGGGTCTAACAGAGCCCGGTGTAAACCGTGTGATCCGCGCAGCTTATAGTTTACTCGATCTTCAAACCTACTTTACTGCGGGTGAGAAAGAGGTGAGAGCCTGGACCGTTCCAGTGGGTGCTACGGCCCCTCAGGCGGCGGGTGTTATTCACACCGACTTTGAGAAGGGGTTTATTCGTGCTGAGGTGATCTCCTATGCCGACTATGAAAAGTACAAGTCTGAAGCCGCTGCTCGCGAAGCAGGCCGTTTGCGCGTAGAAGGCAAGGAGTACATTGTACAAGATGGCGATGTGATGCACTTTAGGTTTAACGTGTAGAGGAGGGAAGGGGGCTGATTCAGGGCTCCGAGGCTTCAAGGCACCAGGGCACCAAGGCTCGCTCGTTGATGGAAGGACGAGTTGTGGCTGTTTAAACCAATTGTTGTGCGTTCATGAAAACGGATAAACGTTTCTGAAACTCCTTAAACCTTTTCATCCCCTGTCAACCAAAATCAGGACGGGTCCCTGATCATCCAACTACCCAATTGTTCCTTTCTCTGTGAATAAGTTGCCAACCCCTCCTTTAGTGTAGGTTGGTGAAATATGTATTTTTAGCCTTTATTGAACTTTTCTAGCGCACAAGACGGTACCAGAACATGGCTGAAACCAAGTATACAGAAGATAACATACGGAGTCTCGATTGGAAAGAACACATTCGCCTTAGGCCGGGTATGTATATCGGAAAATTGGGTGATGGTTCTTCTCCGGATGATGGTATTTACATCCTACTAAAAGAGGTTATCGATAACTCCATTGATGAGTATGTGATGGGGGCGGGAAAGACCATTGAGGTCGCCATACGCGATGGACTCGTCACCGTACGAGATTACGGTCGTGGTATTCCACTCGGTAAGCTCGTAGATGTAGTTTCCAAGATGAATACCGGTGCGAAGTACGATTCCAAGGCCTTTAAGAAATCCGTAGGCTTGAACGGTGTAGGTACAAAAGCGGTAAATGCCTTGTCGAGTACCTTCAAGGTTCAAGCTGTTCGTGATGGTGAAACCAAGACGGCCTCTTTCGAGCAAGGAAACCTGACCGAAGAGACATCTCCTGAGAGCAGCTCCCTCAGAAAGGGTACAAAGGTTCAGTTTACACCAGACCCTAGCATCTTTGTCAATTATAAGTACCGCGACGAGTTCGTGTCGAAGATGCTTTGGAATTACGTTTACCTCAATCCAGGGTTGACGATCGTTTTTAACGGTGAGAAATACTATTCCGAAAACGGACTAAAGGATCTACTCCAAAACAACTTGGCAGGTGAGGTCATGCACGATATCATTCATCTTCGTGGAGAGGATATCGAAATTGCGCTTACCCACGCGGAGCGATCGCAGAGTGAACAGTACTATTCCTTCGTGAATGGTCAGCATACCACCCAAGGCGGTACACACCAAAGCGCTTTACGCGAGGCCTTGGTAAAGACGATACGCGATTTTTACGGTAAGAATTACGATGCGTCAGACATTAGAGCTAGCGTGATCGCAGCTATATCCGTGAAGGTCATCGAACCCGTGTTTGAAAGCCAGACCAAAACAAAACTCGGATCGAATGACATCGGTCCAGATGGTCCTACTCTCCGCACCTTTGTGAACGACTTCCTCAAGAACAGTTTAGATAACTTCCTGCACCGAAATCAGGATGTTGCAGAAATCATACAGAAGAAGATCCTTCGAGCAGAAAAGGAGCGCAAGGAGTTAAGTGGAATTCAGAAGCTTGCTCGTGAAAGAGCAAAGAAGGCAAGCTTGCACAATCGCAAACTGCGCGATTGCAAGATCCACTATACCGATAAGAACGACCGACACGGTGAAACAACGCTCTTCATTACGGAGGGTGACTCTGCTTCGGGCTCCATTACGAAGAGTAGGGACGTTAAGACCCAAGCGGTGTTTAGTCTGAAAGGTAAGCCGTTGAACTGCTATGGACTTACCAAGAAAGTGGTGTACGAAAACGAGGAATTCAACCTCCTTCAAGCTGCCCTTAATATCGAGGATGGCCTGGAGAATCTCAGATATAACAACGTTGTGATCGCAACTGACGCCGATGTGGATGGTATGCACATTCGACTTCTATTGATCACTTTCTTCTTACAATTCTTCCCTGAATTGGTGCAAGAACAACACTTGTTCATCTTACAAACGCCTCTATTCAGGGTTCGCAACAAGAGAGAAACGATCTATTGCTACAGCGAGGAAGAACGTCGTGCAGCTATCTTGAAGCTGGGTAATAAGCCCGAGATCACACGATTCAAGGGATTAGGTGAGATTTCACCAGACGAATTCAAACATTTTATAGGTGAGGAGATCCGCTTGGAACCGGTTCTACTGGGCTCGGGACAAAAGATCGAGGACATCCTCAAGTTTTACATGGGTAAGAATACACCACAACGCCAGGAATTCATCATCGAGAATCTCCGCGTGGAAAAAGACCCATTGGAAAATCAGAAGGCATGAGATTAAACACGATTAAGCGGTACTTCATTTACCGCTATCTCTATTTGATCATGTTGCTATTAGTTGGGTTCGATATCCTTCTGATCAACATCGAAGGATCCTTTGGTAGTCAACTTCCACTCATCTCCTTCGCAGTTATCGCGTTAGCCCTATTCCTGATATATCGAGGTAATCCAGTGTTTAGATACGACAGCGACGGAGAAGTGCTGATCTTGGAATCCAAAGAGCCGATGATCGGACACATCTTTCGTTCCAATAAACTGTACGAATTTCCTAAGCGAAAGCTGATGGGATACCGACTTCGGAAACTGCCCTTCCGAAAGGTGGTAACCCTCAAGGTAAGTAGTAAGGAAGCGAAGTATAAGACGCTCAAGATGGATATTTCCTATCTCTCCAGATCAGAAGTTCGAGATCTCGCGAGATCACTCGATTCAGTGGCAAAAGCAAATAAGAATATAAATCACGACGAAGACCATGACTGAGGAACATGAAGATGGTCTTGAGATGAACGAGGACCTACCTAACTCTGAAGAGAATACCGAAGAGCACGGTGAGAAAGTCTCCAAAGTAACGGGGATGTATGAGGACTACTTCCTGGATTACGCATCCTACGTGATCCTAGAGAGAGCGGTCCCTGCCCTAGAAGATGGCTTCAAACCTGTTCAGCGTCGATTGCTGCACGCCTTGAAGGAAATGGACGATGGTCGTTTTCACAAGGTGGCAAACGTGATCGGACAAACCATGAAGTATCACCCACATGGTGATGCTTCGATCGGTGATGCACTCGTTCAACTCGGTCAGAAAGAATTATTGATCGACACCCAAGGTAACTGGGGAAACGTATTGACCGGCGATAATGCCGCAGCTCCTCGTTACATCGAGGCCAGGTTATCGAAATTCGCCCTTGATGTAGTCTATAATCCTAAGATCACCGACTGGCAATTGAGCTATGACGGTAGAGGTAAGGAACCACTACATCTACCTGTGAAATTCCCATTGCTGTTGACACAGGGCGTTGAGGGTATTGCGGTAGGATTGAGTACCAGAGTACTTCCTCACAACTTCAACGAGCTCATCGATGCCTCTATAAAGATCCTCAAGGGAAAGAAAGCTACCATCGTTCCAGACTTTCCATCTGGAGGTATCGCAGATGTAACGCAATACAATGATGGTGAGAGAGGTGGAAGGATCCGCGTGAGAGCAAAGATCAATCAGGTTGATAAGAAGACACTCTCCATAACCGAGATCCCATTTGGCACCACTACCCAAAGCCTGATCGATTCGATCGTAAAGGCCAACGAGAAAGGAAAGATCAAGATCAAACGGATCGAAGATAATACAGCCGAATTCGTGGAGATCCTCGTGTATCTTCCGCCGAATATTTCGCCCGACAAGACCATCGATGCGCTTTATGCATTCACCAGCTGTGAGAACAGTATCTCACCCCTATGCTGTGTCATCGAAAATGATAGTCCACAATTCATCGGTGTATCAGAGCTACTGAAGAGAAGCACAGATCACACCCTCGATATGCTCAAGGCCGAGCTTGAAGTGACCCTCCGTGAACTGGAGGAATCTTGGCACTTTGCGTCGCTGGAGAAGATCTTCATCGAGAATAGGATCTATCGAGATATCGAAGAAGCTGAGACTTGGGAAGAAGTCATCGGCAATATTCGAAGAGGCTTGGAACCACACATCAAGCACTTACTTCGCGCAGTTACCGAGGAGGATATTGTCCGACTCACCGAGATCCGTATCAAACGCATCTCGAAGTTCGATAGCGATAAGGCCAACGACAATATCGAGGCCTTGGAAGGTAAGATCGCTGATGTAAAGGACAAGCTTGCCAATCTGGTCGACTACGCCGTGAATTACTTCAAAGAACTGAAGAAGAAGTATGGAGCGGGTCGTGAGCGAAAGACAGAGATCCGTGTATTTGACGAGATCGTAGCTACCAAAGTGGCCATTGCCAATGCTAAACTCTATGTCAATCGCGAAGAAGGATTCATAGGTACGGGCCTCAAGAGAGATGAATTCGTCACCGATTGCTCCGACATTGATGACATCATCGTATTCCGTGAGGATGGCGTGATGGTGGTTACCAAGGTAGATGCAAAGACCTACGTAGGTAAAGGCATCATTCACGTGGCCGTGTTCAAGAAAGGCGACAAGCGTACCGTATATAATATGATCTATCGCGACGGTGGTCCTAAGGGCAACTCGTACATGAAGCGATTCAATGTTACTTCTGTAACGCGCGATAGAGAGTACGACCTCACCGCTGGCAATAAAGGTTCGAAGGTGTTGTACTTTACTGCGAATCCAAACGGAGAGGCGGAAGTTGTTACCGTGCACCTCAAGGCGCTTCAACGATTGAAGAAGTTGAAGTTCGATATTGATTTCTCCGACCTGGCCATCAAAGGGCGTAATGCCAAGGGCAACATCGCTACGAAGTATCCTATCCGAAAGATCGAAATGAAAGAGGAGGGCGTTAGCACACTGGCCCCGAGAAAGGTTTGGTTCGACGATACGGTTAAACGCCTGAATTACGAAGGTAGAGGTGAACTCCTCGGTGCATTCAGAGGAGACGATAAAATCCTAACCATTCTGCAGTCAGGGGAATACCGACTTACCAGTTATGATGTGAGCGTCCATTTCGACGACGATATGATCCTTATGGAGAAATGGCGTCCCGATCAGCCCATTTCAGCCGTATATTGGGACGGGGAGAAGGAGCGCTACTATGTGAAGAGATTCGTTGTTGAAGTGGTAAATGAAGAGAAGAATCTATTCATCAGCGATGCGAAAGGAAGTCACCTTGAGATCGTTTCTACTTCCAATGAACCTAACATAGAAATCACCTTCCGCAAAGTGAAAGGCAAGGAGAGGGATTCAGAGGAAACCAACCTTGCCGAGTTCATCGCCGTTAAAGGATGGAAGGCACAGGGTAATCAACTGACATCTTACAGTGTTAAAAACATTAACTTGTTGCCTGATCCAGCGCCGGAAGTCATTGACGAAGAGCCGCATACGGATGATGCAGAAACGGAAAACACAGATCAGGGAAAGTCCAACGATAATGAAGGTCCTTCTCAGATCACATTGGAATTCTAAAATGAAAAAACACATAACACTCGCACTTCTAGTGTTGGGCAGTACACTATCCTTCGCACAACAGGATTCGCTCAATACTCAGTTGATGGGCCATTTGTCGTATAACCCAAACCTGAATGACGTTTGGGGCTACGCAGATACGGCTACCGGCAATGAATATGCTCTTGTTGGTGTACGCAACGGCTTCTCGGTCGTTAACGTTACCAATCCAGCCAACCCCGTTGAGGAGTTCTTCATTCCCGGAGCATCCAGTACTTGGAGAGATATCAAAACATGGGACCACTACGCATATGTCATGCACGATTTCTCGAATAGTATGAGCGGTAACAACGGCCTTTTGATCGTTGATCTCGATAGCATCGACAATCCATTCTATAAGTTCATGTATCCTAGTGCTACATTGAATGGTGTAGAAGATTCAGCCACTCGTTCGCACAACCTTTGGGTGGATGAGAATGGGGTCCTTTATATTTTCGGTGCGGACGTAGGATTTGGTGGAGCACTCATGTATGATGTGGCTACTGATCCAATGAACCCTGTATTCTTGGGACTTTATAACTCAAGCTACCTCCACGATGGTTATGCACGAGGCGATACACTATGGGGCGCTGCGCTACAAAACGGGCTTGTCGTTTCCGACGTGTCCAATAAGGCGCAACCGCAATTCCTATCTCAATTCAATACACCATCTGTATTTGCACACAATTGTTGGTTAAGTGATGATGGCAATACGCTATTCACAACCGATGAGGTGTCGGCTGGTTACGTAGCGGCCTATGATGTTTCGGATCTCAGCAACGTTTCTGAAACCGATCGTTTCCGCGTTCAACCCAACAACAATACCATCCCGCACAATGCCCATGTGCATGGTGATTTCTTGGTGACGAGCTATTACACCTACGGACTTCAAGTAATGGATATCACCGTGCCAGATTGGTTGATCGAAGTAGCCTTCTACGATACGTCACCATTAAGCGGTGATGGGTATGACGGTGCCTGGGGTGCATATCCTTACCTGCCAAGCGGTGTTAATTTGATCACCGATATTCAAGAGGGACTCTTTGTTCTCAATACCAATTACGTCCATGCTGCTCGAAATTATGGGGTAGTTAAGGATAGTCTGACCGGTGTGCTTCTTCCAGCAGCAAAGGTGTATCTGAAGCAGGACAATGATTCAGTACAACTCGATCCTTTCAACGCCGATTTCCGTCGACATAAGATCGGGAGCTTCAGTGATAGCATCTTTGTAACGGCCACAGGTTATCGTTCATTAGCATTGCCTTTTGAATACGTTTCTGGTCCTGGGGTAGATACCATCGAGCTGAAGATGCTTCCTATCGATTTCTCCGTGAATGAAGAAAATCCACTAGGACTTCAAATGTCGCCAAATCCTGCTTCAAATTTCGTTACGTTGCGTTCAGAAGCTACCTTTAAGGATGCCAACATTCAGCTTATGGATATGACAGGACGAGTGATTGCTGAGAAAAGCTGGTTGAGTGGCGCAAAGGAAGTAAGATTAGACCTTGATGTTCCATCTGGAGTTTACCTCGTTCGAGTGAATGAAGGAGCAAATTCATGGACAGAACGATTGGTTGTGAAGTAACTGACCCGAAAACTGCATCTGTAGTCAAAAGATATATAAGAAAAGAGCTCCCATGTTAGAGGAGCTCTTTTTGTTCAAGCGTGTTATTCCTGAGATCAAGTGGAGAGAGTCAACGCTTCGGCTCCGCTATCATCAATATCACCATGACCAACAGCATTCCTGCACCCGAACCGGCTGCAGTCCAGTAATCATCCGGAAATCGGAAGATAGCTGTGAGAATGAAAAGGTTTACTCCAATGGAAAGCAATGGAGCCCACAGATTGAGCACTTTGAAGGGCCGGAAGGAGATCACTCGGTAGAGTAGGAACCCCGAGAGTATCGGCGTTCCAAATAGCAACATCATTCTTCCAAAAGGCCAGCGCAACAAATAGAAAATGATTCCGAGTAACAAAATACTCGAGATAATGATCAGTGGCCTAAGTGGATATAATGTGCGTTTCTGCTCTTTGTAATCAAAGTCCAAGGGCTCGTTCAACATACTACAGGCGTGAGTAGGTTAGAAGTTTGGCTTGAGTAGATATTTCGCGTAGAATTCATCGATCTTATTGACTGCCTCTTCTGGGGTATCCACTAATTGAAATAGATCCATATCGGGTTCGGAGATGTTGTGGAATTCCTCCAATACCGTAGTCCGGATCCAATCTACCAATCCTCCCCAGAATTTCTTTCCTACCAATACAACAGGGAACGTCCCGATCTTGTGGGTCTGGATCAAGGTCATCGATTCAAAGAATTCATCCAATGTTCCAAAACCTCCAGGCATTACGATGAAACCCTGACTGTATTTCACGAACATCACCTTTCTCACGAAGAAGTAATCGAATTGAAGATTCTTGTCATCGTCGATGTACGGGTTGTGATTCTGCTCGAAAGGCAGCTCGATGTTCAGCCCCACCGAAGGACCATTGCCCTTTTGAGCCCCCTTGTTACCCGCTTCCATAATACCAGGTCCGCCGCCTGTGATCACACCATAACCCTTCTTAGCTAAGCGTTCGGCTATGTCGGCAGCAAGTTGATAGTTGGGGTCCTCAGGTTTGGTCCTCGCTGACCCGAATATGCTCACACACGGACCAATCCTCGACATGTGTTCGTATCCATTTACGAACTCACTCATTATCTTGAAAATGGCCCAACCATCGTTGGTCTTGGTTTCATTCCAATTCTTACGCTTAAAGGCCTTTTTGATTTTTTCTTCTTCTGTCATCTAGATTCGAGATTATAGGTCTTTAAATTACGTGAAAAGTCGGGCTTTAGTTCATTCTCAGATGAAAATGACCTTCAATTTTACCCGAAAGACTTATTTGAGATCTAGAAGTGAAGATTCGATCTATTGACCTTTTAACTCGTGGATCAAGAACTGACCAGTAAGGGATTCAGGGTTTTGAACGATCTCCTCTGGTGTGCCCTGAGCTATTACACGTCCGCCTGCTGCGCCACCATCCGGACCAATATCAATGATCTTGTCGGCTTGCTTGATTACATCCATGTTGTGCTCGATAATAAGAACAGTATTACCTCGGTTTACGAGTTTTTGTAGGACTTCCATCAAAACACGGACATCTTCAAAATGCAACCCTGTTGTAGGCTCATCTAGGATATACATCGTGTTGCCCGTATCTCTTTTGGATAGCTCAGTCGCTAATTTTACACGCTGAGCTTCACCGCCGGAAAGGGTTGTTGATTGCTGACCTAACGTGATATAACCCAATCCCACGTCATTGAGGGTCTTGAGTTTGTTCTTGATCTTTGGAATGGCCTCAAAGAATTCTAGAGCGTCTTCAACACTCATATTGAGCACATCCGAGATCGATTTACCCTTGTAACGAACTTCTAGCGTTTCGCGATTGAAGCGCTTCCCCTGGCACGTTTCGCATGGTACGTACACATCGGGCAGGAAGTTCATTTCGATCACTCGAACACCCGCACCTTCACAAGTTTCACATCTTCCACCTTTTACGTTAAAGCTGAATCTGCCTGGCTTGTATCCGCGGATCAGAGCTTCGGGCAATTTGGCAAAGAGATTCCTGATGTCACCGAATACACCCGTATAGGTGGATGGATTCGAGCGTGGAGTTCTACCGATCGGACTTTGATCGATGTCGATCACCTTATCCAAGTTCTTGATACCTTCGATCTTGTCGTA
>CBFHXG010000042.1:0-18878 GCA_965659725.1 Phaeocystidibacter sp. | reverse complement strand
ATCGACTTGATAACTGTAATTCTGAGAATCGCTATTTCTGTTTTATACCTCGGAACTTGAGAACGGGGAAGTGGGGAGCTCCCCTTATAATAACGTCCTTGAAAACGTATGCTCTGTAAAAAAGAAAAGGTCGTCCAAGTGACGACCTTTTTTGGTTTATGATGAGATCCCCGATTCGATCAGTTCACTACGATATTCACGATCCTTCCTGGTACAACGATTACCTTGCGGACCGTTAGGCCTTCCATCCATTTTTCACTGCGTTCATCGGCTAAAACAGCCTCCTCTATGCCCTTGCGATCCATATCTGCAGGTACACTGATGTTGAAACGGGTTTTTCCATTGAACTGCACCGGATACTCCACAGAGCTCTCAACGAGGTATTCCTCATTATGCTGTGGATATTCCTGCTGGGTGACACTTGGAGCATGACCAAGCTTCTCCCAGAGTTCCTCTGCAGTGTGGGGTGCAAAAGGCGAGAGCAGGATAGTGAGCGGCTCTAAGATCTCGCGCTTGTTTGACTTCAAGGAGGTCAATTCATTGACGCAGATCATGAAGGCACTAACGGAAGTGTTGAAAGAGAAGTTCTCGATATCTTCATTCACCTTCTTAATGCAGGTGTGCAGCACCTTGCGTTCATCAGCGCTGGCTCCTTCTTCCGAAATTGTCTCAAACAAGCGAGATAGTTTCCTCAAGAAGTTGCTAACCCCAGTGATGCCTTTCGTGTCCCAAGGCTTGGATTGCTCAATAGGACCGAGGAACATTTCGTACATGCGAAGTACATCGGCGCCGTAACGTTCAACGATCTCGTCTGGGTTAACGACGTTGTACTTAGACTTAGACATTTTCTCCACCTCACGTCCAACCAAGCAGTTTCCATTACTCAGTTCGAAATCGGCATCCTTGAAATCCTTATTTGAAGACTTGAAGCCTTCAACATTCAAATGATCATTCTCGTCAACCAAGGATACATCAGCGTGGAGTCGGCTCACCTCTCGATCTCCAATTAGGTCCTTCGAAACGAAAGTGTTGGTTTCTTTGATTCGGTAAACAAAGGCGCTCACCCCCTGTATCATCCCCTGGTTCACTAATTTCTTGAAAGGCTCCTGCGTATTCACGTATCCCCGATCCGCTAAGAATTTATGCCAGAAACGGGAGTAGAGTAAGTGGCCCGTAGCGTGTTCACTACCTCCTACGTAGAGATCTACATTCTGCCAGTAATGGATGGACTCCTTATTCGCGAAGACTTCCTTGTTGCCGGGGTCCATGTATCTCAAGAAATACCAAGATGAACCAGCCCAACCCGGCATGGTAGTCGTTTCCAAAGGATGCCCCTCTGCTGTTTTCCAATTGCTGGCCCTCGCCAATGGAGGCTCTCCATCTTCCGTTGGTAGATATTTATCAACTTCAGGTAGGGTGAGCGGCAATTGATCTTCAGAAAGAGTTTTAGGAATGCCATTCTCGTAATAGATCGGAATAGGCTCTCCCCAATAACGCTGTCGCCCAAAAATAGCATCGCGAAGGCGGTAATTCGTCTGGCCCTCGCCGATGCCCTTGTTCTCCACTTCTTGGACTGCTCGAGCGATCGCTTCTTTTACCTCAAGGCCATTGAGGAAGTCGCTGTTCATCAATTTGCCTTCCTTGGCATCAACCGCTTCTTCGGCTACATTTCCACCTTCAACCACTTGCACGATCGGGAGGTCGAATTTCTTTGCAAAGGCATGGTCGCGCGAATCGTGACCCGGAACCGCCATTACGGCGCCTGTTCCGTAATTCGCCAAGACATAATCCCCGATCCATACCGGAACCTTATCACCTGTGAAAGGATGAATGGCATAACCACCGGTGAAGGCGCCAGAGACCGTCTTCGTATCCATCATCCTGTCGCGCTCACTCTTGCGTGAAGCTTGATCTATGTAAGCCTCTACTTGTGCACGTTGGGCATCCGTAGTGAGCTCTGAAACCAATTCGTGCTCGGGAGCAAGTACCATGAAGGTTACCCCGAAAAGTGTATCGGGACGTGTAGTAAATACCTCGATGTTAGCATCCATTCCATCTACTTCAAAGTGAACGCTAGCGCCTTCAGACCGGCCGATCCAATTGCGCTGGATCTCTTTCAATGCGTCGCTCCACTCAATATCATCTAAGCCCTGAAGCAAACGCTCAGCATAAGCTGAAATACGCATGCTCCATTGCATCATCTTCTTCTGTACAACAGGGTGCCCACCTCGCTCGGAAACACCATCCTTCACCTCGTCATTGGCCAACACGGTTCCCAATGCGGGACACCAGTTTACCATGCTTTCGGAACGATAGGCCAAGCGGTAGTTGAGTAGGATGTCACTTTGCTCTTGCTCGGACTTCGACTTCCAGTCGGCGGCGCTGAACACCATTTCCTCTCCGCAGTGAGCGTTGAGTTTGTCCGTTCCCATCGCCTCGAAATGAGTGATGAGATCGTAGATCGACCTAGCCTGATCTTGCTCTTTGTCGTACCACGATTGGAACAATTGAATAAAGAGCCATTGTGTCCATCTGTAAAACGTAGGGTCTGAAGTGCGAACCTCGCGATCCCAATCAAAGCTAAAACCGATCTGATCCAACTGCTTTCTGTAACGCTGGATGTTGTTCTCGGTAGTGATGGCCGGATGCTGACCCGTCTGGATCGCATACTGTTCCGCAGGGAGTCCAAATGAATCGTACCCCATTGGATGCAAGACGTTGAAGCCCTTGTGACGCTTGTAGCGCGCATAGATATCACTCGCGATATACCCTAGAGGGTGGCCAACGTGCAGCCCAGCCCCAGAAGGGTAAGGGAACATGTCCAATACGTAATACTTGGGCTTCGAGGAGTTCTCTTCAGCAGCATACGTTTTGTTGGCGGCCCAATATTTTTGCCACCTTTCGTCTATCTCGCGATGATTTTCCATGCATACAAAGTTGAGCCGCGAAAATAGTGCATTCCCAACGTAGTCTCAAGAAAATCAGGTGCTACCTCAGATCTCGTTTTGTAGTTAATAAACTGTTCAAGAACATCAAGATAGCTGTCCACCCCAAGGCAACCACCACATTGGCCAACTTTACATAGTCGGCCGTGTAGAACATGAAGTACCTACCTAGCGGGAATGGGATTAGGTCCCAAGAAGATTCTATTGGCATGATAGTGCCTGCATCGATCGGACCTAAAGTGCCTACAGCTCCATCCAGTATGCCTACCGCAATAGGCTCAATGAAGTATACGTAAATCAAGAAGATCAAGATCGTAATACCCACTTTTCGGAAGAGGTTTACGAAGATCATCGATACATTCATATGTAAGAAGAGGTGCAGCCAATAGGCGAGAATGAAGTCTACACTAGAGAATACGTTAACCTCAGACGATGAGGTGCTTCCTAAAATGAATCCAAGTAAGAATACACCCAAAGTTGAGATAAAGGAGAGTATCAACAAGAGGATGGTCTTTGAGAAGAAGTATTGATTTCTACTCAGTCCATCGATCACATTTTGCCGGATGGTCTTTTCTTCCCATTCCTGACCCACATTGACGATAACAATGATGCAGAGGAATGCCGTAACGAACTTATAGAGATAGGCAAGGTTTTGCCAAACGTCATGTGGCGAGAAGATCGGAAAGTCTTCCGGCGAGATCGGAAGTATTTCACTCGCGCCATCAATACTCGCGATCCACTCCAAGGCTTCACCTAAAAAGATGGGAACGGAAATAAATGCCAAAAGCCATAGGCCCATCATCCATTTGAAGTATCTCGATCGAGATACCTTCAGCCATTCGATATATATCAGATTTGTCATTGGTTGGTCTTGAGTAATTCGAGGAATTTTTCTTCTAGAGTGTTGCGCTTTTCTTCTAGTTGAGAGAGCGTAATGCCCATTCCCATAAAGTGCGAATTGATCTGGTCGCCTTCTAGCTTTTCATCTACATCTATCATGATGGAATCTCCCTGTTCATCCACATTCTTGATGAAAGAAGTTTCCTTGGCGGCGGATATCAGCTTGCTTAGGTCCTTGGCCGATATCTTCCATCCACCATTGCCCTGAAGGTCTTCAGCTACATTGCCCTTGTGAATGCACTTGCCAGAACGAAGTACAGCATAATCGGTGCAAACACGTTGAACTTCATCTAGAAGGTGAGAAGCGAGGACGATCGTTTTTCCCTGCTCAGCAATACGAGTGATCAGTCCACGGATATCAATGATACCCTCTGGATCCAGACCGTTAGTTGGTTCATCCAGTATGAGTACATCTGGATCGGCCACCATTGCTGAGGCAATAGCAAGTCGTTGTTTCATACCCAGACTATAGGCCTTGAATGGATCTTTCCCCCTTTTGCCCAATCCAACGAAATCGAGTACTTCAGGTATGCGATCCTTGCCACTCTTCTTGATCGTGGCAGCGATCTTCAAGTTCTGTTCACCTGATAGATGGGGGTAGAAGACCGGGTACTCTAAGATGGCGCCAATACGCCTACGTGCCTTGCTGCCCGTTTGGCCATCGAACCAGTTGAAGCTTCCGGAATGTGGGCGTATCGCTCCAAGCACCATACCCAACGTTGTGGTCTTACCACTGCCATTGGGGCCTAGTAATCCGAAAACACTCCCAGCCGGTATGGCAAGATCGAGCTCGTTGACAGCCGTCAATGAGCCGTATTTTTTTGTGAGTTTATCTGTGGTCAGTACACTCATGGTAGGAAAGGAATATAGGATTGGTTGTTACCTTGAAAAGCACTCATAATGGCTTTTGTCAAGGTTGATTTCAAGTTGTTGCCGCGGATCTCGATGACGGTAATGGCCGGATCTTGATGAATCGCGATCAACACATATTTGGTGTCGCCATCTACCGTTTCGCCAACAACTTTAAAGGAGTTTCCCATGCTCATGGCGAGAATGGATTCCATTTCAAGGGCATCTATCTCTTCCATAATCCCAGATGCCACACCTGCATATGAACTATCCACCATGTTGGAGTCGAGCGTATACATGCACACATCGTGGACACCTTCGAAGGAGGAGCTCAACATGCCCGTAGTGTCGAGGTCTCCCATAACCTCTATCATGCTGGGGCTGTAGTACTTTAAACTTCCTCTGGGGTGTTCTTGCTTCCAGTTCGGACCTTGGAATTCTGACATGGGAGAGGAGCATCCAACTATAAAAATGAGAGCGGATAGGGCGGAAGTGATCTTCCAAAATAGTTTCATGGACTGATGATTTGCTACTAATATCGCAAAAGTTCAGAGCAGAAGGGAAATGTTAAGGTAATAAGCAATTGACTAACTTTCACATCATGAAAACCAACTCCCGTCAAGAGAAGCTGTTGAAGCGGATGAATAATCCACTCTTCTTTCGATTGTTTACCCGCAAGATGGTACCCGCCGCCGCTCATGCTGGAGTGCGATTTGGCACGCTTGATGAGTCCAAGTGCGTCATAGAAGTTCCTTACAAAAGGCGAAACAAGAACCCTTTTAGAAGTATGTATTTCGCCGTCCAAAGCATGGCAGCTGAAATGAGTACGGCCTTGCCCATCATGTTCTTCTTAGCTGGCCAGGATGTGAGCGTAGCTTGGATAGTGGTTGATTTCGATGCGACCTTCCCCGCTAAAGCTACGGGTGATGTGACGTTCACCTGTGAGCAAGTAGAGGAGATCAAAAGTGCGGTTGTACAAGCCGCCCGTTCTGATGAGCCAGTTCAATTAAAACTGAAAACCGTTGGCTGCTTGAAAGATGGCAAAGAAGTGAGTTCGTTTACCTTTCACTGGTCGTTGAAGCGCAGAGCGTGATTTTTAAAACTACATTTTGTAGTTTAAAGTGACCAAAAGAACTCTCTCATGAAAAAGTCACGTCTACTCATCGCGCTTTCATTCGGCCTTTTCGGATGTGAAAAGGATGTTCGAGAACCGCAGCTGCTCGATGGAGCGCTGTACGTCGTAGGCGACGTTAACGGCTGTATCAATGGCAATGGTTATGGTACCGAAATCAGGACCGAGCTGGATCCAGGTTACCTTGATCTTCAAGAGGTAGATGACCTACACCTCCAGATCACTTACGATAATGGCGACGAGCTGACGTATTATCTCAATGGCTATACTGTCAAGAATGGCCAGCTTCACTTCACATGCTGCTTCTCATTCAAAGGATCGGAATACATGGATATCATCTATCACTTCAATCTAGTCGATGGTAGCTCAGAAGCCAGCAGGAACTTTCGGATGAGACGACCAGATGGAGCTAATTAATGTGTTCAAGAAGTACGTGATTCGCATTCTAGAAGATCACAGCTAACTACTTCAATCTCTCATAAACGAGTTTGATCGTTCCTCCAATAGTATCGCCGTTCGGACCATTCATACCAACACTATGGACCGTTGTCAGCATGCTGTCATTGAGCTCAACAATCTCGTAGATCGCCGTATCGAAACCGGCGAAGAATTTCAGATACTTACCATCTCTGATCCATTCTCCGTCACTGATGTATTGTGTGCTGGTTTCCGTAACCGTGTACTGACCCATACTGTCGATCTCGATCACTGAACTGTTATGTAACCTCATTCCACCTTCGATCATAGCCGAATGGTCGCCCTCTGTAGTTTCATTGAATTCGAAGTCAACACCTTGCCAAGTGCCAACCACTTTTGGCTCTTGAGGTTTTGAGCAACTAGCAGCAAAGAGTAGAACCAAGGAAGCAGATAAGAGTAGTGAGGTTTTCATTCGATTGAAATTTTTTGGGAAGATAGTTTTACTAAAGATGACAGAGAAGAGGTCTTCGGTGAGTGGTCAATTTCAGCAAGTGAGTGGGTCAAGCCATCTCCTCCTCCGATTTGTTGGCAAGCTGACCGCAAGCGGCGTCGATATCCTGACCTCTACTCTGACGGACCTTGGCGATAACACCAACTTCGTTCAGCGCCTTGATGTATGCATCCACCTTTTCCTGAGGAGCTTGTGTGTAGTCTCCGTTATCGATTGGGTTGTATTGTATGATATTCACCTTGGAAGGGACCTTCTTTACGAAAGCGACCAGAGCTGCGATTTCCTCTGGGGTGTCATTTACACCACGCCAAACGACAAATTCAAAGGTGATGCGTCGTTTGGTCTTTTGATACCAGTATTGAAGGGACTCTAAGAGATCGTCCAAGTGATTCTTACTGGCCAATGGCATGATGCGTTCCCTCGTCGACTGAATCGCCGAGTGGAGGGAGACAGCAAGATTGAAGCGAACTTCGTCATCCGCCATTTTCTTGATCAGCTTGGGAATGCCTACCGTACTGAGCGTGATCCGTCGAGGTGCCATACCCAGGCCATCTGGTGACGTGACCTTTTCCAAAGCGGCGATCACATTCTTGTAATTGAGCAAAGGTTCTCCCATGCCCATCATCACAATGTTGGTAAGTGGTCGTTCGAAATACTCCTCACCCTGCTTCTTGATCGCTACAACCTGATCATAGATTTCATCAGGATTCAAGTTGCGCATTCTCTTAAGTCCGGCTGTTGCACAGAAATCACAATCCAAGCTGCAACCCACTTGGGCAGATACACATGCCGTGATGCGTTTCTCGGTTGGGATCAGAACACTTTCAACGATCAAGCCATCGTGAAGTTTGACGGCATTTTTGATGGTGCCATCAACGCTTCTCTGCATCTGATCCACCTCCACATTGTTGATCACGAAATGTGCATCGAGTTCCTCGCGAAGGGCCTTTGAAAGATTAGACATCTCATCGAACTTCACATGCGACTTAGCCCAAAGCCAGTCATATACCTGATCGGCTCTGAAAGCAGGGTGACCTTTCTCCTTGAACCAGGATTTAAGGTCTTCACGTGTAAGCGCTCGAATGTCTTGTTTCGCCATTAGGCAAAGGTACGAAGAGTAAGCAAGGATGAACAATCTAACATCAATTGCAACCTAATTTGATGTTCTGCCGTAAGGATAGATAGTGTCCCTCGTATTTAAGGCGGTCACCTTCAACAAAACCATTAAGGATGAAACAAAAACTACTCTTTCTATTCACATTTCTGAGCCTGGGAATCTTCGCTCAAACTCCACGGGCGATCGTGGTTGAGCATTTCACCAATTCAAGATGCTCGATATGTGCAAGTCGCAATCCAGCCCTGTTCTCCAACATGGCCTCACAAGGCGGAGTGATGCATATTGCCTATCACCCCAGTTCGCCTTACAGCAATTGCATCTTTAGTCAGCACAATGCATCAGAGAATGATGCCCGCACCAATTATTACGGTATTTACGGAGGAACTCCGCGTATCGTGATCAATGGAGTAGTCACCAATAAGCAGTTCTCAGATCAAACGCTTTTCACCCCGCACGAGAATCAAATGTCGTCCTTCGACGTACGGGTCTCGCACCAAACAACCACTGATAGTATCCTTGTCCGACTAGTCATTGAAAAGGTTTCTGCCGGAGCTACTACATACAATCTCACATTGGGATTGGCAGAGGATACAATTCACTACAACGCGCCGAATGGAGAAGATACCCACAGGAATGTGTTCCGTGAATTTGCCGAGCACAACCTGCCATTGGCAGCTCCGGTTGTAGGGGATTCTGTGGTCTATAATTACAAGATCGAGAGAAGAGGAGCTTGGAATCCAGATGCCATCTTTGCTTTCGCTCTTTTACAAGACGATGCTACCGATGCCCTTCTGCAAGCAGGAGCATCAGAAGCCATGAGTTCTTCATCTGTAGGCATGCCTGATATGTCGGCCGATAATTTCCGTGTCTATCCAGTGCCAGCAATAGATCGAGTTCGCTTTGATAAGTTCGTGCATTTCAGAGTAGTTGACCTAACTGGTAAGGTTGTACGAGAAGGATTTAGCGACGAGTTCAATGTGAGTGCACTTCCAGAAGGACTCTACTTATTGAATGTTAACATTCAAGGGGTGAACAAAACACTGCGTTTACCTGTAGTGCATTAAGAATTAGGTGAATTGAGAGAGAGGGAACCCCCAACGAGCTGCGCGCTTTGCTGGGGGTTTTTCTTTGCACAAAAAAAATCCCGCGAGTGCGGGATTCTTATTTATGAGTGGTCATTCAACCATTAGATGATCATGATTGCATCACCATAGCACAAGAACTTGTAGCCTTCTTTGATGGCCACTTGATAAGCGTGCATGGTCAATTCGTGACCAGCAAATGCTGAGGTCATCATCAGCAACGTGCTCTGTGGTGGATGGAAGTTGGTGATCAAGCTATTGGCTACCTGGAAATCGTAAGGTGGGAAGATGAAACGGTTGGTCCATCCGTCGTACGCCTTCAATTTGCCATCTGTAGTTACGCTTGATTCCATCGCGCGCATCACGGTGGTGCCCACAGCACAAATGCGCTTCTTCTTCTCGATGGCCTCGTTCACTTTTTCTACAGTAGAGTCGTAGATCCAGTACTGTTCCGAGTCCATCTTGTGCTTGCTAAGGTCTTCTACCTCAACTGGGCGGAATGTTCCCAAGCCAACGTGAAGAGTGAGTTCTGGGAATTCAATTCCCTTGATCTCCAATCGCTTCATAAGCTGCTTTGAGAAATGCAAACCTGCAACTGGAGCAGCCACAGCACCTTCAACACTAGCAAAGATGGTTTGATAACGTTCAGCATCCTGAGCAGTTGGCTCACGCTCGATGTATTTTGGAAGTGGAGTTTCTCCTAATTCGTTCAGCTTAGAACGGAACTCTTCATACGATCCATCATAGAGGAAACGAAGGGTACGTCCGCGACTTGTCGTGTTGTCGATTACCTCTGCTACCAAGCTGTCATCTTCACCAAAGTAAAGCTTGTTGCCAATTCGGATCTTACGAGCTGGATCTACCAATACGTCCCAAAGACGACTTTCAGAGTTGAGTTCACGTAGCAAGAAAACCTCGATACGAGCTCCTGTTTTCTCTTTGTTTCCCCACAAACGGGCCGGAAAAACCTTGGTATTGTTCAGAACCAAGTTGTCCCCATCGTCGAAGTAATCGATGATCTCGTGGAATTTCTTGTGTTCGATCTTTCCGGATTCGCGGTGCACAACCATTAGTCGTGTATCATCGCGGTGCACAGTAGGTTCTTGTGCGATGAGCTCTTTAGGAAGCTCATAGTTGAAGTTCGATAACTTCATTTTCATAGCTTACGGGCTTTGAAAGTGGGACAAAATGAAAGACGGCAAAGGTAGTGAATTCTGTTTGAGAATCTTAGATTAGTTATAATAGAGGATCAAAAGGTTTACTTTCAGATTTCAATGACTGTCGTGAACTTTGCCAACACTTTATTGGTTCTGAGAATATTGAAGTTCAACTTGGAAATTGAAGGATATGATGAATGTGGATTTGACGACGGTTCTTCAGAAGATCAAGAAGAAGTCCAATGAATGGACAGAAGAGCGTGTCTTGGATGCTTTCCGTGGATTGTTGGATCAGGATGAAAGGATGGAGGAGAGGCTAAAGAGTGCTTTGCAGAATGCGCCGGAAGGGTCACTTCCAAACATCGATAGCTCACAACTGGATGATTCGAAGATCTATCACGTTTCGCACATTCAGCAATTAGCTACTAACTACAGATTGAGATTTTTAGACGCCCACCTGTTCAAAGGTGAGATACCCGCAGAGGCGATGTCGAAGTTGAAGTCCATTCAACGCCGACAACCAGAGGATCTTTCACATTTCAAAATCATGGCACCCGCATCGCTTTTCGAATTGGGCTACAAGGACAAAGACCCATTGCTCTTCATGCCACTAGGCAAGAATCTTTACTACCTCGTTCACAAATGGGGTAAGGACATGCATCCGCTTCGCAAATTGATGGTATACCCCTTCCGTAACATAGGTACATTGATCAAAAGTATGTTCCTTTTCGCCTTCCTATTCCAATTGGCGATACCCACCGACATCATCAACGGGGGGTATGAAGGTCAATCCTTAACTATCCGCATTTGGATGACGCTGCACGTATTCATTGCGATGGCAGGCATCATGGCCATGGTAGGGTATCCGTATCTGAAAAATTTCAATTCGGTCCTTTGGAATAGTAAGTACAAGGATTGATCAAATAGCTTCTCGAACTTTCTGGCATATCGGCTCTACATCCCAAGCGTCATCTACCTTGAAGTCTCCGATTGCCGTACGTCGAAGTCCAACCAGGTAAGAACCACTATTCAAGGCCATTCCTAGGTCGTGGGCCAATGAACGGATATAGGTTCCTTTACCACAATGAATATCCAGCGTAAGGACATCATCTTTTAATTCGATGATTTCGATGGAGTAGATCTGAACGGGGCGAGCTGTGATCTCCACGTCTTCGCCCTTTCTGGCATGTTCGTACAATCTCTTCCCCTCTTTTTTGATAGCAGAGAAAATGGGGGGCTTCTGCATGATCTCACCTACGAATTGAGGAAGGGTTTGAGCGATGAGGTCGAGATTGATGTGATCCGTTGGAAAGGTCTGATCCGGTTGCGTTTCCGTATCGTAACTCGGCGTTGTTTCTCCTAGTTTGATCTCGGCCACATACTTCTTCGATTGTCCCATCAACTCTGGGATGGTCTTGGTAGCCCTTCCAATGCAAACGATCAGTAAACCCGTTGCCTTTGGGTCTAAAGTACCTGCATGCCCCACCTTGAACTTCTTCAATCCATGGGTCTTTCTTATGGCAAATTTGATCTTGTTCACTACGTCGAACGACGTCCAATCAAGGGGTTTGTCTACCGTTAGAACCTTGCCTTCACGAAGTGCTTCGAGCGACCAATCTTCCATCAAATGACGGTATAGATCGATGCGATGGTACCTACGATGAAGCAGTAGATAGCGAAGTAGGTGAGCTTGGCCTTCTTAACAAGTGCGATCATCCATCTGCAGGCAAATAGACCAACTACAAATGCAGCAGCAAAGCCAAGGACCAAAGGCAGCATAGATGTCTCTTGAAGAACGACTTCACCAGAGGCAATGTCCTTTACATCCAGCAACATCTTGCCGAGAATCAATGGAATGACCATCAAGAAGGAAAAACGTGCAGCTTTATCTCTGTCGATGCCCAAAAGTACAGACGTACTGATGGTTGCTCCTGATCTAGAAATGCCTGGCAGAATAGCAATGGCTTGTGAAACTCCAATGACTACGGCTTCAAAACCGCTAACCTTCTTATGGGTTTTCTTGGCTCGATCGGCTAAGAGTAGGAGCAAGCTAGTGATAATGAGCATGGCCCCCACTAAGGCAAGGTTTTGATCGAAAAGATCGGTGATCTCTGCTTCGAACATCAATCCAACAAAACCGGCAGGTATCATGGAAAGTGCGATGAAAGAGATGAACTTGGTCTCATCATTCCACCTGAACTGGAACAATCCCTTGAACAAGGAAATGATATCTTTTCGATAAATGACAATGGTGGATAGTGCGGTGGCACCGTGTAATATGACGGTAAACAAAACACCTTCCTCAGGGATGTTATCTCCACCAAAGAGTCTTTTTACGATCTCCAGATGGCCACTCGAACTAACAGGAAGGAACTCGGTGAGTCCTTGTACGATACCAAGGACAATGGCTTCAAGAATGCTCATTGCGCTTATTCAGCAGATGTCTCTTCAGAAGCTGAAGCCTCTTTTTTCGGGCGCCACATGATGGCGAAAACCTCTACAACGAATCCGAGAACCAATAGGGCTGGAGCAACGGCGATGCGTTGTGCGCTAAAGATCTCCGGGTTAAAAACGGCCGGATCGTCAGAACCTCCACCGATCATCAAGATGTATCCGATGGTGATCAAAAAGAGGCCGATTGCCATCAGGATGTAATTCATTTTTCCAAAGAGAAATGTGGCTGTTTTCATATCAATAGTATAATTCGTCCGTCTTCAGTTTCAGGTAGCGTTTCACTGCAACGAAGGTACAACTCCACGCTAAAAATGACCCAAACACGATCATTCCGCCGAAGATCATCAGCGCAAATGGAAGGTCGATGTTGAGGTTCATGGCTGCGATGGCATCACGGCCAAAGTAGAATATTCCGCCAAGCATGATAGAAGCTAGCACCCCTCCAAAGATCCCTAGTTGTGCACTCTGACGCATAAAGGGCTTTTGGATGAAGGTCTTGGTGGCTCCCACCAATTGCATGGTCTTTATGGTAAATCGTTTCGAGTAAATGGACAGTCGGATGCTAGAATTGATCAATGCAATAGAAATCAAGATGAGTAGAACGGCTCCGATCAACAGCCCTGTGCTGATCCTGCGAATATTGGCATTGACGATGTCCAATACATTTGGGTCGTAGGCCACATCGATGATCAAACCACTTTGCAGCAGATCATCCTTGAATGCTTCAACATCATCCGTGTTCACGAAATTGTATTGCATCTTCACGACGATGGCATCGCTAAGAGGATTGTAGTTCAAGAAATCAACGAAATCTTCGCCGATGGATTCTTGCAATTCGATGGCCGCTTCTTCTTTTGGAACGAACTCCGTTGAGACAACCTTATCGGATAATTCGAGTTCCTTCTGTAGCTGTCGAACATCAGCTTCGGGAGCGTCGTTCTTGAGCATTACGGTAAAGGCGTAGTCCTCTAAAAGACCTCTTGTGATCTCGTCGGATTTCAATACAACGGTACCAAATGTGCCGAGCATGAATAGGACCAAGGTGATGCTGATGATCACCGATAGGTAAGATGAACGGAGTCGTCTTTTATGGAATTTTTCTTCTGATCTGGCCATAATCGCGGCTAAGGTAATGAATGACGTTCTATGCCCTGTTGTAACGGAAAGTTAATTTATTTCAGATGATGTTGCATAAACTCGTCACCCCCATTTCAAATAGAAAACACCAATAACGCTCATAGTTACGGTCGATCAAAATAGCTCGAATCAGTGGTCATTTCGTACCTTTGACCATCCAATTTCGAGACGATACAATGAAGTACGATAAGTCGCAGATATACAAGTCCTTACAACACGTTGAGGCAACGGAGGGAAATACCAATCTCATTGAAGCAGGACACGTTCGCAACATCCAGGTCTTTGGGGATGAAGTTGAGCTAGATGTGATCAGTATGAACCCAACCCTTCAGGCGAAAAAGAAGCTTGAGGTGAATATCCTAAAGGCGGTTCACGAGCATGCCTATCCGAAGGCAAAGATCAAGGTGAACGTCATCGTTCCCGAAGAGGCCAAGCAGAAGGTTGCAGCTCAACAGCAACTGAAGGGTGAAGAGCTCCCTGGTGTGAAGAACATCATTGCGGTGGCATCGGGAAAAGGTGGAGTTGGTAAAAGCACCATCACTGCTAACCTTGCTGTTTCGCTAGCTAAGATGGGCTTCAAGGTGGGTTTGGTAGATGCTGATATACATGGTCCATCTATGCCAATGATGTTCGACGTAGTCAACGAAAAGCCAGGCTCCATCGAAGTGGGCGGCAAGAAGTTGATGGACCCGGTGGAAAGCTACGGCGTGAAACTCCTTTCGATCGGGTTCTTTGCCGGCATGGATCAAGCGGTAGTTTGGAGAGGGCCTATGGCTACCAAGGCATTGAATCAGTTGATTCGCGATGCCCATTGGGGTGAGCTGGACTTCTTGTTGATCGACCTTCCTCCGGGACCCGGTGATATCCATTTGAGTTTGGTTCAAGCGGTGCCTGTTACAGGTTCCATCGTAGTGAGTACTCCACAGAATATTGCATTGGCAGATGCGCGTAAAGGTGTGGCCATGTTCCGCATGGATGCCATCAATGTACCCGTGTTGGGTATCGTAGAGAACATGTCGTACTTTACACCTGAAGAACTGCCAGACAACAAGTATTACATCTTCGGGAGATCTGGAGCGAAGAACCTAACGGAAGAATTGAAGGTTCCTTTCCTCGGAGAAATTCCGTTGGTGCAAAGTGTAAGAGAAGCAGGTGATGTAGGCCGCCCTGCAGTGATGCAAGAAGATACACCGATCGCAGAGGCGTTCAAGAAGATGACACAGAATATGGTGGAATCACTTGTGGAGCGAAATGATAACCTACCGCCAACAGAAGCTGTGCGCATTACAACTATGGCCGGCTGTTCTCCGAAAAAAGAAAAGACAGTATGAGCCAGAATCAAGAAACCATCGATAAGATCTTGTTGGCCCTCAACGAGATCCGCCCATTCTTGAAATCAGACGGAGGAGATATTTCCTTTGTTGAACTGACCGACGATAATATCGTTCGTGTTCAACTTCACGGTGCTTGCACAGGTTGCTCTGTAAATCAGATGACATTGAAGAGTGGAGTGGAAATGACCATCAAGAAACACGTTCCTCAAATCGACAGAGTAGAGCAAGCGCTTAGCTCTGAAGCGAGTGCATCATGACCCCAAAAGAGCTTTCCAAGGTTACGATATTATTTTCCGGAGATTCAGGTGATGGTATTCAATTAACGGGATCCGAGTTCTCGCATACCGCAGCCCTCTACGGAAACGACCTTTCAACTTTTCCAGACTTCCCAGCCGAGATCCGCGCCCCACAAGGCACGGTAGCCGGTGTTTCTGGCTTCAAGCTGAATTTTGGTAGCGAGTCCATTCACACCCCCGGAGGCCGTATCGACGTCCTCGTTGTAATGAATGCAGCTGCCCTGAAGAAGAATATAGGAGAGCTCAAACAAGGCGGAATCATCGTTGCCAACACTTCCGGATTCGATAAAAGGAATCTTAAGCTCGCTGGCTATGAGGAGGATGTTGATCTTCTTGGCGATGCCAAAGGCAACTATCAAGTGATCGAGTTAGATGTTACCAAGTTAACCAGAGAGGCGCTCAAGGAAACACAATTGGGTACCAAGGATCGCGACAGGTCAAAGAACATGTTCGTTCTCGGCTTCCTCTATTGGATCTATGGACGATCCATCGATCGAACCTTGCAATTCCTAAAAGAGAAGTTTGCCAAGAAGCCGGAGATAGCCGACGCCAATATTTTGGTGCTAAAGGCCGGTTATCACTACGGCGAAACCGTGGAAGCCAGTCTCCCGCGTTATATCGTCAAGCCAGCAAAGAAACAACCAGGTACATACCGGAACATTTCTGGTAACCAAGCCACGGCTTTGGGAATGATCGCGGCTAGCCGAAGAGCAGGACTTCCACTATTCTATGGTTCATACCCTATCACGCCGGCATCAGATATACTCCATGAGTTATCCCGACATAAGAACTTTGGCGTGAAGACCTTCCAAGCGGAAGATGAGATCGCAGCCGTTACCTCGGCTATCGGAGCAAGTTTTGGAGGAAGTTTGGGTGTAACGGCGTCATCCGGACCCGGCATTGCATTGAAAATGGAGGCAATTGGGTTGGCTGTAATGCTAGAGCTGCCCCTCGTTGTGGTGAATGTCCAACGTGGCGGTCCGTCAACCGGACTACCAACCAAAACGGAGCAAGCCGACTTGATGCAGGCCATCTATGGAAGGAATGGTGAGGCACCCCTTCCCGTTCTAGCTGCCGCCAGTCCTAGCGATGCTTTCGATACCGTTTACGAAGCGACCAAGATCGCAGTAGAACACATGACTCCCGTAATGGTGCTTTCCGATGGATACATCGCAAATGGCTCAGAGCCTTGGAGGTTTCCACAGAGCGCAGAACTAGAGACGATAACTCCACACAAGGCAGACCTCTCAAAAGGTGAATATCTGCCGTATGAAAGAGATGAAAATGGAGTTAGAAAATGGGCCGTGCCGGGTGAAAAAGGTGGTGAACATCGAGTAGGAGGGTTGGAGAAGGAAGACCTTACAGGAAACGTTTCGTACAGTCCCGAAAACCACGAGTTCATGGTCAAGACCCGAGCTGCCAAAGTGGAATCCGTTTCTGTTTCCTATTCACCATTGCGCCTGGAAGAAGGTGAAGATAATGGTGATGTGCTAGTGATCGGCTGGGGCTCTACCCTCGGTGCCATCAAGGTAGCAGTCCGCGAACTTAGGGCTGAAGGGCATGCCGTTAGCCACGTTCATCTTAGACACTTATTCCCGTTCCACCCAGAGTTGGAAGGGGTCATTAAAAACTTCAAGAAGGTCGTAGTACCAGAGATTAATAACGGACAACTCGTTCGCCTCCTGAGAGATATTTATTTTGTTGATGCCCAATCAATGACCAAGATCCAAGGATTGCCATATAAGGCCACGGAGATCAAGGAGGAAGTGGCAAAGCTGTTGTCAACATCTCAAAAAGCGGATGCGTAATGAGTGAGAACCCTACCTATACCGCAAAGGATTTTTCGACGGATCAAGACGTTCGTTGGTGCCCAGGGTGTGGAGATTACTCCATTCTCAAGCAGGTGCAAACGATAATGCCCGATCTGGATACACCTAAAGAAGACATCGTTTTTATTAGTGGGATCGGTTGTTCTTCACGCTTCCCTTATTACATGAACACCTATGGAATGCATAGTATCCATGGGCGAGCTCCAAGTGTTGCAACCGGACTAAAGGTCGCTCATCCGGAGTTGTCCTTGTGGATAGTGACGGGTGATGGCGACGGCCTTTCGATAGGAGGGAACCACCTGATCCACCTGCTGAGACGCAACTTGGATGTGAACGTGCTCCTATTCAATAATGAGATATACGGTCTTACCAAAGGTCAGTATTCACCTACCTCGCCTGAAGGTCAAGTGACCAAGTCGAGTCCGATGGGAGCCATCGATCATCCGTTCAACCCATTGGCGCTTGCGCATGGAGCAGATGCTACTTTCATTGCAAGAACGGCAGATAGGGATCCACTTCATCAACGTGAGATGCTATTGAGATCCCATCAACATAAGGGCACTAGCTTCTTAGAGATCTATCAGAACTGCAATGTATTCAATGATGGAGCCTTTGAAGTGATGACCGATAAGAAGGGCAAGCCTTTCCACACGCTGTATCTCGAACACGGAAAGCCGCTTACCTACGCAAATGGAACCAAAGGCATCATACTGGAAGGCTTACAACCGAGGTCTGTTGACCTACGGGATGGATATTCTGCCGATGATTGCTGGTTGCACGATGAGAATGATTCCATGAAGGCGTACATTCTCACCCGTATGTTCGACGATCCTTCTGATGGGTTGCCAAGGCCATTTGGTGTGTTGTTTTCTGTGGAGCGGGCGACGTATGAAGACCTTTTAGAAGGTCAGCTTGCTTCAGCCAAGAATATCAAAGGTGAAGGTGATCTAGATAAACTACTGGCGGGAAGAAATACTTGGGAGGTAAAGTGATCATTCGATCTCCTTCCACACCGCTTTGTTGATCGTGTCAAGATCGACTTCCACGATAGACGTCTCCAAGAACTGAGGAGTAATACGCACCACCCTCTGAAGGGTTTCACCATCCTCTTCTTTCTCCTGTAACACGATCCTGTCCGTTGGGCTTTGAGGACGGAAGTATAGCTCACGTACCGTTTTGTATCCATCGTAGTTGGCCATTGGCTTATACTGCTTCATGAGCAATACAAAGACGGTTCCTACGAGGAGGGTTCCTACTACAATGATGATCTGTGTTTTTGCTTTCATGCCTCAAAAGTACATTCTAGAGACAAAACAGGAGTAGGGTGGAATAGTTTCTGGCTTAAAAGTAGACGCTGTGGTGCGTTACGACTTTTTCTTATGCAAATTACTCACAATCAAACTTTTACATATTCAATGCGTTTCTCAAAGGTGTTCGGACTTGGTATACATGCGGTATACAGGTTCCTTTTGACCTTGTTCAGAGGTGGTGATTTCACGACCTTTTGATTCATGTATCTCATTTACTCTTTTGCTTTCTTACAGTTTATTGCGATCATCTTGCTTGTTCTCAAGTGGAGGTCTGAACGTAATCTTAATCGGAAGACCTCCTTTATCATCGATCATTTCAGCGATGTCCTTGCCAGTAATAAAAGCATTGATGCATTGCTGCTCCCATAACAACTCAGTTTTAAAGTCCTATCCCTAAAGCTAGAACTA
>CBFHXG010000041.1:0-21278 GCA_965659725.1 Phaeocystidibacter sp. | reverse complement strand
TAGCACGTGCACATAACCTAACAGAACGACTACAAGATGTAACGGCACATGCCGAAATGCAGGCAATTACAGCGGCAGCGAATCATCTTGGTGCCAAGTATCTAACGGACTGTACACTTTTTGTAACACTCGAACCCTGCTCGATGTGCGCCGGAGCTTTGTTTTGGTCGCAGGTGGGCCGCGTAGTGTATGGTGCCAGCGACCCCAAGCGTGGGTTTGTGACGCAAGGGGGTAAGCTGCATCCAAAGACCGAAGTAAAAACGGGCGTAGAGGCGGGTCCGTGTTCGGATCTGTTGATCGAGTTTTTTAGGAAGAAGAGGTAGTTGAAGTCTCTAGTCGCTGGTCAATGGTCGCTAGTTTTTGGTTGCAGCATAGGAGTCGATTGTACATGACTACCTCACCGTATGCACTCCAAACTCTTCCGAGATGATGGAAAAAATGTAAACGCCAGCAGATTTGGGTAACTTGAGCTTACCTTCTAATTCAATACTGTATTCCTATCGGATGATTCATTGTAAAACGTAGAGCTTCCTGCTCCGTAAATTACCAAATCAAACACGGCCGATTGCAGCTTGTATCTTAAGGCTCAAAAGTCCAAATTCTCCTTACCTTCGCATCGCAAAATCAGAACTATGTATCGGACGCATACTTGCGGTGAACTCCGCTCGGCGAATATTGGTAAAGAGGTAACTCTTTCAGGATGGGTGCAACGCCGTCGCGATCTTGGCGGAATGTCATTTATCGACCTTCGAGATCGCTATGGAATTACCCAACTTGCCTTCAATGATGGCATCGACGCATCCTTGCTCGAGAAAGCTAGAAAGGTGAACCGTGAATTCGTGATCCAAGCGAAGGGAAAGGTTGTAGAGCGCGAAAGCAAGAATGCCAATAACCCCACTGGTGATGTGGAGGTGATCGTATCTGAACTCACTGTTCTGAATGCTGCGAAAACACCACCGTTCACTATCGAGAACGACACCGATGGCGGTGAAGAGCTTCGCATGAAGTATCGCTACTTAGATATTCGCCGAAATCCCGTTCGAAACAATCTACTCCTTCGTCACCGTGTGAGTATGGAAGTCCGTAAGTACCTCTCTGATGCGGGTTTCGTTGATGTAGAAACACCATACTTGATCAAGTCGACGCCAGAAGGTGCCCGAGATTTTGTGGTGCCGAGCCGCATGAATCCAAATGAATTCTACGCCCTTCCTCAATCACCTCAAACGTTCAAGCAGCTCTTGATGGTGGCCGGAATGGATCGCTATTATCAGATCGTTCGTTGCTTCAGAGATGAAGATCTTCGTGCCGATCGTCAGCCGGAGTTTACGCAGATCGACTGTGAGATGGCATTCGTTGATCAAGAGGACATCATCCACACCTTCGAAGGTTTGATCAAGCACGTGTTGAAGGAAGTACGTGGGGTGGAGATCAATGAAGTTCCGCGTATGTCGTGGCACGAAGCAATGAGACGCTACGGAAACGACAAGCCAGATATCCGCTTTGGAATGGAGCTGGTTGAAATGAACGAGATCGTAAAGGATTCTGGTTTTAAGGTATTTGACGATGCCAAACTCGTTGTGGGTATCAAGGTAGATGGCGCGGCGGATTGGACACGCAAGCAACTCGATGCTTTGACCAAGTGGGTTCAACGTCCACAGATCGGTATGGGCGGCGTGATCTGGGCAAAGTACAACTCGGATGGAAGTCGCTCTTCTTCCGTGAATAAGTTCTTCGACGAAGACGCACAGGCGGGTTGGGCTGAAGCATTTGGTGCAGAGAAGGGTGACCTTATGTTGATCTTGGCTGGTGATGAGAATAAGACCCGTAAGGCGATGAGTGAACTTCGCTTGCACATGGGCGAGGAACTCGGCTTAAGGGATCCAGCAGTTTACGCCCCTCTTTGGGTAACCGATTTCCCTTTGTTGGAGTGGGATGAAGACACGCAGCGCTATTACGCGATGCACCACCCGTTCACTTCTCCAAAACCAGAGGATATCGATAAGCTTGATTCGGCGCCAGGCGACGTTAGAGCCAATGCTTACGACATGGTGCTGAATGGAAATGAGATCGGTGGGGGTTCGATTCGTATCCACGATCGTGACCTGCAGAAGCGCATGTTCACCTTGCTTGGTTTCTCTGACGAGGAGGCGCTTGAGCAATTTGGATTCTTGATGAATGCATTTGAGTACGGAGCTCCTCCGCACGGTGGTATTGCATTTGGTTTCGACCGACTCGTTGCGTTGATCGGAGGAGATGAAACCATTCGCGACTACATCGCCTTCCCTAAGAACAACACGGGTAGAGATGTGATGATTGATGCACCAGCAAGCATATCTGCAGAACAATTGGAAGAATTGTACCTTGACCTGAAACCAACGGATAAGGAATGACCACACGTCCCGATAACTGGTTAGGACGATTCTTGGTCTGGAGGATCAAACACATTCCCCAGCGCCGATTTATCATCATACTGAGTATCCTAACTGGTTTGATAACGGGATTCGTGGCGGTTCTTTTGAAGAACTCCACCCACCTTATTCAGGAGTTGGTATCCGGTGAGCGGCTGCGCGATTACCACCAGGTCTACTATTTCCTGTTTCCTATTCTGGGTATCTTGATCACAGTGCTGATCAAGCGCGCTTTTTCTGGTCCCGTTGGCGAAGGAATTCCGTCCACACTTTACGCTATCTCGAGGAGGAATGGGATCTTAAAGCCCTATCGCATGTATGCCTCCTTTATCACATCGGCCTTTACCGTAGGCATGGGCGGGTCTGTCGGTTTGGAGGGCCCTACCGTTAGTACGGGTTCGGCCATTGGTTCCAACTTGGGCCGGATGTTACACCTCACTTACAAGCAACGCATCCTACTGATCTCATGTGCCACAGCTGGAGCGATTGCCTCCATCTTCAATGCCCCCATCGCGGCCATCATTTTTACGATCGAGATCTTCAGTCTGGATCTTACCCTTGCCTCACTCGTCCCCTTGTTATTGGCCTCTGTATCCGGAGCGGTAACAAGCATCTTCCTACAAGGCGATAACCGAATTGAGATCTTGAGTGCCGATGTGATCGCGGCTTTTGAGGTAGTTCACATCCCTGCCTACGTACTGCTCGCAGTGCTCTGTTCTCTTATGTCCATTTATTTCAAGCGCGCCTTCTTCGTTACGGAACGATTCTTTGGGAGATTGAACAACACGTACATGAAGGTGCTCATAGGTGGAACTGGATTGGGCTTGCTGATCTTCTTGATCCCGCCGCTGTATGGTGAGGGTTATAGTGTGATGAATCACATGCTGGAAGGCGATGTAGAGAAGGTGTTGTCTAGAAGCTTCTTGTGGCAAGAAGACGCGGGATTGAGTACCGTATTAATCTTGCTCGCGGGGCTCTTTTTATTTAAGGTGATAGCCGCATCACTTACCATGAACGCAGGTGGAGTAGGTGGTATTTTTGCACCTACACTATTCATGGGGAGTGCGTTGGGGTTGTTCTTTTCTCGATTGGTGAATAGCACAGGTTTGGCCAATTTGCCAGAGAGCAATTTCGTCTTGGTAGCTATGGCTGGGTTGATGGCCGGTGTGCTGCACTCTCCGCTTACTGCCATCTTTATGATCGCTGAGATCACGGGTGGGTACGAGCTTTTCCTGCCTCTTATGCTGACATCAGCTATTGCGTTCTTGGTTACGCGTAGCATAGATCCACACAGCATCTATACGGAGCAGTTGGCGAGAAGGGGGGACCTGATTACCCACAATAAGGATAGAACGATCCTTACCTTGATGAAAACCGCACAGGTGATCGAAAAGGACTTCATTCATACTAGTCCCGATATGAAGCTGCGCGACCTCGTAAAGGTGTTCACAAAGTCGAGACGAAACCTCTTTCCCGTTTTGGACGATGGTGAATTGGTTGGGGTACTCACTTTAGACGACTTCAAGCAAATGCTATTTGATAAGACATTATATGATAAGGTTTTCGTTCGCGACTTGATGACCAATCCTCCTGCTGTGGTTGAAAAGACCGAGACCATGGAGGCCGTTATGCACAAGTTCCAAACTACCGGCGCCTGGAACCTTCCGGTAGTAGACCAGGGTAGGTATGTTGGTTTTATCTCAAAATCCAAGCTGTTTTCAGCCTACCGTAGGAAGCTGCTCGAAGTATCCGATTAAGCTTCCCACTTCTCTGTATTTCATTCACTTGCTTTAACGGATTTGTAAGATTCCGGTTGGACTGCCGTCTCTTCTTTGCGTATATTGCTCAGCCTTTGTGAAAAACAGAACATCAGACAACGTTCAATGTTAATTTTTCGTAAAGGTTAGAAACTCGCTTTTAAACTGCTACGAATGAAGAATCGCTTTACACTGACTGGTGTTTTCATGTTGGTAGTGGGAACCTTGTTCGCACAACAGGGAGAGCCCGACTACATTGAGAAAATGGCCGATCCATCGGTCAACTTTTACGAAGTCCAAGAGAGCTTCAACAATTTTTGGAAAGATCGTGAGGTAGAACGTTCACAGGGATGGAAACAGTTCAAGCGCTGGGAGGCGTTTATAGAACCGCGTGTTTATCCAGATGGAGAACGCCCAGACCCAAGTATCTTATTCAATCAATATCAGAATTCGGTACAGTCGAATTCCTCCAACCTAGGAAACTGGACGCACGTTGGTCCGTACGACGGCAATGCCATCAACGGCATTGGTCGTGTGAACTGCGTGGCATTCCACCCAGATAATTACAACACCATCTTTGTAGGTGCGCCTGCCGGTGGTATTTGGCGCTCAGATGATGGTGGTACTACCTGGTCAACCAATACAGATCTACTTCCAAATCTTGGCGTTTCTTCCATTGCCATCGACCCACAGCATCCCGATACGATGTACATCGCCACAGGTGATAGAGATGCAGCAGACACTTACAGTATTGGGGTGTTGAAGTCTGTTGACGGTGGACAAACCTGGCAAACGACGGGATTGAGCTATACCGTAAACTTCTCTCGTCGTATTGGCGGTTTATATATCAACCCAAAGAATACACAAGAGATCGTAGCAGCTACTCGCACGGGTATCTACCGTTCGACGGATGGGGCAGCAACCTTTACGCAAGCCCATGGCGGTAGTTGGCAAATGCTAACATTCATTCCTACGGCTACAGATACGCTCTTCGCGGGTTCGCCAAATGGCGGTAGTATCGTTCGTTCAACGGATGCGGGTGCTACTTGGTCTTCAGTAACAAGCGGGTTGCCTACCTCTGGAGCAAGACGAGTAGAGATCGCAACTACAGCCGATGACCCTAACTACGTTTACGCCCTATTCGCAGCGAATAACAATGGTCTTTATGGTGTTTATCGTTCGACCGACGGTGGTGATACCTGGACTCAACGATTTAGTGGTAACACATCCAACCTACTTCACTGGAACACAAACCCAGGGGGTAACGTTGCGGGTGGTTCAACGGGTGGACAAGGTTGGTATGACCTTGCCATTGCGGTGTCTCCAATGAATAAAGACCTGGTTTACGTAGGCGGTGTGAACATATGGAGATCCTTGAACGGTGGTTCAAGCTGGTCCTTGAGCGCTCACTGGTTTGGCGGCGGCGGAGCGGCATACGTTCACGCTGATCAACATTATTTTTTATTCAAGCCTGGCACTAACGAATTGTATGCTGGCCATGATGGAGGATTGGATAAAACCTCAAATGGTACTAACTACACGGAGCTGAGCGATGGTCTGCATATCACTCAATATTATCGCATCGACCTCTCTGAGGCAAATGAAGACCTTACCATTGGTGGTGCACAGGATAATGGATCTCACCTCAGCAATGCCCTGGGCTGGGACCGTGTGAAGGGCGGTGACGGGATGGATAATGCCATTGCCGAATCGAACCCGAATGTGATGTATGCAGCCTCTCAGTATGGTAACTTCGATAAGTCCACCAACGGCGGTCAATCATTCAATGCTACGTTCAACCTCCCTCCAAATGGAACTGGGCAATGGGTAACACCATTCTTGATCGATCCTACGAATGACAATATTCTATATGCTGGTTATGATCAGCTTTGGAAATCGACCAATGCTGGTTTGAGTTTTACCACTACGAGTTCATCGATCGCAGGCAATACTGCAGGTATCGATGTGATCGCAGTAGCTGAAAGCAATAATCAGGTGATCTATGTGGCTATTCAAGATGATGTGTATCGCTCTACAGATGGAGGTTCTACTTGGAGCTTGATATCAGGTAACATCAGCAACCCAAGATCCGTCACGGATATTGCCATTTCTGACACAGATCCTAACCATATCTGGATCACGAAGTCGGGATATGACGCGGGAGCAAAGGTATTTGAGAGCATCGATGCGGGTGGCAGCTGGACCAACTTGAGTGGTGGTTTGCCAAATCTACCGGTGAATACGATCATCCACCAAAAGAATAGCGACGGGGCCATTTACATCGGTACAGATGTAGGTGTTTACTACCGCGATATCAATGCGCCAACATGGTCACAATTCATGAATGGTCTGCCTAATACCATCGTAAACGACCTTGAGATCCACTATGGAACGGGGATCATCCGCGCAGGTACCTACGGCCGAGGTGTTTGGGAAAGTCCGCTTGCCAACAACTTCTTAGACAAGCCGGTAGCCAATTTCGAGATTGAGCCAACTGCGGTTTGCTCAACGAGTGATACAGTTCTGTTGCGCGATATTTCTACGTATGCTCCAGACACATGGGCCTGGACGATCTATCCGAACACAGTAACATTCGTGAATGGTACCTCGGCATCGGATAGGAATCCACAGGTGGTGTTCAACCAAACCGGTCAATACACGATACAACTATTGGCTAGTAACCGTTTTGGCTCAGATACAATGGTGATGGTAAATGCCATCGGTGTGGGTGGTAAGGCACTTCCTTATGCTGATAACTTTGATACTGGGATTAATGAAGATTGGGAAATCAATAATCCAGATGGCGGTATAACTTGGGCTCCTGCATCCGTTTCTGCGGGCAGTGGTACGGGAAGTGTATGGATGGATTTCTATTCGTACTCTACCGTTGGCGCTAGCGATGATCTGATCAGCCTTCCTTTGGATCTCACTGGATTGGCCAATGTGGAATTGACCTACGACATGGCTTATCGTCAATATACCTCCTCAACGCACGACAGCTTGAATGTATATGTAAGCACCGACTGTGGTGCTACATGGACGCTCGTAGACGCTCGAGCTGAGAATGGTACCCAGAACTTTGCTACTGGGGCACCGATGACAGGACCATTCACGCCGGGTAGCGCATCGGATTGGCGGAATGACACGCTAGACCTATCAGCATTCGATGGTATGAATAATGTTAGGATACGCTTTGAAGGGGTTAGTGATTATGGTAACAACCTATTCCTTGACAATGTGAATGTAACTGCTTCTGCGGGCGCTGCGCCAATAGCGGATTTCTTCTCGAATTCTGTGGCATGTGAAAGTGTTCCAGTGAAATTCTACAACACGAGCGGTACGAACGGTCAAACGTACAGCTGGACTTTCCAGGGTGGTACCCCGGCAACGAGTACGGCTGCGAACCCTTCTGTAACATTCAATTCAGCGGGTACGTATAACGTAAGCTTGGTTGTTGGAAATGGGATCGGAAGCGATTCAATTCACAAGGCAAGCTACATTACTATCCAACAAAGTGTAACTCCAACTATCTCCATTACTTCCAATGCTCCTGCAGTATGTGATGGTGAAGATGTTACGTTCTATGCTACCACCACCAATGCGGGGGCTGCTGGTACAATCGATTGGTATGTGAACAGTAATCAAAGAGCAGTTTCGGGTGACACTGTAATAATGAGCACCTTGTCGAACAACGACACGATCTATGCTGTACTTCGTTCATCTGAATCGTGCTTGACCTCCTCAGAGGTGAGCTCTAACGATGTGACCATGACCGTACATGCCTTGCCAACGGTAGATGCTGGAACATATACTTCAGTTTGTGCAGATGACGCTGCGTTCCCACTCACTGGATTCCCTGCAGGGGGTACCTACACGGGGCGCGGGGTGAGTGGAACCAACTTCGACCCTGCTGCGGCAGGAGCGGGGACTCACGTGATCACCTATGCGTACACAGATGGAAATGGATGTACCAACACATCTACCAGCTCTATCCTTGTTGAGAACAAGCCAAATGTATTCTTGAGCGGAAAGACATTCTGTGAAACCGATGCGGCTTCAAGTGCAACAGGTGGATTCCCGAATGGTGGTATCTACACTATCAACGGTACTACGGTAACTACATTCGATCCAGCTGTATTGGGAGTGGGTAAGCACTACTTCGAGTATGCGTACACATCAGGACCATGTACAACGGTTGAAGGTGATACTATCGTTGTATTGGCTGAACCTACAAACCCTACGATTACAGTTGAATGGGGTAAGCTTACCTGTAACTTGGTAGGTTATCAATACCAATGGCTCGACGCGAGTGGAAGTCCTATCCCTGGAGAAACAGATAGGATCTTCTATCCGCAGGCTCCAGGTGATTATGCGGTTCGCGTTCGTGCGGGTAATAACTGTGATGAGACATCCAACTTCGTGAATATTCAGAACATCGGGTTGGCTGAACACATGGCGGAGGAGATCGACCTTCGTGTATTCCCTAATCCAACGAGCGATGTTGTAGGCCTTTATTTTAACTTAGAAGAGCGCCAAGACGTTCAAGTTGAGGTCGTTGACCTAAGCGGAAAGGTCCTCGATCAGCGCTCATTGACGGATGAGATCGGTGATGTTTACGTTCCGCTGAACTTGAAGTCTTTTGCCAAGGGAGTTTACCTAGTGAAACTCACCATAGGTGAAGCTACGATCACCAACCGTGTGATATTGAAATAAGTACAAAGGTCTTATAAATAGAAAACCCCGCATTTTGCGGGGTTTTTTGTGTCTTGGTGTTAGGGTCTAAGACAGTTCTTCCAGGTAGCTATCCCGCTTCCTGGCCTTTGCGAACTTTGGCTGAAGGATCCAAACACCGATGAAGTTGAACCAAACAAGAATGATCTCTATGGCACTTTCGCTATACGTTGTTCTTCTGTTCTCGATGAGTGTTTTAGCAGCCCTTCCTGTTTCCAAGATTGCATAGACCTGCGCAACAAAGGACAATAGACCAATGGGAACGAAAATGAGCGCTGACAGAATGAACTCGCTAGGTGGCCCCATTGACGCTGGGTCTGCCATTGACTCGCCTAAGGCTCCGAAGAACCATCCAAAAGCCACGAAGTAGATGATGACAAAAGCAAACGGGAAGTAGAGGCAAACTCGGTAGAGCATCATTTTAGGAGAGTACTCCTCCACCATTTCGGCGGCCTTATTTACAATGGCGTTTTGCCAGAGATAGATCACTACCAAGAACAACATGGGTATGGCCATCAATGGAAAAAGCGTGGCGTAGATATCGAAAACGATATTGGGATCGCCGTTGCCAACAATGGCATTGTCGATGATCCGTTTGAACACCACGAACATGATGATGATCTGCCCAAGGAATGGAATGCCAAAGGCAAGTGTAAACAGTTGCCAATGCTTTAGGTCGAGTAGTTTTTGCATGAGAGTTGATTTTTAAACCACTCGAAAAGTAGCCAAAAAATCAACTAGGGAACCTCTTAGGAGTTGATGAGGTTCAATATGCTTTCGAACATAGCCTTGCCATCGAGGTTGCCTAGGTTCTCATCTGCGGCGCGCTCTGGGTGAGGCATCATTCCAAATACATTGCGCTTCTCGTTGGTTATGCCGGCAATGTTCTCGGCTGAACCATTCGGGTTCGCAGCATCGGTTATATTTCCTTCTGCATCGCAGTAGCGGAAGAGCACCTGACCGTTATCGTTGAGTTTCTTCAATGTATCAACATCGGCGTAGTAGTTACCCTCTCCGTGAGCGATAGGGATCTGATACGCTTTGTTTTGGTCCAATCCGCGCGTAACGAGGCTATCTGAAGTTTCAGGCTTCAGGTAAACATTCTTGCAAATGAATCGGTGGCTATTGTTGTGGAGAAGCGCTCCAGGAAGGAGGTGAGCTTCTGTCAATACTTGGAATCCATTACAAACACCAAGTACATAACCGCCTTTGTTTGCATGCTCAACTACTGCCTCCATGATAGGGGAGAAGCGAGCAATAGAACCTGAGCGAAGATAGTCGCCGTAGGAGAAACCTCCAGGAAGTACTACAAAATCAACACCTTGAAGGTCGGGGTCTTTGTGCCATAACTCCACAGTTTCACAACCCATGATGTTGCGAAGCACATAGATCATGTCGTGATCACAGTTGGAACCAGGGAAAGTAACTACGCCAAATTTCATGCTGCTCAGAATTTGTGCAAAGTTACGAATAGTTGGGGTTCTAGATTGTTGGATCGACAGATTTTCGAATGAACGGAGGGGCTGGCAAGGGTGTCAAGGCACCAAGGCTCCAGGGCACCAGGGCTCCGAGGCTCGCTCGTTGAAATCCCAAATCGAGGGTATACCAAGGACAACGGATAAACAGAGGAACCGAGAAACGTATTAACGTTCTCCCCTCCTCTTGTACTCCAACTCTGACATCCCTTTCGCGCAACTTTTTATTTCAAATAGTTGGATTTTGCTCAAGTCATAATTCGTTGAAAACATGGAAGAAAGAAGATCAGAACAATCGAATGGCACCTGGCTCGAAAGGAGTGCATGGATGCTGGCCACCATGGCCTTATTGATCGTTGCATGTGAAAAGGATTTCATTTCTGGTGATGTTGAATATCATCCAGAGGCAACTTCTGAAGCGGCCACCGCGTCCGTTCCGTATGACGATGCCGCTGCCATAGCGGATCTTGCGTATGAAGGAGTGTATAACGGGAAGACTTCAGATGTGCTTACTTGTGCCAACATCACGATCGACACACTTACTTCTTCTATGCACCGCGTAACCATCGATTTCGGTCAAGGTTGCACCGACGCTCACGGCAATACGCGCTCAGGGATCATCAGAACAACATATCTCTTGCCAAGGACTATGGCAGGAGCAACTACGGATATTGAATTCATCGGCTATTATTTCAATCAAGTAAGGGTCGATGGGTATTATCATCAAAGTTACTTAGGCCTCAACACGGCCAATCAACCGGAGTGGGCAGTGGATATCGATGGTTCCGCTGTTTACTCTCCGGGTGATTCACTGCACTATCGCAGCACGCGAACCCGCACTTGGACCAACGGATTCATTCCGTTCGAGCCATCGAATATCCAGTTTGAAATTACGGGATCTGCCAGTGGAGAACGCACCGGCAACCCTAGTTGGTTGGCCACTACAACCGATCCGTTGGTCTGGAAGATCAATTGTCAGTATATAGTAGACGGAACCTACGAACTCAGTGTAACAGGTATGGCCAACTTCCAAGTGGATTTTGGCAATGGAAGCTGCGATAATAAAGCTGAAGTGACCGATGGTAACAATACCATCATCGTTGAACTTTAATTCAACTACCCAACATATTTGCCATTCTGTATAGAAGTCTCGCGCCTACGTTTGCATCCCAGTCGGAATGCGGACCAGGCGCGACTTCATTTAGGTCCATCCCTATGATCTCCTTATCCGAAGCATGTAGCTGTTCCAAGAGATAAAGTACCTCCTCGGTTTCAAACCCACCAGCTACTGGGGTTCCTGTATTCGGACAAAGTTTTGGATCCAAGCCATCAATATCAAAGCTTATATACACCTTGCTCGGCAATTCAGCAATGATCCCTTGAACTTGATCCTTCCAACTCATACCTTCAAATCGAGCTTGTTTGAGGTCTCTATCAAAATAGGTCTTGATCCTTCCTTTAGATGCCGTGATGACATCCACCTCTTCTTCGCAATAATCGCGAATACCCACTTGAACAAGCTTCTTCACATTCTCCAATTTCAGGGCGTTGGTCATGATGGAAGCATGCGAATATTCAAACCCTTCATAAGCGTCACGCAGGTCGGCATGCGCATCAATCTGCAGAATCCCAAATTCATGTCTTTTGGCAAGGGCTCTCAAATAGCCTAGAGGAGTGCTATGATCTCCACCAAGAAGTAACACCTTCTTTCCGGAATCGAGGATCTCCTCAGCCTGTTCTTCAACCCAATCGACCATCTTCCGACAGGCCTTGTTGATCTTTTCCAAGTGGGCATCCGTAATCTTGTCTTCATGCCCGAACTCTAAACCCGAGAGATAGGATACCGCCTTATCTCGATACTTGTTGCTCTTCTCTTTGAGGCCTTGATCGATCTTTCGCATGTACAACCCCATCTTCCAAGCATCGGCAATGTAAGGGTCGTATAGGTCGACTTGCTTGGACGCTTCCAAGACCGCTTCTGGTCCTAATGCCGTGCCGCTACCGTAACTGACCGTAACCTCCCATGGGACGGGTAAGATCACCACTTCAGCGTGCTTTTCTTTGAATGGAAGGCCAAAGATCCCATTGCCAGTGGCCAGTCCGTTTGGATCAAAATTGTCGATGCGGTCTTGTTTAGACATGCGAAAGGCTTTTTACAAAGTTGTGATATTTTGTCTTCAGTTGATAATCAAACAGCCATGTCGCCAATATTTTTTCTGATCTCCTTCCACTGAAATCGTCAACTCGATCATATACTGACCTGTCGGTAACACCTTTCCATCTACTTCACCACCCCATTCCAAAGGGAATCGTGGATCGATAGTGTGCGCAGTAGCTCCCTTGCCTACCGTCACCCCCGTGGCGCTTCTGATCAGTAATTCAGCCGACTTCCCATCGTACTTCCTTGGAATGTGGAACACGATGACGTCCTCGATTCCATCTCCATTCGGCGAACAACGTGCATTGGAAAGATGGATGTCGAGCGCATCTTCGGCACCCGTTCGGATAGGTATAACTCCAGGGGTTTGATAGGTATAGCGCCTTGAGGAAGTTCTCCAATCCTTGGGGGAGGAGGAGTTCGATTTGCGTTCGATGGATTTTCCTGTGGTCTCTTCTAACGACATATCATGACTTTCCTCGTTCCATGATACGGCATCCAGGATAGTTCCATTGGGTTTGGTGATGCATATACCGTCCGAATGGCTCAAAGAGAATGGAAGCTCGAGGGGTAAAGCACTTCTCTTGTTGGATAGGGGAAGATCATCAAAGGGAATAGCGCCGCTTCCTTTTAAGATCACTACTTCCCCGGGCATGATCAGCCAAGCATCTTCGCTGAGTGGCTTCAGTTCATCTATCCCATCTGCCGCACTCCATTTGGCTATTCTGAGATCGGTTGACAGGGCAGGGTCCTTTCCTGTATTCTGAAACTCGATGTATTCGGCATGACCGGAAATGGGATCGAACATCACTTCAGATATCCACAGTGTAGAAGGCTCGCTAGCCTTGTCGATTTGAATGAATGAAGTGTCGGACATACCCCCTTCACAAAGGGCGATCTCCACGGGCAATTCTCCAGATAGGTTGGGCAACACCCACGTCGATCCATCTTTGAAATAAGCCTTTAGTTCCAAGGTATCACTGGCGTGAAGCCAAACGGCTCTGGCCGATCTTTCCAAGAATAAAATATATCGCTCATCGATCCTAGCTATTCCCTTAACAGTTTGGGTAGAGGAGCTGTAAATAGGCTCAACTTGATTCTCACGACCGGGTGTTCCGCCATTAGGGTCGTTAGCACTGGACCATGGTTCAACCGACCAGCAAGTGGGGGCAGATTCATCTCTTACAACCGACCATCCTCCATTGGACTTCCAGCTGGTTGAATGCAGCGCATCGGAATAGTAGAAGCTCTCGATCGTGTCGCTCCATTGATCCGTAACCCTAATCCGACCTTCGCGCTTTACAAAGGATTGATGGATAATCAGCTGCTGAATAGAGTCTGGAATACTATCTTCCGTCACGATGAGCCGATCGTATTCACCCAGCGCCCCGATTAAGGGATACTCTTTCTCATCGATCCACAACTTCCAATCGGATACGTCAAGGGAATCGGATGTCGTGTTCAGCAACTCCACATACTTCGATGGCCAATATACCTTTGGTTCGATATCGAACAGGACTTCCGTGCACATGAGGTCACGGAAATCGTGAGTTTGAAGGTTGAGGTGTATCGTATCTATAGGATTTCCCGAAGCATCTCGAATTCCACTTGGCCATATACGCAGCGGCCCAGACCTGTGAGGCTCATTTCGTTCGAGGTGTATTTGATCTCCAACTAGGCTGATTACTTGCCATGAGCCTGAACGATCATCATGGATGGGCAAATTGTAGGACGCAATGTTTTCGTCGAATTGAAGCAGCACCTGCGACCGCGAAAGCCATTCGGAGCGGATGAGGCCTGGCGGGATGGAATCGACAAACGGGATCCCGCTAACGGAGAGATCATCAATATAGAACTTATCAGCTCGCGTTTTGGTGTAATAGAATGACCATTGATAGGTGGCAGAGGGGAATACGCTGGAATCCGGACAAGTGCCTAGTTGCGTCCAACTCGTGCTATCCATGTTGACGTTGAATGACCATACGGAGTCGGGATAGCGTGTTACATTCCATTCTAACCTCGGATTGTTGAGGAGGTGGGGTGCCGACTGAAACAAGGAGTAGCGATTCACGCCGGAGCGGAGAAAGAACTCCAATCTATCATCTGAGTCGCCTCCAAAACGCAATACATAGGCATTTCCATTGCTATCACTGCAAAGGGTTACTTCACAAAAATTGGAGGTGGATGGGTTGAAATCCATCCAGAGCCACCCCGACCAGCTCCCACCGCGAGAAACGGTACTGGTGGTTTGGATGTGCGTGTGATTCGCGTCTATGTCGGCCAGTTGAAGGCGCTCTTGCGCATTATGAATGAACCGAATTGTGTCGCCTGTCCAAGTTGGATTACCTTGCAGTGAAGAATCTGAAAATGAGTCGGACCAGCTCACTTGAGCCTGCGCATGGGATACCCAGCACAAGCTCATGATCAAAAGCATGAACTTCATGTGAAAATTAGGTTGGTTTGGTTAATTTTGAACATTGAAAATATAAAATAAAACACAAAATGCGCGTAGCTGTTATCGGGGCAACAGGAATGGTGGGCCAAGTAATGTTGAAAGTGCTGGAAGAGAGGAAGTTCCCTGTTTCCGAATTGATCCCAGCTGCATCTGTTCGATCCGTTGGAAAGAAGGTTGATTTCAATGGAAAGCAACACGAAGTAGTTTCCATACCCGATGCCGTTGCAGCCAAACCTGATATTGCACTCTTTTCAGCCGGCGGAGATGTGTCCACTCAATGGGCGCCCAAGTTTGCTGAAGTGGGAACACGCGTGATCGACAACAGCTCTGCATGGCGCATGGATCCTAACGTACCCCTTGTTGTGCCCGAGATCAATGCTACGGCGATCAAACCCACCGACCGCATCATTGCAAACCCGAATTGTTCAACGATCCAGCTCGTCATGGTACTCAAGCCTTTACACGAGAGATTTGGGATCAGACGCGTGATCGTGAGCACCTATCAAAGCATTACCGGAACAGGCGTAAAGGCGGTCGAGCAGCTCAATAACGAGAGAGCTGGCAAGGAAGGGCCGATGGCTTATCCATATCCTATCGACGGCAACTGCTTGCCACATTGCGACGTGTTTCAAGAAAACGGGTACACCAAGGAAGAATTGAAGATGACACGTGAAACGGTGAAGATCCTAGAGGACGATAATGTGATGGTCAGCGCCACCGCTGTGCGCGTACCCGTTCAAGGGGGACATAGCGAAAGTGTGAACATCGAGTTCAATGAAAAACCAGATATCCTAGAACTCAGAAAGCTGTTGGCCAATGTTCCAGGTATCACATTGCAAGACAATCCGGATGTGAATCTGTACCCAATGCCACGCTTTGCAGAGGGTAAGGACGATGTGTTTGTTGGAAGGATACGACAAGATTACAGCAATGAGAATGCAATCAACTGCTGGATTGTGGCTGACAATCTTCGAAAAGGGGCGGCAACTAATGCGGTGCAGATCGCAGAGCTATTTATCTGATATTCCTTGGCCTGTGAACTAAGTGGGCTTAATTTTGTCTTGTTGTTGAAACATCAATCTCGATGATCAACCTCAACTACAATACAACTCGCTAGCACACAAAGATTTGAGACCTCTTAAAGCGTTCTTCGTTGTTCTATTTTCCATGGCCTCTACTGTAGCCTTTTCACAACAAGGCACGATACGAGGTGTGGTGGTGGATGCGGCAACGGACGAGACTCTCCCCGCTACTGTACAGATCTTTGACGCATCCGGCCAGCAGGTCAATGCCACGGTCACTCCTATCAGTGGCATATTCAGCCTTAAGGTTGCTCCAGGTTCTTACAACATTCGCCTATCCATGATCGGCTATGGAGCGGATACGATCAAAGGTGTTTCTGTATCCCTAGCTCAAGTGGTAAACCTCGAGCGCATAGCGATCTCCGTCGATGCAGGTGTGCTCGAGGAAGTGAACATCGTAGAGCGTCAAGAGAATGATCTTTTGAGCCTCGACAGGCGTGTTTTCAATGTGTCTGAAGACCTAAATTCTACAGGTGGTCAGGCTGCCGACATCCTAAGAAATGTTCCATCAGTGAATGTCGACCTCGATGGCAATATCAGCTTGCGAGGCAATCAGAATGTCAGGATTTGGATCGATGGTAGGCCTTCTACATTGATCGGACTTGACGATCAAAGTGCTATTCAACAATTACCTGCTTCAATGATCGAGCGGATCGAGATCATTACTAACCCGTCTTCAAAATACGATGCAGACGGAACGGCGGGAATCATCAACATTATCACCAAAAAGACACGTCGCCGTGGCTGGAATGGAAATGTAGCCGGAGGTGTCGGAACCAATAATAAGTACGATGCCAATGCCTATCTAAGTAGGAGAGAGGGTGCGTGGACTTTCTTTGCAGGCTACGGGTACAACTACAATTATCGGGATGGTTTTGGCTATGATTCAAGGACCAATTTCTTGCCAGATACGACGTTCACGCTGAACAGCGATGAAACCAGCTTTAGGAAGAATGAATCGCACAACATGCGACTGGGAACCGATTGGGAGATAACCAATAGTGATGTGCTGAGCTTTACCGCTTCGTGGAATGAACGTGTACGCACCAGTCCTGAGTATGCAGATTACACCAATTTGTCGGAAGGTGAATTAGTAACCTCCTCATTCAGGGATGTTACGGAGATCCGAGATAGGAACAGCCAAGATCTAGCCTTGCATTATGAACACGATCCAGAATCTTCGAACGGGGAAAAGTGGGTGGCAGACTTTAGTTATTCAAGGTCCTTTGACAACGATTTCCAGGATGTGATCTGGGAATTCAACGAGTACAACAATTCAACGGACAGCCTACCCAATGTTTACCAGCAATTCTTCGAAACGGAATTGGAGCAGATGTATGTGGGTTCCTTCGATTATGAACGTCAGATCTCCGATTGGGGTAAGCTCGAGCTCGGTTGGAAAAGCATTTGGGAGAGTTCAGATGAGGTTCGAGATGCGACGATCCGATACGACAAGACGGAGTCGTTCGAGGATGACTCGTTGAGGTCCAATGCCTTTTACTTTGCACAAGATATTCACGCGGCCTATGGTAATTTTGGATTTACGATGGGCACAAGGTGGAAGGCACAGGTAGGTGTGCGCTTGGAACAAGCCTTTACAGGAGGCGTTGCAAGAGGTGTAGAGTATCCAAACAACTATTTCAACCTCTTTCCATCCGGTTTCTTGACCTATTCCATATCGGAAACTCAGGATATACAAGTGAGTTATTCTAGGCGCATCGATAGGCCGAGTGAATGGGCATTGAATCCTATCATCGATTATGAAGATCCACAGAACCTAAGGTCCGGTAACCCCAACCTTCAGCCTGAGTATACCAACAGTACCGAAATGAGTTACATCTGGTATTACGAAGGTGGCTCCGTGAGTTCGGCGATGTACTATCAATATTCAACCAACGTATTCACGCGATTTAGAAGGATCCTTCCCGATGGCACTTCACTTACCACTTTCGAGAACCTTCGTGAGCGGGTGAGAATGGGTGCGGAGTTCACGGCTACGGGTCAGTTTACGCCGTGGTTGGATGGTAGGGCCAACTTCAACATGTTCCAGAGCTACATCATTGCAGATAATCTGCAGGAAGATCTGAATCAAACGGGTTTTAGTTGGTTTGCGAGGGTTGGAGCGAACATTGACCTACCTTGGAATTTACAGACCCAATTCACGTATAACTACCGCGGTGCAGAGCCAACGGGACAAGGTTTCAGAAGGGCAATACAAAGCCTCGATGTGGCGTTGGCCCGTGATTTTCTCGATGGCAAGCTTAATGTAAATCTGCGCCTAAACGACGTATTCAACACTCGAGACTGGGAATACTCCATTGAGTCGGCCGACTTCAACCAATCGTTCTACCGTAAGCGTGAATCGCGCATATTCTTTGTGAACGTTACTTACCGTTTTGGTACGCAAGAAAAGTCGAGAGCTGGCGACCGTGAGCCGAGGGCCGATGGAGAAGGCAATTGATTTAGAACGTAATCCACGTACGAACGTTCATCCTTTTTCACATTCGTACGTTCCCACGTTTTCCCTTTTCTTGAAAGGAAACATTCCCATCAAACGTCTTGTTGTGTACATTCACAATGAAAAGCTATGAATAGATTATCCATTGCATTGTCAATCGTAGCAATTGGATTGATGGCATGTAAAAGTGAGCCACATCGTCCACTTGCATCAACATTGAATCAAGAAATGAGTCAGAATACAGAGATCGCCATTTTCGCGAGTGGCTGCTTTTGGGGAACGGAATACTTCATGAAGCGACAAGAAGGAGTGCTATCCACTACCGTTGGATATACAGGTGGGCATGTGGATAACCCTACGTATCGAGAGGTGTGCAGCAAGAATACAGGTCACTATGAGGCCGTTAAAGTAGAATTCGATCCTTCCGTTGTGTCCTACCGCCAGTTGGCAAAGTGGTTCTTCGAAACCCACGACCCCACACAAACGAATGGTCAAGGTCCGGATATTGGTCCGCAGTACCGTTCCGCCATCTTCGTACAAGATGATGCTCAACGTGAAGTTGCCAACGACTTGATCGGGATCCTCGAGGCCAAGGGTATGTCGATCGCCACAGAGGTAAAAGATGCCGTTACTTTCTGGCCTGCAGAACTCTATCATCAAGACTACTACGATAATAAAGGAGGTACGCCGTATTGCCATGCGTACAAGCCGTTGTTTTGAAAAGTGTTTAACGTGCGAATGTGCGAACGGAATAGCGTAGGAACGGAAGAGCTTGGGGACGTATCGGTGGACTAGCGTTTTCTCCACCCCTGAAACTCCTCAAGCCCATAAAACTCATAAAACTTCTCAAACCAAACATTCATGGACTATCGCAATCTAGGTAAATCAGGACTTCGTGTATCGGAATTCAGCTTTGGTAGCTGGATCACCTTTGGAAATCAGATCGGGGATAACACCTCAGAAGATCTTCTAAAGATGGCCTATGATAACGGAGTTAACTTCTTTGATAATGCCGAGGTGTATGCCAACGGCAAGAGTGAAGAGGTGATGGGTAAGATCCTGAAAAAAATGGGATGGGATCGTGATACCTACGTGGTGAGTAGCAAGGTTTACTTCGGCGCGGGAGGTTCATTGCCCACGCAGAAGGGCTTGAACAGGAAACACGTGGTTGAGGCCTGTGAAGCAGCGTTGAAGCGCCTTCAAGTGAATTACCTCGACCTCTACTTTTGTCACCGTCCGGATAAGACCGTTCCCATGGCGGAAACGGTTTGGACCATGCACAACCTGATTCAGCAGGGAAAGATCCTTTATTGGGGCACCAGTGAGTGGAGTGCACAAGAGATCATGGAGGCGCATATGGTGGCAGAACGATACAATTTGATCGGGCCTACCATGGAACAGCCTCAATACAATATGCTTCACCGCGATAAGGTGGAGGTAGAATTCAAGCAGATCTATAAAACAGTCGGCCTCGGAACGACAATCTGGAGTCCCTTGGCCAGTGGTGTGCTTACCGGAAAATACAGCAACGGAATTCCAGATGATGCACGTCTTAATCGCAGTGAGCTCAGCTGGCTAAAAGACCAACGGGTGGTGGACGATGTGCTCAAGAAGGTGGATGAGATGGTGAAGTTTGCGGAAGGTGATCTTGGAATATCTGCTGCTCAACTTGCCCTTCTTTGGTGCCTGAAGAATGAGAATGTGAGCACGGTGATTTTAGGTGCGAGCAAGACCGCTCAACTGGAGCAAAATTTTAAAGCTTTGGATCACAAGGACAAAATCACAGATGAGGTGATGGAAAAGGTGGAGTCTATCTTCCAAAACGCACCTGAGCACCCGTTGTGGTAAATGTCTAGAATGGCCAGCTGCCAATTCCAATTGAGCATCCCTCATTCAAAAAGATACATTTAGTAGGTCATGGTTTTCACGCTCCAAGTTGATTAACTTGTGCTCTCCTAAAAGATAGAATCATGGCAATCCGTGGACCTTTCAATTTCAACAAGTGGCTCGATGAGAATAGAGATAAGCTCAAGCCGCCTGTTGGAAACAAGAACCTTTATCCTGAAGGTGAAGACTATATCGTAATGGTAGTTGCTGGTCCGAATGCGAGAAAGGACTACCACTACAATGAAACAGAGGAGTGGTTCTTCCAGTTGGAAGGTGAGATTACTGTTCGTATTCAAGAAGACGGTAAGCCAAGGGATATCGATCTAGGACCGGGAGACATGTTCCTTTGTCCTGCTAAAGTGCCTCATAGCCCTATGCGAAAAGAAGGTAGCATCGGACTTGTTGTAGAGCGCGTTCGAATCGGCACTGAGTATACGGATGGCTTGCAATGGTATTGCGACAACTGCAATAACAAGCTGCACGACACCTACTTCCCACTGGTAGATATCGAAAAGGACTTCCTCCCTCGATTCAAGGAGTTTTACACGTCGGAGGAGTTGCGCACGTGCGGTAATTGTGGGCACGTGATGGAGACCGATCCCCGTTTCGTTTAGGCCGATCTCTTTTTTTTAGTATGATCTTCTAACCACTCTATCAATCGGTTATCGGTTGACATGAGCGTGGCTTCATCATAGGTGTTGTAATAGATCTTGATCGCCTTTTTAGGATTGGCCATGATGTTGCGCAAGATCCAGTTTGGTTTTACTATTTCGTACTTTCTGATACTCGCGGTCTTGATTGCATTCTTGCCCCAAAAACGAGGCTTGTAAACGATATCAATTTCATCATCAGATACCTTGTACTTGG
>CBFHXG010000040.1:0-21355 GCA_965659725.1 Phaeocystidibacter sp. | reverse complement strand
CTATGCACACGTACGTTACAGATGGGGTAAACTCATTGATTGTGAGCCAAGCCGGTTCATTGAAGAGATCGACGAAAGTTATCTCGATATTCGCGTTCCGGAATTCGGAGGTTTCTACTCTCCTCCAGACGAGGTTCGCGCGGCGTTCGACCCGCCGTCAAAAAAGAGAGTTGTATCAAGAGGAAATGACAATTTTGGAGGAAGACCGAAAGTGAGTAAAAAGAATCAACAGTCCCAAGACAAGCCCATTGTACCACCCAAGAAGCATCAGAAGCTCAAGAGCGTTGCTGACATGCACGAGAGTGGGGAAACGACAGGTGCCCCTACCGATCTGAAATCGGGTGCACGTGTGATCCACGATAGATTTGGACTAGGTACCGTAAAAGAGATCAGTGGAACGGGCGCTGACGCCAAGGCGATCATCGAATTCGATAACGCTGGAGAAAAACGACTCTTGCTGAAGTTTGCTAAATTGCAACATGCTCGAAAAAGCTGATTATCAGCGAGAACACTACATTTAGAACATGACGAAAGACTTGAGCCACATCCCAGATGTGGAATACAATACAGATAGACCGGACCTGGCCATTCCAGAGTACGGAAGAAATGTACACCGCATGGTGGAGCATTGCATGAAGATAGAAGATCGCGAGAAGCGAAATGCCGTGGCTCAATCCATTATCGATGTGATCGGAAATCTCAATCCTCATCTGAGAGATACCCCAGATTTCAAGCACAAGCTTTGGGACCACCTCTTCATCATGAGTGATTTTCAACTCGATGTTGATTCTCCTTATCCTATCCCTACTCGTGAAACATTCTCAGGACTGCCTGAGCAATTGGACTATCCTGCTCGCACCTACAAGCTCCGCCATTATGGTCACCTTGTAAGAGAGATGTTAGCCGAAGCCGTGAAAATGGAAGATGGCGAACAAAAACAAGAATTGATCCGACAAGTAGGAAATCAAATGAAGCGCAGCTACTTGGCATGGAACAAGGATACCGTGGACGATAGCGTCATCCTCAAGGAGCTCAACATCTTGGCAGAAGGCAAACTCGACACAGAAGGCATCGATCTTTCGGACGAACTCGTACTCCCAAGCAACAATGTGAATACGAAAACCTCATCATCTCGCAACAAGCGAAAGAAGAAGACTGCACGTAAACGTAAAAAATAAACACCCCTAGACCACAGCATCCATGTCAACATTCCAGATTCGAGGCGGTAAGAAACTCAAAGGAACCATTACCCCTCAAGGTGCGAAGAACGAAGCATTGCAGATCCTTTGTGCCGTTCTCCTGACCGATGAAGAAATCACGATCTCGAATATTCCCGATATCCGCGATGTCAATAAACTCATCGATATTCTGGAAGACCTAGGCGTCAAGATCCGCAAGAAAGGTCATGGGGAATACACCTTCCAATCCAACGATATCAATCTAGATTACCTCTTCTCAAAGGAATTCCGCGAAAGAGGCGGCTCATTGAGAGGTTCGATCATGATCGTTGGCCCGCTACTCGCACGCTTTGGCAAAGGATATATCCCTAAACCGGGCGGTGACAAGATCGGTAGGCGCCGTCTCGACACCCACTTCCTTGGATTCCAAAAGCTAGGAGCCAAGTTCGTTTACGAAGAGGGAACAGACTTCTACGGTGTGGAGGCTCCTGATGGACTGAAGGGTACATACATGCTTCTGGACGAGGCATCGGTGACGGGCACAGCGAATATCGTGATGGCCGCTGTCCTTGCTGAAGGCACCACTACCATTTATAATGCGGCTTGCGAGCCTTACTTACAGCAATTGTGTAAGATGCTCGTTCGAATGGGAGCTCAGATCGAGGGCATAGGCTCAAACCTCCTCAAGATCACGGGCGTTGAGAAATTGGGTGGATGTGATCACCGCTGTTTGCCTGATATGATCGAGGTGGGTTCCTGGATCGGACTTGCGGCCATGACTAGGAGCGAGCTCACGATCAAAGATGCCGAATACGACGAGTTAGGGGTCATTCCAGATGTATTTAGAAAATTGGGTATCAAACTGGAGAAGAGAGGAAATGACATTTACATTCCGGCTCAAGACCTGTATAAGATCGACACCTTCATTGATGGCAGTATCATGACCATCTCAGATGCTCCATGGCCAGGATTCACTCCTGATCTTCTCAGTATCATCTTGGTGGTAGCAACACAGGCACAGGGCTCAGTTCTCATCCACCAGAAGATGTTTGAAAGCCGTCTTTTCTTCGTCGATAAATTGATCGATATGGGAGCACAGATCATCCTATGCGACCCACACCGTGCAACAGTTATTGGTCTTGAGCGTAAGTTTTCACTTCGCGGTACGACTATGACTTCACCTGATATTCGTGCAGGTATCTCATTGCTTATTGCGGCACTTAGTGCAGATGGCGTGAGTACGATCCACAACATCGAACAAATCGATCGTGGATATGAGCGAATTGATGAGCGCTTGAGAAACATTGGCGCAGAGATTGTACGTGTAGACTAAAACGCACTCAAAATGAAGATCAATCCATATTTGAAAGTATTGCCGATAGCGGCATTGATAGGCTTCGGTGTATATGACCGAATGAATGATGAACCCACTCCAGCACCGGCAGGAGCTCAGTTACTTGAGATCGGGGAAGTGGTTCCAGACCTAGAAGGAAAGACGCCAGATGGCGAAACCATCAAATTGTCAGATTACCGCGGTCAGGTGGTGTTGATCGATTTTTGGGCTTCATGGTGTGGACCATGTATCCACAACATGCCTGAGGTAGTGAATACCTACAACCAGTTCAAGGATTCAGAATTCGAGAATGGAGAAAAGGGGTTCACCGTGTTCTCCGTTTCACTGGATCAAAATAAGACGGCTTGGAAGAATGGGATCGCACGACTCAATCAAACCTGGCCCAATCACATCAGCGATCTCCGTGGTTGGGGTTCACGTCACGCTGCCAAGTACAACGTGAATTCAATTCCAAGAACCTTCTTGATCGACGGTGAAGGTAGATTGCTCAATGTGAACCTTCACTCACAGGCATTGAATGCCGTGCTTCAAGAGATGGCGAACTGACAAGTTCGCTTTCTTTTTTTCCAGCCTGTCATACTCCTCCAAATTAGCTCTGTCAGTTTGGCGTAATACGCGCGGTGGCACTACCTTTGCCAACCTTTTGACGCGTGTAATCATCGCGTAAAATAGCACAGACAATGAGCAAGAAGAGCGAACGTGTAGAAGACACGGCACAGGAAGAAAAAAAACAAGCTTCTGCAGAAGCGCAAGAGACCACGGCACAAGAAGCGGCTGAGGGTCCTGAAAATAAGGAGGAGAAGTCGGAAGTAGACCAGCTTCGCGAGGAAGTAGAAGACTTGAAGAGTCAGAATCTTCGCCTCTATGCTGAGTTTGAGAACTTCCGCAAGCGCAATGCGAGAGAGCGTGTTGAGTTGGCAACTACGGCCAATCAAGACGTGCTCAGTGCGTTACTCCCTATCCTAGACGATTTCCAAAGAGCCATCAAGAACATCAGCGAAGAAGAAGCGGGTTCTGAATTGGCCAAGGGCATCCAGCTCATCTATTCGAAAATGAATGAGACCCTCAAGCAGAAGGGCTTGAAGCCAATGGAGAATACCGTTGGTAAGAAGTTCGATGTGGATGTAATGGAAGCGATCACGAAGATCCCTGCTCCTAGCCCAGACATGGCAGGAAAGGTAGTTGACGAAATTGAACCCGGTTATAAGATCGGCGAAAAGATACTTCGCTATGCCAAAGTGGTTGTAGCCGACGGTGAACCACAAAGCTAAAAAGCTATGGCGAAGAAAGATTTCTACGACATTCTCGGTGTCAGCAAGAGCGCTAGTCAGGATGAGATCAAGAAGGCCTACCGAAAGTTGGCCATCAAGTATCACCCAGACAAGAACCCGGATGACAAGGGGGCAGAGACCAAGTTCAAGGAAGCTGCTGAGGCCTATGAGATCCTGGGCAATCCCGAGAAGCGTCAGAAGTATGATCAATTCGGACACCAAGCATTCGGTCAGGGTGCCGGCGGTGGCTTCGGTGGTGGAGGAATGTCGATGGACGACATTTTCAGTCACTTTGGAGACATCTTTGGTGGTGCCTTCGGTGGAGGCGGCGGAGGTGGATTCGGAGGCTTTGGCGGTGGTGGCGGTGCACGTCAACGTCGAGGAAGTAACCTCCGTGTTCGCGTGAAGCTCACATTAGAAGAGATCGCTCAAGGTGTTGAGAAGAAGATCAAGATCAAACGCTCCATTGCTGCTGAAGGGTTAACCTTCAAGACCTGTAGCACATGCCATGGCTCTGGCCAGGTTCAACGTGTTCAAAATACCATCCTCGGGCAAATGCGCACCGCAAGTGTATGTCCTACCTGCCAAGGTTCAGGCAAGGTGGTGGACAAAAAACCTGCGGGTGTGGGTTCGGACGGACTTGAAAGAAAGGACGAAACCGTTAGCCTAAAGATTCCAGCAGGTGTAGTGGATGGAATGCAGTTACGCGTATCGGGAAAGGGTAATGAAGCGCCAATGGGTGGCCCGGCAGGTGACCTAATGGTATTGATCGAAGAGATCGAGCACCCAGACCTCAAGCGTGATGGTAACAATCTACATCTCGACATGTACATCTCCTTCCCTACTGCCGCGATCGGTGGAAGTATAGAAATTCCAACGATTTCCGGCAAGGCAAGGGTAAAGGTGGATGCAGGAACACAAAGCGGCAAGGTTCTACGCCTTAAGGGCAAGGGCCTTCCGAGTATTGAAGGTTACGGTACGGGCGACCTTCTCGTTCACCTCAATGTTTGGACCCCTAAGAAGCTTTCTCCAGAGGAAAAGAAAGCCTTGGAATCGCTAGAATCATCCGAGAATTTCCAGCCAAGCCCCGGTAGGAATGAAAAGGGATTCTTCGATAGGGTGAAAGATATGTTTGGTCAGTAAACCAGACCGATCTAGTGAAGAAGAGGGACGCTGATATCAGTTCTCCCTTTTTTTTATGACCCGATGGTCAGAGCCGATAATACATCCCAACATTGTAGTACGTGCTTTGTGGGTCGTAGTAATTGCTCAAATAAAGGCCAACCTGTTTGTACTCGAAGAAAACAACACTACCCAGGCGATACGATAGGTTCTCTTGGTACGATCCCAACTGTATACCCAGTTTTGTTGTGCGGTCCATGTGAAGTTCTAGCTCCGTACTGAGTGAAAAGGACACCATCCCAGGTCCGTAGTAGAGGAAATTGATATCGTCGTCTGGATATCGCTCGTCCAGTTCGCTTTGTCCTCTGAACATCTTACCCACATAACTTCCAAATTCACGGCCTACTGAACCGCGCATTTGGATATAGCGCCATGTGAAGTCCCCAAACTCAGTATAGAGTCCCACTTCCGCACCTCCTTGTAGGTACCCATAATGGGTGTTATCGCTCTCTAGATTTGCATTGCGAAAGACATACTGCCCCCCCCCAGCAACCAAGTTGAAATTGGAGTAGAACTTCTTCAGTCTGTACGCAAAAGTGTAGTTGAGTTGACCAAAGTGATTGTTTTCATCGGCATCATAATACTCCACAGGGTTGAAGCCATACTGAACGCCCACGATGTGTTCACCCGTTTCGAGGTCTTGGGCTTTGGGAGAATACGGGAATTGCAAACCTCCATTCGATGAGCCTCCCGAGTACACTATCGGTGCAGAGGAGGTGCAGGCCATCAGACTGGTGAGGAAGATCGCGATTAAAAGACGAGAGAGAATTTGAGAGCTCGCCATGATCTACAATTTAATCATCAGAATTTCGAATGATCGTAACAGGAGCTTTGAATATCACTTCAGCTCCTTCCTGTAATATATAATAATACGTTCCATCTGGCAATGGGTCGCCACCTTCCGACTGACCGTGCCATTGATCTTGATAGCCTTCTTCCGTGTACACCACACTCCCCCATCGGTTGTGGAGCACAAAGCGGACATCCCTGCCTCGCGTGATCAAACTGAGGTCTAAGTTGTCGTTCGCACCATCTCCATTTGGGGTTATCAGATTGGGCAGCTGACTGTAATCGGGGTTAGGGAAATTCGGAGAAACCATGATGACGACCATGGAGTCAATGCCCTGGCATCCGTCTGCTGTAGTTACCTCAACGTAATAGGTGGTCGTATCGTTGATAGGTCTCGTTAATGCTGCCGGATCCCGTGGATCGGAGAAATAGACCGGCTGATCTGCATACCACAGATAACTCACTCCGCCTGAGGCGTTCAATTGCACATCCTCGCCGTAAGAAACGATCTGGTCTGGCCCCGCGTCTACCACTTGATTGAACTGCACGATCTCAATGGAATCAATAACTGAATCTGTGCATGTATTGGACTTCAAGACGATGGTAACTGGGTATTTTCCAGGGACGGGCCATGTGATCGCAGGCGGGAATGGTCCGGACCAATAGGGAATATTGGGAGCTGGTGTACCACCAAAGTACCATTCATACGTGGCTCCATTGGGGATATTATTTCCGATAACACCAAAGAAGATATTCTGAACGCCAAAACACACGCTCCCTGACAAGATACCATACTCGATCTCAGGAGTCTCGTAGATCTCAAACACCTCAACAACGGTATCGGAACATTGCGTACCAGGATTTACGATCAAGGTCACGTTGTAGATGCCCGGCCTATTGTATTGATATACCGGATTTTGGATGGATGAGGTATCGTCCAATCGAGTCGTATCACCAAAGTCCCAGGAATAGGTATTGCCATTCGACGATTGATTGGTGAATTGGATCTCTCTACCGGCACAGAACAATGAGCTGTCTTCGCTCTGCGTGATCATATCACTCACCACATTTCTCACGCAGTTGCTCACGTTGAACTGAAAATCTCGCCTGACGCGTGTTTCAAGCATACCATTTCGGTAGCTGCTCACACAGATCCCAACCACAAACTGGCCTTGTAAACTGGCTGTTCCTGTGATCCTTCCGGTAAGACTATCGATCACGATTTGAGGTCCGCTTGGTATCGGATTATCGAACGTTTGAGGAGCATTGAACGGGATGGTGGTATACGGAGGGGGAAGGGCTTGAGGCGCTGGGTTGGTCTGAGACCCACCGTGTAAGATCTCGCAGAACTCATAGTACAACGAATCACCTTCAAGATCGGTAGCAGAAGCATCAATGTTCAACGGCTCATTGATACAGATTACAATGGGTGGCGTGTTAGCAAAAGTTGGTGAAGAAGCGCAAGGGTCATTGGGCGGAACTCGCACTGTATAGGTATTACCCCACGATCCCGGATTTGGAATATTACTGATCGATCCGTTCCTACAACACCGTTGCCAAGTGATATCATAGCCATTAGGGGAGCTAGGCAAATTCATGGTTGTCACATAATCCACGTACTCCGTACACAGTCCCGCTGGAATGGTTAAGCATGGATCGCCGGTATTCAATGGAACCGTTTGCACGGGACCTGGTTGAACTCCGTTAGAGCTGGTAAACAGTGTACCGGTAATGGCATCGAAGGCTCTGATCTCGATGAATTGATCGAATGCTGCGCCTCCTCCGGCACAATCGCGGTATACGCGCAATCTCACTTCATAACTGCCCGCACCTAAACAGGTATAGGTAATCTCTCCTCCAACCAGGTGAGCAGCCTCGGTCCTGGCGGTGAGAAGTAAGAGTAGCAGTACGAATGCTCTTCGTAGGAACATTCCGATAGGGTTTAATTAGGGCCAAAAAAAGACCGCCTTCAGAGAAAACGGTCTTTTTATGTCAGTTCATCTCGATCACTCTACGATCTTCACCCAGAGGCGACCATCATAGCGTCCGTTCAATCGTGAGTTACGTGCACCATCGGCACCACTGTACGAGTTGAACTTCATCAAGTATACATAGTACATATTGTTCACGCGGTCTTGGAAGATATTCACATCCAAGCCATCGTTCTGCAAGCGCTGCATCAAACGGCGTGCGTTGTTCTCGCTTCCGAACACACCAGCAGTTACATAGTATCCTGGAGAGCCAGGCTCTACATTGCTTGCGTAGTTCTCTGGACGGTAATCCTGACCACCACCATTATTTGTGTTGGTGTTGGTGTTCGTATTCGGGTTGTTATTCCTTCCTGAATCATTCGGGTCGTAGCCGTTCATGTTTTGGCCACCCTGCTGACCACCATTTTGTTGACCGCCTTGTTGGCCTCCGCCGTTGGTGTTATCACCTGGACGTCCAGGCTGGGTGAGCTGCATGCCGTCTACAACTTCGCGAACTTTCTCTTCGATATCCGCATCTTCTTGTGCTTCGAGTTCTTCTTTGAACTCTTCTAAGCGCTCACGAATGTATTCTTCGTTGTCTTCTGCGTTGCGTTGCATGCGATCCTTCAAACGACGGATATCGTTCTCCATGCGCTCATTGTCGCGGTTAGAACCAAATCTCCATTGGAGCATGAACTCGTGAGACGTTCCGAAGGATGTTCCGTACGTATTCGTGCTGAAATCGTATGCGTAGCCTACGGTGAGTTGTTCTGTCAAGTGAACACCCAAGTTAGCGGTAATGGCATAATCGGAACGGAACATCGCTCCAACGTAACCATAGTCGCGCATATTGAAAATGGCACCCGCATCGATCTGTGTAGGAACGTTTGGCGCGGTACGAACGAGGATCATTGGGCTCAACACTCTCTTCTCTCCTTGGATCTCCCAGTCGTATTGAGCATTGAAAACATAGTGACGGATCAGGCTGTACTCAACCGGACCATTGTAGTTATCTGAATACTCAACTGGAGCACCAAGGATCTGAGGTGCAGCTGCACCGATCTGGAATCCATTGATGTTAAGGTTGATACCGAAGTTCAAGTCAAAATTGCCTCTTCTCAAGTTTGGATAAAGCAATGGGTCGAACTCGTCATCTACTCGGATCTTATCGAAATCGATGTTATTATCGAGGTAACCCGCAGCAAGACCAAAGCTCAAGCTGTTATTTTCAGACAATTGAACGTGGTAGGCGTATGAGCCGTATACACCGATGCGCTGGATGATATCCGTGCGATCGCTGTAGGCGTATACACTGTAACCCACCTTTTCGCGGTTCAAAGCACCGTTCAAGGTAAGGGCCGAAGTTTCGGGTCCACCTTCGATGCCCGACCATTGGCGGCGGTGCATCATACTGGCTTCTGTTACACCATCTGAACCCGACTGTGCAGGGTTGAAGATGAATGGGGTAAAGAAGTAGTTACTATAGAGGGGAATCTGTTGTGCGTTTGCCGCTGTTCCCAACATCAACACTACGGCAAGTGTAAAAAGGTTTGTCTTTTTCATAGTGCTTAGTCGTTATTGCGGATGATAGAAATAGCTCCCTTGTAGCGCACCTCGTCACCACAAACTAGCAAGTAATAATATGTGCCATCCGGAAGATCATCACCTCCCGTACTGGTACCTCTCCAGCCGTTGGTATAATTCTCTTCGATATACACTTCTGAGCCCCAACGGTTCATTACGATGAGGTCACAACCATCAGCTCTCACCACTTCGCGCAGATCGAGGAAGTCGTTAGCACCATCGCCGTTAGGGGTCATTACGTTTTGCACATTCGATAGATCGGGTCCACCTGCAAAAGGATCTTCAATGATAACCACCATTGAGTCGATCGCCGTACAACCGTTGGCTGCGGTTACCTCAACATAGTAGATGGTGGTATCCTTGATAGGTCGTGTACGCGTATTTGGATCACGTGGATTACTGAAGTATACAGGTTCGTTGGCGTACCAATAGTAGCTTACACCGCCGGTTGCTGCCATAACCACATCTTCATCTTCACCTACTGTTTGATCAGGACCAGCATTGGCATTTACCACAAGTGGGAATATGATGAGCGTGTCGTAGGAAATACACTGGTTTACACCCACTGCTTCCACCCAATAGGTTCCTGGGGTGGACAGATATTGACTGGTTCCGATAAATCCGTTCGACCAAGTGTACTGGAGACCGTTACCGGTAACTGCAACGAGGACTGAATCGTCGGCACAAAGAGCAACTGAATCACTCGGCAGGAATCGGAATACAGGAAGTGGAACGATATTAATCTGGATAGGTGCTGTAATATGTGTACACGTCAAGTTGTTGATACGCAGTCTGTATTCTGCTGAATCCGGCACCAAAGCGGTGTCCACTTGAAGTCGTGGTAAGGTATCATTAGGAAGATTGGCCCAAGTACCTCCGTTGAGAGGGAATCGAACTTGCCATTGATACTCCCAATCTTGACCTATGGTATCGGATCGGAGTAGCACACTATCTTCAATACAAATCGTTCGTGAAGTATTGTTACGTCCAGGCCATGGAACGACGGAAATTTCCGGGTCAGGCACAGTATCCATCCAGATCCATCGAGGATCGACTCCGAGCGTTGAACAGCCCGTCATGGTATCGGTAACCTCTAGATAGATCACGAGTTGATTGAAATTCACGCCACCCGCTACGATATCTGAGGTAACGTAAAGTGAATCGTCGGTTTGTCCCAGGATAGGAACGATTGAATCTTGACCGAACTGGTCAACTGAATCCTTGTACCACTGGTAGGTATAGAACTCACCAGGGATCATTGGTGGATTACCAACGTATAGGATGGAATCCTCTTCACAGAACTGAACGGAATCTACCAGAGGTGCACCTGGGAATGGTTCGTCGAGAACCTCAACCCAAGGTTGCCCTACGAGAGGCATGGTGATAAATGGAGTTGGACTGTAGTTGTTCACTACGAGCTCGTCGCTTCTACCTGGACAAAGACCCGAAGAAACTTCGATTGTATAGATACCAGGAGCCCAAACGAGAAGTGAGTCGAACTCATCATCGTTACGAGATTGAGCGATACCTACTTCTACACCATTCACGAACCACTGGTAGTCGTAGATGCCGAGACCAGTAGTATCCTTATTGGCATAGAGGACGATAGTATCATCTACACACTTTCCGATATCCGACGTATCGGCAGGGGTGTAAATGTTATCGAATCCACCGAAGGTTGAATCGATGGAAGCTGGCGTGGTTACGTTGATGGAGACCTCGAAGGTATCTGAAACGGTAACGGGGTTAGAAGACTGTAGACGGATCGAATAGTCGCCGTTTGTTGAGATGTCTTCTGGAATCACGATGGTGAAGGTCTTTGGTCCAGCCTGGTTGGTATCGAGCACTGGGTTACTTGGGTTACCTCCATCCCACTTTGCAAATGGGACGATGCGGGTGGATGCACTGGCAAAGTTGGCTGCTGCGTTGATACCCGGTGTCATTTGAACGGTAAAGGAGTTACTTGCGTTGAACGTTCCGATGACCGTTAAATTGATGGCTAATGAGTCACCCGTACATCGCGATGCGTTGGGGATCTGAGTTAGCTGTAAGATTTGGGCTTGGGCAGCTGTGCCCATTAGTCCGATGGCAGCAATAAAGAGCCACCTCAAGCGTGTAGTTAGTTTCATAGAATAGGGTTTATTCTAGGGTGCAAATTAAGTCTTTTCAAATGCATTACGACCATTGCATGAAATAGAATACATGCAAAAGAGTTGATGTTGCGCCTGAACGCTTGATTGTGCACCTTTGTTTATTATACGTTCAGAAATTACTTACGGTTGGTAAAGTTTCATGAAAAATCGAATTCGGGCATTTGGACATGCATTTAGAGGGATAGGGAATATGTTTTCTGAAACGCATTTTCGTATTCATCTTATCGCGCTCATAGCCGTTGTGGTTGCTGGTTTCTATTACTCGCTCGACACGTGGGAATGGGCATCCATATTGATCATTTCGGCTCTTGTCCTCTCCCTCGAAGCTATGAATTCAGCCTTGGAAAACCTTGCCGACGCAACTATTCCTGACCCACATCCGTTGATCAAACAAGCTAAGGATTCAGCAGCAGGAGCGGTTTTGATCGCATCTATATTGGCTATCGCACTTGCTGCAGTGATCTTCACGCCACACATTCTACACTCTTAACTACGCGTTCAAATGAACTATGGTGACATTCGTACAGAAGTTAGTCGCATTCTCCAAGAAAAAGGCAGTGATGGCTTATTGGCCATTTGCGAATTATTGAAATCTGAGATAGAATACTACAATTGGGTTGGCTTTTACTTCATGAATGACGACGAGCAGATGTTGGAGCTAGGTCCATATGCAGGTGCCGAAACCGAGCATGCGCGCATTGCTTATGGAAAGGGCATATGCGGACAAGTTGCTGTCTCGGGAAAGACCTTTAATGTGGATGACGTGCATGCGCAGGATAATTACATCGCTTGCAGTATTGAGACAAAGGCTGAGATTGTGGTGCCTATGTATAGAGGAGATCAGTTGATCGGACAGATCGATATTGACTCGCATTATGTGGATCCGTTTACGCCGGAGGATGAGAAGTTGTTGGAGGATATTTGTAGAGCGGTAGCGGAATGTTGATACGTTTCTCTGTTCTCTTTCTAATCCCTACCGCTCGTAGGGTTAAGAACGAGTGAGTTCTTGAGATCCTATCTCTCGGGCCGCTCAAGCCGTTCCGCCGGCTGGCGGATTTTGCTAGGCGCCAAAAGGAAACAAAATCGTCTTAGACACAAAAGAGGCCTTCCCGGCGTTCGTTCCTCACGAAGGGGTCGCGACTGGCCGCCAATACTCTCTTCAAAGCTTCAAAATATTTCTATGGCGCCCATCGCTAAACTAGCTTTTGTGTCCGTCTAATCCCTGGGAACTCTTGCTAAGTCCATAAAGCGGGCTAAAGAGGTATCCCAAATAGACTCCTGTTTATATGTTTTTACCAACACACAACGAATTGGAGTGAGCCACCATAACTATTGTTTCGATCAACGAGTGAGCTTTGAAGCCCTGGAGCCTTGATATCCTTGCCCTTTGGCCCTCTTGCCACCCCGCCTTTTCGTGAGGCTCCTCAGCTCCCCTCCCGTATCGCGTCTACCGGATTCATCCCACTCGCCTTGATCGCTGGGATCAAACCAAAAACGAGTCCGATCATGACCGAAATGACCACACCTGTTAGGATGTTACCTCCCGATAACGCCAATGGGAAATCGGTGACCGACCTTGCCACCCATACGAGGGCGCCTGTGATCAGTAGACCGATTATTCCACCCATCAAACTCAAGAGAACTGATTCGGATAGGAATTGATAGAGTATGAAATTTCGACGGGCGCCGAGTGCCTTTTGAATGCCGATCTGCCCTACTCGCTCGCTCACACTTACGAACATGATATTGGCGATCCCAAAACCGCCGGCCAGGAGCGCAAAGCCTCCGATGATCAAGCCAATCAGACCTAATCCTGAGAAGATCGCTTCCGTACTATTCTGAAGCACACTGATCTCATTGATGGCAAAATCGTTCTCAGCTCGAGGACGTAGGCGGCGTATACCACGCATGGCCCCTTCCACATCATCTTGCAATTGATCTACACTCACTCCATCGCGAGCCTTCACCATGATCGTTGTTTGAAGCTCATCTTCATTCACCTTGCGCAGCATGAACTCAACGGGGAGAAGCACCAATTCATCCTGACTTTCGCCGATGAGCTTTTCACCTTCCTTTTCAAAGACACCAATGATGCGCACCTTTTCTCCGAGAATACGGATCCGTTTCCCGATGGGGTCTAGGGATCCGAAAAGACCCCGAGCCACGTCATGACCGATGACTGCTACGTTCTTGCCACTCTCGGATTCTTGCGGACTGAAATATCTTCCTTGCGCCATCGGCGTAGGCCATATGTCGAGATACTCATGCGAAACACCCATGATCCCCACATTATCTACGGTATTGTTCCTGTAGTTCAAATTGGCACTGATATTCACTAAGAAAGACATGGCCCCTTCCGTGGTGATCCTATCACCTAGCTTGGCCATCTCTTCATACTTGGGCTCAGGACGTTGAAAGTACTTCCACCATGGATACTCTCCTCCACCTCCACCCCAAGGCCATTTTTGGATATATAGTACATCGGAACCAACACTCTCGATCGATGATCGTACGGATCTTTCAAGGCTATCCACCACTGAAAAGACGAAAATGATGCTGAATATTCCGAGCGTCATCCCCAATAAGGACAACGTACTTCGCAAAGGATTGGCACGAAGGGCTTGGGCAGACATGCGAAAGCCTTCGCTTATGATCTGAGTGATTTTCATGCTTTGTTGATTGATTCGAAAGTACGGAAATTCTCACTACACAATACCTTGCTATCCCCCCTGTATTTCACTACTTTTGCTCCTTTGAAATCCCCACCTCATGAGCGGCACTAAACGCATTAAAAGCGCACTTTTATCGGTATTCTACAAAGATGGGCTCGAGCCTATTGCACGTCAACTTCACGATGACGGCGTAACCTTGTACTCCACTGGAGGAACGCAAAAGTTCCTTGAGGACCTTGGTTTACCTGTGATCCCTGTTGAAAGTCAAACAAATTATCCTTCCATCTTTGGAGGTAGGGTGAAGACGCTCCACCCGGCGATATTCGGTGGGATCCTTCATCGTCGTGATAACGAAAGCGACCTCAAGGAAAAGGACGAGCACAACATTCCCGATATCGATATGGTGGTGGTTGACCTCTACCCTTTCGAGGAAACGGTTGCGTCTGGTGCGTCGGAGCAAGACATTATTGAGAAGATCGATATTGGAGGGATCAGTTTAATCAGGGCTGCTGCCAAGAATTTCAAAGATGTATTGATCGTGCCTTCACGAGAGTATTACGAGGAGGCCTTGCAGATCATTCAAGCGAACAAGAGCGAGACATCGATTGAAGACCGCCATCGTTTTGCGGGTTACGCATTCGATATATCTTCACACTACGATACAGCTATTCACGGCTTCTTTGCCCCTTCTAGCATCTCTTTCAAGCGCAGCATTCGCAGCGGCAAGGAGCTTCGATATGGGGAGAATCCTCACCAAAAAGGTTGGTTCCATGGCAACTTGGACGAGGCCTTTGAACAGCTTCACGGAAAGGAGTTGAGCTACAACAACCTCTTGGATGTGGATGCGGCTGCTCAACTCATCGCGGAATTCTGGGATCAGAAGCCTACCGTGGCGGTGATCAAACACAACAATGCTTGTGGGTTGGCTCAGCGTGACGAACTTTCAACGGCGTGGACCGATGCTTTGGCGGGTGATCCAGTATCGGCCTTTGGCGGGATCATCGCGGCCAATAAGCCGATCGATAAAGCAACGGCCGAAGGCATCAATGAGATCTTCTGTGAGGTGGTCCTCGCACCCGATTATTCAGATGAGGCATTGGAGATCTTGAGATCGAAAAAGAACCGTATCATCTTGAAGGTGAAGAGTATTCAGCCTCAAGAGATGATTGCTCGTACCGCATTGAACGGTGTATTGGTTCAAGAACGCGACCATCATACCGATTCAAAGGAAGATCTGAAGATCGTAACCAAGGTTGAGCCTACATCAGAGCAGATCGACGACCTGATCTTTGCCAGTGCGCTTTGCAAGAATACGAAGTCCAATACCATCGTTTTGGCCAAGAATGGTCAGCTTTTAGCGAGCGGTACGGGTCAGACTTCAAGAGTAGATGCATTGAGACAGGCCATTCAAAAGGCAAAATCGTTTAACTTTGACTTACAGGGTGCCGTTATGGCGTCTGATGCGTTCTTCCCTTTCCCGGATTGCGTTGAGATCGCAAATGGGGAAGGCATTAATACAGTGATCCAACCTGGAGGGTCTATCAAGGATCAATTGAGCATCGACTATTGCGATGAAAATGGCATGTCCATGGTGTTCACCGGTTACCGTCACTTTAAACACTGATCCACACCAATGGGAGTATTTGATTTCTTCGTTCAGGATATAGCGATCGACCTCGGTACTGCGAATACCCTGATCATACACAACGACAAGGTGGTAGTTGATGCCCCTTCCATCGTAGCCCTCGATCGCACAACCAACGCCATCATGGCAGTAGGACATGCGGCCATGCAAATGCACGGTAAAACGCACGAGAACATCAAGACGGTTCGCCCACTCAAGGATGGTGTGATTGCCGACTTCGTTGCTTCCGAGCACATGATTCGTGAAATGATCAAGAGCATTCCATCACTAAAGAGCAAATACTTCGCTCCTTCACTTCGCATGGTGATCTGTATTCCAAGCGGTATCACGGAAGTTGAAAAACGAGCTGTAAAAGACTCGGCCGAGCAAGCCAAAGCCAAGGAAGTATATCTCATTCACGAACCAATGGCCGCAGCTATCGGTATCGGTGTTGATGTACTCGAGCCAAAAGGAAATATGATCATCGATATCGGAGGTGGTACAACGGAGATCGCTGTACTCGCACTGGGAGGTATCGTTTGTGACAAGAGTATCAAGGTGGCGGGTGATGTTTTCACCAACGACATCGGTTATTATATGCGTACGCAGCACAACCTTTATGTGGGTGAGCGTACAGCTGAGCAGATCAAGATCCAGATCGGTTCTGCACTCGACGATCTTCCGAATGCTCCAGATGACATGGATGTTCAAGGTCGTGACCTACTTACCGGTAAACCAAAGCAGATCACCGTATCGTACAAGGAGATCGCTAGAGCCCTCGATAAGTCCATCACACGTATCGAAGATGCTATCATGGAAGCCCTTTCAATGACTCCTCCAGAATTGGCAGCGGATATCTACAATAGCGGTATCTACATGGCCGGCGGTGGTTCATTGTTGAGAGGTTTGGATAAGCGCATCAGCATGAAGACCGACCTTCCTGTATATGTAGCAGAAGACCCACTTCGCGCTGTTGTTCGTGGTACGGGCATCACACTGAAGAACATCGATAAATATCGCACGCTCTTAATTCGATAAACACTAGATGCAAAACTTGCTACAATGGTTGTGGAGAAGGCGTGTCATGTTCGCCTTTGTCGCCCTGCAAGTTGTTGCCATCACCTTTGTAGTTAGCGCGAATTCGTATCACCGGACAGCCGTTGTAACCTCTGCAAATGAAGTTACCGGTGGATTGATGGAACGGTACAGTTCTATTCGAGATTTCATCAATCTGAACGAGACCAATAAGAACTTGGCCGCTGAAAATGCCGCCCTGCGCTCCGCATTGAAGTCGTCCTATTTCCAGATCTACGCCGATCACGACTCCATCATCGATACCCTGTATCAACAACAATACACCTATATCGATGCTGAAGTGATCAATAATTCCATCCACAAGCGAAACAATTATATCACACTGAATCGAGGAAGGATACACGGACTCGAGGAAGATATGGCCGTGATCAACGGGTTTGGAGCAGTAGGCGTTATTGCAGACGTAAGTGACCATTATGCCTCGGTGATTCCAATCATCCACGGTAAATCAAGACTACCCGGAAAGTTCCAAAACTCGAGCTTCTTTGGATCGATATCCTGGCCTTCTGCGGCAAATTATCGCGAAGCAAGACTGAGTGATATCCCAAGACAAGCGACCATTCGCAAGGGAGATACCATCGTTACCGACACGCGATCCGCCCTCTATCCATCCGGCATACCCATCGGCATCGTAGACACTTTCTACATCGAACCGCAAGATCAATTCTATGAGGTTGAGCTGAATCTAACGGTAGACTTTGCCGCACTTCAAAAAGTGTATGTGATCAAGAATTTGTTGAAAGGAGAACGTTTGCTTCTCGAAAGTGAGCAAGAAGATGAGGACTGATATGCTCAAGTGGATCGGTCGGTTTGCCTTCTTGGCCTTGTTCCAGGTATTCATCCTGAACAACATACAGCTGTTCGGTTACCTGAACCCATACTTGTATGTGCTTTTCATCCTGATCCTCCCGGCTGATACGAACCGATTCTACTCCCTACTTTGGGCATTCGCTTTGGGATGGACCATCGATATCGCTGAAAACTCAGGTGGGATCCACCTATCCGCCACCCTCACCCTAGCCTTTATTCGACCTTACCTACTTCGGTTGGTGAGCTCATCCAATAAAGAACTCGACCGAATTAGCCTTTGGACATTAGGTCCGTCACGATTCCTCACCTACGTTACCGTTGGCGTATTCATTCACCATTGTTGGTTGTTTGGATTAGAAGCTTTCAGTGTACGTGAGGTAGTATCCATTATGACTCGTACCTTAGTGTCTGTACCAATCACTTTGCTGATGATCTACATTGTGCAATTGTTTGTGTACAGGGAGGAAGCATGAGAAGAGACATATTTTTCTACATCTTATTGGCACTGATCGGGTTGATCTTCATGGGGCGGTTGTTCTCCATTCAAGTAATCGATCCAGAATACACCTTGTCGGCTGAAAACAACGCCAAGCGGGAGGTGCGCATCTATCCACCAAGAGGATATATCTATGATCGCAACGGAAAGCTGCTGGTGGCCAATCAGGTGGCCTACGACCTTATGGTCATTCCTCGCCAAACGGAAGCCTTCGACACCACCCTCTTGATGAGCTTGTTGGATGTAGACACTTCCTATGTCACTAGTAAATTAGCCGCAGCGCGAAGGTATTCCACTTTCAAGCCCAGTGTTTTCTTCGGGATGATGTCGGACGAGCGCTATGCCCGCATCCAAGAGGAACTCTACAAATTCAAGGGTTTCTATACCCAAAAGCGAATCCTCCGCGACTACCCGATCGAGGGGGCTGCCAATGTGGTTGGATTCATTGGTGAGGTAAACCAGCGATTCATTCAAAACAACCCTGGTTATGCCATGGGTGACCTTACCGGCAAAGGTGGGATTGATAAGAGTTATGAAGATATTCTTCGAGGAAAAGCAGGTAGGAAATATCTTTTGGTAGACAATCACAACCGCGAGGTAGGGAGTTTCATGAATGGCGCCTACGATACGCTACCTGAGCCAGGAAAGGACGTGGTGAGCACCATTGATTACGACCTTCAGCACCTTGGAGAAGTTTTGATGCAAGGCAAACGAGGCAGCATTGTAGCCGTAGAACCTAGTTCTGGTGAGATTTTGGCTCTTGTGAGTGCACCAACGTATGATCCCAACCTCTTGATCGGAAGGCAAAGAAGCCGAAATTACACAGAGCTTTATTACGATAGCATCAATAAGCCACTTTACGACAGAGGACTTCTCGCCCAATATCCTCCGGGCTCACCGTTCAAGGTGATCAATGCACTGATCGGCTTGGAGGAAGGTACACTGAGGCCTTCCACTTCCTACAGCTGTTATGGCGGATTTAGATACGGATCACTTCACGTGGGTTGTCACTGTGGCGGTGGACCTATGCAATTGCGCAAATCGATCTCCAAGAGCTGCAACAACTACTACTGCAACGTTTTCAAGAATATCATCGAGAACTACCCAACGGCACAGGAAGGAATGGATGCCTGGCACAACCATGTTACCAGTTTTGGTTTGGGCGAATTCTTGAACAACGACCTTCCCACGGGGAGAAGAGGTCGAGTTCCTACTGCCGATTATTACGATCGTGCCTTCGGCTACACGGGTTGGAAAGCGGTGAGTACCATCTCCCTAGCGATTGGTCAGGGTGAAATGGAAGTAACCCCTATACAGCTAGCCAACATGACGGCCGCCATTGCGAACCGCGGTTACTACTACACACCGCACATTGTTAAAGAGATCGGTGGTGAGCCTGTGGATGATCCTCAATATACAGAGCCTAAATACACTACTATTGATAGCAGTCACTTTCCCGTTGTGATCGATGGTATGTTCGATGTTTTCGAATCTGGAACTGCTCGCATGAGCCGATTGGAATCCATTGAGATGTGTGGTAAGACGGGGACGGCAGAGAACCCACATGGGCAAGACCACTCCATTTTCATTGCCTTTGCACCCAAGGATGATCCGAAGATTGCTATCGCCGTTATCGTGGAGAATGGGTATTGGGGAAGTAGATGGGCAGCTCCGATCGCATCCTTGATGATCGAAGACTATATTTCGGGCGAGATCTCGAGGGAGTGGCTGTATGATCGGATGATCGAAGGCGACCTCACGGAGGAATACCGCAAGCAGTATATCGAGATATTTGGAAACGATAGCTTATTCGTTGCGCCATGAGTGATAGACTGCGGACAAGGAATGTATTTTCGAGAGTAGATCGATGGACGGTATTACTCTATGTGATCCTGGTACTCGCTGGATGGTTGAACATCTACGCCGCCATCTATTCAGAACAGCATCAGAATATCTTTGACACCTCCCAGGAGTACGGTAAGCAGATGATATGGATACTCACCTCGGGAGTATTGATCCTTGCCATTCTGTTGAGTGACGCTCGGCTTTACCAAAACATATCCTACGGAACCTACGGAGTTACCTTGCTATTGCTCCTCCTCGTATTGGTGGTTGGTAAGGAAGTGGCGGGCAACAAGAGTTGGATCGCCTTGGGTCCTTTCAGCATTCAGCCATCGGAGTTTGCCAAATTCGGAACTGCGTTGGCCATGGCGAAGTACATGAGCACGCTTAATGTTGATGTCAGTAAATGGAGATACCGTTGGTGGCCGATCGTTATTATGGGATTGCCTTTCCTGCTGATCATGGCTCAGCCTGATACCGGATCGGCGTTGGTGTTCCTATCCTTTGTTTTGGTCCTCTATCGAGAAGGCTTACCGGGCATGTATCTTTTCATGGCCTTTTTAACGGCCACGGTGGTGATACTGGCGTTGGTCTTCCCCACCCTTTGGGTAGCTACTGGACTCGGGGTGTTGGTCTTATTGGTGATTACCGTAATGCGCAAACACCGCGGCGTTATTTGGATGACCATCTTGTTGGGGATCTTCAGCATTGGTCTCACCTATGCTACGGATGTGATGTTCAACAAGGTTCTACAGCCGCACCAGCAAAGTCGAATTGAGGTACTCTTAGGCATTACCGACGACCCGAGAGGTGTTGGATATCAAACCCATCAATCGTTAATCTCTATTGGCTCAGGTGGTTTAACGGGCAAGGGATTCTTGCAGGGAACGCAAACAAAACTCGACTTCGTTCCGAAACAAAGTACAGACTACATCTTCTGCACGGTGGGCGAAGAATGGGGCTTCCTTGGCAGCTCATTGACGGTCATTTTCTTCATCGCCTTAATGGGCAGGCTAGTCTTCTTAGCGGAACGACAAAAAAGTAATTATTCCCGCATCTATGGCTATGGTGTAGTGGGAATACTCTTCATCCACTTCGCAGTAAACATTGCCATGACGCTGGGTCTAGCCCCGGTGATCGGCATCCCTCTCCCCTTCTTCAGCTACGGCGGATCTTCCCTTTGGGGTTTTACAATACTGCTGTTCATTTTTGTGCGGTTGGATGCGAATAGGTGGAGTGAGTTATAGGGCCGTAGGGGCGAGGCTCCAGGGCTCCGAGGCTCCTGGGCTCGCTCGCTTTTTACCCCGAAAGGAATATCTTTGCCAACTCATCAAA
>CBFHXG010000039.1:0-21701 GCA_965659725.1 Phaeocystidibacter sp. | reverse complement strand
TTGTCAACGTCTGTTGAGTAGTCGGATTTGTCGTTGAATGGCGATTCAGCGTTTACTTGCCAGATGTATACGCCGCGGTTGCCGGCGATTGGACCTGCAAGTGGACCTACTGGAGTGGCGCTCATTTCACCTACTACCACAGGTTCGTTACCAACACCGGTGATCGAGCTGTTGCCGAGACGAACCTGCTGGATAGCCATGTTCTCATCTGACTTCTCAGTAACGGCCTGCATAGCTGTTTCACCGTTCATCAACTCTTGAGCACGAGGCATCAATACCTTTTCTGCTTTTACGCGGTTGGTTACCATTGGAGTGATGTTCTCACGAACGTCTTCCAAGGTCTTGTAACCTTCCTCTGTGATGTCCGTCAACTGAACGACAACGAATGATTTTCCTTGGTTGTTGATCAATTGAACATCGCCAACAGAAACTTCCTTCTCTTTACCAAAGGCCCAAGTAACTACGTCGCGTGCTTGAGCGAGACCAATAACACCATCAGCCGTAGCTTGGAGTTCGGTCATTGGACGAGCTTGTAGACCCATTTCTTGAGCAACGGTTACGAAATTGCCATTTGCAGCTGCATTGGCAAAATCTTGAGCCTTGCTATAGATCTCGTTCTCTGTACGTGAAGAGATGATCACCTCTTGGTAGATGGTAGCCACTTTCACGGCCTTCGACTTGCTTGCTGAGTGCTCCATCACTTCCATGATGTGGAAGCCGAATTGCGTTTGGACGATGCCAGTAGTACCTGGCTCGTTTTGGAATGCAAAGTTTTCGAATGGTCCAACCATTTGTTTTGGAGGGAACATCTCATACAAACCACCGTCGGCAATAGAACCTGGATCCTCAGAGAACTCGGTAACGAGTGAATCGAAAGGAGTGGTTCCGTTGTTGATCACTTCGAGAAGGCTATCTGCAAGGGCACGTGCATCAGCAATGGTGCGCTGCGATTGGTTGCCTTGTTGGCCGTTGTTGAAGGTGATCAAAATGTGACGTGCCGATACTGAATCTGGCAACATCTTGATCTCTTGCAGCTTGGTGAGCTTGTATCCTCCACTTTCTTCATAAGGACCGTGAATATATCCTGGCTCAGCTTGGAACATGATCGAATCCACATTGCTGCTGAGATCGCCTGTTCTCCAGTAACCTGGACGGTAAGGCAATGTGCTGTTGGCCACTACGAATGCTGAATCATCTTCCGTTTCGGCGAAGCCAATGATTGTATCTGTTTGATTCGTTGCGCGGTTGAAGCGAGTTGAATTCCCGATCAAACCTTCTAGCTCTTCGCGTACTTCTTGCTTATCCAATTCAGATGGAGCGAGTTCGAAATTCACATAAACGATATCCCTTGTTTCGAAATCTTGCTTGTACTTGTGCTTGTACTCTTCGTAATACGCTTTGAAATCTGCTTCTGTAACTTCTACTTGGTCATCCGCAACGGATGTATATGGCAATTGAAGGATGGCCACGTCGCGTGTTACATTGTTGTTGGCAAACTGATGTCTTGCCAAGGCCACTGGAGTATACACACTGCTCTGAATGGCCTTGTCGAATTTGAACTGAAGCGCTTGCTCGGCAACGTCTTCTTCGAAAGCGGTCCACGCTGCCCATTGCTGTTGAGCTTGCTCGTTGGCATTGCGATTGTCGCGCAGATTCCTAAGAAGGTTGATGAAGCGGCTACGAGAGAAACGACCGTTCTCGTCGATGAAACTCTGTTGCTGCTGGATGTTCGGGTTTCTGATGATCTCTTCGAGGAGTTCATCTTCGGTGATCGTAAAACCGAGGTCACTGTACACCTCTTCAAAGATGATCTCGCTGATGAATCCTTGCCAAACGATGTTGGCCAATTGATTCTCGGGCATATCAGCATACGCCTGATCCTGCATTCGCAATTCTTGCATGCGATTGTTGAATTCAGTGTAGCTTACGTCTACCCCATCGATCGTACCCACCACATTGGTGTTGCTAGTAAAGATCGATGTACCTCCCATCATGAGGTCACCCAACAAGAAAGCGCCTAGTGCGACGCCGATGATCACGATCAGTAGACCTGATCTTTTTCGAATATTCTCCAAAGTAGCCATGTACTCTTCCGAAATTTTAGTTCAAGGTTGCGAATATACATCTACAGAGGGACATAGGGTAATAATTGTGGGGATAGTTTTGGGGTGAAGGCCAAAGGGCGAAAGGGCCAAGCGGCCATGGCTTTTAGCTTTTAGCAGTTGGCTGTTAGCTTTTAGCTTTTTCGGTACTAACGCTTGGGCGAAGAAGCCAAGGCTGACAAGGCTATCAAGGCTGACAAGGCCATAGGGCCACAAGGCTCGAACAGCACTAACGCTTGGGCGAAATACCTTAACCCCAACAAAAGAACCTGAGCCTGAACTCGCTATGTAATCAACGAGCACTCGGGGATTAGGCGGACACAAAAGTAAGCCTAGCGAAAAGCGCCCCTTCATAGAATTCCAACACCTCTAAACGTTTATACGCTTTTTCGCGACCCAAGTGAGGAACGAACGCCGGGAAGGCCTCTTTTGTGTCCAAAGCCTTTTTGCTTCCTTTTGTGGCTTGACAAAAGGAAGGGCCACCGCGGCCTGAGCGGGTTGAGCGGCCTGAGAGGCCGAGGCTATCGAGGCAGTCAAGGCTCGCTCGTTGATCGGACCTCGAGTTAGGGCTGATTAGATGTTTCGTAATGCGATATCGAAAAGGGATTAACACAGAAACGGATAAACCCAGAAACGGATTAACGGATTAACATATAAACAGAGAAACAGATCAACGTATAAACAAGTCCCCACTCCCCGCGTTTATTCTTCATGCAATCTACCCGAACCGTCCGACTCATACTTGGTGATCAACTCAACCAAAGGCATTCGTGGTTCAGTGAAAGCTGTCCCCATTGTTTGTATGTGATGATGGAGATTCGTCAGGAGACGGACTATGTAGATCATCACATTCAGAAGGTGATGGGCATATTTGGAGCCATGCGCCGCTTCGCAGAGAACCTCAAGAGTCGCGGTCACCGTGTGCACTATCTTCACCTATCAGATGAATCGAACCGGCAGGATTTCAGGAGGAACATTACCGAGGTGATCAAGCAATACGAGGCGGAAGAGTTTCAATATCAGCTGCCTGACGAGTATCGACTGGATCAACAGTTGAAGGAGATATGTCATGAGCTGAAAGAAGAAGGCATCACATGCTCCTCCGTGGATACCGAACATTTCCTTTGTAAACGGGATGACCTTGCCGAATTCTTCAAAGGCAAAAAGACCTACCTCATGGAATCCTTCTACCGTGATCTGCGTAAGAAACACGGCATACTCATGAAGGGATCGGATCCGGAGGGTGGTAAATGGAATTACGACAAACAGAATCGAGAGTCGCTTCCGAAGGGGCATCGTCCGGCTGAACCCCTGGTATTCGACCACAACCTAACCGATCTATATGAAGAAATCAAGGAAGCAGGTGTGAAAACCATCGGCGAGGTAGATGCTGAGCGCTATCTATGGCCGTTGGATCGATCTGAATGTCTAGAGTTACTCGACTATTTCGCTGAAAACGCACTCCCCTGGTTTGGTCAGTTTCAAGACGCCCTTACCCAAGACAGCTGGTCGGTGTACCACAGTCGATTGAGCTTCGCGATGAACATCAAACTCCTTTCTCCAAAAGAGGTGATACAAAGGGTCATCGATCAATGGAGAGATCACAAAGAGGAGATCGACATTGCTCAGATAGAGGGGTATGTCCGACAGATCCTCGGGTGGCGTGAATATATGAGAGGTGTGTATTGGGCACATATGCCGGGATATGCTTCGGAGAACTTCTTTGATCACGACACTCCCCTTCCCTCTTGGTTCTGGACTGGCGAAACAAAGATGACCTGCATGCGTCATGCGATCAAACAAAGTTTACAATACTCTTACGCCCACCATATTCAGCGTTTGATGGTTACCGGAAATTTTGCTCTGTTGGCAGGCATCGACCCAGATGAAGTAGACAAATGGTATCTCGGCATTTACATTGATGCATTTGAATGGGTGGAGATAACCAATACCCGTGGAATGAGTCAGTTTGCCGATGGAGGGATCGTGGGTACGAAGCCGTATGTTTCAAGTGCCAATTACATTGACAAAATGGGCCATTATTGCAATGGTTGTTATTATGACAAAAAGGATAAGACCGGCGATAAAGCGTGTCCATTTAACTCCCTCTACTGGCACTTCTATGATCGAAATCGGGATAAACTAAGCAATAACCCGCGTGTTGGAATGATGTATCGAACCTGGGATAGAATGAAAGATGTTTCGAAGAAGGGAATCCTGGAGCGAGCAGATGAAATTCTGAAGGATCTGGAGGGGATTTAGGGCAGGGCTCCAGGGCACCAGGGCACCAGGGCTCGCTCGCAGTTCGGACCACGAGTTAGGGTTGATTAACCAAATTGCTATACGTTCAAGAAAACAGACAAACAGATAAACCCAGAAACGGATAAACGTTTTCCACAACTCCTCAAACCCATTAAACTCATTAAACCTCAAAGACCCACTAAAACCTGCCCCGTGTGTAACCGTCCCTTCGAATGGCGCAAAAAATGGGAGCGCGATTGGGAGAATGTGAAGTATTGCTCGGAACGGTGTAGGCGGAGTAAGTCGAGGCTCTAGGGCTCCAGGGCTCCGAGGCTACAGGGCACCAAGGCTCGCTCGTTGTTCGTATTACGAGTTAGGGCCGATTAGACTCTACGTAATGCGTTCATGAAAACGGATAAACGGATAAACACAGAAACAAATAAACAGAGGAACGTTCTCCAAAACTCATAAAACCCTCAAAATGAAAACCCTTTACTGGCTGCGAAACGACCTCAGACTCGATGATAATCTTGCGCTTCACAGGGCGATGGAAGAAAGCCTTGAAGTGCTTTGTGTGTACATCTTTGAGGATAGATTCTTCGAGGACGGAATACACGGTGACAAGAGGATGGATGAGCGCAGGGCGTTCTTCATCTGGCAAAGTGTGATGGAATTGCGAGAGACGATCCGTAATCGAGGATCGGAGCTGATCGTACTAAAAGGTAAGGCAGAAGATATCCTGCCTAGCCTCATGCACGAAACGGGAATGGATCGACTCGTTTACTCCAACAGCGTGGGTTATGAAGAGATCCAGATAGAGCGCAAGCTGAATTCAGCCATCGGCAATTGTGAAGGGATATGGAATCACACCTTGATCGATATGGACAACCTCCCCTTCTCCATCGAAAAAGCTCCCAAGGTGTTCACTCCGTTTAGAAAGAAGATCGAGAAGTACCATTCATATCCAGATCCTGTCCGCGCACCTCGAACCATTCCTCATTTCTCAGGGTCGAAGCCAAAGGATGATCTCATTGGATTTGAAGATCTTGGGTTCAAGACACCCAATCACGACGAACGGTCTGTGCTCGAATTCCACGGTGGAGAAATGGCCGCAATGGAACGACTTCAACACTACTTCTGGGAATCGGAGTCGCTATCCGAATACGTTGAAACCCGAAACGGAATGCTTGGAGCCGATTACAGCTCTAAATTCTCTCCGTGGCTAGCCCAAGGATGTATTTCGGCAAGAAGGATCCATTCGGAAGTAAAGCGTTACGAATCTGAAATTGAAGAGAATAAGAGTACATACTGGCTGATCTTTGAGCTTCTTTGGCGTGATTTCTTTCAGATCGTTGCCCTTAAGCATGGCAAAGAACTATTTTTTGAGTTTGGCTGGAAAGGTGAATTTCGGGAATGGTCTACCGATCAAAAGAAATTCAACAAATGGTGTGAAGGAAAGACGAATGACCCTTTTGTGGATGCGAATATGAAAGAGCTGAATGCCACAGGCTTTATGAGTAATAGAGGTCGGCAGAATGTAGCCTCCTTCCTCACACATCAACTTAAAATCGATTGGCGATGGGGTGCATCCTATTTTGAAGAGAAATTGATCGACTACGATGTGGCCTCCAATTGGGGAAATTGGTCGTATGTATCAGGTACGGGGAATGATCCAAGAAAAGATCGCGTATTCAATACAAAGCTTCAGGCCGAACGTTATGATCCTAATGGGGATTACGTCCGCACATGGAATAAATGACCAAGCCATTAGGAACTTCGTACATTTGCAACGAAATACCTCCTTTATGAAACGTATAGTAATACTCATTGGAGCTCTAGTAATCCTCGCATCGTGTGATAAGGCGAGCGAGCTAACTCAATTTGAGATTGAAACAACAACGGAGATCACAATCCCAGCCGCAGCGGGCACGAATCTGCCTATCGATATCATCACTCCCGATATACAATCGAATTCATCTACCACCTTTGAGAATAACAATACGAGAGCCGATCTCATTGAAGAGATCAGCTTGAGAGAGTGCGACCTTACCATTACCTCGCCTTCTGATGCTAATTTTGATTTTCTCAAGAGTATCGAAGTATACATGAGTACGGACAGCGAACCAGAAGTATTGATCGCTGAAAAACAAGACATTCAGAATGGTCAAGGTCAGCATTTAGACCTCGAAACAACGGGAGCCGACCTGTCCGAATACATCAAAGCAAGCTCATATGACCTTCGCATTGAGATCGTTACAGATGAGATCCCGGGAAGCGAAATCGACATCGACATTCGGAGTGTGTTCTTCGTAGACGCAAAAATCCTCGGATTGTAAGATGTCCGCCCACACTGAGGACCTATTCAACCTACTCGAGTCGCTAAGCCATAAATGGAAGTCAACACAGGATGATCTGCCGTTGACCGGACAAGAGGGTTTGGATGCTAATTCGGTTGCCACACTCACAGATATGGCAGATCGACTTCAGAATAACTATCCATACGCTTCGCCTCTATATGCTGGGCAAATGTTGAAACCGCCGCACGCCATTGCCAGAGCGGCCTATGCCTTTGCACAGCAGATCAATCCAAATAACCACGCTCTCGATGGCGGCAAGGAGAGTTCAGCCATGGAGATCGAAGCAGTTGAGGAAATTGCCCGAATGTTTGGGTGGAATGGATCCTTAGGTCATCTCACCGGAGGCGGAACCATGGCCAATCTCGAGGCACTATGGATAGGATCTCAATTACACCCCGGCAAGAAGGTGGCTGCCTCTAAGGCTGCTCACTACACCCACGAGCGGATCACAGCGGTCCTGCAGATCCCATTTGAAAGTGTTCCTTGTCAGCAAGGTAAACCAGTAATGGACCTGAATGCTTTGGAAGACGTGTTGAAAAAGGGCGACATAGGCACAGTGGTGGTCACCGCCGGTACCACAGGAACTGGCCATGTAGAGCCCATTTCCGATATCATCGGCCTAGCGACGAAATACAAGGCTCGCGTTCATGTAGATGCAGCCTATGGTGGCTATTTCAGATTGATCGACTTCACTGATCCAGATCTCCAACGCCATTTTGATGCGATATCTGAGGCGGATAGCATCGTGATCGATCCGCACAAACATGGATTACAACCTTATGGATGCGGGTGTGTGCTTTTTAAGGATCCTTCGGTAGGAAGATTCTATAAACACGATAGCCCTTACACCTACTTCACTTCCGATCAATTGCATTTGGGAGAGATCACCCTAGAATGTTCCCGCCCTGGAGCCGCCGCCGTTGCCTTACTCGCAACGCAGAAGAGATTCCCATTGATCAAGAAGGGCGAGATGTCGCAAGGGTTGAGCAACTGTTTGTCCGCCGCCAATGAGCTATACAAGCGATTATCTTCCAGTGATGAGTGGCTCTTACCGTTCAAGCCAGATCTGGATATCATCATTTTTGCTCCTCAGGCTCATTCTATCTCTGAGATCTCCAGAAAGTCTCAAGCGCTTTTCAACCATGCAGAGAAAGCGGGACTTTATCTAGCATTATACAAGATGTCGTCGAACTACATTCAGAATGAGTACATACACAAAGATGCATCCGAAGTCACCCTGTTGCGGTCTACCCTCATGAAGTGGAATCACATTGATCACATAGACGATATTTTCAACATATTAACGTCATCTGTTCATAACTGACCCCTCTTGAAGGAATCTTCCGACACGCCTAAGTGTGAGGAATTGATAACTTCAAGAATCATGAAAGCGCTACTCCTCGTTCGGCCAAAGCATTTCAGTTTCAATTCAGAAACTCAGGCCAGCAACGCGTTTCAAAAGAATATCTCTGAAGAGCATATCCAAAACAAGGCGGTAGACGAGTTCAACCGATTCCTGCAGGTATTGAAACTGCATCATATCAAACATGTTGTCATAGACGACAGTAATTCTCCGGTCAAGCCAGATGCGATCTTCCCAAACAATTGGATCAGTACGCACAATGGAGAAACGATCGTCCTCTACCCTATGGAAGCTAAGAACAGGAGACCCGAACGCAGGATCGATATCGTTCAGACGCTTCAAGAGAAATACGGTTACAAGAAGATCATCGACCTTACCAAGTATGAAAATGATGGTCAATATCTTGAAGGTACTGGAAGCCTGGTACTTGACCGTCCAAATCGAACGGCATTCTTGGCTCGTTCAAGCCGATCCAACTCCAACTTGGCCGAAAAATTCTGTGAGAAACTGGGTTACGACTTGATCGACTTTACGGCTGTTGACGGGAAGGGTATACCCATTTACCACACCAATGTGATGATCAGCAGCGGAGAACGCTTCCTCGTATGGTGTCCGAGTTTGATCAGCGATGAATCCGATAGGCAGCGAATAAGGAATTACATCTTGGATACGGACAAAGAGTCGATCGAGATCACCAAAGACCAAGTGGCGGCCTATGCGGGCAACATCTTAGAGGTAAAGAATGAAGAAGGAACCAACTGTCTACTTCTTTCAACGACGGCCAGACGGTCCCTGACAACCGATCAGATCTTCGCCCTCCGCAACCATTGCTCCCTCCTCCCTATTCCCATTCCAACCATTGAGAAAGTAGGTGGTGGCAGTGTGCGATGCATGGTGGCTGTTTTGGACTGATATCCCTCTCTATAACTGACGTATCTGCACGAATCGCGCAAGTATGACACAATGACTGCCCATTCGTCAGAGGTGTGATCTTTAACGGGCTTTGTGCTACAAATTGTTATCAATCAATCCTAAAACACTGATATACAGTATAATAAATTTGAATTTTTTTGCATCAATCCCGTTGTAGAGGACATAGGTCGCATGAACTTTGCGCCTATGTGACCAAACTGAAGAAGACGCGTAGAGTGCGTGTCATGACACAAATAACCAAGACAACTGTACATGAAGGTACTAGTTATTGGAGCCGGAAACATGGGTTCTACCTACGCCGAAGGAATGAGAGATTCGCATTTGCTCGGCAAGAAGCAAAAACTAATGATTTACGACGCCTCAGAAGATCGTCGGGCAGAGCTAAGAGCGGATGAAGCGTATGAAATCCACGATACCTTGGAAGAGTGTCTTCCTGAGGCCGATGTAGTTTTTGTTGCTGTGAAACCATATCACGCCACCGACCTATTCGCACGGATGAAGCCCATGGTGGGAAAAGACCAGATCATCGTATCCATTATGGCTGGGGTAACATTGGAGAGTATGGTTAAGGAGCTCGGGTTAACCAAGGTCGTACGCGCTATGCCAAACCTACCTGCCCAAGTGGGTAAGGGAATGACATCCTACACAGCAACCAATGATGTGAGCCGTGTTGAGTTACTTACGATCGGTGGACTTTTAGATACCACAGGGAAATCCATTCACGTAAGCAATGAACGTTTCATTGATGCCTCCACCGGAATTTCAGGTAGTGGCCCTGCGTATATCTTCTATTTTATGGAGTCCATGATGGACGCAGCACGTGACATGGGCTTTAGCGATAAAACAGCTAAAATGCTTGTTGCGAGTACCTTTGAAGGTGCTGTTGAACTCTTCAATCAAGAGGATATTTCACCACAAAACTGGATGGACCGCGTAGCTTCAAAGGGAGGTACAACACGTGCTGCGCTTGACAGCTTACATGACAACAATGTTCATGAAAAGATTCACGAAGCCGCATTTGCTGCGTTCAACCGCGCGGTAGAAATCGGAGAAGAATCTTCAAAATAATCGTCAAACGCAATTCTTTAGAAAGCTGCGAAAATCGCAGTCTCCATGAAAGAACAACGTGGAGTCATTAATTCGTAATCCAAAAATATGGAGACGAAAAGAGTGGTCATTAAAGTAGGCACGAACGTGATGACCAATAAAGATGATAGAATCGTGCGTCCCATCCTTGTTCAACTCGTGCGTCAAATCGCCGAACTCTATGATCGAGGAATTCATACCATACTAATCTCAAGTGGATCGGCGATTGCCGGCAAAGAAGTACTAGGAGATTGCTCTATCGAAGACACGGGTACCCGTCGTCAGGTTTATAGCTCCATAGGACAACCGCGCATGATGCGTATGTACTACCAATTATTCCACGACTATGGGTTGACCTGTGCTCAGGTATTGGCTACCAAGCGCGACTTCAACCCTGGTATTCACCGAGAGAATATGATCAATTGCTATGAAGGCTTGATCTCTCAAGGTGTTATCCCTATTGCGAATGAGGATGATGCCACTTCGGTAACCCATTCGATGTTCTCCGATAATGACGAGCTAGCCAGTCTAGTTGCTGAATTGACCAAGTCGGATATGATGATCATCCTTACCGATATCGACGGATTCTACACGGGTCACCCAGACCATGAAGACTCCGAGATCCTATCGGAAGTAACTCCAGAACAGGATGTTGAACAATACATTCAAGATTCTGAAAAGGACGAGCATCAAGGACGTGGTGGAATGGAATCCAAGGTGAAGATCGCCAAGGGTACGGCAGCGAAGAACATCCCTACCTACATCGCCAACGGTAAATTAGACAATGTGATACTGGATATCATCGATGGAAAAGAGGTAGGTACCGTATTCCGCAATGAAGAAAGCAATAAAGAACCAGCGAAAGCATAAGATCAAAAATGGAACTTTTAACGACAGAAAAGAAAAATGCCGTATTGGACAGTATGGCTCGTATTCTCAACGAAATGAGAGATGAGATCATCGCCGAGAATAAAAAGGACCTTGATGATTTCGACCCTAATGATCGTGCTATGTATGACCGTCTAGTGGTCAATGATGCCAAAGTAGATGGCATGATATCCGCGGTTACGCAAGTGCGCCATATGGACGACCCCATCGGTAAGGTACTAGCGGATCGCACCCTAGAGAACGGTTTGCATATTCAAAATAAAACAGCTCCATTTGGCACCATCCTCATCATTTATGAGTCTCGTCCAGATGTGACCATCGAAGCCGCAGTGTTGGCCTTCAAAGCAAACAGTAAGATCCTTTTGAAAGGTGGTAAAGAAGCTAAGAATAGCAATATCATCCTAGAAAAGGCCTGGCATACCGCATTGGAAGAGAATGGATTGAGTAAAGAATGGATTCGTTTGATGACCTTGCCTCGCGAGGAAACACGCGAGTTCTTGAAGAACCCTTCTGAGCCTCTTGACCTCATCGTGCCTCGTGGTGGTGAGCGTTTGATCGCATTCGTGAAAGAACACGCGCAATGCCCTGTTTTGGTAAGCGGTAGAGGAAATAACTTCCTATACGTGGACAAAGAGGCTGATTGGAGTAAGACATTGGCAGTTATCCTCAACGCAAAGACCGATAAGATCTCGGCCTGTAACGCATTGGATAAGATCTTGATCGACGAGAATCTTCCTGAATATGAGTCACGCGTAAAAGAACTCAATCAGGTACTCACCAAAGCCGGTGTAAAAGTGCTCGCCGATGAAAAGATCTCGAAGATCGCTACCGATGCGAAGCCCGTTGAATCAAAGGACACATGGTACGAGGAGTTCTTGGCCATGAAAAGCGTTGTAGCCAGTGTTTCTTCTCTAGAAGAAGCCATCGAAAAGATCAACGAATACTCCGGTGGTCACAGTTCAACGATCATGACAGGCAACACGGATCGAGCTGCCCAATTCATGGAGCAGGTGGATAGTGCAGCCGTTTACCAAAATGCCTCCACCCGATTCACCGATGGTGGTGCAATGGGCGTTGGTGCCGAGTTGGCTATTTCTACCGACAAGCTTCACCATAGAGGTCCACTTGGACTCGAGCAGTTGGTAACCAACAAATACTACGTTTATGGCAATGGTCAAACGCGTTGACCAATATCCATTCTAAACACAAAACCGGAATGTCATTGCATTCCGGTTTTTTTTATGTTTTCAAAGCAATGATAATCCAATTTACTCGCATCACTTTTTTGCTTATATTATTAGTATAACTAATTCATAAACAATTACATCCAATGATTTGCTTCAAAGGTGGTCCACTCTACGAAAGGTACATCTGTGCCAGTAGACGGAGCGAAGGAATTCTGTAGATAGATACCGGCCATGTTCCCGTCCTTGGAGGCTTCGAGTCCAATTTCATACCCCGACTGCGACAAGGCTGGTCCGCCATATTCGGTGGTAGTGAATACTCCTTTCGAAATGCCATCGGCTGAGATATTAGCCCCAACGTAGGATACTCGCACGAGCTCAAAGAGTAGCACACCGGCTCGGAATTGCGACATGCTCATGCTTCCTTCAAAATCAGGACCGTCGCCCGTTTCTTCAAGTCCGAACATGTTGCGATATGAACCTCCGGCATAGACCGAAAGAAAGTCACGATCGTCGTTGCTCGATCTAAAGAGCGAGAAATACAGGTTTCCATCTACCTCGAGCCACCCGAAGGAAGCGCGATGAGCTTCACCGTCGATATTCGGTGTTACCTCCTGGACTATGGGCAGATAGGCCCCACCTGAAAGACTACCGGAGAGTCTGTCCCATTGTGCAACCGCCTGAGTTGAAAATGCTAAGAATAAAAGAGGGAGGATCGTTCGCATAGTACTTGGGTTTTGTTGTTTTGCGATTCTTCAATAGTATCGCGACCCCAAGCTAAGAAATCCGCAGTGGGACTAGCAATCTGGACATACTCCTTGTACTAGGAGGTCTGCTTTTTGAGTCGTATAACCTCTGCCTAGGTTGAGCGTTGGAATGGCAACATTATCCAGACATTTCGTTTTACCACATTCCGTGCATTTGAAGTGCACGTGGTTATCAACGTGATGTTCGTCGGTGCAATTTGCGTGACAAAGTGCATATTTTCTAACTGTATCATCATCCAGCACTTGATGGATGATACCATGCTCCTCAAAGGAAGCTAGGGTGCGATAAAGGGTTACTCTATCGGCTTGAGGCATGGCGCCTTCCACATCTTGATGACTCAAGGCCTTTCCTTTGTCCAGGAAATGTTGGATCACATCACGACGAATAGCCGTTGATCGCAACCCATGGGTCTTCAAGATGTGGTTAAGGTCTGCCATACTTTATTATTCTACGTCCAATTCGATCTCTAAGAACGAATGGTTTCCTTCAATGTCAACAGCTTTGATCTCCAGGAGATAGTGACCTATTTCACCACCAGCTGGGATAGAAACGCTCAAATTACTGAGGTCAAAGGTAGTGGGATCATCTGTAAATTCCACTTCGTCTTCGTCCACCAAGTGTGCATGTCCATGGCCATGATCGTCACCGTGCTCATCGTGCTCCACATGAAGTAAAGAAATGTGCACTTCTTCCAGGCCTTCAGCATCCGTAATCGTCCCCATCGGAGTGATAGTCTGACCGAGTTGGAATACATCCTCGTCTACTGGCGATGTAACATTAATAACGGGTTGAGAGCCATTCTCGATCATAACAGTGCGTTCAATATAATCTCCCTCGTTGCCATTGTCATCTAATACACGGAACACCGCATGGTATGGACCTGCTGCCACATCTACTGGGATCGTAGCATCGTCTGTAACATTCACCGAACCTCCAGATGTATTCATGATCTTCACGTAGGTCCATGGGTCGAGTTGCACCTTACCGTGCTCATGGCCATCGAATGCCTCATGAATATCGATCTTGATCTCAGACACATTTTCATTGTCCTGTGCGGAGATCGCCATATTCAAAATAGTACCCGATTGAACGGTGATCTCGTCATCTTCTCCGTTGATCATCACACTTGTAAATTGAGGAGCTTCTGTATCTACTTGCTCACGTGAGCAGGCTACAAAGACCAAGGAGGTGATGAGAATAGGTAATGTTGATCTGAGTGCTTTCATACGATTGTTATTGATATTTATTTTCGCAACTATGTTGCAAATATAGCCCAGGATACAAGAAATGCAATTAGGTTGCATAAAAAATGTCAAACACTCAGAATGAATAGTTTGCCTGAAGAATGAAATTGATACCTTGTTCGGGTAGGTTTAAGATCCTATACCTAGAGAGGTGGCGCAAGTAGCTTTGATCGGTAAGGTTCTGAATACGCAGACTCACCCCCCACTCCCTGCCAGACGTTGTCTTATCATCGTATCCGATATACAGATGGATCAGTCCGTATCCAGGCGTTGGAGCTTCATTCCTTGCTACCCGATTCTGTGCAGCATTCCACTGAAATTCAGTTCCCACCTTCCACGAGGTCGACTTCCCCGAGCTTTCAAACTCTGGAATGAAGGTCAATCCCAAGGGCGGTTGAAAAGGAAGGGGTAATCCTGTTTCAGTGCTTGTGGCATTCACATACTCGCCAATCAATGTAAAGTGCAACATGTAGTCGTTCCACGATCTACTGCCCAAGTATTGGTCGTAGGTAGCTGAAACTTCACCTCCAAATTGAACCATAGCGCTCTGTTCGTATTGATACAGCTGTCCGGCATCCGGAAGCGGACTAAATCGACCAGAAGGATTCAGATAGATGAAATTGCTGTAGTACCCACCAAACCCTGTAAGCTTCATGGTGAAAGGATGGTAGTTCAAGAACGTATTCACCTCCCCAACGTACCCCGACTCAGGGTTTAGATTAGGATTTCCCACTTCATGTCGGAATGTACCGTGGTGAACACCATTGGAAGCTAGCTCGTTGACGGCGGGCAATCGATTCAAATAACTTACGTGCCCATTGAAACCGTGATCTCCGAATTGTCTAGACATTCCAAACGTAACGGATGGCCTTATCTGCATCAATGTAAAGGGCGCAACTCGCTCTACCAGCGAATCGGTATCTGCATAATAGGGTTGTGAATGCCCTTGAACATCGGTATGTGCACCATCGATTCGAACGCCTGCGCTGTAGTTCCACACTGCGGTTCTCCACTGCATCAATAGAAACGAACCGAACTCATTCCTGTCGTTGGCCGGTATCAGAAATTCCCAGCCTGATATCCTATTTGCTTTATTCTGATAATTGAAACCACCGCTTACCGAATAATTATCCTTTGCAAACTCCAGGGTGTACTTGGCCTCGATCGATGTAAGATCAAGACCAAGCGCAAGTGTGTTAGAGCTATCGATATAGGTCAATCCATGTCCGTGTGGTTGCGATCTTTCCCTTCTAATATTCTGTTGTGCGCCAAAATTCAGTTCATGTGTGTAGTAACCACGGTCCAAGTGGTACTGGAAGATATGCTTGTAATGTCGTGTTTCCTGATTGGGAGTTGCCACATTCCTCCTATCTCCTATTACGCCGATATCAAAGGCTCTTGGAATTCCCGTCGCGCCAGGGAACAGGCCCACGGTATGGTCGAATACCGAGAAGGAATAGGTGAGGTATTCATCCGATCGGAACATGTAGCGAGCATCCGCCTTAAAATTGATCTCTGTACCCGCAGTATTCTTCAACACTCCATCAGGCAATGGAAGGATAAATCCGTTGTAAATGAATTGATCTTCAGGAACTTGATAATCTCCAAAATCTTGGATCGATGCTCTTGCGCTGATAATGAGGCGTTGATCTTGGGTTCGGTAATTCAACAAGCCAGAGCCTCCAAATAGCCGGTTATTCGATTTACTTAAGCCTTGGATGGATCCAGAAAATCCTCTTTCGATGGAGCGCCACTTTGGATTGATGCGCACAACACCCGTGAGCATTCCTGGTCCTTCGGCAATGGCACTCGGACCAGAGATCACTTCTACCTCATCAACACTGAATTGATCGATCTCCAGTCCATGATCCATGCCCCACTGCTGCCCTTCTTGTCGGATGCCGTTATCCATCACCTGAACCCGATTACCAATGTACCCTCGGATCATGGGTTTGGCTATTCCGGCACCCGTATTTACCGCATGAACACCAGGCAAAACATCAATGGCTTCGGAAAGGGAGTTTCCCGCCCGTTCTTGAATGTGGTCATCATCGATCACCGAACCGTTGTTGCGAAGTCCTACGCTGCCCGAAGTAAGGCTAGAACTCACATCCACAGGGGCTAGAACCGTATACACGTGCTTTACTTTCAGCACGTTGACCGAATCAGGATAAACCGTAAAGTAATCGGTCTTAGGACTGGTTGGTCCATCGATATCTCCGGTTTGGATGACAGCTATGAACTCCTTTTCCTTATTCGATTGAAATTCGAAAATGAACCATTCGCCATCAAAACTTGGATATTTTAATCGGCGATCTTCTTCTAAGAGGACCTCAATCCTTGAGAGTGGTTCACCATCTTCATCGACCACGGCAACTCGATATGAGAATTCCTGCTGTGCCAAGGAAGTAAGGCTCAAAAGAACTCCAATGAAGGCTGCCAGAAAACGCATGATCAGTTGAAGTGAGCAAGTAGCTGCTCGAGTGAAACCTGTTCTTGCTCCCCTGTTTGAATGTTCTTTAACTGGGCCTTGCCTTCGGCGATCTCTCGGTCGCCCATGATGCATGTATACTTGATACCCTTCTTTTCGGCGTAATCAAATTGCTTCTTGAACTTCGCAGAATCTGGATAGCATTCTGCGTTAACGCCCGCTTTACGGAGCTCCGCTGCCCATTTCATGGCCACTTGAAGCTCGGCATCACCCATATTGAAGAACAGTATGTCTGTGCTGGCAGCGGACGAACTTGGAAAAAGTCCTAATTCATCTAGGCAGAGGTAGATCCTGTCCAGTCCAAAGCTTATGCCCATTCCGCTCAGCTCCTTCAATCCAAAGATCCCGGTGAGGTCATCATATCTACCTCCTCCACCGATGGAACCCAACTCAACATCCTTTGCCTTCACTTCGAGAATGGCTCCAGTGTAGTAATCCAATCCGCGTGCTAGCGTAAGATTGATATGGATCTCAGCCGTGTTCAATCCGAGTGTATTCACTTGATCGTAGACGAACTGAAGCTCTTCTAGTCCTTTCATTCCCATTTCTGAATCAGCAAGGAAATCTTTGAGAAAGGCAAGGACTTCATCATTCGAACCTGACATGGACAGCAATGGGAGCAACTTTTCAGTTCCATCCGCTGGGATGCCTCTGTCTCGCATCTCCTCTACCACCTTCTCTGCCCCGATCTTGTCGAGTTTATCTAAAGCAACAGTGAAATCGGTCAACTTATCCGACGCTCCGATCACCTCGGCGATGCCTGCAAGCACCTTTCTATTGTTCAGGTGGATCTCTACGTTCAAATTTAGGTCGGTAAACGCACGATCGTAGATCTGGATGAATTCTACCTCTTGCCAGAGCGAATCGGAGCCTACCACATCGGCATCACATTGCCAGAATTCGCGGAAGCGCCCTTTCTGCGGACGATCAGCTCGCCATACGGGTTGCATTTGATAGCGCTTGAACGGAAAGGCCAGCTCATTTTGATGCTGTACCACGAAGCGAGCGAAGGGCACGGTAAGGTCGTATCGAAGCGCTTTATCTGCAATGTGGTTTGTCCATGCATTGCTATTATCGTTCGATCTTACCTCGGCAGGAACCTTTGACAAGAAGTCGCCAGAACGAAGGATCTTGAAGATGAGTCGATCACCTTCTTCACCATACTTACCAGTGAGCGTTTCTATATTCTCGAAACTTGGAGTTTCGATAGGCTGAAAACCATGCGATACAAAGGCGTTGCGCAAAACATCCATGATGTAATGGCGACGGTTTACTTCTTTCGGATCAAAATCTCGAGTACCCTTTGGAATACTTGGTTTTACGGCCATGTGATGAAATTTTCAGCAAATATAGAACAGGCAGATGGGTAGACCATCAATGTTTATTAGTCTTCTACCTCGAGTGGAACAGATACGTTGCAATTCTCAAAACATTTATCGAACGCCTCTTCCTCAATAAAGTTCCCGTAGGTGATACTATTATTGGCACCATTGTCCAAGAACGATTCATCGGAGTAGCGAAGATCCGCCCATGAGTCGTATCCAAATTCATGGAACATTTGGAGCGCTACACAGCGGGTTTTGATCTCTATATCGTTGGAATTCATCCTACCGAAGCTCGAGGTAAACAGCTCCACCAGATCGGTTTGGGCATCTGATATGTACCGATTGAATGTAGTAAGGTCGGGTTGATTGAAATTGAGTTCGTTGTATTCTGGATCTTCTGAACTATAATTGACCAGGAAGCGATCGTCTTGCTTGATCGGCAACCCGTTATCGCCCTTGTTATGATTCCTAACGAATCCTACCCTTTGTTCATCGACGTATCGTTTTCCGTTCACATAGAACTCAAAATGAACCGCATAGGGTTCTTGAGCCACGATGCTGGCGTAGGTACTGGCGGGGTGCGAATCGATTTGATCCTCCTCGTACCAATCAATGAATTGAACGCTGAGGAAATAGAGCATGGCGAGTAGAATCAAGATACCGAAGGCCATGCGATACTGCTTGGCTTGTTCTCTTTCGGCCTTCTCCTTCTTTAATCGGAGTTTGCGCAGAAGCTCCTTTCTTCGTTTGGCCTTTCTCTCCTTTTCTTCGGCCTCTTTCTTGGCGCTAGCTCGGAGGTATTCGAATCGCGTTTGTCCGGGTGAAGGCCTTCCTCTTGAGTCCCACTGTATCAGCCTTTCATAGGCCATTGCGATCTGTGAGAATCGCTGCTCTGCATTGGGGTGCTTTGAACTATCGGGGTGCCATTCCTTGGCCAGCATGCGATAACGTCGCTTGATCTCTTGCATGGAAGCCCCATACTCGAGGTCGAGGATTTGGAATGCTTCCAAGATGCCCAACTGATATCGCGCCACTGGATTAGGAGATTAGTAGCGTTAAATATAAAACATCCCGCTCCGTGGAGGGGATGTTTTAAAACTTTTCCTACGAAATTAGATCATCAATAGGCAAACAAAGGGCGGTGGGCCATAAGCGCGTGAACGTCTTTTGCCACTGCTTCGAGGTTAGCCTCGTTCTCTGGATCGTTGATCACTCTATCGATCAATTCAACGATCTTCTCCATTTCGTCTTCTTTCAAACCACGTGTAGTGATCGCCGGTGTTCCGATACGTATTCCACTTGTAACGAAAGGCGATTTATCATCAAATGGAACCATGTTCTTATTGACGGTGATCTCTGCTTTTACCAGGGCGTTCTCTGCCAATTTACCGGTAACATCCTTATTTCTGAGATCGATCAACATACAGTGGTTATCGGTTCCCCCCGAAATGAGGTCGTATCCTCTATCAACAAATGCCTTGGCCATAGCGGCTGCATTCTTTTTCACTTGGATGATATACTCTAGGAATTCATCGGTCAATGCTTCACCAAAGGCAACGGCCTTGGCGGCAATTACGTGCTCAAGTGGACCACCTTGTGTTCCTGGGAAAACGGCACCATCGAGGATAGCACTCATCTTCTTTACCTCACCTTTTGGTGTTTTAAGTCCCCATGGATTATCGAAATCCTTACCCATCAAGATCATTCCTCCACGAGGGCCACGTAACGTTTTGTGTGTGGTGGTGGTAACAAAATGACAATGCGGCATTGGATCATTTAAAACTCCTTTGGCGATGAGGCCCGCTGGGTGGCTCACGTCGGCAAGCAGGAAAGCCCCGATCTCATCGGCGATCTCTCGGAACTTGGCATAGTCGAGGTCACGTGAGTACGCAGAAGCTCCACAAATGATCATCTGAGGTTTTTCCTTGAGGGCTGTTTCGCGAACCACATCATAGTTAATAGTTCCGGTTTCCTTATCCACACCATAGAATGATGTATTGTAGATCTTTCCGGAGAAATTGACGGGTGATCCGTGGGTAAGGTGACCGCCGTGTGAGAGGTCGAATCCCATGATCTTATCGCCTGGTTTGAGCACGGCGAGGAAAAGAGCGGCATTGGCTTGAGAACCGGAATGCGGTTGCACGTTGGCATACTCTGCACCGAAGAGCGCTTTTGCCCTATCCCTTGCGAGATCTTCTACCTTATCCACTACTTCACAACCACCGTAATAACGCTTTCCGGGGTAACCCTCTGCGTACTTGTTGGTTAGCACTGAGCCCATCGCTTCCATAACTTGATCTGAAACGAAGTTCTCAGAGGCGATCAACTCGATGCCGTTGGTTTGTCTCTGACGTTCCTCCTGAATGAGGTCGAAAATGGTTGTATCTCTTTCCATATTATGTTGTAATCTTGCATGAAATCGCACTGCAAACAGACCAAAAGTACAGGAAAATGATCAAAGCGAACGACCCAAATCGACGTAGTTGGATTGAAGTGGAAAATGGCTCAGATTTTCCCATCCAGAATATTCCTTTTGGGGTTTTCATACCAGAAGACGATATCATCACCATTGGCACTCGAATCGGCGAAACGGCCATCGATCTATCTGCCATGCAACAATTGGGTTACTTCCAAAACATAGATCTTGCCGATGATGTTTTCCTTCAAGATACATTGAACGATTTCATCTCTTTAGGTCGTGGCATCAATCGCGAAGTTCGCGACCGTATTGCCGAGATTTTCGACGCCGAGAATGGCGAGTTACGAGATAATGAAGAGCACAAGATGCGCATCCTCTTCCCTGTTGAAGAAGTTCAAATGTTGATGCCGATCTTCTCACAGGATTATACGGATTTCTACAGCTCACGTGAGCATGCTACCAATGTAGGCACCATGTTCCGAGATCCAGACAATGCACTTCTTCCAAACTGGCTCCACCTTCCAGTGGGCTATCACGGCAGAAGCAGCACCATCGTTATCTCCGGCGAACCAGTCCATCGTCCTATGGGACAGCGCATGCCACCAAATGCCGATAAGCCTGTATTTGGACCTTCCGTTCGTGTCGATTTCGAATTGGAAATGGCCTTCATCACAGGAGATGGCAAGCCTATGGGTCAGCGTATCAACACCGATGAAGCTGAGGAGTACATCTTTGGTATGGTCCTGTTCAATGATTGGAGTGCTCGCGACCTGCAGAAGTGGGAATATGTTCCATTGGGACCATTCCTCGCGAAGAACTTCGGATCGAGCATTAGTCCTTGGGTGGTTACCATGGATGCCCTCGAGCCATTCCGAACCGAGGGCCCGAAGCAGGAACCAGTAGTGTTGGACTATCTCAAATACAAGGGGAAGAAGAACTACGATATCAACCTCGAAGTAGGTATTCAGCCCGAAGGCAAAGAGGAAGCCACCGTTTGTAAGTCAAACTTCAAGTACATGTATTGGAACATGGCTCAACAGTTGGCACACCACACCGTAAACGGATGTAAGATCAACTCTGGAGACCTCATGGCATCTGGAACGATCTCTGGTCCTACGCCAGACAGCTATGGATCTATGCTCGAGCTATCTTGGAACGCTACCAAGGAACTCGAAATGAAGGATGGTAGCAAACGTACCTTCATCGAAGACCACGACACGGTGATCATGCGCGGATACTGCGATAATGGTTCTACCCGAATCGGTTTTGGTGAAGTGAGGAGTCAGTTGTTGCCGGTGAT
>CBFHXG010000038.1:0-21980 GCA_965659725.1 Phaeocystidibacter sp. | reverse complement strand
TAAAAGCTAAAAGCTAAAAGCTAAAAGCTAAAAGCTAAAAGCTACCCACGCCGTATGCACAGCCGCTATCGCTGCCGTTTCCGTGCGCAATCGTTGGTAGCCCAACGTGATGCCTTTGACCCCGTTAGCGAGAGCCTTATCGAACTCTTCTGGGGAGAAGTCGCCTTCTGGGCCTATTATAACACAAACGGAGGAGCCCACTTTTTGAAGTTCAGGAGCAAGAGCAATTTTCTCACCTTCTCCGCAGTAACCAATGTAGGTGGGAGTAGCAGAGGCGCCCATTTCTTCGATGAAATCAGCGTACTTGGTCAATGGGTCGAGTTGAGGCACCACTCCTTTAAGACTCTGCTTTGTTGCAGATAACAGGATCCGCTCTAGTCGTTCTGGCTTCAATACCTTTCTCTCCGAATGCTCACAAAGGATAGGTGTGATCCTAGAAATGCCGATCTCCACCGCCTTTTCACAGAACCATTCAAGTCGGTCCATATTCTTGGTTGGAGCAATGGCCAAATGAAATGAATAGGGTAGTAGTCCCCACTCAGATTCGTGTTTATCGATCTGTATTGAGCAATGTTTGGGATGTTCATCCGCAATAGGACCTTCGTACAAGTTCCCTTTTCCATCCATTACGGATAGTATATCACCTGTACGTTTGCGTAGTACTTTAACAGCGTGCTTGCTTTCATCTTCGGTGAGGAAAACACTATCTCCTTCTCGATGTCCGTAGAACAACTGCATCAAGCTCCAACTTTATCCTTCTTCACCCCTGGTGGTTTGTGGTAATTCTCTTCCACATATTTGATGATCTCCGTAGCTACGTCAATTCCCGTAGTCTTTTCGACACCCTTTAGTCCAGGTGAGGAATTTACTTCGAGGATAAGCGGACCACGAGAACTCTGCAGCATGTCAACACCTGCTACATGCAGACCAAGAGCTCTGGCAGCCTTCACGGCCATGGCTTGTTCCGCCTTCTTGAGCTTGATCTTCTCACCAAACCCTCCGCGGTGGATATTGCTTCGGAATTCACCTTCTTTACCCTGACGTTTGTAGGCGGCAACTACTTTGCCTCCAACTACGATCGCCCTTACGTCGGCACCACCAGCTTCTTCAATGAATTCTTGAACCAAGATATTGGCATTCAAACCGTAGAATGCCTCAATAACGCTTTTCGCAGCCTTGCGGGTTTCGGCCAATACAACACCTAATCCCTGAGTTCCTTCCAATAGTTTGACGATCAGAGGAGTGCCGCCAACTTGCTTGATCAATGATTCAATGTCGTTTGGCTGTTTCGCAAAGGCCGTCTTTGGGATCCCTACTCCATGTCTTGCCAAGATCTGTGTGGCGCGAAGTTTATCCCTCGACCTTACCAATGCGAGGCTACTTACGGTAGTAAAAACCTGGCGCATTTCAAACTGACGGATCATTGCGCTACCGTAATACGTAACGGATGCCCCGATGCGAGGAATGATAGCGTCTACACCCGAGATCACATGATCTCCGTAATAGATGTTCAGTTCACCACTTTCCATCACTACGTATGTGCGTGTGTGATTGATGACCGAAACATTGTGACCTCTAGCTTCCGCTGCCTCGATGAGTCGGCTTGTGCTGTAGAGCCTCTTATTTGCGGATAGTATGACGAGGTTCATTATTGGTTCTTGTTTTTATGTTTAGCGGAGAGGTTCTTTTTGCGCACATCTACGATGAATCCTTGGCGCAGTAGATTTCTACCAAGCAGACAAGGATAGGTCATCTTTTCCCGATCTGCCAGGGTAAATTCGCATTGGATCTCTCTGTCGAACAACTTCACGGTGGTGACGAAGCTATACCGGGTTTGTTCTTGTCCAAAGCTATTCTTGATGCTTCGTTCCCTGAATTCGGTCGTTTTGTAGTATTTCTTGTGATAGTTGGGATGCTTCTTATCTAGCAATTTGAAGTGGAGCTCATCTACACCGTTGCTTTGCACGACTTTCACATTCTGACAGTGAATGGAGGATAGGGCGGCTCCAGTATCGATCTTGCACTGAAGATCTTCCAACCCAAATTCGGGCAGCGAGAGTTCGTCGATACGACCGATCGTTGTTTTCTTGATCATGGTTTTAGGATGATTCGTCCAAACTTAGCAAACGCTATTCAGAATCACGTGAAGATAACTATAACTTCATTCGAGCTTTTGCCGAAATGGATAGGTCTGTTGTGTGTCCAGCCTTCCACATAAAATATCCAGCGATACCAATCATGGCTGCATTATCTGTGGTGAACTCGAAAGGGGGAAGGTAGAGATCCCACTTCTTCTTCTCACTCATATCGATCAATCGGCTTCTCAATCCTCGATTGGCGCTAACTCCTCCGGCGATGGCAATATGAGATATCCCAGTATCTGCCGCTGCCTTTTCAAGCTTATCCATCAAGATATCGATGATGGTCTTTTGCACGCTGGCACAGATATCGTTCATGTGCTCCCTTACGTAGTTCGGATCGTCCTTTTCAAGTTTCTGCAACGTGTAAAGAACGCTGGTTTTCAATCCACTAAAACTGAAATCGTACTCAAGGATCTGAGGTTTCGAGAATGTGATCGCGTTTTCATCACCCAACTTGGCACGTCTATCGATCTCTGGACCACCGGGATAAGGGAGTCCAAGCAACTTGGCTGTCTTATCGAAGGCCTCTCCAGCTGCATCATCGATCGTTTCGCCCAACACCGTGAGCTCCAACGGTGAATCGACCCTAACGATCTGCGTATGACCACCACTCACTGTTAAACACAGGAATGGGAAAGGAGGGTTCTTATACGTATCATCTTCTATCAAATGCGCCAATACATGGGCGCGCATGTGGTGGACATCCACGAGTGGAATACCCAAAGCCATGCTCAAGGATTTCGCAAATGAGGTACCCACCAACAAGGAGCCCATCAGCCCTGGTCCGCTCGTAAAGGCAATGGCAGACAAGTCCGACCGAGAAACTCCAGCGTCTTTCAATGCCTTATCGACCACAGGAACGATATGTGCCTGATGGGCTCTACTAGCCAACTCGGGAACTACACCTCCATATTCGGAATGTACCTCCTGATTGGCCACAACATTGGACAATACGCGCTTGCCCTGTAGCACCGCACAGGCAGTATCATCACATGAAGATTCAATGGCTAAGATGATGTCCCTCTCATTCATAGGACAAAGGTACTTAAAGAAAGGTGTGTTAAAACCATCGAAAAGTACGTTCATATCATGCTAATCCATCGCTAGGCTCGATATTTGTACCTTAGGATTTGTAAGCGCGCTCGCCATAGATGAGGATACTCAAACGCATTTGGAAATTTTTCAAGATCACCGTGTTGCTCCTATTACTCTTGATAGTGATAGGAGGCTTCGTATTGGCGATACCTTCCGTTCAAACTAAAGTGGCGCAGATGAGCACGGAGTTCCTCAAATCGGAGTTCGGTGTTGATGTACAGATTAAATCCGCATCATTCCAGATTCCCAATAGGATTGTTCTAAACGGTGTTTACGCACCCGATCATAAGAATGACACCCTGATCTACGCCCGAAGGGTATTGTTCGATTTTCGCGGATTCAGAGATAATCACCTCTATGCAGGTAAGGTGGAGATGGAACAGGGTAAGCTCCTACTTCGAAAGTATGAGTCGGATACCCTCTTCAATTTTGCCATGTGGCTCGAGCATTTCAATACCGGAGATACCACCACTTCTGAAGTGCCTTTCCGAATGTCGTTTGCAGACATCAATATCTCCGATTTCACCTTTGCGAAGCATCCTCTTGGATGTGATGAAGAGGTTTGCACATGGCTAGACTTCAAAGAAGCCGATGTTCGCGTTTCCGATTTTGAGCTATCAGGCAGCGATATCATTGCCGATATAGAGCAACTTCGGTTTAGGGATGATCGCCGGTTTAGCCTGCATCAATTCTCAGGACATGCAGAGTTCCAGCAGAGCTACATGGAGTTGAGCGAGCTGAGTTTCAAGACCGACGCTTCAGAGGTGGTTGGGTCAGCCCGACTCGAATACAGATCCTTCAATGATTTTAGCGATTTCCTAAACGAGGTGAAGTTAGAAGGGGATTTTCAAGAAAGCACCATCAGTTCAGCCGAGTTTCAATCCTACATTCCTCAGTTCCCAGATTTTGATGATTTCACCATTCGAGGCGGGGTCAAGGGCACGGTCAATGACTTGTATGCCAATAGGATGGATATTTCCCTAGGGGGTACAAGTTTCTTTGGTGATGTGCACATAACGGATTGCACCGAGCCAGATAAGCTCTACCTCGACGCCTTCATCGGCTACTGTAAAACGAGTGGGTCCGACCTCAAGAAGTACATTTCTCCATTCTTGTCGAGCGACCTTCCTGAATTGATCGAGAAGCTCACAGATCTCAATGTTTCTGGTCACTACGAAGGAACCTTGCAAAGCTTCATCTCCGAAGGGGAAATATCTTCAAACCTGGGGGATGCTATTGTCAATCTAAGGTTCGACGATCTTGAGAATACCGAGAAGGCTCAATATGCAGGCAACCTTCAGTTATCCAACTTTCAATTGGGAGAGCTAGTTGGATACGATGATATTGGAACCGTCAATGTGAAGGGTAAGGTAGAAGGCGTTGGATTAACACCTACCTCAGCCCAAGCTCAATTGGATGTTTCGGTACGATCCTTTGACTTTAGAGGTTATAATTACCAGAATATCAATGTCCTAGGTGATGTAGCGGATCGCCAGTTCTCAGGGAAGTTCGATATCAATGATCCAAATGCTGTTCTCGATTTTGATGGTCAGCTTGACTTCAGCAGCGATACGGCTACCTTGGATTTCGTTTCAAGGATCAATAGAACAGACCTGCACTCGCTGGGCTTTATAAATGATACAGTTTCTCAATTCAAGGCGAGGATCGACGCGGATTTCACCTTGTATCAGGATCAATGGTGGCAAGGTCAAATAGCCATCGATTCCATTGGATACGAGAGGGGAGAAGAGTCGTTCAATTATAGCGAGATCGTATTGACCTCAAGCAATGCAGGGAATATTACGCGAAACTCTATTGATGCCGATTTCATGGAATTAGTGATTGAGGGAGATTACAAGTTATTCGATGTTCCAGGCGCTTTCCGATCGGCACTCGCTTCTGTCAATAAGCATTATCCCTATAAGGGTGGCGATAGCTTGAGCGTTAATTGCGATTATTCGATCCGTTTGAAAAGAACGGATCCCATTGCTAACCTGCTTATTCCAGGTATTCGATTTGCGAGGAATACGACGATTACTGGCTCGCTTAACGCACAGAATGATGAGTTAATCCTGAAATACTTTAGTCCTGGTATGGATCTCCGAGGTCTCTTTCTAGATACTACATCCATCCAATTGAACGGGCAAAGAGGACATTACACGTTATCGGGTAATGTTAAGAGCATCTTCAACTCTGATGAGTTCACCCTAGATGGTGTATCATTGGCAGCTGATTTCCTAGAGGATAGTACACTTCTCGATCTTAAGGGGGTTATTCAAGATTCAGTCAATTCCGATGTGCAATTCGCAGGATATCTCCTTCAACCTTATGATTCCATTTTTCGAGTGCACTGGGACAATGCACAGTTCAACGTCGGCGTAGATACCTTGAGGATGTCGCAAGAGAACGCCTTGCAGATATCCAGTTCAGGCTCCCGACTCATCTTCGAGAACTATTCCTTCTCAGGCTCGGATGGATCATTGTTCATAGACGGTTACATTTCAACATCCCCGTATGAGGTCTTGCGATTGAGATTGGATGAGCTCGACCTTTCTATTGTCAATTATCTTCTCCGAGAACCGAGCACCTATTTTGAGGGCAAAGCCAATGGAGTTCTGGTGATGAACAATGTAATGTCGCGCCCATATATCGCTGGTTCACTAGAGGTTGATAGCCTTCGTTTGAACGATAACACACTGGGTGATCTCGATATTGGGTTTGATTGGAACATTGCCACTAACGTTCAAAGGATAGATGGTGGGCTTACCCTTGGAACTCGTGAAACCTTAGAGGTAATCGGTAGGATAGCGGCGGATTCTACGGAACCACTTCTTCTCGACATCAATGTGAGTCGCTTCCGATTGGCTGCCTTTAACCCATACTTGAAAGGAATACTCGATAACTTGAGAGGTACCGTTGAGGGGGATATTCGGGTGGCTGGATCTTTACAACGACCAACATTAGACGGTGTCCTTGAACTCCCCAATGCCGCGTTCAGTATTCCATTCCTGGGTACAGATTACAACTTTGAGGGTAGTCCGCATATCGAATTGAGTTCAGACAAGATCTTGCTCGATCGAGTGCGGATCAGGGATACGAAAGAAGGCACGACAGGCTTTGCATCTGGTGTGATCAATCACAGGAACCTGAGCGATCTCAACTTCGACATCAATATTGAAGCAGAGAAGATGCTTGGCCTCGACCTCAATGCTGGCGAGAATCAGTTCTTCTATGGAAAGGCATACGCTTCCGGAAAGGTGAAGATCGTGGGGCCAACAGATCAAATGAATCTCCGGATTGATGTTGAAGCTGAGCAAGGAACTTCGTTGAAGCTTCCGCTGACTTCATCTACAGAAGTGGGGAAAAGTGAGTTCATCACTTTCGTTGATCCAACTGAGAAAGTAGATTCCACTGCATTTGGTTTCCACCGCGAGAGTAAGGTGGAGAATCTCGGCGGACTGAATATCTCCGTGAACGCCAATATGCAGCCTGAAGCGGAAGTCCGACTAGTAATGGACGAGGCCGTGGGCGGTGAGATCATCGGAAATGGAGCGGGATTGATAAAGATCGACCTGAGCAGTGCCGGAGAACTTTCTATTCTTGGTAGCTATAAGGTTTCAGAAGGTCTCTACAAGTTCAACATGCGAAACATCATCTCTAAGGACTTTATCATTCAGAGGGGATCGACGCTCAATTGGAGTGGTGATCCATTTGACGCACAGATCGATCTATCCGCCTTGTACACCACAAAAACCACACTCACCAATATCTTGAACCCAGGCAGTGGATATGCAGGTCAGCGTGTAAAAGTGAACCTCTATATGCACCTATCCGGGGCACTCATGAATCCGAATATCGAGTTTGAGATCGAAGTACCAAATGTGAACTCTGCTTGGCAGGAAGAGATTCGAAACCGATTGAGTGATGGAGATAAGCTGATGGACAATGCATTCTCCCTCTTGGTGACCAACAGTTTCTGGAATCCAGATAATGCCAGCATTGCGGAAGATGTAGGCCAACAAAGTGTAAATCAATTGACCAGTGTAATGTCCAACTGGGCAGCAAAATCGGTCTTTGGGGATTTTGCCGATATCAACATTACCTACCAAACCTTTGAAACTGAAGAATCCACGGGAAGTGAGGTAGGAGTGGGTGTGAGCCAATCTTTTGTAGATGATCGCCTCACTGTGAATACCAACGTGGATATCCCTGTGGGTGATGCTTCTGGATCAAATGCTCAACAAACGGTTACGGGAGATGTGGAGGTAGAATACAAGATCACGGAAGACGGACGTATCCGTGCTAAGGCCTTCAACCGAAGCAATCAGAATAACCCAGCACTCGATCAACTCTCGCCGTATAGTCAGGGTGTGAGCATCTTCTATCGAGCCGACTTCAACACGTTGAGTGAGCTTGTAGAAAAGCTATTTGGTCGTAAACCTGTGGATCCCGCGGTGGAATCGGAGGACGAGGGTGAGGAAGAGGAGGTAGAACAAGAGGAGGAATCTACTCCGGCCGAACCTCAGTAGATCACATCGTTACGTTTTCCACGATCTCCAATCCGTATCCAATGATACCTACCCGCTTGATAGGATTATTGGTAAGGAGGCGAACTTTCGATACGCCCAGCTCATGCAATATCTGAGCACCGATACCATAATCCCTAGCATCCTTTGTGAAAGAGGCCTTTCTCTCTGGCGTGTTGCCCAATTCGAGCGACGCCTTGTATGAACGCAACTTATCGAGCAATGAGCCCGTCATTTGGCGTTGGTTCATGTAAACGATAACGCCCTTTCCTTCTTTCTGCACAGATTTCATGGCCTTTTCAAGCTGAACACCAGGAGATTGAGTGAGGAGATGGAATATGTCGTTACCCACCCCTGAGGAGTGAACGCGGACGAGCACTGGGTCGTTCTTGTCCCATTCGCCCATGCTCAAGGCCAAGTGAACCTGACCATTGGTGGTTTGCTCGAAGGCATGCAAGCGGAACGATCCAAATTCAGTTTCGATATTGAATTCTTCCACTTTATTGACCAGCGATTCCTTCTGCATACGATAGGCTACGAGGTCTTCGATAGTAACCACTTTAAGGTCGTGGTCTTTCGCGATTTCGAGTAGCTGAGGAAGGCGTGCCATGGTGCCATCTTCGTTCATGATCTCAACGATCACCCCCGCTGGATAAAGCCCGGCCAAACGAGCAAGGTCGATGGCTGCTTCTGTATGTCCTGTTCTTCGGAGTACACCGCCTGGCTTCGCACGAAGTGGAAAGATGTGACCTGGACGACCAAGATCTTCTGGCTTGGTATCTGGGTTTACAAGCGCTTGAACGGTCTTTGCTCTATCTGAGGCAGAGATACCAGTGGTAACGCCCTGACCTCGAAGGTCTACAGATACAGTAAACTGAGTGTGCAATGGATCGGTGTTGTTGTTGACCATGAGATCTAGTCCGAGTTCGTCACAACGTGTGTCGATCAAAGGCGTACAAATCAAACCACGACCATGTGTGGCCATGAAATTGATCATTTCAGGAGTTGCGAGCTCTGCGGCAGCCACGAAGTCGCCCTCATTCTCACGGTCCTCATCATCAACAACAATAACTACTTTGCCGTTGCGGATGTCCTCAATTGCTTCTTCTATGGTGCTAAGAGCGCTTTTGAGCTCTTTTTGTTGGTTGCCAGACATTGGATTCAACTCCTTGTAAATATGTTATCAACCCCTTGAACAGGGCAAAGTTCATCAAATAAAAGTGACCCACGAAACGGAAGATGAAAGTTCTTCCCAAAGTGCTCGGAAATAGTCGGTCGCCAATAAAGATCAGGAATAGGGTCAACTGCCCCGAAAAAGCGATCGTGTATAGGTTCCAGCCCTCACTTTTTATAGCCAAAAGAATGGATGAAACGAAAGAGAGTAGGAGCAGTAGTGGGGTGATCCATCGAAGCACCTTGTGCGAGAAAAATGCAAAGCCGATAGGATAGGGTCTCTGCCATATCATTTGATAGAATCGACTCAGGTTCTGGAAGTTGCCTAGAGATATTCGAACCTTACGTTTAAACTCTTCAGCTCGGTCAACCGACACATCTTCTGTACAATTGGCCTCTGAATCAAAGATAACATGCCCACCTTGCTTCAAGGTGCTCATCGTAAGGTAGAAGTCCTCCATGAACGTTAGTGGAGGGATGGTCTTGAAGTACGGCCTTCGGATCATGTAGCAGCCACCTTCAACGCCTAATGCGATATTCCAAAGGTTGGACTCGTGTTGTTTGATGCGATTCTCGTAACTGAGATATAGTCCTTCTTCCTGAGCAATCCCTTCCTTCCGAATGTCTCGATATATGATATGACCTCCTACAAGTGCGCAATTCGTCTCCTCAAAATGACGCACTAAATTGCCGATCAGTTTTGGCGTAAAGTAGATGTTAGCATCTGTGCCGAGAATCAACTCTGATCTAGAAACATTCTCTACGAGATGATTGATAATGCCCGACTTACCGGTCCTTCCTGGCATTCTCTCCAGATGAAGGTTCGGGTATTCGGATCGGAGTGTTGTGATGATCTCATCCGTTCTGTCCGTACTGGCATCGCTCCCAATGTACACATGGATCTTTTCCCGAGGGTATTCACTCTTGTAGATCGAGTGGATCTTCTCTTCGATCACACTCTCTTCATTGTATGCTGCGAAAACTACGTCAACTTCAGGAAACTCAGAGATCTTCTTGTTCTCAAAAGGCTTTCTATCCAACATCTTCACTAAGACTGGATAACCAAGATAACTCCAAAGGATAAGCCCAACTGAAAACCAAAAGAGAAACTCCATCATGAACTCATGAATTTTAGGAGATCTTCAGCTAGGACTTCCACATTGAAATGGCCCAGTATTTTTTCGCGCGCTTGCTCTCCGAGCTTAAGTCGAAGTGAGGAATCTGTCAACAAGCGCTGGATGGCCTTGGCAAATTCTTTTGGAGAGTCAGCGATCAGGCCATCTACTTCATCTTCAAACGGAATGCCTTCTGCTCCAATGGTAGTGGTTACAATAGCCTTACCATAGGCCATGGCTTCTAACACCTTGATGCGCATACCAGATCCGGAGCGCAGAGGAACTACGAATATTCCATGCTGCTCGAAGAACTTGCGTGCAGAAGGAACGCGACCCTCCACGAATATCCCCGCTTGCGGGTTGTGAAGCTCTAATTTTTCGGTATCTCTTCCCGCTAGATGGAAGACAGCTTGATTGTTCAGTTTGTAGAGTTCCGACCATACCTCATGTACGAACCAAAGGGCTCCATCTACATTCGGCAACCAATCCATGGCACCGATATGGAAGATATCTGGACTCTTCGATGGATAGAAAGGGTATTGATCGGGCTCAATGCCGCAGGGATAAGTGAAGATGTTTGAATTTTCACCAAGTTGGTCTTTGAACCATTGAGCATCGACCTTAGTGATCGGCATAATGCCCTTTGCCTTTTTGATCTGACCTTCCTCGAATCGCTTGAGTCTATCCTTCTGAATCGTGAAATACTTGCGCGTAAGTACCTTCTTCTCTTGGGCGATGTACCTCTCCCAGATCTTGTGTTCTACATTGTGCGCTCTGAGGTAGATGGGGATACCCGCCTCTGAGATCACGTCTGCATACGGCATCATGAATAGGCCATCGATGATAGCTGCGTCGAACTCTTGAGAAGAAAGTATTTTATTGAGCCTCGTGAAAATGGCATCTTGCTCAAATCGACTGACCATATACGATTGTCCGGTGAAAAGGAGATTCTTCAGTGCACCGAAGCTCGAAGGAGTAGTGTCAACATCAACTATATTCCAATCGATATTGGAATCGTTGGCCATAACGGTGGGGAGTTGAGCAACGTGATGTTTCTTGGTGTTGAGTGCTAGAACGGTCAGTTTCACCCCGTTGGCTAGTAGGCCTCGAATATTGCTCGCCATAGCAATGGTGCTACCATCGCGTGGAGGAAAGGGAACCTTATTGCACAGGATCAGTATTCTTCGCATTCTTTGTCCGAGCCTTAAACAGTTGAGCAAGCCAACGGAAGGGGCGAAGGTAAGACTCCGCATCGAGAACTGACGAGTCTCTTGCAGCCTTTACAGTTAGATATACACCGATAGGCAATAGGATCATGGACGGAAGCCATACGGCCAATGAGGCGGTAAGCTCGCCACTTCTGCCCATTTTCTCGAAGATGGTTATCATCACATGGTAGATGAGGAATAGAACGATACTCACCACGAATGGAAAACCCACTCCGCCTTTTCTAATAATAGCTCCAAATGGTGCGCCAATGAAGAAAAGTACAATACATCCTATCGATACAGCATATTTCCTATGCCATTCAATGAGATGTCGGGCCATGTATTCTTCCCTGTACTCGTACTCATCCTTTTGATCGAAATACTGCGACTTGTTGTTCCTCGCAATGCGAAGGGCATTCTCTATCGCTCGGTTTCGGAGAGTTACAGGAACGGTAGACATGAAATTCGGACCTCTAGACGCCGAGATCGTGTCGGGGATACTATCCACCTCAGCCTGTGAGTGCCAGTACTTTTCCGACATCACGTTGGCCATTTTATACTGACGAGAAACGAGGTAATCATCGAGAGAGTCGTAGGCCTCCAATAGTTGGTTTGTGTTCAGCATTCGGTAATGCTTGCGGCGACTGGTTTCATTCAGGTTTCCTTGGGCGAGGCTGATCATGGAAATGCGAAGGGTAGTTTCCTTGAATTCTGACTTGATATGTAGTCCATCACCTCGGTCATCTCGCTTTTGAGGCTCGACTTCCTCATAGGAGTATCCGTTTTGAAGTTTGAATTCGAGGTAAGAGTCATTCTCGATCAAGCGCATTGTGCCTGTTTCGGCTGTGATCATCTTGTGATTCCTGCGGTTTGGACCACTGAAATCATAGATGTAAACGTCTTCTATTTGATTCTCTTCCTTTGCGCCGATCTTGATAGTATAACCTTCGATCCCATCGTAAAAAACGCCAGGCATGAGGTTAAATGCGGGCTTTTGTTTGGAGATGTTGATAAGCAGGTTCTCTCCTTTGAAGTTGGCCACAGGAATGATGTCATTGGAGAAGTAGAACATCCCTATGGCTATCCCTGTCATCAGAACGATAAGAGGCCTTATGATCCGGTAGAGCGATATACCGGCTGATCGCATGGCGGCGAGTTCATAGTGCTCACCGTATCCACCGAATGTCATAATAGAACTAAGGAGAACGGCAATCGGCAGGGCCATGGGCACCACTTGAGCCGACCAAAAGAAGAGTAGTTCAAGGATGTAATACCACTCAATGCCTCTACCTGCGAGATAATCGATGTACTTCCAAAGAAGTTGCATCATCAGAGTAAAAACACTCACCAACAGCGTTGGGATGAATACTTTGATGAAACTAATAAGGACGTATCGATCGAGTCTTTTCATCGGCGTCTAGAACGCGGCTCATTGATCCGCCAGCCGTCGTAATTACTTCGTACGAACTCAACTTCTGATCCTGAGCGCCCGGTGTTCACCTGGTAATTAGTAATGATGTACTTAGTAACGACATCATTGGTTTGATATTCTGCGTACGAATAGATCCTCTTAGTAGACATGTCGATGCCAAGGATGATATCGCGGATCTCCTCGCTACCATTGGGACGAACGCGCACGTATTGGATCTCCTTACCATTGATGGTCTCTTTTCCAGCCATTGCTAAGCTGGCGTTGGATTCGAATTTAGAGAGGATGCCGTTCGGCGTAAACACCATATCCTCTTCTTCTAGGATGCGCACTGTCACCTCTTCATCGTCAGGAGAAACAACATAGGCCTTGTTGCCATTCAAGATGATGGTTTGACCTTGATATTGGATCTTGTAATTCTGTCCAACCACGATCACCGAACCGCTACTTTCACGCGTCATCTTTGGTCGGTCAGGGTTCTGAGTAGGAATCTCTATGATATTTTGGAAGTCGAAGGACTGATCCGAATAGGAGAGGAGGTTCTGTTTCACCTCGTCGAGTAATGCTCTAGCCTGAACATTGGTTTGTGTCCATCCCAGGGTAGAAAAAAGAAGTGTAGCTGCTAGTAATACCTTACGCATGTTATTCGCTTTCTTGATTTGTGCTACCAGGATTCAATTTCTGTTCCAAACTCGCTTCATCGGGTACAAGGACCTGTCGAGCTTTAGATCCTTCAAAAGGACCAATGATTCCGGCAGATTCGAGCTGATCCACGATCCGACCTGCTCTGTTGTAACCGAGCTTGAGTTTACGCTGCAGCAAAGATGCGGAACCTTGTTGATGTATAACAACAATTCGAGCTGCATCTTCAAATAGTGCATCTCTGTCATCATCATCAATCGGACCACCACTGCTGGCTTCTTCACCTACATATTCAGGAAGCAGATAAGCCTCCGGATAGGCCTGCTGATTGCCGATGTATTCGGTGATCTCATCAACCTCTGGCGTGTCTAAGAACGCACATTGCAAACGAAGCAGGTCGTTTCCAGAGCTGTAAAGCATATCTCCCTTACCGATCAATTGGTCGGCCCCACCTGCGTCAAGGATCGTACGCGAATCGATCTTTGAGGTCACGCGGAAGGCTATGCGTGCAGGGAAGTTGGCTTTGATGATGCCTGTGATCACGTTGACGGACGGTCGCTGTGTGGCAATGATCAAGTGAATTCCGATCGCACGGGCAAGCTGCGCCAATCGCGCAATTGGGGTTTCCACTTCCTTTCCGGCTGTCATGATCAAGTCAGCAAACTCATCGATCACCAACACGATGTACGGCAAGTACTTATGTCCTTCTTCAGGGTTGAGTTTGCGCTGAATGAACTTGGTATTGTATTCCTTGATGTTCCTCACCATGGCTGCCTTGAGAAGCTCATATCGGTTGTCCATTTCGATACACAGCGAGTTCAAGGTGTTGATCACTTTGCTGGTATCGGTGATGATTGCATCTTCCGTATCAGGTAGCTTGGCGAGATAGTGACGCTCGATCTTATTGAACAGGGTGAGTTCAACCTTCTTTGGATCCACGAGCACGAACTTCACTTGAGAAGGGTGCTTCTTGTACAGGATGCTGGCCAAGATCGCGTTCAAGCCCACTGACTTACCCTGACCCGTTGCACCGGCCATGAGAAGGTGTGGCATCTTAGCTAGATCCGTTACGAAGGTCTCGTTACTGATCGTCTTTCCAAGCGCAACAGGGAGTTCGGCTTTCGCATTCTGAAACTTCTCGGAAGTTAGAACGGCACGCATCGAAACGATGCTGGAATTCTTGTTCGGCACTTCAATACCGATCGTTCCCCTACCAGGAATTGGCGCAATGATACGGATACCCAAAGCCGAGAGGCTAAGCGCGATATCGTCTTCCAAGTTTTTAATCTTGGAGATTCGCACCCCCGCTTCTGGGATGATCTCGTACAAGGTAACTGTCGGGCCGATCGTTGCCTTGATCTTCGCAATGCCAATCTTATAGTTCTGAAGTGTATTGACAATATTGTTCTTGTTCGCCTCGAGTTCCTCTTGATCAATGGTAATATTGCCATCTCCATGCTCTTCGAGAAGATCGAGAGGAGGAAGCTTGAATCGGGATAGATCGAGTTTTGGATCGTATTCGCCAAAATCCTTCAACTTCTTATTCACTTCCTTCTCGGAAAGTGATTCTTCTTTCTTTGCTTCTTCAACATCCAAAGCAGGACCCTCTTCACTGGACTTCACTTCCTCTTGAGGTGGGGTCTCTGTCTCCAACTCAACGGTAGGTTCGTCATCTGCTTCTTGCTCTTCCACTTCATCCTCTTCATCGTCGAAGTTCACCTCCACTTGTTGTTCTAACTCTTCGGTAGGCTCTTCCTGTGGTGTGGCATCGGAGTTATCCTGATGCTCTGCAGTTGGAGCGACTGATGCAGATTCCTTGGCTACCTTTTCTTTTGGCTTCACAAAGGATATGAATCGCTTGAAGCCTCTGGACATCATTTCAGGAGTGACCTTCATGATAAGGATCAACCAGCCGGCAAGGGTGAAGAAAAAGACCAATGCACTTCCGACCATTCCGAGCAGGGCGTCCATTTGTCGGCTTACAGCATATCCAACACCACCGCTCAACACGGTATGCTCAACACCGGCTACAAATCCTGTGAAGGCTGCTAGCCAGATGGAAGTGAATACGGCAATCCGGAAAATGCGGAGCAATGAATGTTGTGTACTCTTGAAGCTGATATTGATGCCCACCGCACCAATGAAAACGGGAATGGCCAAGGCTGCAATGCCGAACCACTTGAAGACAAATAATTGCCCGAGTGAAGCCCCGAGCTTACCGAGGATATTCTTGACCTTAAACTCTGGATTCGTGATCAACTCACCAAAAGGCTGCTGAAATTGACTCTGATCTTCATCCCACGAAAAGAGGAAGGAAATGAAGGCAATGGCCATGAAAAGGGCGATAAATATCAACGCCAATCCAATGGTAACATGCACACTTCTGTCCTTTGCGGCTAATTTCCAACCCTCAAATAGGGGTTTCCGAGGTGACTTCTTTTGCTTGGTCTGTTTCTTGGTCTTTGCCATAGGCCTTGTTAAATGCCGATGTGCGTTGAGTTTGAACGCTACAAGGGAACGCACCAAAGGTAAAATAATTGCCGTGCGTTCTGAGTAGTGCTTCAACGGGTTTTACACAATCCGCTGTAGACAACCGAAGTGGGAATATACCATGTAAAAGTGCGCGCATCTTGCTACTTTTGCATTCGATTAAGAGAAGTATTCTCTAACCATTGAAACAACACAGAAAACGAAAGGCACGAAATGATCCAGATCATCAACGCACCATCAGAATTGGGAGCAGGAACTAGAGGAGCGAGCTTGGGCTACGAGGCGATCAAAACGGCATCACTTCATACCGATCCTACATTTTTTAAGAGATATAAGCCCATCGAGGTTGAAACAGCCAATGAGCTGCTTTTTGAACATGTAGATAACCCATATGGCAAGCGTATCAAAGGTGTGGTGCGCATGTATCGCCGATTGGCAGCTGCCGTCGCAGAAGCTATGGACGATCGCGATTTTCCGTTGGTCATCTCCGGTGATCACAGTAACGCAGGAGGTACCATTGCAGGAATTAGTCAGGCTCACCCCGACAAGCGACTTGGCGTAGTTTGGATAGATGCGCACAGCGATCTCCATTCACCATATACCTCTCCATCCGGTAACGTACACGGAATGCCTTTGGCTACCGCCATTGCAGAAGATAATAAAGAGTGCGCTATCAATGAGGTCCGTGGAACCTCACTCGCAAGCTGGGATCAAATGAAAGGTGCGCGTCAGCGTGTGAAGCCGGAAGATATCGTGTTCATTGCCCTCCGCAGTTCCGAGGATCCTGAGGTGCACTTGATCGAAAAATACGACATGGCTGTTCACAGGACCGCTGAAGTCCGAGAAAAGGGAGTGAAAGCCATCTATGAAGCAGCGCTAGAGCGTTTGAAGGACTGTGATATCATCTATGTTACTTTTGATGTGGATAGCATGGACCCTTCTGTTTCAGTCGGTACAGGTACCCCCGTTCCCGAAGGCTTGACAGAAGACGAGGCAACGAGCTTTTTGAAATTATTCGCTGCCAACGCTAAAGTGAAGTGCATGGAGTTCACGGAGGTGAATCCGCTGCTCGACGATATGGGCAATGCCATGGGTGAAGCGGCTTTCCGTTGTTTGAAGGCGACGGTAGACACACTCGAGAAAAGAAAATAATTGAAAGGCTGCGGCCAAGAAAGATAGCAATGAGCGATATCAGAGATCGGATCTCGGAAGAGGTAAAAGTTGTATTGAACGACCTATACGGTATTGAGGTTGATAGCATCGATCTTCAAGATACCCGTAAGGATTTTGAAGGAGACGTGACGTTAGTTGTGTTCCCATTTCTGCGCGCCAGCAAGAAGAAGCCAGAGGATACAGCGGAAGAGATCGGAAATGCGCTCGTTGCACGAATGGAGGAGGTCAGCAAATTCAACGTTGTCAAAGGTTTCTTGAATCTTGTTGTTGGCGGCGATGAATGGTCGAGCTTGTTCGAAAAGATCGCCACCGACCCAAATTGGGGATTCAAAGTGGCAGAAGAGAATGCACCAGCAGTGATGGTGGAATTTTCTTCTCCGAACACCAATAAACCACTTCACCTCGGTCACATCCGTAATAACCTCCTTGGTGCTTCAGTTTCCAAGATCCTCAAAGCGAGTGGTAAGAATGTGGTGAATGTTCAGATCGTGAACGACCGCGGTATTCACATTTGCAAAAGCATGTTGGCGTGGCAAAAGTTTGGCGGTGGAGAAACGCCTTGGTCAAGCGGACTAAAAGGCGATAAACTCGTCGGTAAATACTACGTGGCCTTCGATAAGCACTATCGTGCAGAGATCGCCGAACTAGTTGAGCAGGGCATGGACAAGAAGGAGGCAGAAGCTAAAGCCCCTTTGATGATCGAGGCCCAAGAAATGCTGAATAAATGGGAAGCGGGTGATGAAGAGGTAGTATCGCTATGGAAGACCATGAATCAGTGGGTGTATGATGGGTTCGATGAAACCTACGCGCGATTGGGAACCGAATTCGATAAGAACTACTATGAGTCTGAAACCTATATCCTCGGAAAAGCAGATATAGAGCGAGGCTTGGAGAAAGGCGTTTTCTTTAGGAAGGAAGATGGCTCGGTTTGGATCGACCTTACGGATGATGGTCTAGATGAAAAACTGGTTCTCCGCAAGGATGGAACGAGCGTTTATATCACGCAAGATATTGGAACTGCCATCCAGCGATTTAAGGATTTCAATATCGATAGCCTAACCTATGTGGTGGGTAACGAACAAGATTATCACTTCAAGGTGTTGTTCCTCATCCTCGCCAAGTTAGGGTATGAGTGGGCCGACCGCCTTTACCATTTGTCGTATGGTATGGTAGACCTTCCAAGCGGTAAGATGAAGTCGCGTGAAGGAACCGTAGTTGATGCTGATGATCTCATGGATGAAATGCAGTCTACGGCAGCCGACATTGCCAATGAACTTGGAAAAGTTGATGGAATGGAGGAAGACGAGAAAGTGGAGCTTTACCGCAAGATCGGTATGGGCGCACTTAAGTACTATATCCTGCGCGTAGATCCTAAACGTCGCATGATGTTCAATCCGGAAGAATCGATCGACTTTACCGGAAACACGGGACCTTTCATTCAATACACCTATGCTCGTATTCAATCCCTCAAGCGCAAGGCTGGTGATCTTCCGAAAGTGGGTTTCGCAAATTACGAGTTGAACGAAAGGGAAACGGAATTGGTTAAGACCATGGGTCATTTCCCAAATGTGATCGAACAAGCTGGGAGGGACCTCAGTCCGGCGTTGGTAGCAGGCTATGTATATGACCTCACCAAGCAGTTCAATGGCTACTACCAAAGCACGAGTATATTGAATGCCGACACTCCTGAGGAGGCGGCGTACCGACTTACAATGGCTGATGCAATTGGTGGTATCATCGAACGAGGATTGGCAGTGCTCGGAATCGAAGTACCTGAAAGAATGTAGAATAGAGCAATGGCGAAGAGATATGCGAGATCGTTCCACTTCAGGAAACGCTCGTCATTCCTTAACTTTGCCGTTCATTTTGGAAAGCAAAATATATGTTTGAGAATCTCAGCGATCGGTTAGATGGAGCCTTTCACGTACTGAAGGGTAGAAATAAGATCACCGAAATCAACATAGCGGAATCTGTAAAAGAGATCCGTAGAGCGCTAGTAGACGCCGACGTTAGTTATAAGATCGCCAAGCAGTTTACAGATACTGTCAAGGAAAAGGCTATGGGATCCGACGTATTGGTCAGCCTTAAGCCTGGTCAACTCATGACCAAGATCGTGCGCGATGAAATGGCCGATCTCATGGGTGGGACTGCTGCAGACTTCTCCATTGCAGGCAAACCGGCCGTGATCTTGATGTCGGGCTTGCAGGGTTCTGGTAAAACCACCTTCTCAGCTAAGCTTGCCAACTTCCTCAAGAACAAGAAAACACGTAAACCACTATTGGTGGCGTGTGATATCTATCGTCCTGCCGCGATCGACCAGCTTCATGTTTTGGGAGATCAGATCGGTGTGGATGTGTATTCGGATAAAGACAATAAGGATCCAGTTGCTATTTCTGAAGCGGCTATTAAGTACGCCAAGGAAAATGGTCACAATGTGGTTATTATCGATACCGCGGGTCGTTTGGCCATTGATGAACAGATGATGACCGAGATCCGCTCGGTTCACCAAGCCATTGAACCAAACGAGACCTTATTCGTGGTTGACGCGATGACTGGTCAGGATGCCGTTAATACCGCCAAGGCGTTCAATGATGTATTGAACTTCGACGGTGTGGTGCTGACGAAGCTCGATGGTGATACACGTGGTGGTGCGGCTTTGACCATCAAGGCGGTTGTAAACAAGCCGATCAAATTCATCGGTACAGGAGAGAAGATGGAGGCGTTGGATGTCTTCCACCCAGATCGTATGGCCGATCGTATTCTCGGCATGGGCGACGTGGTTTCCCTCGTAGAACGCGCACAAGAGCAGTTCGATGAGAAGAAGGCGCGCGACATGCAGAAGAAGATCGCGAAGAACCAGTTTGGCTTCGACGACTTCCTTGATCAGATCCAGCAGATCAAGAAGATGGGTAATATGAAGGATCTAATGGGTATGATCCCAGGAATGGGTAAGGTGATGAAAGACATCGACATTGACGATGATGCCTTCAAGCACATCGAGGCCATGATCCATTCTATGACGCCAGAAGAACGCAACGATCCAAAGATCATCAACGGCTCACGTCGCAAGCGAATCGCTCGTGGTAGTGGTCGGGATATCACCGACGTCAACAAGCTCCTCAAGCAGTTTGCCGACATGAGTAAGATGATGAAAATGATGCAAAGCAAGGGTGGAAAGCGCAATATGATGAACATGATGCGTGGAATGCGCTAGATCCTATCTATCAAACCAATCGAACTATGACTATACTAGACGGAAAAGCAACGGCTGCAGCTTACAAAGAGAAGATTGCTGAATCGGTGAAAGAGTTGACTGATAGCGGTAAACGTGCACCTCATTTGGCTGCAGTATTGGTGGGAGAGAACCCAGCAAGTGTTGCTTACGTGAATGGCAAGGTCAAGGATTGTAATGAAGTTGGAATGCGCTCTTCTTTGATCCAACTTCCAGAAGATATTTCCCAAGATGACCTACTTGCCAAAGTGGCCGAACTCAATGCGGATGATTCGCTTGATGGATTCATCGTACAGCTTCCGTTGCCTTCACATATCGATGAGAAGACGGTAACCTTGGCCATCGATCCTGAGAAGGACGTGGATGGTTTCCACCCAGAGAATGTGGGGAGGATGGCATTGAACCTGCCTACGTATCTACCTGCTACTCCGCATGGTATCTTGATGATGTTGAAGCATTACGAGATCGATACCACTGGTATGCACTGCGTGGTGATCGGTCGTTCGAATATCGTTGGTTCCCCTATGAGCATCTTGATGGCGCGTAATTCGAATCCGGGAAATGCAACGGTAACGCTGACACATAGTAGAACGAAGGACCTTAAGGCTGAGTGCTTGAGAGCTGATATCATTATTGCAGCCATTGGTAAGGCCAATTTCCTTACTGCGGATATGGTCAAGCCAGGGGCGATCGTGATCGATGTGGGGATCAATCGAGTGGAGGATGCTTCTCGCAAACGTGGATATCGCTTGACGGGCGACGTTGACTTTGATGCGGTAAGTGAAAAAGCGAGTTACATCACGCCTGTTCCGGGTGGAGTAGGCCTAATGACTCGCATTGCGTTGCTGCAGAATACCTTAGAAGCAGCGAAGAGAAAGTCATAGGAAAGTGAAAAAGTGGAAAGGTGCGAGTGTCGCAACCCTCCCACTATTTTTCATTTACTTAACGACGAAACTTACTGAATACGTTTCACCTTGAACGAGCGTAGTGTCTTGCGTTTCCATGCCGTGTACGGTTTTCCAAATGTGATTTTCCAATCCAAGGGTTGAGGCATTGACGCCTTCCACAACAACATGTCCTGTTGCATCGATGTGGAATGTTACACTGGCCATGCCTTGAACATTCGAACCACTCTTCGAAAGAATGGCTTCTTGAGCTTCCTCCGGGAAGGGAGTCATTTCAAGAGGAGTAGGATTAACGGGGTTCATGAATCCTTGAGCAGTCATGAACACAACTGTAAAGAGAGCAGTGAGAAAGTGCTTTGTCATCATTCCGTGATTTTGGTGTTTTGTGTTGTTGTTGACGGCACAAAGAGACTGAAGAAATCGAGCATTTGGGTTATAGCTGTATTTACCTTCGGTAAAGAGATGATGAAGTGTGGGGCTAAGGATGTATCGAGATGTGATGGGAGGTTAGATGAATGTTAAGGGGCCTCACGGAAAGGCGAGGAGGCAAGAGGGCCAAAGGGCAAGGCGCCATGGCTTCGAGGCTCCAAGGCCCGCTCGCAGTCCGAAACACGAGTTAGGGCTTATTAGATTTTTCGTTGTGCGTTCAAGAGAACGGATAACCACAGAAACATATAAACATATCAACTCTAACCCCTAGGGTTGAATACCTTTTCCCATGACCAAAGTCACTGCCCCCACGTTAGGGGTGATCTTCGAGTTCTCGGGTTTTAGACGGACACAAAAGTAAGCCTAGCGATGGGCGCCGTTAAGAAATCTTGAAACCTTGGAGAGATTTTAGGTGCTCATTC
>CBFHXG010000037.1:0-22291 GCA_965659725.1 Phaeocystidibacter sp. | reverse complement strand
GTTCACTCTATGTACAAAAAGGGTTTGATTCGAGAGGAAAGAATGAATCGGGAAGATGTCGTTGATGTATCTCCCGTAACTATCGAATTGATAATTCACCCAATTTTAGGTAGGATACGTCGTAGTTCCTATGAGAAGAAATTTACCAAAAAACTCTAAACACCTTCAATCTCTCACTTACTGTTTGAATATCTCTCAGAAAATAATTTGAGAAATTCTGTGATTTTCTATCGTTGAAAGATTTACTCTCATACTTATTGATAGTTAACACCCTTCAGAAAGGTGTTATAGTCAACAACCGACAGTATTGTAATATACTCGGAGTGATACCCGGTGGAGGGGATGAAGGCTTCACTACATCGTGACGCGATATAATTAAGAGTAGTATTTCATTCAGAATAGGTCTCAGAGAGGTCACTTTCATCCCGAAAGTTGGCCTCTCTTTTTAGATAACCTACTCAGCAACCACAGTAGATCTCTACCTTATAGCGACCGTATTGGTCCTTTTCTAGAGAGTAATAACAGCCGGCTCCACCTTCAATAGGCTCGTAATTATTGCCATCCCATCTATTCTCTCCTGAATCTTCCTTTTCGTGCCAAGCCTCAATCCACGCTTTCAGCTCTTCCTCAGAGGTGGTTCCAGGCAGAAACAAAGTCGACTGTCCTCCTCCCTCTTCTTCACAATTATTGACATCCAAGTACATACCACCGGGAACAGACAAGCCATATTTGCAGGGCTTCGAATCATTCGGGTAAGGATGATAGTTCTGGATCTTTTGCGTAATTCCATCAAAATGATCCATCAAGTAACTGTGCAGGTCATGCCCATTTTCATTCGGTTCATCGAACCAAGCCGCATCGAATTCACCCAATGGAAAATCTTGGGCCCATGCAATAGATGCCGAAAGCATCACCCATCCTGTAAGTAGTATTCTCTTCATCATATCACAAAAATAAAAGTCCCGAACGACTTACTCATCCGGGACTCAAATTGTTCAAAACATATACTAGCGCATAGACCCAATGAGGTCCACCAACTCGCCAAGGTCAGGAGTTAGAATGATCTCTATCCTTCTATTCTTCGCCTTGCCTTCTGAGGTTTCATTCGTGGCAATCGGCATGTGCTCTCCTCTACCCGCAGCCGTAATGCGCTGAGGGTCGATGCCTGTATTGGCTTGCAAGATTTTCACAACGCTGGTCGCACGCATAACGGATAGATCCCAGTTATCGCTAACCTGTCCACTACCCCGGTATGCATCATCGTCGGTGTGCCCTTCCACCATGATCTTGATGTCCGGATTCTCAGCCAGTACATTCGACAATTGGTTCAGGGCATTCTTACCCTGCTGTTCTACGGTCCAACTTCCGGAAGCAAACAACAGGCGGTTCTCGAGGGAAACGTAAACCTGACCATTCTTCATTTCAACGGTCAACCCTTTGCCTTCAAAACCTAACAAGGCAGCAGAAACACGCTCTTGTACATAGTTTACGATGCTATCCTGGCGTGCGATGATGCCTTCAAGCTCATTCACTCGTTGTTCACGAGATTCGAGCATCATGCTTATACTTGCGAGACGATCTTTCTCGATGCGCAAGCTATCTTCCTTGTCTTCCAATCGATCTTGAAGATCCTCCAAACGATCCAACAACTCGCGGTTCTCACGTGCATTGTTGGCCAGCATGGTGTTGTTGTTCTCGAGCAAGAATTCGTAGTTCTTGTTCAGATCGGCATAATTTCTTCTGAGTCGGCGTACTACCACATTTTGATCAACGGTATCTTGAATAAGTTGATTTCTCGCTTCAACACAACGGTCGAGTAATGCCTGTGCCTCAGTAAGGCTTGCATCACACTCCTCGTTCTCTTGCTTCAACTGATCGTAATCAGAAGAAAGCGTGTCGTACTTATCCTGAAGTTCTTGATGAACTTTTGAGCTGACACAGCCTGTAAGCGTTAATGCCGCGGCTGCAATTAAGATCTGTGCTTTCATGTTCGTATTGGCATTATTTACCCAATAACGAAAGTAGAAGAATGACTATTGGATTTTTATCGATCTCTCTAGAAGTACTTAACGTTGGATTGTTAATAGCGAGATATCACCCGATTCAAGGAGTCCACCGTGCGCTGCAGCTCCACGATCTCCTTTCGGTACTGATACGCTGCATCCTTCCATCTCCTCAATGAACGGTCTGTGGCCTCCAGCGTCATGGCAATACTATCACAGCAGGTAGCAGAGTTCGATCTAGATCTTGAATCCCTATATGATTGTTCCCATCGGCTCGACTCCTCACGCACCTGTTCGAGTTCTTTGGATAGGGATCGAATGCTATCCTTTAGTTCACCTAGTTGAATGGCTTCCGAACGAATGGCCCGGGGTGAATCACCTACCGTGGCGGTATCAATCACCTCAGGCGTTACGATATCCGACGATGGATGGGGCTTGCTGTCTTCGGGGCCTACACAGCCCACTACCGCGAAAGAAACAGCTAATACGTATACTCTCCTCATGACCCAAAAAAAATAAAAAGCCCCGCGATCAGCGGGGCTTATCCATACTTTATTTCTCAAGATCAATCAAGTACGAAACGTGCTTCCTGCACCATTTGTCCGTCGATGTAGATCTCCACTTGGTATGTACCCTCATCGAAATCTTCGTAATCCATGGACAAGCAAACATTCTTAGCTTCATTCTCAAACCAAACGTTCTGACGAGCTGAGAAAAGCAAGTTGTTTCCGTTCACGTTGAACTGGTTCGTACCCGTGCTATCCTGTGGAGCAGCAATAACCTTTTGGTTAGGGCTCACTACGCGCATCACTACTTCGCGCTCGCCTTTTTCAGCAATCGGATTAGCTCCAATCGTGATACAGGTCTTGATACGCTCTGCTCTACGTGCACGTGAGGTTTCATCCTCTTCTCCACTGCTGTAAACCTTATAGGCCCCTGCGTAAATGGAGGTAAGTTGAAGCTGTGCGCCCTCAGCAACCGTGTTGTTGAGATCATCAACCGTGCCTTTGAGCTCCTCGTTGTTTTGAATCTCCTGAGCCAAGTTCACCTTGGTCTGTTCATTTTGGATAGAAAGCTCCTGGTATGCAGCCTTGATAGAATCAACATCAGCTTGCAATTCTGTGATCTGAGCCTTGTACTCATAGGCTGCATTCTTCCAGCGTGCCAGGCTACGATCAGATGCATCCTTGGCATTCTGAACACTATCCAACAATGCTGTTAGTTGTGCTTCCTTGTTTACGATGTACGCGTCCATTGAATCATTATCTGACTCCATGGTTGCTAGATTGTCTAAAGATGCTTGAAGATCGGCAGAGATCTCTGCTAGCTCGCTATCTTTATTGTCGATGGTCTCGTTGTTCTGGAATAACATCCATCCCATTCCGGCAATTACCAGTAGAAGGATGATGATAATGGCTACTAAGCCTTTATTACCTTTTTTCTTTTCTGAAGATGTGTCGCTCATAATGAACTGTTTAATTGAGTCTGAACAAAGTAACTGCTTTTTAGCATAATCCGTATATGATTGTGTATCAGAATCCGCTGACAAAATGGATGGACGCTCTTTTCCCAGTGCGATGCATCAACTGCCATCAAGCCATTCAACGATCGAAAGGCCAATTTTGTGATATATGCCTTGATGATCTGCCCGAATCCGTTTACCGAATCCAGCATGAACATCTAGCACATCACATCTTTGGAGGCAGGGTACCCATACAAGCTGTCCATGTATTAGCGACATTTCACCCTAAAAGCCCGCTTCAGAAGGCACTTCATCAACTTAAGTACGAGGGGAATACAACGATCGGAAAACAGATGGGCACCAAGCTAGGCCAGGTTTTATCAGGTGTGCATACCAATGTTGATCTTCTCATTCCCGTTCCCATCCACCCTAAAAAACTCAAGAAAAGAGGTTACAATCAAAGTGAATATATCGCCCAAGGCCTAGCTGAAGCCCTACAGATAACGGTTGTCCATGGATTGAAGCGGATTCAAGAAACACCCTCTCAAACTACACTAACACGAGAAGAGAGGTGGAATAACGTGAGTGAGGCCTTCAAATGCTCGGATCAACTTCTTCATCATTCGAAAGAAGCTCATCTTGGGTTGGTAGACGACACACTTACGACGGGCGCCACCCTGGAAGCATGTGCTCAAACCTTACTCGACGTCGGATACACTAAGATCTCCATCTTCTCGATCGGTTATGCACAGAACTGACAATACCTCTTCGTCACAAGTAGGTGTTCGGAGATGGTCGCCCTTAGCGTTCAAATCACGTACTTTGCCCCCTTATAGAAATTCGCAATGCGTAAACTCCTTTTATTCGGACTTCTCATCTTGATTCAAGCCTGCGCGGTGCAGAGCTCTCCCGACGGCGGCACCAAAGATGAAACGCCACCAGCGATCGTGGAGGTAGATCCACCCAATCAATCGTTGCATTTCAAAAGCACAGAGATCGAGATCGAATTCGATGAATACGTGAAGATCGAAGGATTTACTACACAATTCATCTCCTCTCCTCCACTCAAGAATAAGGTAGAATACAGCCTGCGGGGAAAGACGCTCACCCTAGAGCTGGATGATACCCTACGTCCCAACACCACCTACACCTTCTCGTTCGGCAATGCGATCAAGGATATTACCGAGAACAATCCACAAACCGACTTCAAGTACGTTTTCTCCACAGGAGCAGTGCTCGACTCGCAACAAGTCAGCGGCGTAGTGCGTGATGCGTTCACCACCCTCCCACTTAAGGATGTGATGATCGCCATGTACGATGCCGAAAGTGAAGATTCTGTATTCATGAAGGAGGTGCCGCTATACTACGGCCTATCCGATGAAAACGGCAATTACCTCATCGAGAACATTGCTCCGGGTCCGTACAAGATCTTTGCGATCAAGGATGCCGACTTCAACTATTTATGGTCGGGTAATTCAGAAATGATAGGATTCGTAGAAGGGCACATACACTCCGAAGTGAACCCGGTAGTGGACTTTGCCCTTTTCAGGTCACCTACAGCGTACAAGTTCTATCGAGGCAAGTTCTCAAGCTTCGGAAAGATAGAAGCCTATTTTTCCATTCCTGCTACGGAGGTGCATTTTGAAAGACTAGATACCATTGGAAGTACAGAGCTATTTGAATATCCCGAAAACGGTGATACGATCGTGATGTGGACAGATACCTGGAGAAATGGAGAGAACGGAATTTGGAGGGTACACCACGATCCAACTGCCTCCATTGATACCATGGAGGTAAAGTTCTATGAGAAGGATACGGCTCGTTTTAGGATGAAGATGTTCAACAACCCTCCGTATTCTCCCGCCGACTCGATCGTACTAGAGTCCAGCACACCCATAAGGTCCATTGACACTGCTCGGTTCTCCGTTTTCAAGAACGATTCGATCCCTGTGGATTTCGCTACCGAGCTTACCTCTCCACGACATATTCGTCTCTATGTGGACCTAGAGTACAACGATAAAGTCACTTGGGTGATAGACTCTGGTGCAGTGGAAGATCTATTTAGACGACACAACGACAGCAGTGCTCAGAATTTCAAGATTAAACAGGATAATGAGTTAAGCGTATTGCACTTCAAGGTAAGTTCAGATTCAGCTACCTCGAAATTGCTTCAGCTGTACGACGAAGATGGGAAAGTAGTGTATGAAGTTTCCTTTACAAGTCAGGTCAATGTAGACCTCTTCGATATCCATCCGCAGAAATACAATGCGCGCGTGATCTACGATCGCAATGGAAATAAGAAGTGGGACTCAGGAGATTTCTTTGCACGTCGCCAACCCGAAAAGGTCATTTACCTCGAAAAGCAGATCGAACTAAGAGCCAATTGGGAGATCGACGAAACGTGGATCATTCCTTAACCTCAAAGGAATCTCGATCATCCAAGAAATGAAAGCGATCTCTCGCCGTGTGCAGGTCGTTTTTACTCACCTCCGCAAGAACGATTTCCTCATCGTGAGGTTTTGCACTTACGATCAGTTCGCCTAGCGGATCGAGCACCATGCTGTCTCCCGAATGAGCTATGCCGTTACCATCCTCTCCTACCCTGTTCAGGCCAACGACGAAGGACATATTCTCAATAGCCCTAGCGATGAGCAGTGACTTCCAAGGATAGCTTCTTCGCTCTGGCCAATTGGCCACATAGAAAAGAAGGTCGTAGTTGTCGTCATTTCTACTCCACACAGGAAAACGGAGATCGTAGCAAACTTGAGGGCGTATCTTCCATCCCTTATATTCCCAAGTAGGGCGAGCATTACCGGCCGTATACGACTTGTGCTCGCCAGCGTATGTAAACCGATGGCGCTTATCATAATGTTTGATATCTCCTTCGGGTTGTGCCCAGATCAGGCGATTGAAATACTGCCCATTTTCTTTGATGATCACGCTACCGGTAACCACCGCATTCAGGCGTTGAGCCTGGCTTTTCATGAACTCCACGGATGGACCATCCATGGTTTCTGCGAATTCCTCGGGCTTCATGGAAAAGCCCGTTGGCCACATTTCGGGCAGGAAAATGATGTCTACATTCGGAATTGTGGAGAGCTTTTTGCCGAGTTGTGTATGGTTGGCTTCGGAATTCTCCCATTCCAATCGCGTTTGTACTAAGGCAAGCTTGAGGGTGTTCATATTACGAAGGTAAGGACCCTCAAGCGTAAATCGAGAAGCTATATTTGTGCTTATGAAATCTTGGATCGTCATTTTGTTCAGTCTCGCATCGATCTCGATGTCGGCTCAACGCATCAACCGCATGTGGACCAGCAAAGACTACGAGGGTCTGTATGCCGAGAGGGATCGCGTAGATCGCATGTCTGGAGGCGATATGCTACGCGTCGCTCAGGCGTCATTCATTTTGGAACACGACTCTGTTGCACTGAGCATCGTCGAGTTGGCCATCAAGAAGAACTATGCAGATGATCGACATTATTTTGTTAAAGGAGAAGTATTGAGGTCACAACGACTCTTCATTCCCGCAGCGGAAGCGTTTCATCAAGCCTTGGCCATTCGCCCCAGAAGGCTCACCTATATGATGGCCAAGGCCGACGCTTACTATAGGGGCAATAACTCCGACTCAGCGCTGGCGGTTTTCACCCGCGTTCACGACCTGTTCCCAGAAAGGGACGTAGCCACCTATATGGAATGTCAGATCCCCGCTGAACAAGGATATCTCAGAAAGGCCTTCGAATGCTGGAAGGTAGCTGTAACAGAGATGGTGGCGGAAGAATACAAGGTGAGGGGTAGGGAGCAACTGATGACCTTAGCTTGGCACGGACTGGGAGATACAGCCGAGGCGATCCACCAGATCGAGGTCCTGAAACGCATTCAACCTACCGTGATCAAACACCGCCTGGCGGAGATCCAGATCAATGCCGAACAAGGCAATTGGGATATCGTAGATGAGCAAAAGGCCTACATCCGAGAACGATTCGACAACGGCACTTTACCCGCTTTTTACGCAGATAAGAACGCGTATCCATTGATGGACCTGCTGGCTAGGAACTACCGACTACAATTCTTTGAAACACTGCAGATCAGAGAGTCGAGTACTGTTTTCAAAGCAAAGTGGACCTGCTTTTTGGCCACACCTCAACAAGGGGTGGTTGCAGGTAGGTATGATTACATTGAAGATGATGCTGGAATCCGCATAGAAAGTGAGGAAGAAGGCTTTGTTACCATGACCTTCGAAGAGCCCTTGAGCTTGCAGGAATTCTACATCTATATGAAGAGTATAGAATCGAATTTATAACGCTGCCTTGCAATATTCAACAGAAGCGTTTATATTCGTTCTGGAAGAGCTTTTGTAGTTTTTTCATTTTTGTGTTTTAGTTTTTGTTGATTATTTTGAAGGTGGCCGCGCGATTCGTTTGCGCGGCTTTCTTTTTATCAACTACTCACCCTCCTCTATCTCCTCCAACAGCCAGCCTAGTTGCTCGATCAAAAGATCGGTATCCACATCACTGGTTCCGTCGTAGAAGCCCCTCAATCGGCCTTTAGGATCAACTAAAATGATATTCTCTGTGTGAATAAAGCTATGTTCATCCCAGCTTTCTCCTTGTTCCATCACAGCAAAATAGGATGCGCGAGCCAAGCGATTGATCTCGGCGCGTTCCCCTGTTAGTAGCCACCACTTGTCATAATCAACACCATTGGCCAGGGCATATTCGTTCAAGACGGGTACAGAATCATATTCCGGCTGAACGGAGTGCGAAAGGATCCTAATTCGCGGTTCATCTTTGTATGCCTCCTGGACCTTTCGAAGATTCTTGGTCATGTCGATGCAGATACTCGGACACGTGGTGAAAAAGAAATCGGCAATAATGATCTGCCCTTTCATATCGGCAAGCGTCCGCTCCACTCCTTTGTGATCGATCAACTCAAAATCCGAAATGCGATGATTCCTGCCCACATGCTCTAAGCTATCGGCTACCACGGCCTCATTGAGCATGGAAGGATTAATGATCGGAAGTCTATTCTCTGGCTTTTGGATCTGATAAGCAATGGCAACACCAACAAAGAAAATGACGGCGAGAGATACGACTATGATGACCTCTGTTTTTCTGAACTTCTTTAACATTCTGCAAAAATCTGAAATTATCGAGTTAACAATTCAGTCTTTCTGGAGTTTATTCTAATGTTGGCGAACGTCTGAATATGTATATTTAAACTCTGACAAACAGTCTGGTATGAAGAATTACACACTCGCTTTTGCCCTATTGGCCGTGATGATCGGCTGTAAACCGAATGACCCATCAGACCCTACTCCGGACCCATTGGAGTCGGGTTCAGTGGCCTTGGAGTTCCAGCACACCTTTGGAGGTAATCCGCTGACGTTCAATCAGTGGCACGTAACTCCTCCAGGAGATTCCATACAGTTTACCCGTTTGGATTACATCATGTCCGATGTGTTCTTAGTGACTGCAGATGGCGATACCATCTCGCCGGCGGAGGACTATGAATATGCATTCGTGAGAGGCGCAGATGGCAATGGAACTTGGAACTTGGGCGAGTTGCCTGGAGGTGAATACGCCGCGATAGGATTCACTGTTGGACTTGATGACAGAGTGAATACGAGCAATCCAAACCTTTGGCCAGCTAATCACCCATTGAATCCCATTGTGAACAATATGCACTGGGGCTGGGCTGATGGCTACGTTTTTACTGCACTGGAAGGGCGCTACATCAACTCTTCGGGATCTGAAGAGTTACTTCTCCTTCATATTGCATTTCAAAAGAACAGAAAAGAGATCTTGATCAATCAAGACTTCACTATCGATGGTAATGCGACGATCGAATTGGAATATGAAGCGGACATGTTATTCATGGATCCAAATGAATACCGTCCGGATCGCGATGGAAACTTTACGCATAGCTCTAGCACAGACAATGGCCTTTCCGTTCTTGTATCTGCAAATATTCCGAATGCTATCGAATACAAAGGCATAAGAAAATGATGAAGAAGGTTACGTTGATCGCAGTTACGTTCTTGGCAATCTGGGCATGTACACCTGACGAGCCCGATGAGCCAACCCCTTACGCACCAACACCACTTTCTATCAATATTCCACCTTCGTTGCCTCAGGCTCAATTTCCGCCTGACAATCCTCTAACGGTGGAAGGAGTTGCATTAGGAAGAAAATTGTTTTGGGATCCTATCCTTTCGGCCGATTCAACTCAGAGTTGCGGTAGCTGTCACGCTCCGGAATTTGCCTTTACCGACCACGGACTTGCAACGAGTGTAGGCATTAGAGGTCAGAACGGAACAAGGAACAGCATGCCGATCATGAACTTGATCTACAGTCCTTCTTTTTTCTGGGATGGACGCGCTGCCACCTTACACCATCAAGCCTTGATGCCTATCGAGGATCCTCTTGAAATGGATGATCACTTGCCAAATGTGATTGCCAAATTGGAAAGGAGCTCCTTCTATCCAGAGGAGTTCAGAAAGGCCTTTGGAACGGAAGGCATCGATGAAGATCGCATCGGCCTTGCGCTTGAACAATTTATGCTCACCTTCATTTCTGGCGATAGCAAGTTTGATAAATTCATGCTGGGAGAACTCTCCCTAACAGACGCTGAAATGCGCGGCATGGCCATTTTCAATGGTGATATCGAAGCTAACCAAAACGGCCCGGCGGGTGATTGTTTCCATTGCCATGGTCAAAGCGTCTTTTCCAACAATCAGTTCATGAACAATGGTCTGGATTCCACCCTTACCGACCTTGGTCTGTACGCAGTGACGGGTCAAGAATCAGATAAAGGAAAGTTCAAGACCCCAAGTTTGAGGAACATCGAACTATCTGGTCCCTTCATGCATGATGGAAGGTTTGCATCGCTCTTTGAGGTGATCGACTTCTACAACAGTGGAGTTAAATCGGAAAGTCCGAATCTCGATCCACAGATGCACGGCATTGAAGGCGGTTTAAACCTAACGCCAGCACAGAAGTCGGATCTCGTGGCCTTCTTGCGCACGTTGACAGACACCGCATTCGTTAACAACCCTGATTTCGCGAGCCCATTTTAAGGAGGATACATCACATTCATCCGCTATCTTCGCGGCATGAATATCCTTTCCGTTGAACAGCTGAAGAAAAGCTTCGGTGAACGCATCCTTTTTGAAGGTCTCACCTTCGGTTTAGCCGAACGTGAAAAAGTGGCCTTGGTGGCTCGAAACGGAACGGGCAAGACCTCCCTGCTGCGCATCCTTTCAGGAGAAGAAGAACCTGACACAGGTCGAGTGGTTACGCGCAAAGGCCTCCGGATCGGATATCTCAAACAAGAACCACATTTCCCAGACGGCATAGAAGTAATGGAATGGCTCCTTTCGTTGGACCACCCATTGCTGAAGGCGGTCATTCGATACAAAGATTCGCTTTCCAACCCCGAACATGCGGATGATATGACGGCCAGTTTGGCTGAAATGGATCGGCTTAACGCTTGGGATACGGAAGCGAAATTGACGGGCATTCTCGACAAGCTGGAACTAAAAGAGATCCATGCCGAGGTTTCCACGTTAAGTGGCGGACAGAAGAAGCGTCTGGCTCTAGCCGGTCTACTCATCGCTGAGCCTGATTTTCTCATTATGGATGAGCCGACCAACCACCTCGACCTCGACATGATCGAATGGCTGGAAGAGTGGCTGAAAGAAGCTCCGTTTGCGTTGCTGATGGTGACACACGACAGATACTTCCTCGAAGCCATTTGCGATACCATCTACGAATTGGATGCAGGTGAACTGTACAAATACGAAGGAAACTACTCCTACTATCTGGAAAAGAAGGAAGAACGCATCCAATCACAGCGAGCCAATATTGAAAAGGCAAAGAACATCTACCGACGCGAACTCGATTGGATCCGATCTACTCCACAGGCAAGGACCACCAAGAGTAAATCGCGGATCGATGCGTTCAAGAAGATAAAGTCGGATGCCCACAAGAACGTCGACTCCAAGCAGGTGGAGATCGATGTGAAGATGGAACGTTTGGGAAGCAAGATCCTAGAGCTCCACAAGGTGAAGAAAGCATATGGCAACCTGCCTATCCTAAATAACTTCTCCTATGTTTTCAAGCGGGGCGACCGCATTGGGATGGTAGGAAAGAACGGAGTAGGCAAATCCACCTTCCTTCGGATGATCTCCGGTGCCGAAGAAACAGACGGAGGCAAGATCATCACGGGGGAAACCGTTCGCTTTGGCTTCTACCGCCAGGATGGAATGCAATTGAACGAGGATAAACGTGTGATTGAGGTGATCAAGGAAATCGCTGAAGTGATCCCTCTGGCCAAGGGTAAGAGCATGACGGCAAGTCAGCTTTTGGAGCGATTCCTCTTTGAAGGCGATCAACAATACACCTATGTAAGCAAGTTGAGTGGAGGAGAAAAACGCCGCTTGTACCTACTGACCATACTGATGGGTAATCCGAACTTCTTGATCTTGGATGAGCCCACGAACGACCTAGACATCCTCACCTTGAACGTATTGGAAGACTTCCTTCTCGATTTTCAGGGATGCTTGGTGATCGTTAGTCACGATAGATATTTCTTGGACAAACTGACCAATCACCTCTTCATCTTCAAGGGGCAGGGTGAGGTGAAGGACTTCAACGGTAATTACATCGAATACAGAGAAGAGCTGAAGGTTGAGGAAGCTCAGAAAAAGGCGGCCAGGAAGATGTATGCTGAGCCAAAGAAGGCGGTTGAAAAACCTAAGAAGGAAAAGACCAAGCGCAACTTCAACGAAGAAAGAGAATTTGAAGCCCTTACGGATGAGATCGACAGATTGGAAGCGCGAAAGGCTAAGATCGCTTCTGAATTTGAGTCGCCTTCCGTTTCGCCTGATGAGATCGCCAAGTTGAGTACAGAAATGAACTCGATCAGTGAGCGCTTGGAAGAAGCTGAAATGAGATGGCTAGAACTCAGTGAGCTCGAATCCAACTAACCTCTTGCCTTTTACACTTGATTAGGCGAACTTGCTTTAGGACAATTTACCTCAACAACGTTACCATGCATCTACGAAGTTTTATCCCCCTTTTGCTGACCGGTATTCTTCTGACCAGTTGCGGCATATTTCAATCTACCACGTCCAACTCCCTTCCAAAGGAATACTCGGAAGTTGAGTGGGGAATGACTCCAGAAGAATTGGCGGAGCATCATACCATCGAGTTGGCCCACGACCGAGAGTTCAGAAAAGTGTACATCGAGCAGTATGCACAGAATGACAACCTCGAGAATGTCATTTATTACTTTGGAGTGATCGACGGAATGGAGACCAATCCGCTTTATGAGGTCATCCTAAACTTTAAGTCGGCCGAGGCCCGCGACAACTTTGCTGCCAAGCAGTTAGGTGAAGTTGATTTCGTGGATGAGGGCAGGAATGAATGGAGATGGACTGAGGGCGGAGATGAATTTGCGGCTTGGACCTTTCAGAACAAATTGGTCATCGTAAAGCGCGTAGCTGGAACTGAATGGGATGGTGAAGGGATCTGGGCTCAATAGAGATAATTTGTACCTTCCCAATCCTTCAAACGACAACTAGAACATGGCCAAGCCTATCATTGAACTCAAAGGCATTCGTCGAGATTTTGCGATGGGTTCGCACGTAGTGAAAGTCCTCAAAGGCATTGATCTCACCATTGAAAAGAACGAATACGTTGCCTTAATGGGACCGTCAGGCTCAGGGAAATCAACCTTGATGAACCTATTGGGTTGCTTAGACACGCCTACTGCCGGCACTTACATCTTGAACGACCAAAATGTAAGTACACTCAGCGACAACGAATTGGCAGATATCAGGAACAAGGAGATCGGTTTCGTCTTTCAAACGTTCAACTTACTTCCACGACAAACTGCACTCGACAATACTGCGTTACCACTCGTTTACGCCGGATTGAACAAACCGAGCCGGCATGAAAAGGCCGCCGTTGTCCTCGATCAAGTAGGTTTAGGAGATAGAATGGATCACCGCCCAAATCAGCTTTCAGGTGGCCAGAGACAAAGGGTTGCGGTAGCTCGTGCCTTGGTGAACGATCCGGCCTTGATATTGGCGGATGAGCCTACGGGTAACCTCGATTCCAAAACATCTGTGGAGATCATGAATCTTTTCAATGAGATCCATGCTCGCGGAAATACGATCGTTCTGGTGACGCACGAAGAAGACATTGCCCAGCATGCGGAGCGCATAATTCGTTTGCGAGATGGAATGATTGAAAGTGACACCAAGCATGACAAAGCGTAGTTTCACCGAAATTGGCATCCTGATCCTCCGAGTTACTGTAGGTCTAACCATGCTGATTGCTCATGGCTGGGGAAAGACGCTAAACCTCTTTTCTGGCGAGGAGATCACATTTCCGGATCCATTTGGGATAGGAGACACCGCCTCTCTCGCACTTGCCGTCTTCGCAGAAGTGATCTGCTCAGCATTATTGGTACTCGGTTGGAAAACACGATGGGTATTGATTCCCCTCATTATTACCATGGCTATCGCATTCTTTGATATTCATTGGAATGACGAGTTTGGACGCATGGAAAAATCAATGCTCTATGGCATCGCTTATGTGGTCATTTGGCTAACTGGACCAGGCAAGTACTCCATTGACGGAAAATAACCGACTCAGTCTTTGATAGACCGACTCTGTATCTCTATTTCATCAGAGCAAGGTTCATACACTTACACTTTCTTACGTTCTGATGTTATCGTACCTTTGCAAAGAATTAGACTGATTCCAAACAAGGTATGATCAACGTTTCTGATACAGCATTGAACAAGCTTCAAAGCTTGATGGCGGAAGAGGGCAAGAACCTCGAGTCTGCCTACATCCGTGTTGGCGTTGCCAGCGGAGGTTGCTCTGGATTATCATACAAGATGGAAATTGTTGATAGCGAGCAAGAAGGAGATAAACTCTTTGAAGATAAAGGTGTTAAGATCCTAGTAGACAAAAAGAGTTTGCTATACTTACTTGGAACCACACTTGAATACAGTGGTGGTTTGAACGGAAAGGGATTCGCTTTCAACAATCCCAATGCATCGAGAACCTGCGGATGCGGCGAGAGTTTCGCCGTTTGATCCCGAACTCTTGAACTGAATATTCCCTATGAGCAATAGTGACCAAATATTAGATGATGTAACCAAGAAGGAGTACGAATACGGCTTCTACACGCAAGTAGAGTCGGATCGCGCGCCCAAGGGTTTGAATGAAGACATCATTCGTTTCATCTCGGCAAAGAAAAACGAGCCAGAATGGATGACGGAATGGCGTCTAGATGCCTACCGCAAATGGCTTGACATGAAAGAACCGGAGTGGTTGAAACCACACTACGAAAAACCAAACTTTCAGGAGATCACCTATTTTGCCGCTCCAAAGAAAAAGAAAGGTCCGGATAACCTCGACGAAGTGGATCCTGAACTTCTCAAGACCTTTGAGAAATTGGGTATTTCACTTGACGAGCAAAAGCGACTTACTGGCGTGGCAATGGACGTAGTAGTAGATTCCGTTTCTGTCGCGACCACCTTCAAAAAAACACTCTCAGAATTGGGCATCATCTTTTGCTCAATGAGTGAGGCGATCCAAGAGCACCCTGAATTGGTGAAGAAGTATCTCGGAACCGTAGTTCCAAAAACGGATAACTTCTATGCCGCATTGAATTCAGCGGTATTCACGGATGGCTCATTCTGCTACATTCCAAAAGGCGTTCGTTGCCCGATGGAGCTTTCCACATACTTCCGTATCAACGAGGCCGGTACTGGTCAGTTTGAGCGTACACTCGTTGTTGCCGATGAGAGCAGCTACGTAAGTTACTTAGAGGGCTGTACGGCTCCTCAGCGCGATGAGAATCAATTGCACGCCGCGGTGGTTGAACTCGTTGCCTTGGATGATGCCGAGATCAAATATAGCACCGTCCAAAACTGGTACCCTGGTGACAGCAACGGAAAAGGTGGTGTATACAACTTCGTGACTAAGCGCGGTCTTTGTGAGAAGAATGCAAAGATCAGCTGGACTCAAGTTGAGACGGGTAGTGCGGTAACCTGGAAATATCCGAGCTGTATCCTGAAAGGTGACAATTCGATAGGAGAGTTCTACAGTGTGGCTGTTACGAACAACTACCAGCAGGCAGATACAGGAACCAAGATGATCCACCTTGGAAAGAACACCAAGAGCACGATCATTTCAAAGGGCATCTGTGCCGGTAAATCGGATGGTAGCTACCGGGGATTGGTGAAGATCGGTCCGCGTGCCCACAACGCCCGGAACTTCTCGCAATGCGACTCCCTTTTGATGGGCGACGGTTGCGGTAGTCACACCTTCCCGTACATCGAAACACAGAATAAGTCGGCCAAGATCGAGCACGAGGCAACGACCTCGAAGATCGGGGAAGACCAGATCTTCTATTGTAATCAGCGCGGCATCGGCACAGAAGAAGCTGTGGCATTGATCGTAAACGGTTACGCCAAAGAAGTTCTCAATCAGCTTCCGATGGAATTTGCAGTGGAAGCACAAAAGCTTCTTGCCATCTCCTTGGAAGGATCAGTAGGATAATCACATTGACAAATCGGTCGAACGACCAAAAGCACGATACATGCTTCTAATAAAAGACTTGCACGCTAACATCGAGGGTAAATCGATCTTGAAAGGAATCAACCTCGAAGTAAAACCAGGTGAAGTTCACGCCATAATGGGCCCGAACGGATCTGGAAAAAGTACATTGAGTAGCGTAATTGCCGGACGTGAAGATTACGAAGTCACGGAAGGTTCCATCGAATTCTTGAACGAACCTGTTCTCGACCTCAGCCCTGAAGAGCGCGCTCAACTCGGCATATTCCTTTCTTTCCAATACCCGATCGAAATTCCTGGAGTGAGTGTATCCAACTTCTTGAAGACGTCGATCAATGAGATCCGAAAGGCGCGCAATCAGGAGCCAATGAAAGCTGCCGAACTACTAAAGAAGATGCGCGAAAAGCTCAAGGTGTTGGAGATGGACAAGGCATTCTTGAGCCGTTCATTGAATGAGGGATTCTCCGGTGGTGAAAAGAAAAGAAACGAGATCTTCCAAATGGCCATGTTGGAGCCAAAATTGGCGATCCTGGACGAAACGGATTCCGGATTGGACATCGATGCACTTCGCATTGTTGCCAACGGTGTCAATAAATTCCGCAATTCAGAGAATGGCGTAGTAGTGATTACGCACTATCAGCGTTTGCTCGACTACATCGTTCCAGATGTTGTTCACGTTTTGATGGATGGTCGCATTGTTAAGACCGGAGATAAGACCCTTGCATTGGAACTAGAAGATAAAGGGTACGACTGGATCAAGAAGGAAGTAGCTTCTGTTTAATTGCTGAAAACGCAACTGTGGAGGAATTAAAAGACAAACTCGAATCGAGTTACATCGTATTCGAAAACGAACTCAACGGAGAGGCGGAAACACCTGTTCATCAGATGCGCCGGGATGCTTTTCAGAATTTTGAAAAGTTGGGATTCCCAACCAAGCGCCATGAGGAATGGAAATATACCAACCTCAAACCCATCCTAAAGAACGATTATAAACTCTTCCCAAAACGCGAAGACGATATCGAGTTCAAGGATGTGAAACGCTTCTTCCTGAACGAGATCGATAGTTACAAAGTGGTATTCATCAACGGCGTTTACAGCAGCTGGTTGAGTGAAACCACGCATCAAGGCTACGATATTTGCACTTTTGGAAATGCCTTGGCGAAGTATCCAGACGCCATCAATGGGTATTTCAATAAGATCGCGAAACAGGAAGATCAAGCAATGGTATCCTTGAATACGGCATTTGCGAAGGAAGGTGCCTTCATCCGCGTTCCAAAGAACAAAGTAGTAGACAAACCCATCCAGCTCATCTTCTTCAACACTGCTGATGATAGCGAGATCATGGTTCAACCGCGCAACTTGATCGTCCTGGAACAAGGTGCAAAGGCAGAGATCATTGAGAGGCATCAAAGCTTGACCGATACGCCAGTACTCACCAACTGCGTAACAGAGGTTTCCGTAGGAGCCAATGCCGAACTCGACTATTACAAGTTGCAGAACGATCGCCACTCTGCTTCCTTGATCGACAATACTTGGATAGATCAATACAGGGATAGTATTGCACGCTTTAGCACCTTTAGCCTAGGCGGAAAACTCACCCGGAACAATCTGCACTTTGCCTTAAAGGAGCCTAATTCGGTTGCTTACATGAATGGGGTGACCTTGATCGAAGATAACCAGCATGTAGATCACCACACATTGGCGGATCACCTGGTTCCACATTGTGAAAGCCACGAGCTGTACAAGGGCATCTACGACGATAAGTCTACCGGCGTATTCAACGGAAAGATCAATGTGCATCCCCAAGCGCAAAAGACCAACGCATTCCAGCAGAACGACAATATCCTTTTGAGTGATCGTGCCACGTGTGATACCAAACCACAGTTGGAGATCTATGCAGATGATGTAAAGTGTTCACACGGCTGCACGGTTGGTCAGCTTGACGAAGATTCACTTTTCTACATGCGATCTAGAGGCATCGGCGAAAAGGAAGCCAAGGCCCTATTGATGTACGCCTTTGCCGCAGATGCCCTGAACCTGGTAAAGGTCAAGGAGCTGAAGAAGAAGGTAAATGTATTGATCGCAAAGAAATTGGGTGTTGATCTGGATTTTGAAATCTGATCATCAACCTTGAAAAAGACTAAATTACAGCCATGAAGAAATTCGTGGCTGTTTTTTTTGCCCCCCTACTCTTCGCTTGTCAGACTTCAAGCGAACCCACTCCTTCACCCGAGATGTCTGTGGATGAAGTGCTCGATCAATGGCACCTCGACGCTTCCAATGCCGATTTCGAAGCCTACTTCTCCCACTTTGAAAACGATTCATCGATCTTCATGGGAACGGATCGAACGGAAAGGTGGACGATAGCCGAATTTAAACCATGGTCCAAGCCATACTTCGACCGTGGAAAAGCCTGGAGCTTTCGGGCTACCGAGCGAGTCGTCTACTATTCAAAGGATGGATCCACGGCTTGGTTCGATGAAGAATTGAGCACGCCGAATCTCGGACCATCGAGAGGCAGTGGAGTATTGACACTGACCCAAGATGGGTGGAAGATCGCTCACTACAATCTGAGTGTACCGATCCCAAATGAAATAGTGAACGAAGTAGTTGAGCAGATCGATAGCGTTTACAACTCCGAACGATGACTAGCGTTAGAATACGACCGCGGTTTCGCCATCAGTTAAATCAGCCTGAATCGACCGTCAAGGAAAAACTCCTTGAAGGACTAAAGGATGAGAGCGACATTCACCTCGTTCGCGCCAAGCAGTATATCATCATTGAATACAACGACAATGTACGTCACTATTGGTCGCCTCAACTGCAACTTTCCTTTGAAGAGAATGAGGAAGGAACCTTGATCCGTGGACTATACGGACCTCACCCCAATGTATGGTCCATCTTCTTTTACGGCTACGCCTCCATGGCGGTGATCGGCACCTTCTTGGCCATCATTGGGATCTCTCAGTACATGGTCAATGAAACATCGTGGGCGTTCTTAGGCGTAGGCCTGTGTGGTATCATTGCTGCCATCCTCTATGTAGTGGCTCAATTTGGGCAAAAGGTAGGGGCTGAACAGACGTTCGAACTGCATCACATGTACACGACGGCATTGGGACATCCCGAACCGATCAGGTAGCCTATTACTTCCCTGTGGTTACTACCAGCGCTATCACGATCGCGAAGCGGATGATAACCACGATGGTCCTTGCCCAAGGCTTATTCAGCCACCAAGCGAGTCCAACCAATCCTACGAAGGCGGTACGACTAACGAGGAAACCCGGTCCGGTTTCTGCGATCCAATCTACCGCAATGATGCTCAACTGATAGAAGAAGATCAGCGCCATGAAACGACGGGAATTATCAAGGAAATACTCCTTGTATGGTTTGCCCTGATCTGGCGTGAAATACTTCACCGTTACGTAATAGAGGATCATCGGGATCATCAACAAAACGTACCATTGATACCCTTCGGTAATGATATCCAACCTATTATAGGTAGAGTACCAATTGAGGGCACCCATATCGAATAATGCTAGGGCCCAGAGGGAATATTCCCAATAGGCCTTCTTAAGGATGTCCTTCGTATGACCTACTAAGTCGGCGATGGCCAAACCAAAGATCACACCATCAAACACCAATAGGTACTCTATCTTGTCCATGTTCGTTCGATTGGACAAGGAAGGTAGAAAATTACGTGATACGATGTGGACTTCCCTATTCGCTCTTGCGTGCGTGGGAGCCGAACATCCAGAGAGGGGTTTGATCGAATACGGCCTTAGCCTCAGCTTCTAGAACACCGGATGTTACTTTGGGAGCCTTCCCGAAGAAGGGTGGAAACTTTTCGAGCTCATTATCCTCCATGATGTTCCACTTGGAATGGCCTCCCATGTAGGGAGAAGACAATGCATAAACTACTTCTTCCACTTTATATTCACGCGCCATGAAGGCACACATCGGGCAAGGCTCACAATTCGAATACAGGATCGCACCTTCCAAGTGGGAGGTACCCAGCTTTTCATGTGCAAGGTGAAGAGCCACCACCTCCGCGTGATCTGAAACTCTCGACGCTGCGAAATTTGTGGATTCAGCAATGATTTCACCATTCTGGACAACGATGGATCCAAACGGAGCATCCCCATTGTTCAAGCTTGCTTGAGACAATTCAATGCATTTTCTGATGTATACTTCGTGTGACATGGGATTTCAATGAATTGTCGAAAGTAGACATATTTCGCCGAGCACCTTTTCAAACATGCATCTCAGAAAACTTAAAACCTTTCTTATTTAGACCTGTTCTACTTTGTGAGAATCATTTACGACCTTTGCACAGCAATGAGTAAAACAATGACATCCACATTTGATGTGGCCAAGATAAGAGAGCAGTTTCCTGTATTATCACGACAGGTGAATGGTCGTCCTTTGGTTTATATGGACAATGGTGCGACCACGCACAAGCCTAGGGTCATGACAGATGCGATCACAGAATACTATGAAACCATCAACAGCAATGTTCACCGCGGTGTCCATCACCTAAGTCAACGTGCTACCGATGCTTTCGAGGCAACTCGTGAAAAACTCCGTGCTCACATCAATGCAGAGTTTACTCACGAGATCATTTTTACAAAGGGCACAACCGATAGTATCAACACGGTAGCCTGGAGTTTTGGTGAATTGGTCGAGGAGGGAGATGAAATCATCATATCCACGTTGGAACATCACAGCAACATCGTTCCATGGCAAATGATGTGTAATCGAAAGAACGCCACCTTGAAGATCATCCCGATGGATGACAGAGGTGTTCTTGACATGGAGGCCTTCGATGCACTATTATCGAAAAAGACCAAATTGGTTGCTGTGAATCACATCTCCAATGCGCTGGGAACGATCAATCCTGTGAAGGAGATGGCGGCGAAGGCCCATGCCGTAGGTGCAGCTATCCTCGTGGATGCCGCTCAAAGCATGCCTCACCTAAAGGTAGATGTTAGAGACCTAGATGTAGATTTCTATGCCATCTCGGCTCATAAAATGTATGGTCCCACCGGAATTGGAGCACTTTACGGTAAGGAAGAATGGTTGAAGAAACTTCCACCTTACCAAGGTGGCGGGGAAATGATTGCCACGGTAACGTTCGAAGAGACCACCTACGCGGACCTTCCACATAAATTCGAGGCGGGAACTCCTCACATCGAAGGTGTGGTGGCTTGGGGAGCTTCCATAGATTGGTTGAACGAAGTGGGGATGGAAAATATCTCCTCTTACGAGCAGGAACTCTTGGAGTACGGTACGAAGGTTCTTTCCGAAGTAGATGGATTGATCATACATGGAACTGCGCCTGAGAAATCAGCAACCTTCAGCTTTAACATCGAGGGGTTACACCATTACGATGTGGGCACACTGCTCGACCAGTTAGGCATTGCTGTCCGAACAGGACATCATTGTACACAGCCGTTGATGAACAGAATGGGTGTGCAAGGCACTATTCGCGCTTCCTTGGGGTGCTACAATACAAAAGAAGAGATCGACCAATTGGTAGTGGCTTTGAACCGCGTGATCCCAATGTTGAAATAACGAACCATGAGCGAGAGTATAAAAGAACGTACGGAAGACATTGTCGATGAATTCGAAATGTTCGAAGACTGGATGGATAAGTACGACCACATTATCTCTTTAGGCAAAGAATTGCCACTGATCGATGATCAATATAAGACCGATGACAACATCATTAAGGGTTGTCAGAGTAGGGTGTGGTTGCATGCCGACTTCAAAGATGGCAAAGTGATCTATTCGGCAGACAGCGATGCGATCATCACCAAGGGCATCATAGCGCTAATGATCCGCGCCTTGAGCGATCAAAAACCAGAGGACATTGTCAATGCAGATCTGGGGTTTGTGGATGAGGTCGGACTCAAAGAACACCTATCGCCTACACGCGCCAATGGACTTGTTTCCATGATCAAGCAAATGAAATTCTACGCCCTCGCATATCAATCTAAAACGGCATGAGTACCACTATGGCACTGAATGAAGAACAAATGCAAAAATTGGGTGAGGACGTAGTGGATGTGCTACGCACCATTTACGACCCAGAGATCCCTGTAGATATCTATGAATTAGGTCTTGTTTACGATGTGAACGTAAGCGATCAAGGAGATGTGCATGTGCTCATGACCTTGACTTCGCCAAATTGTCCTGTTGCAGAATCCTTGCCTGTAGAGGTCGAGGAGAAA
>CBFHXG010000036.1:0-22551 GCA_965659725.1 Phaeocystidibacter sp. | reverse complement strand
AGCCAGAATAACCCATGTCTCCAAATAGTCCAATGCCCTTCCAAACGGGAACGTTGACGGACAAGGTGCTCATCCACGTACTTGAGAATACGCCCGTAGAGGTCTTGAATCCACCATCACTCACGAAGAACTGCTGACTCCAGATACCGCTCGAATCAGATCTACCTATGAAGGAATAGTCGAAGAGGTAATCTTGGGTGCCACTCAATCCGAAGCTGAAGAAGGGCTGACCAGCTGGTTGTTCATTATAAAGAAAAGCTCCTGCAAATGCGCGTACCCCCAGCCATTGTCTATTGGGCAACATGTAACGCTGACGGTATGAGACGCCCAATCTGGAGAAACGCTCAGAGAATTGTATATCCGCTTCAAATAAGGAAGGGTGGAGGATGTGCTGTTGTTCGCGAATGTATCGTAGGTCGATCACCTCGTAGCGAGCGTTGGTTACCTCGATAGGTTTAGATCGATCCTCTTCTCTCAATTCCCGATAAACGCCAACACCTCTCAATTTTATGGTTTGCTGTACTGTGCTTCGGGGATGCGATTTACGAATGTGGAAGTTGATGCCCGGACTCACACGCGTGTAAGAAAGGTCTTCATCATAATGGAAGTATCTGCCGTACAATCCTACTTCCAGCGCATGTAGCCAACCGGACGAATAGGGACGATAATACCTCAAAGAAGCCGTGCCCGTAAGTTGCCCCGTTCTCGTACTGTATTCTGGTCCAAATTTGTACTCCCACCGCTTAGGCATGATGGTCTTGTTGTAGAAGTTAACACCGGCCAAAACACCGTCATACGCATTGAACTTAAGCGTAGGGATCCAGTAGATCTGCGTCTTGTTGGCTTGATCCAAACCCGTGTAGAACTGTAATCGAAGAGGTGCCACGCTCTGGAAGAGTCCACTTGGTCGCCTCCATTGGTTCTTGTTATTCAGATCAGGTACCGTTTGATTGGGATCGATGGTCATCAGATCATACTCCTCCAAGTGCAATTGAATCGTATCCACACCTAAATGACCTTCATGCCATTCCATCAGTACCTCTTGATCATCGGTATCATAGCCTAAGGTTGAATAAGGAATAGCCACGTCACCATTGTTGGCTACCTCAGCCGTAACTATATAACTGCATTGGTCGACATCATCTAATTGGTAATCAACAGTCTTGCTGGTTGAGTAGGCATCTCCTAGAAACCAATTCACGTCACGGTTGGCGTAATATGCAATGTTGGCAAGGAACGATTCAGGAGTCAATGGCCCCTTAGCTATCTGTTCCTCAGATGTCATACGACGTGTACCACGTATAAAGGATCGCTCACCCACATAACCTCTCAACGTACCTATCATCAAGGACGATTTTCCCTTGATGACAGCCTCGCGATTGAAAGGTGCAAAGGAAAGGGCAGAGTCCGATATCGGCTGGTCCAATCCTTGTCTCGCCATGTAGAGATAAAGCCAGGTGTGCAAATAGGTAGGTTCAAGTTCATCTACATCCAAGAATCGCGCTGCAAACGTACTGGCATATGCACCGAATAATGTACTATTCGGATAGTTGATCGCTTGATAGTCATACCGATGGTAGTGAGCCAAACCTTCGGACAGCCAAGGATGATTGTATTCGTTGACCTTTAATTCGTTAGTAAAAAATAGCTCAACTAATTGTTGAAGTATGTCAAGCTCCATCTCCTTGGGGTCGTTGGACCGTTCTACGATTAAGATATTCTGTGTTGAGCGAAGGTTTCCCGCATCGTCTAGAATGAGGATATTCAGATCATCAGGTAATTCGTATTCATAAAGACCTTGGAGATAATTTACTGCCTTATCTACCGCGTTGCTTTGTGCGATGAGGGGGAATTCATCTTCGAATATCCAATGAATAGGCTTTCCATTCACCATCATTTCAAGCTCGGAAAAGTGTGGCGCAGCAAAGAATGTCCGCGCATTACTAGAGCTGATCAATTCACCATTTTGAACACCAGGCAGGCCTGGAACGACAAGGTTTAATTGATCTGGGTTTTGGATAATCAATTCCGTAGGATTGTCGTCCCAAGAGTGGTAACCATTTAAATTCGCTGGTCGGAATGCTGAATCAGTAGTGGTATACCATCTTAGAAATGGACGGTTCATACCAAAGAATGTGGTACTCCATCCTTGATCGGTCAGTTTCCATTGGGGTGGATTGAACGCATATTGCCCGTCGAAGGAGGTAATGTTTTGAAGCATATCGCTACTTATTACGTCCTGTCGCTTGACATCATTTACCTGAAAGTAGGGTGGGATGAGCTGACCAACCTCCTCATCCGACGCAAAGTGAAGGTCTACGTTTTGCTCGTGGATCAACTCACGGTGAAGGACACTATTTGGGTCATGCCATGCCTGAAGATCCCAGTCCCAATAAAGATTTGCTGGAGTAGAAGACTCTACAGAATGCGTGACAACTATCTGACTCGCTCCACTTTCTAGGCGCACGATGATCTTTTCAGAAAGACCAGACTGTCCGCTGACGAAGAGAGTTGAAAATAGGACGACAAAGATGGATAGCGAATTCCGCATACCCGATAAAGATAGCAAGCGCAATTAGATGCGTTTCAACTGCTGCTTGAACATTTTGATCTGATCGTCGAGCATACCGCGTTTATCGAGCTTCTTTGCTTCAGTAAGTAACGTCTGCGCTTCGCGTTTGCGACGGCGTGACATAGCGATACCGGCCAATTGAAGTTTGACCATGGCTTTGTCTGAGTCCATACGCAGACCCGCATTCAGGGCCTTACGAAGGTAGCTCTCCGACTTGTTCATGTTGGTCTGTGCTTCCATGATACCCTTGAGGAAGAACCAATAGGCCTGTTGACCTTTGGTTAGCGACTTCTCAGGGTTCTTGATGGCATCCACTTGTTTCTTCGCCTTGGCAATGTCTTGTTTACGCATATACCACAATGCGAGCAACATACGCTCATTCCTGAAGTAGGTAAAGAGGATCAATCCGGCTAAAAGGGTGAGGGAGATCCCGTTTCCAATGTGTCCTTCAATGAATTCGTAGACGGCAAATACCAGAGTTGCGGCCGTGAGTGCTAAACGTATGATCTTATTGAGCATAATGTGGTAATCTATTTGCAAAAACGAGCACAAATTTAATCCATGTAATTTGAATGGAGGCCCGAAATCGACACATTCCACAAATTCGTTTGAACGTTCAGGGCAGAGTCCTGTTGCTTTTAGTATATTCCTGATTATTCAATCTAAAAGGACCAATGAGAATTAAAGGTAGATACCTCACAACCACATTAGCTTTATTATTATCACCAATTATCATAGCCTCGGAGAATGGGGGAGGACACGAAGACCCATTCAGTAGGGAGTTCCTTGCTATCTTCTTTATTCTTATTGCTGCCGTCGCCGGCCGGTTCATTGCCCGCCGACTCAAACAAAGCGAGGTACTGGGAGAGTTGATCATCGGTATAGTGCTTGGAGCTCTCCTTTATAATGCAAACAATAGGCTAGTAACTACCATTAGATACCAAAATGAGATTCGCGAGGTGATCACGGAAACGGCCCAGGTCGAAGAGGAATTCGACCTAGCCGTAAAGAACTACGTTCATAATGAAACCGAGCTTCCGGGTGAAGTTCAGGAACGGATCATCAATGTAATGACCTCCGATAATTTTCTAAATAGTTTTCTCAACGCGAATTACACATTGCTCTTCTCTAGTTTAGGTGTGCTCCTATTGCTGTTCATGGTAGGACTAGAAGTCAGCACCCAGGAGATGATCAAAATGGGATCGGTTAGCTTCTCGGTCGCAACCTTGGGTGTAGTGTTTCCATTCCTCCTCGGCTACCTTGTGGCGGAATTCATGATCCCTGCAGTGCAATCGCAGAACGTGGCTATATTCATTGGAGCTACGTTGGCAGCTACATCCATCGGTATTACCGCCAGGGTTTTCAAGGATACCAATAGTATCAACCTAAAAGAAAGCAAGCTGGTATTGGGTGCAGCGGTTATTGATGATATCATGGGACTGATCCTTCTCGCCATTGTGAGCGGATTGGTAACGAGCGGTAGCATAGATATTACTGAGGTGGTCGTTATCGTTTCAAAGGCCCTGGGCTTCCTCGTTTTCGTATTCTTGGCCGAGCGTTACCTGTTGAGAAAGGTCGTACGGTTCTTTGCCTATTTTGCAGGGAGGAATACTTTTCTTCTGTTCCCGTTCACATTACTACTCCTTTTCGCCTGGTTGGCTAGTGCCATTGGATTGGCGGCCATTGTAGGTGCATTCTGTGCCGGTTTAGTATTGAAGGATGATCTATTCGAAGGGATCAAGAAGAGTGACCTCGATCTGGAGCATTTGATAGCGCCACTTGAAGGCATCTTCGCACCGGTCTTCTTTGTTCTGATGGGTTTCCAAGTTGATGTAATGGCATTTACGGAGTGGGATGTGCTATGGGCAGGTCTTCTTCTTACAGTAGTTGCGATCATTGGTAAGCTACTCGCGGGTATCTTCCTTCCTAAGGATTACGACAAAGTCCTTGTGGGTATCGGATTGGTGCCAAGAGGAGAGGTAGGTTTGATCTTTGCGAGTATCGGTAAAGCAGTTGGTGTTTTGAATGACGAGTTATTCGCAGTTGTGATTATCGTAGTGATTCTCAGTACACTCGTTACTCCACCATTGCTCAATATGAGATTGAACAAGGTGATGGGCAAGGCATGATTTCCGAATAATTCTGTGTTGAATGGGATTTTGACTACCTGGAAATGTAGTTACAGATGAAAATTTTGAGTAGATTTCCGAATTCAAAATCCTATTCATGCATTAATGATTGGAAAACTACACCTCACGGCCCTATTCCTTATTGCAACGTTTCTCTCTAGCGCTCAGGAGCTAACAGGACTCGTATTAGATGATAAAGACGGTCAGCCTATACCCAGCATTCAAGTTGGAGAGGTGGGGCAATCACGTCCTACAGTGACCAATTTTGATGGGGAGTTCCAACTCAGACTTGTTGCTCTACCGACTCAAATCCAAGTAAAAGCGCTAGGCTACGAAACGGTAACTCTAAGTGTAAACTCTGTGGATGAGCCGATCACTATTCGCTTGAAAGCGGATGCCCAGATGATCGACGAGGTAAGTGTTGTAGAGCGAAGATTGAGTGAAAAGCAGGCAGAATCTGCATTGACGGTGGAAGCCTTGGATCTTCGTGCTATTCAAGAAACACCGAGTGCTAGTTTTTACGACGGACTTGGAAACTTGAAAGGAGTTGACCTTACATCGGCATCGATTGGTTTTAAGGTGATCAATACGCGCGGTTTCAATTCTACTTCACCAGTGCGATCCCTTCAGATCATTGATGGAGTGGATAACCAGGCTCCAGGCTTAAATTTCAGTCTCGGTAATTTTTTAGGAGCATCAGAATTAGATGTACTTAATGTAGATATCATCGCAGGTGCGAGTTCTGCTTTCTACGGACCGAACGCCTTCAATGGTGTGATATCCATGACAACAAAGGATCCATTCGTGTTCCAGGGGCTGGATTTCAGCGTAAAGGTAGGGGAGCGAAGGCTCAATGAATATGCGGTAAGATGGGCTGATGCCTTCGGCGATCGTGATGGCCAATCCATTTTTGCATACAAACTCAATATCTATTATTTATCGGCCGATGACTGGGAAGCCACAAATCTTGACCCAACCGATGATTCACCGTCTCCTGCCAATAACCCTGGTGGGTATGATGCTGTAAATAGATACGGTGATGAAAGAGGTTACCTACCTCCAGGGTCTACGAAGGAATATCCTGGATTGGGTACTTACCATAGAGAAGGTATTGAGGAGCTCTATCTTGTGGATTACGACACTCGAAACCTGAAATTGGGTACAAGTCTGCATTATCGTCCAACCAACGACCTCGAGCTGATCTATGCGCTCAATTTCGGTACGGGAACGACGGTCTACCAAGGAGATAACCGATACAGTCTTAAAGGTATACGCTTCCTTCAAAATCGATTAGAGATCCGAAATAAGAACAAGTGGTTCTTCCGAATGTATTCCACCAATGAAGATGCAGGAGATAGCTATGATGCTTATTTCACGGCACTTCGCATGCAGGATAGTTTGAGAAGTGGATTGGCATGGTCTAGTCAGTATGCAGGAGCCTGGAAGGCTGTTTATGCTGATCAGGTGAGAAACCTACCAGGATATCCAGATGAGAATCTTCCGCAAGATGAATACGATGCGGCCATGGCTGATTTCGTCGACCGTCATCGTGCACAGATCACTACTTGGCACAACAGTTTGAGTGGAAGCCTTCAGAGCGATGGCGCTACGCCTGGGACAGAGGCATTCGACGAGTTATTCAATTATATAACCACTACATCTTTCGCTGATGGAGGTAGTATGTTCGAGGATCGGTCGGCGCTTTACCACGCTCAAGGCGAGTACAAATTTGATCCAACCGATTGGGGAGAGTTTACGTTTGGAGGTAATGGCCGACTTTATCGTCCGAACTCAAATGGTACCATCTTCTCGGATACCAATGGCCGTCAAATTTCCAATTACGAGTACGGTATCTACGGTGGCTGGCAAAGAAAATTCATGGGTGAGCAGTGGAAAGTGTCGGCTACATTGAGAATGGATAAGAACCAGAACTTCGATTACCTCTTTTCACCTGCAGCTTCGGCTGTATACAACATCGATGAGATCAATAGCTTGCGCTTTTCATTCTCCTCGGCGATCAGGAATCCAACCCTCCAAGACCAATACCTTTACTACAACGTCGGTCCAGCTCGATTGATCGGTAACCTCGAAGGCTACGATTCATTGATCACGATAGATGATTTTAATTCTTATCTCGAGCTGCCTTCTATCGCTCCTCCAGGTCAGCCTTCCCGAAATACTTATGAATTCGACTACTTCAATGTAGATCCGATCCGTCCAGAAAGGGTGCGCACTGTTGAGGTAGGGTACAGGACTACTCTTTTTGAGGCACTTTATGTGGATGCCAATTACTACTATAGTTTCTATCAAGACTTTATCGGCTTCCAGATCGGGTTGGATATAGATGAATCACAGATCCCGAATGTGACAGATATCCAAGCTTATCGCATTGCGGCCAATGCGCAAGACCTAGTAACTACACAAGGTTTCTCCATCGGTTTAAACTATTACTTCTGGGATTACTACAGCTTGTCGGGTAACTACACTTGGAACGTATTGAATACGGCTACGGATGACCCAATTATCCCTGCATTCAATACACCGGAGAATAAATTCAATGTGAGCCTTGGAGGTAGACAGATACCGGTGAAAATCGAGAATCACACATTTGGCTTCAACGTGACGTACAAGTGGGTACAAGGATTCCTGTTTGAAGGATCCCCACAATTCACAGGATTTATTGATGATTACGGACTGTTGGATGCGCAGGTTACGTATGAGATCCCAGACTGGAATATCACGGCCAAGTTAGGTGCGAGTAACCTATTGGATAACAGGGTTTATCAGGTATATGGTGGTCCGAGTGTAGGAAGGCTTGCTTACCTCTCACTCATTTACAGATGGAATCCTAACTAGAAATCGAATTAAAAGCACTTTTTGAGTATATTAACTGACGAATAAATGCAAATGCCTATGAATAAGTCATTACTCCTCGCCGGCCTTATAGCTGTCGGCTCTATTGGCGCTTCGGCGCAAACACGTTATGTGGACGAGATCTTCACAGACGCTGATATCGTGGTACAGGCGAACACGCCGTACGGGCAGAACTTCAGTGCCTACGTTCCACAGGCACTTGGTGGCCCGCGTGTTATTCCATTATTCATGGACGTATACATGCCGAGTCCAGCAGTGGATACGGAAACCGATCGTCCAGTGGTACTCTATTTCCACACGGGTTCTTTCCTTCCAAAGGGATTGGTTTCGCCAATGGGAGATAAGACAGATAGTGCTGCGGTAGAGATCTGTACTCGCTTAGCTAAGCGTGGCTATGTTGCCGCTTCGGTAACTTACCGCTTGGGTTGGCAGCCAGACAATACGCAGAACTTAGACCTTCGTCGTGGTTCTAACTTGATGGCCGTTTATAACGCTGTACAAGATGCTAAGAACGCGGTTCGCTTCATGCGTGCAGCGGAGCTTCAAGGTGATCCATTCGGGATCGACGGTAACAACATCATGTTGTTAGGCCAGGGTTCTGGTGGTTACATCACCTTTGCATATGCTACGCTCGATAAGTATGCTGAGGTAACTGCAATCCCTAAGTTCCAGTATCAAGGAACAACGGGTATTTTCGGTGGAACGGTATCCCCAGGTGATCCATATGTAGATACTGCAGTGGTGGGTGACTGGAATGGATACGGTGGTAAAGCGACCATTACAGGTCAGGATACCAACGGTTTAGCGATCATCGATTTCAATGATCCGGGCCGTAACATCGAGAACCTTCCAGGAATTCCTGATCACGTAAGCGCGGTTATCAACCTCGGTGGTGCACTCGGCGATGAGTCTTGGCTCGAGCCAGGCGATGTTCCAATGTTGAGCGTTCACAGTCAGTATGACTTCTATGCGCCGTACGATTCAGGTATGGTACGTGTTCCAGTTAACGGACAATTCTGGGATGTTGTAGCGGTAGCGGGTAGTTTCCGTGCTGTGAAGATGGCTAACCAGAATTTCAACAACTACGTATTCATGCGAGAGCCGTATACAGGTGTTGCTGAATGGGATATAGCGAGGAATCACCCTGCTAACCCAGGTAAGTTCAGTGGTATCTATCCGATCAGCATTCCGCCGGCAGATCCAAACTTGCCATTTGCTGTGAACTCAAACCCTTGGGACTTCTGGGATCCGAGCGATCCATTGGGAGCGAACGAGACCAACCCGAATAACAAGGCGCAAAGTTTGGCATACATCGATACGGTAATCAACTTTATCATTCCTGGTATGAAGTCGGTGTTGGATGCAAACGACATCTCTGTTCAAGAGCCTGCAACGGTTGATTTCAACATGTATCCGAATCCAACGGATGGTGATTTCCGCATCAGAAGTACAGAAAAGATCGAGAGTGTTCGTGTTCTTGATATTACAGGCAGACAAGTGACAAGCTTGAACCCTAACTCTATGGATTTCCGTGTATCTACGGATAGCTGGTCACCTGGAGTTTATATCGTTCAGGTGAAGAGCGGTTCATTGACCGGTACTTCGCGCTTGACTGTTTATTAAGGTTTTCAATCAACCTAGGATTGACCGTCCAAGACTTCGGTTTTGGGCGGTTTTTTTATGCTTCCTATGTACCTTTGCCGTATGATCAATCACAATGGAGAAATCCTCGATATAGAAGCAGTTCCATTCAGGGCTGATTTCCGACCTATTCAGTATGGAGATGCCATCTTCGAAACTGTTAAATACAATGGGAATACATTCCTGAATTGGGAAGATCATTATTTCCGAGCGATGGCTACCATGCGTATCCTGCGCATGGAGATCCCATTAGATTGGTCGCCAGAGTTCCTCGAAGAGCAAATGCTAGAAACACTCAAGGCTACTCATATCGAAACGGGCGCCGCACGTGTCCGATTGACCATCTATCGCGATGCCGAAGGAAAGTATACACCAATAGGCAATGTCAACATGGGATTCATCGTTCAGGCAGAACAATGGCCGGATGCCGAGTTCGAGTTGAATAGAGAAGGTCTGAAGGTAGATGTTTACAAGGATCACGAAGTCCCAAAGAGCATGTTGAGTAACTTGAAGACTACCAATGCCTTGCTCTACACGCTAGCTGGGATCTACGCCAAGGAAAACGAACTGGATGATGTGTTGCTGATCAACTCGGATAAACACGTTGTAGAGGCTACGTCAAGCAATATCTTCATGCTTCAGGGTGATAAATTGATCACTCCACCGTTGGAGAGCGGGGCCCTTCGCGGTATCATGCGCAAGCACGTTATCAAATACACCCAATCATGGGGTCTAGAAGTAGAGGAGAAGGGGTTCAGTCCATTTGATCTGCAGAGAGCAGATGAGGTTTGGCTTACCAATTCCATGCGAGGTATTCAATGGGTCGGTCAATATCGCAAGAAGACCTATGGCAATGATAAGGCAAAGGAAGTGATTGCGAAGCTCAACCTTTCGATGCGACCCTCTCCGGTCCAATAAGGATCAGTTAATTCAAGAGTGGATCGGAAGGCGCATTTGCCCAAAGCTTATAATCTCCACCCAAATTCTTGATGGCCGAGCGCCAAAGCTCTTCACTTTTGGTATTGAAGATGTCTAGGGTGTCGGGAGGGAGGACGGTCCATGACTTCTCAGCAAGCTCACTGTAAAGTTGATCTGATCCCCAACCGGAATAGCCAAGGAAGAACCGAATCTCATTTGGAGCAATCCTTCCCAATTTCAAAGATTCTTTTAGGAGCTCAAAATCTCCTCCCCAATACACCGTTTCCGTAATTTTGATACACTGATCGAAGATGTCGGGTCTGGAATGAAGGAAATAGAGATTCTCTTGTTCAACAGGGCCGCCTGAAAAGACCGGTGTATCGAAGTCTGGAAAGTCGGACACTAGCGCCTGTATTTTTAGATCCAACGGGCGGTTAAGTACATAACCTACCGTACCTTCATCGTTGTGTTCGGTCAAGAAAACGACACTTCGATCAAAGTTAGGATCACCCAGGAAGGGTTCGGCGAGTAATATGCTTCCGGATTTTGGCTTTTCCATCGAATCCAAATTAGGGTGAGCATTGTTTATATCCAACTTAAAGCGTGATTTTTACGATATGAAAGACCACGAACTTAGAAAAGCCCGCAGAGAGTATACAAAAGGACAACTACTAGAATCCGAGGTATCGTCTGATCCTATGGAACTTTTTGAAGATTGGTTTGCTGAATGGAAGGGGACCGGTAGGCCAGATGCCACTGCGATGACACTCGCTACCGCTGATGGTTTGGGCGTGCCTGATGCTCGTATCGTTCTTCTTAAAGGAATAGAAAAAGGAGTTTTCACCTTCTTCACGAACTATGAAAGTAAGAAGGGGCAAGACCTTGCCAAGAATCCAATGGCCTCTTTGCTATTCTATTGGCCCGATCATGAAAGACAGATTCGCGTAACAGGTAGGGTGAATAAGCTCTCGAAAGAAGCCAATCAGTCGTATTTCAAAGAACGACCCGTTGGTAGTCAGATAGGCGCGTTGAGCTCACCTCAAAGTAGGGTAATCGATGGAAGAAGTTCGCTAGAGCAAACGGTGCAGACGAATGCAGCGAAATACGGCGCAGAAGGACCAGATTGTCCGGATTTCTGGGGTGGATTTGGCGTAATTCCCGAAAGTATCGAATTCTGGCAGGGAAGAGAGAGCCGTTTACACGATAGATTAAGATATGCTAAACGAGATGGACACTGGATCCTAGAGCGTTTGGCACCTTGAAAATCTTTTATCCTATCGATTTAATAGATTTTTATAATTTAGCCAGCTCATGGTAGCAACTATTTCAGATAGACCGGTACGTTTTGCTGTTTGTGGTATGGGCCGCATAGGCAAGCGTCATGCTCATATCATTCAAGAGCACAATGGGGCAGAGTTGATCGCAACGTGTGATATTGATACATCGGTTGGTGAACATAATGTGCCGCATTACGACTCCATGAAATCCATGCTTGAAGCGCATTCCGATATCGATGTGGTTTGTATTGCGACTCCCAATGGCTTGCATGCTAGTCAGGCGATTACCGCTATCAAAGAAGGTCATCATGTAGTTATCGAAAAGCCGCTGGCCCTTCACAAGGTAGATGCTGAACAGGTCATTCATACCTCACTCGAAAAGGGAAAACTCGTTTTCGGTGTGATGCAGAATAGATACTCACCACCTTCAAAATGGCTTAAAGAGATCGTTTCAGAAGGTAAGCTAGGGGAGATCTACTTAGTGGATATCGATTGCTACTGGAACCGAGATGAACGATACTATCATCAAGACAAATGGCACGGAACCGTTCAAATGGACGGAGGAACGCTATTCACTCAATTCAGTCACTTTGTAGACATCATGTATTGGCTATTTGGTGATGTGAAGAATATTTCAGGACGATTCTCTAATTTCAATCACCAGGACATCATAGAGTTTGAAGACTCTGGTCTAGTTCAATTCGACTTTGTAAAAGGAGGAAGAGGCAGTTTTCACTACTCAACCAGTGTTTGGGACAAGAACCTAGAGAGTACTATCACCATTATAGGTGAGAAGGGGAGTGTAAAGGTGGCAGGCCAGTACATGAATGAGGTGGTTCATTGCCACATCGAAGGTTACGAAATGCCAGCATTGGCACCGTCAAATCCACCTAACGATTACGGTCCGTATAAAGGATCAGCGGCCAACCATGGTTTTGTGATCGAGAATGTGGTGGATACACTCAGGGGGAAGACCACTATTACCACCAACGCCTTGGAAGGGTTGAAGGTGGTAGACATCATCGAACGTATTTATCAAGAACGCGATAAGTACGGATGGTAGAAGAATCGGTGACACATTATGTGCTGCTGACCGCTTTGTTGGTCATTACCGTTAGTTTATTCGTACAACGATTTAAACCAACCCTTGTCTTTGGGTGGACAACCCTTGCACTAGTTCTATCGGGTATCATGCCACTGGATCTGTTGCTCGATGCACTCAGCAACAAGTCCATCCTCACCATCTTCCTGTTGATTTTTATAACATCCGCTCTGCGCAAGCACTTCAACTTGCTTGGGTTGATGGACAAGCTGTTTAAGAATATCCGCTCACCAAGGCGTTTCTTGATCGGAATGACAAGCTCCGTTGCCGCCTTGTCATCCGTAGTTAACAATACACCGATCGTTGCCTTGATGATCCCTTACGTATACGATTGGTCCAGAAAGCGAAATCTTTCACCTTCTCGTTTTTTGATGCCTTTGAGTTTTGCAGCAACCTTGGGCGGAACGATAACCGTTATCGGTACATCTACCAACCTTGTCCTGAATGGTTTACTAGAAGCGAATGACCTAACGCCGTTGGGATTCAGTGATTTCCTCATTCCTGGTTTGATCGTCACAGTGCTAGGTGTACTTTATTTATCCGTTTTCGGATTTGGATGGCTATCCGATAGGAAGGATGTACTCGAAGATTTTGAGTCCAACAGAAGAGAATATATTGTTGAGACACAGCTTTTAGCGAGCAGTGACAAAGTGGGTAAAACGATATCCGAAGCGGGCCTTCGTAATCTTGATGGTGTATTCCTGGCGGAGATCTATCGCAAAGGCCGCCTGCTTTCTCCCGTATCTCCAGATGAAGTCCTAGTAGCAGACGACCTTCTCTATTTTGCAGGCGATGTGGATAGGATCGTTGAGCTATTGAAAGATGAGAATGGCTTGGAGATCCCTAAACGTGAAAAGTTTGCCACATCAGAAGTCTTAGAGGTAGTGGAGGTTTTGATACCCATCACATCAGACCTTGCCGGAAAGAAAGTTCGAGATACCAATTTCCGTGAGCGTTTTGATGCGGCTATTGTTGCCGTACACCGCGATGGGCAGAAGTTGGGTGGAAGGATTGGAGATGTAGTATTGGAGTATGGTGACTTACTTTTGCTCACTACAGGATCGCGATTCAAGTCGGTGATACAGTCCAATAAACACCTCTATACCGTTTCATTCATGGAGCGGATCGATGTGAACGGAAAACCGGAGAAGAAGTGGGTTGGTTTAGGTTCCCTCATCGCCCTCGCTACACTGTTCATGGGGTATATCGACTTATTTACATTCCTGTTGATCGTTATGACACTCTTAGCCAGTTTTGGGTTGTTTACAGCTCAAGACCTGAGAAAGGATGTGAATTCAGATCTGTTGGTCATACTTGTATCCGCCGTTGCGTTGGGCACTACGCTCATTCATACAGGAACGGCAGAGTGGATCAGTGGATCGATGGTTTCATTCTTGGAAACGGCCAACCCGTTGACCATACTCGTTGCTATAATGCTGCTAACTGTAGCATTGACGAGCTTCGTGACCAATGTAGCCGCCGTAGCCATTGCCTTCCCGATCGTCGCCGCCTTGGTGGAACAATCAGGAGTTGATGGTACTCCATTCTATTTGGCCCTGGCGTATGGTGCATCGGCTTCCTTCCTGACGCCGGTGAGTTATCAGACCAATTTGATGGTATATGGGCCTGGAGGATATAAAAGCAGTGATTTTATGAAGGTGGGTGCTCCACTGACCTTCATTTATATATTCGCAATTCTAGCTTATCTCGTTTTGCGATACGACCTATTAATTGGATAACATGTCTAAAGTAATTGTCATACCACAAGTTCACGATATTGACCGCTCCATGCGCGGAGAGGTAAAGGGCCATCGCTCATTCGTGATGTGGTTCACAGGTTTGTCGGGCTCTGGAAAGAGCACTGTAGCAAATGCAGTGGAAAAAGTGCTTTATGAGAGAAAGAAGCACACCTACATACTCGATGGAGATAATGTAAGGGGTGGGTTGAATGCCGATCTCGATTTCTCTGATCAAGGAAGAGAGGAGAACATTAGAAGGATAGGAGAGGTGTCCAACCTCATGGTCGATGCGGGATTGATCGTATTGACAGCCTTTGTTTCTCCGTTTAAGGCCGACAGGAATAAGGTGCGCAGAACGGTGGGAAAGGATTCTTTTATCGAGATCTTTGTAGACTGTCCACTTGAGGTATGTGAACAGCGAGATGTGAAGGGATTGTACAAGAAGGCAAGAGCCGGTGAGATACCCGACTTTACAGGAATTACTTCGCCTTTTGAAGCACCTGAATCGCCTGATATTCATCTTCATACGGACAAGGAAGACCTGGAGGCAAGTGTTTCAAAAGTCCTTGACTATCTCGAGTCGAAAAGATTAATCTAAAAGTATATAGAATAGGTAGGATTTTGCATCTTTGCCGCTGAAATAGATTGAAAATGAGTCAATATCACCTTACTCACCTGAAGGAGCTAGAAGCCGAAGCGATCTATGTGATCCGCGAGGTCTATGCTCAATTCGATAATCCAGCTATCCTGTTTTCGGGAGGAAAGGATTCGATCGTTTTAACACACCTTGCGAAGAAGGCATTCTTCCCAGCGAAGATTCCGTTCCCCTTGGTTCACATTGATACGGGTCACAATTTCCCTGAGGCTATTGAATTCCGCGACAATCTCGTTAAGGAGTTAGGAGCTAATCTAGTTGTTGGTTCCGTACAGAAGTCGATAGACCAGGGTAGAGTACGTGAAGAAACAGGTGCAAATGCAAGTCGTAATGCCTTGCAAACGACCACGTTGCTCGACACCATCGAGGAGCATAATTTTGATGCTGCCATGGGTGGTGCGCGTAGAGATGAAGAGAAAGCTCGTGCCAAGGAGCGTTTCTTCTCTCACCGTGATGACTTTGGTCAGTGGGATCCTAAGAACCAACGTCCTGAGTTGTGGAACATCTTCAATGGGATGAAGAGAATGGGTGAGCACTTCCGTGTATTCCCTATTTCAAACTGGACGGAGATGGATGTTTGGCAGTACATCTTGATGGAGAATATTGACATTCCTGAACTTTATTTTGCCAAGGAGCGCAAGGTGATCTGGAGAAACAATTCATGGCTGCCCGTATCTGAATTCATCACTGTTCGCGAGAATGAGAAGCCGGAGATGAAGATGGTTCGATTCCGTACGCTTGGTGACATCACCATTACTGGCGGTATCGCGTCTGATGCCGATGATCTAGAGAAGATCATTCAAGAAGTGGCATCTACCCGAGTAACGGAACGCGGCAATCGCGAAGACGATAAGAGAAGTGAAACGAGTATGGAAGACCGTAAGCGTCAGGGTTACTTCTAAACATCAAACCAAGAAAAGACATCAACGATGGATACATCGAATTACCTAGATATGGAATTGTTGCGCTTTACTACTGCAGGAAGCGTAGACGACGGAAAGTCCACTTTGATCGGTCGCTTGCTCTTTGATAGTAAGAGCATCTTTGAGGATCAGATCGAAGCGGTTACCAAATCCAGTACTAAAAAAGGACTGGATCATGTGGATCTTTCTCTTTTCACCGACGGACTAAAAGACGAGCGCGAACAAGGTATTACAATCGACGTGGCCTACCGCTACTTCGCTACACCTAAGCGCAAGTTCATCATTGCCGATACTCCAGGCCATATTCAGTATACGCGGAACATGGTGACAGGCGCATCAACAGCCAATGTGGCCTTGATCTTGGTCGATGCCCGCAACGGAGTGCTCGAGCAAACGAAGCGACACTCATTCATTGCCTCCCTTCTTCAGATTCCACACATCATCGTGTGCATCAATAAGATGGATCTAGCCGACTACAGTGAGGAGAGATACAATGAGATCATTGATCAGTACGAGGAATTCGCGGCTAAACTTGACGTGAAGGATGTTCGTTTCATCCCGATCTCAGCCTTGCACGGCGACAACGTAGTGAATCGCGGAAAGAACATGGACTGGTATGAGGGCGGTACACTTCTACACACCTTGGAGACCATTCACATTGGTTCGGATGAGAACCACATCGATTGTCGTTTTCCTGTACAGACCGTAATTCGTCCACATTCAGATGAATACCATGACTACCGTGGATATGCTGGTCGCATTGCAGGTGGTGTATTCAAGCCAGGCGATGAAGTTACCGTTTTGCCAAGTGGATTGTCTTCAAAGATCTCTTCGATCGTCACTTTGGACGGGGAGATCCAAGAGGCTTTCCCGCCAATGAGCGTCACAATCAATTTGGAAGATGATATTGATGTAAGTAGAGGAGACATGATCGTTCGTCCGAACAATCAACCTCAAAGCTTACAAGACATCGATGTGATGATCTGTTGGTTGAATCCTCAAGGTCCTATCCCGAGAGGTAAGTATATTCTTCGTCACACGAGTAACGAATCCCGTGCAATGATCACAGATATCGTTTACAAAGTGGATATCAATACATTACATCGAAATGAGGAGGATAAGAATATTGCTATGAACGACATCTTCCGTGCAAAATTTCGATCTACACGTCCAATTTTTGCCGATTCATACCGCCGGAATCGTCATACAGGTTCATTGATCCTGATCGATGAAACTACGCATGAAACCGTTGCGGCAGGAATGATCATTTGATTGTTCTACATCAAACGTTTAAGCGTTCATGCAAGATATGAAGCGAGGATGGGTAACTGTCCTCGTTTTTTTTTGCCAAGAAGTAGACTTGATATTCACCACTTGGCAGGAGAGCTGCCGACAAATAACTAGAGTTCTCCGGGATATTGATGATTAGTCGCAAGCGTTGCAATAGATGACTGATTATTATTGAGTCAACTGACCCTATTTTTCGGCATGAGCATTATCAATGACCAGTTTAGTCGCTTTATCCTCGACTACCTTGATGGGGATAATTCGTAACTCTCGAAAACCTCAGTGTATTCTCAAGAGAGAGAATTTCGCTCATAGAGAAAGGAGCACACTGTGAGGAAGCTAACAATATGGACTCTTCAAGAAGAAGGTTGCAAGAGGAAGGTTGATGGGGAAGATAGGCGAGGGCAGGGATTGTCGGTCTTGGAGGGGCCCCCAACCCCGCCCCGCTCTCAAGTTATTGTTTTAAGCGATGACACTTCGGTATCTCACCACGGAAATTGATAGTAGTAGTGTCCTTTAAATAACTAACCGTTTGTATCCGTATATCCTACGGATAACACACTTTGGTTGGAGTACATTTATAGCAGGGCGGGGTTGGGGGCCCAAACCACATATTCCTACACCCCGCTCACGTACATCTCGATCCAACCATTTCAAACAACCTAGAAATACCAGGAACAACCAACCTGAACCGCGCCCGCTCTAAAAACCATGACAGCCATAACAGCTTTTTCATCTCCAACCGTCTCCCTGCCACTTGACACTAGGCCATAAAAAAACCCCGCTTCCGCGGGGTTGATTTCTTCTATCAAGAAGGTTGCTTAGTTCAACTTGTCGTTGAGTTCTGCACCTGGCTTGAACTTAGCTACGTTCTTAGCAGCAATTTTGATTGGAGCACCAGTCTGTGGGTTACGACCTTCACGAGCAGAACGCTTAGATACAGAAAATGATCCGAATCCTACTAGAGATACACGACCACCTTTTCCAAGTGCGCCTCCTACATTAGATGTGAAAGAGTCGAGTGCCTTTTTGGCTTGTGCTTTTGAGATGCCTGCGTCAGCAGCCATTGCGTCAATCAATTCAGCTTTGTTCATGGCGAATGATTTTTTAGTTATACATTTTTTCGCTTGAATGCCCTACAAATATAGACGAACGCAGAGTTCATGCAAGTTTCAGCGCGAAAAAGGGGGTAGTTTGTTGATAAAACCGATAAATTGTTGAAAAACCCGACCGAATTTTCTTGCAAAACGCTCGTCCCAGTAAAATCAAGGGTTTACAACAAGCCCCAACTTGTCAAAGTCAGAGAATCCATTTTTAAAGTCGTGGACACCCATTTTGCGTTTTCCCGGCCACTGAATTTGACCCAATTTCAAGGTGCCCTTCGACGTGCCGATCAAGAGTTCGGTATCCGTCCATTTTAGTTCTCCCAGAGCAAGGTTGTCTTCCGAATATCCAGACGAGCCCACTTTGGCTTCAAAACGCTCACCCTCCATTTCAAATACCAAAAGAGGAGAGGGGAAGGGTGTCAAGCCTCGAACCTGATCGTGTAATTCTTTCGCTGATCTGTCCAATTGCAAATACTGATGTTCCCTGAATAGTTTCGGCGCAGGATTCATAGGTGCATTTTCATCCTGAGGTTTAGGTCGCAAGTCACCTTTCATCAATCCGGAAACGGTCTGCACTACAATCGGGGCACCCATATTCATCAAGCGTTCGTACAGCTCTCCCGTTGTTTCATTTTCTTCAATAGAAGTGGCGGATTGCATGAGGATAGAACCCGTGTCTATCTTCTCATCCAACAAGAATGTCGTGACACCCGTTTCTTTCTCACCATTGATCACTGCCCAATGAATAGGCGCAGCGCCCCTGTAATTAGGCAGCAACGATGCATGTAAATTGAAAGTTCCCTTTGGAGGCATGGCCCAAACCGATGTAGGCAACATCCTGAAAGCCACAACTACGAATACATCTGCATTGAAGGACCTCAGTTCTGCCTGAAAGGTTTCATCCCTGAGCTTTTCCGGCTGGAGAACTGGAATTTTCATCTCCAAAGCAGCCTCCTTGACCGCACTGGCCTTTGGTTTTCTACCACGACCTGCCGGTTTATCTGGAACGGTTACGACTGCCGCAACTTCATGCTCCGATTCATGTAATGCTTTAAGGGAAGCAACCGCAAAATCAGGCGTCCCCATGAATACGATCCGTGCTTTCATGCAACAAAGCTATTATTAGCAAATGACATACGTACCCTGATCTGTTCGGCAAATCACACCTTCATCCAGTAAATAACTCAATGTCTTGCGGATGGCAGATACAGGGTAGCCGGATAATTCCTCCTCGATCTGTGCCAATGTCTTAGGTTCTCTCAAGAGTTCCTTAAGCTTGCTTTCAGGCGACTCTTTCGGGATTCCAGCCGATGACGACTTACAATTGTCACAATGTCCACACTCAATGGGCTTTTCACCAAAGTACTCGAGCATCATGGAGAATCTACAATCTCGCTTGTGTTCTGCGAAATAGATAATAGCTCGCATGCGCTTTTCGGCTTCATCGGCTAATTTCTTCAATTCCGCTTGTTTAATGGGCAAGTATTGGCTCTCCATTCGAGCCATGGTCCACTCCAGCCCTTGACCTGCAGTGGCTGGACGGTATTCCAATACACCCATTCCTTCTAAGGCCTTTAGCTGCTTGTGAACGGAAGAGTCCATCAATTGAGCAGAGGATCCTAAAGCCCTCTCGTCTATGGCCGTAGGTCCGGACATTATCCCTCCATACCAACGGAGCATTTGTCGGATCAATGGGGCAAATCGTGGGTTCTGTACCTCAAAAGGATAGAGTTCAGAGGAGGAGAGCTTGATGTGTACCAAACTCATTGGCTTGAATCCCTCACTCAACCGTATCAAACCGTAGCGCTCCAACAAGAGAAGAGATTGATACACTTGACGCATATCCAAATCGTATTTCTCGCTGAAGCGTTTTACATCAAGACCTGTAAATGTTCCTTCGCCAGATCCAACGGGGATTTGAAGATGATTGGCCAATGCGGTATAAACTCGTCGAGTATGTGGTAGATCGGGAAACTGAGATCTCGTTCTTTCCTTCAGTCTCGATGATGCTTCACCCGTCAGTATCATCACTGCGGTAGATTCCTTTCCATCTCGACCACCTCTTCCTGCTTCTTGATAGTACGCCTCCAACGCATCGGGTAGTTCAAGGTGAACTACCAATCGAACATCAGGCTTGTCGATACCCATACCGAAGGCATTGGTGGCAACCATCACCTGAATATCTCCAGCCATCCACTGAGCTTGTCGCTCGTCTCTTTCTTCACGCGTGAGTCCTGCGTGGTAGCTAGCAGCCGAGATGCCCATCGCCATCAATCGCGTGGCAATTCTCGTGGTACCATTCCTAGATCGAATATATACGATAGCCGTACCTGGATTGGCCCGAATAGTATCAAGTAAGGTTTGCTCCTGCTTATCGGTCCATGTTACATTCAAGTTCAAATTGGGTCGGTAGAAGCTCTTTCTGTGAATGGACGGATTGTCAAGTTTGAGTTTCGCTTCAAGGTCCGTAACAACCTCTGGTGTCGCTGATGCAGTAAGAGCCATGAATGGAGCCTCACCGGTCCATTCTCGTATCTCCGATATCTCTAGATAAGGTGGCCTGAAGTCATACCCCCATTGAGAGACACAGTGTGCTTCATCGATGGCCACGAGGTTCACATCCATTCTCTTCAACCTTTCCCGTACCAATTCGCTCTTCAATCGTTCAGGTGAGAGGTAAAGGAATTTGATGTCTCCATAAACTACATTGTCGAGGATCCTGTCAAGGTCCCTATGACTCATTCCACTTACCAAGGCTTCAGCTGCGATGCCTCGTTTCTTCAGGGCCTCAACCTGATCCTTCATCAAGGCGATCAAGGGGGAGATAACGATACATACACCTTGTTTGTGCAGAGCAGGAACCTGATAACAAAGGCTCTTTCCACCTCCCGTAGGAAGCAATGCGATAACGTCCTTACCACCGAGGATATCTTCGATGATAGCCCGCTGACCAGGACGAAAATCGGGGTAACCGAAGTACGCTTTGAGGGTCTCTTGTATGTCGTTATTTGTCTTCAACTCTTTCTAAAATCCACTTGATACGCTCTTCAATGGAAACCTTTGGTACTTCTATGATCTTGTAGCCGTATTTCTGATAGGCAGAAACGAGATGGTCGTGTATGTGTTGTAATTGCTCAACCGATTCTTGTCTTTCTTCTTCCCGTTGGAAGATCTCCGGCCATGGTGGGGTGATGAAAACCTCATGATCAAAGCGAAACATTTCTGCCGCTTTTGCCCATTCAGGTTTCACTGCCAGTTTATCCGCCTCTTGATAGGCTATGGTATCAATGATCGTGCGGTCGAAAAAGTGGATGAAACCACTAGCTTCTTGATGCTGAAGGATCCTACCTTCCATTACGCGATGTGAAAACTCATCAAGGTTGTCCCACGGAGTAACATCCGATCCTGTTGCCAAGGATTCTCGAATGATCTGTCGGGAATACTCATGTGAGCAAGGATAGCCTAATCGCTCTAATTCGTTGATCAAGCTTGTTTTTCCGGTACCAGGACCTCCAGTGAGGGCTATGCGCTTCGTTGACATAGGGCAAAAATACCTAAATCAATCCGCGAGCCTTCAATTCCAAATACTTGTTTAGGGTGTCGATGGTCAATTCTTCAGGCCTACTCAAAAGCGCATGAATGCCATGTTGTTGTAACTCACGGACCAACACCTCTTTTTCAGACACCATTTTCGCAGCCGCTGTCCTTTTAAAGATATCCAATGTGTTAGAGGCTAGGGAAGAGGCATAGTCTTCCATTTCATCATTCCTAAAGAAGATCACCACTAATAAATGACGTTTGTGAAGTCGCAATAGCTGTGGTAGTATGCGATTCATGTGATGTCTACTCTCGATATTCGTAAAGAGGAAGAGCAAGGATCGCGTTCTCGCCAAGCTGTTCATCACCTTGTATAAAAGCGGATAGTTGGCATCGAATTCATTGGGTTCTTCAGCGTAAAGTGACTCCAGTATCTGGGGCAATTGGCGCGGGTTTTTAGAAGCCTTCATCATGGTGTCGATCTTCTCTCCGAAGGACACCAAACCGATCCTATCTTTCTTTTGTAGAGCCACATTACTGATAACCAAACTCGAATTGATCGCATAGTCCAACAACGTCATTCCATTGAAAGGCAAGTTCATCTGTCGGGATTTATCGATCAGACAGTAAACCGGTTGGGCTTGCTCATCAGTGTATTGATTCACCATGAGCTGATTCAATCTTCCCGTGGCTTTCCAGTTGATACTGCGATAATCATCACCTTCTACGTAGTTCTTTATCTGTTCAAACTCGTAGTTATGACCAATTCGGCGGGTTTTTACAATCCCGTC
>CBFHXG010000035.1:0-22894 GCA_965659725.1 Phaeocystidibacter sp. | reverse complement strand
CAACGAACGCATCGCTGAGGGAAGCGCTTTCACAGAAGTATTATACAAGGAGCTCAGCAAAGTGATCGTTGGGCAAAAACACATGGTTGATGCCCTATTGACCGGGCTCCTTACCAATGGTCACATTCTTTTAGAGGGTGTTCCAGGCCTTGCCAAGACCCTGGCTATAAAGAGCCTTTCACAAACCTTGAATGGCACCTACTCAAGGCTTCAGTTCACGCCCGACTTGCTGCCATCCGACCTTATCGGAACTCAAGTATATAATGTACAGCAACACGAATTCAGCACGAAAAAAGGACCCGTGTTCGCCAACTTCGTACTTGCTGATGAAATCAACAGAGCGCCCGCAAAGGTTCAATCGGCCTTGCTTGAAGCCATGCAAGAACGTCAGGTGACCATCGCGGACACTTCGTACCCACTACCGAAGCCATTCCTCGTAATGGCCACTCAAAACCCAGTGGAACAAGAGGGGACTTATCCGCTGCCTGAGGCTCAAGTAGACCGATTCATGCTGAAGGTGATCATCGATTATCCAGAGTATGAGGACGAACAGCACATCATTCGTCAAAATCTCAGCGCTACACCCGCGGAGATCAAGCCTGTGGTGGACCTTGCTGTGATCGAGAATGCGCGCAACCTGGTTCGTGAGGTCTATCTAGATGAGAAGATGGAAAAGTACATCCTCAACCTCATCTTCGCTACCCGTGAACCAGCTCAGTTCAAGCTGAATAAGCTTCAACCTCTCATCCGCTTCGGAGCCAGCCCTCGTGGATCCATCAGCCTAGCACTCGCCGCTAAGGCACATGCCTTCCTCCGCAAGAGAGCCTATGTATCTCCAGAAGACGTTCGCGCCATGGCCCTTCCAGTGCTTCGTCATAGAGTAGGACTTTCATACGAGGCAGAAGCAGAAGGCTATACACCCGACCATGTGGTAGTTGAACTCATCAATGGCATCGATATCCCATAATGGAAACGTCAGACCTCATACAACGCGTCCGGCGCATTGAGATCAAAACGCGTCGCCTCTCCAGCAATGTCCTTTCTGGAGAATACCACTCTTCTTTCCAAGGGCGTGGTATGGCGTTCAGTGAGGTAAGGCCCTATCATATTGGGGACGACATACGAAGCATCGATTGGAATGTTACCGCCAGAAAGCAAGAGCCCTTCATCAAGGTTTTTGAGGAAGAGCGAGAGCGAACGGTCATCTTACTCGTAGATGTTTCTGCCTCTGGATATTTTGGATCTTCCACACAACGCAAGTCGGAAATGGCCACCGAAGTAGCCGCCACACTCGCCTTCTCTGCCATTCAAAACAACGATAAAGTAGGTGTCATCTTCTTCACCGATCAGGTTGAGAAGTACATTCCTCCTCGCAAGGGTCGACAGCACATCCTTACCATCATCAGTGAATTACTCCAGATCGAGCCAAAGGGAAAAGGCACCAATATCCAAGTGGCTCTTGAATACCTCAACGGCATCCATAAACGCAGATCCATTGCCATGTTGATCTCCGATTTCGCGGATGACTCCTACAAGAAAACACTCAAGGTCACAGCAAGGAAGCACGACCTCATCGGTATTCACATTTCAGATAATGTGGAATGGGACCTACCTTCGTTGGGCATAGTGCCGCTTCGTGATGCAGAAAGCGGCAAAACAACTTGGGTAAACACCTCTTCCAAGAAGAGAAAACGTCAGCAACGTGCTCAAATACAAGGTTACTACGACTATTTCTCTAACTCCTTCAAAACAGCTGGGGCAGGTGCCATCACACTGCGAACCGAGCAAGACTTTGTGCCTGCACTGCTCGCCTATTTCAAAACCCATCACAAGAGATGAAACGCCTACTTCTACATATCATTCTCTTGTTGACCCCGGTAGCTGCATGGGCTCAACCTGCCGTATCGGTTACGTCCGAAGCCGATCGCATGTTGATCGGTGATCAGATCATCCTCCATCTAAAGGCCATAGTTGAAGAAGGCGATATCGTTGAATGGCCAGGCATTCCCGAAGAACTGGAGTCGGCCTTGGTGGTCGACCGAAATGATGTAGACACCTCGCGAAACAAAGGACAACTCATTCTTACCGAAAACTGGATCATCACCTCGTTTGATAGTGGCTTCGCCGTTATCCCACCTCTCGTTTTCAAGATCAATGGATATGAGCGAGCTTCGGATCCTCTTTTGATCCAAGTGGACATGCCCAAGAGTGAGGCCGAATACAAGGATATCATTGATCCTGTTGGACTTCCCATTCCCTTTTGGAGGATCGCCATCGCGCTCTTCATCTTCCTCGCCCTTGCCATTTTTGTTTGGCTTTTTATTCGCCATGGAAAGAAGAATCGTCCTTCCTTAGACGACCTTGTCGATCCCCGCCCTCTTCACATACAGCACGCTGAAAAGGCCGTGAAATTGTCGGGATTGCAAACGGAAGACCTCGATGAAAAACTCAGCAAGGGATTACAGAATATCGATCTGTATCTAAGGAACGGACTGGGTATAAACACTGCGGTGGGCGAGTCGTCCGATTGGACCAAGAAGTTGAAGGGTCACCCGAGATATGCAGGCAATGCCGACGAGCTACCTAAGCTATTCGAAAGGGTAAACGCACTTCGTTTTGGTGGTCAAGATCTCGATGCGCAGAGTGCGGAAGACTGGCTTCTCGACTCACAAAAATGGATCACGGAAAGTGTGGAAGGTGCGGATGAAGCACCAAATGAAGAATCAAAATCGATCAATGATCTGGCTGAATAACATAGAATTTGCCGACCCCGAATGGTTGTGGGCCTTGATCCTGATCCCTATCCTGGGGATTTGGAAGCTGGTTCGTGCCCAAACGGGAGAAGTGCGTTATTCTATTGCCGCCCCCTTCGGATGGTCGTGGGCAAGTTTGAGGCCGGTACTTAGCTGGCTCAGCTTGATTGCCTATGGCTGTTGGATAGTGGCTTTTGCCCGGCCTCAATCCACCAAAACCTCACAGCAGGTTCAAGGCGGCGAGGGGATAGATATCATCCTGGCTGTTGACGTGAGTCCGAGTATGCGGGCCGTTGACCTAAAGCCAAATCGTCTCGAAGCCTTAAAGAAGGTGGCCAATGACTTCATTGATAATCGTCCAAATGACCGTATAGGACTGGTCGTTTACGGCGGCGAAGCCTACACGCAAACACCGCTAACTACGGACCATAACATCGTTGTAGAATCATTGTACGGCCTGCAAAGCAATATGCTATCCGATGGAACGGCCGTAGGTATGGGATTGGCAACTGCAGCAAATAGGATCAAAGATTCAGATGCGAAAAGTAAGGTGATCATCCTAATGACCGACGGTCGAAACAATACGGGGACCATCGACCCAAGATCAGCGGCACGTTTAGCCAATGGCCTGGGCGTGAAGGTCTACACGATCGGGATGGGTACCCGAGGCTATGCCAAGATGCCGGTTCAGGTGATCAATGGGCGAACCATCTATCAAAATATGCCCGTTCAAGTGGATGAAGAGCTTCTCAAGGATATCGCTGAATCTACAAATGGCAAGTATTTCAGGGCAACGAATAACCAACAACTCTCCGAGATCTATGCAGAAATCGACCAACTGGAGAAGTCGAAGATCGAAGAGTTCAAATACACCCAATACGATGAGCATTTCTACCCGTGGGCCATTGCAGGATTGATCTTGATCTCTCTCGAGTTCCTATTGCGTAACACCTTATTCCGATCAGCATTATGAATATCGTGTGGGCAAATCCAGAGTGGTTGTGGGGATTGTGGAGCATCCCGGTTTTCATCGTAGTGTGGATCCTTCACGAAGTGTGGAGTAGTTCAGCACGAAGTAAGCTGGGGAAAGGAGAGCGGAATGTAGACTGGTTCAAGAGGAGGTCTGGGTGGCGACAAAGCCTCAGGAATGCCTTGGCCGTCCTAGCACTAGTCTGTGGCATGATCGCTCTTGCCAACCCTCAGAAGAAAGGGGAAGAGATCGAAGTAGAACAACGCGGATTAGACATCGTACTTGCCATAGACATGAGTCGAAGTATGCTAGCGGAAGACGTAGCCCCTTCTCGCCTCGATCAAGCCAAACAGTTCTCGAGGAAATTGATAGAAGAAACGGCCAACGACCGTATCGGTGTCATTGCCTTCTCTGAACGCGCGTATCCTCAATTACCGATTACACCCGACCATGCCGCGGCTCGCATGATCGTGAATAACCTGAGCACTCAAAACGTGCCCTCCGCAGGGTCCGATGTGTCATCCGCCTTGATCCTTGGAACGAAAACGTTCGACATGACCACTCCGCAGGACAAGGCCTTGATCATCATCAGTGATGGAGAAGATCATCCTGCCCAGTGGGAAGAGCAAGTTCAAAACGCCGTGGATTCAGGTCTAACCATCTTCACCGTAGGAATAGGAACCTCAAACGGCGCGCCCATTCCGGTAAGCACGAGCGACAGATTTCACAAGGACGCCAACGGTGAGGTGGTGATCACGCGTAGAGAAGATGGATCACTTCGCGAGATCGCACAACGCGGAAATGGATCCTATTACAATGGAAACAATACCGATGAGGCATCGGCACTGATAGAAGAGATACGAAAACTTCAACTCGCAGAATTCGGCATGTCCTCCTTCAGCGATATGGAAGATCAATTTCAATTCCCTCTCGGATTAGGCCTTTTGTTCCTAACCTTTAGAAGTATGCTTTCAGAAAGAAGTTCAGAATGGTTTAAAAGATGGATGTCATGAAGCAGTTCATAACCCTGTTGAGCATCACATTGGGCTTCTCTGTTCTCGCCCAAGAATACGACCTTGAAATGGAGCGTGGCAACGAACTCTACGCTGCACAGAAATACGATGAGGCCGCACAAGCCTATCGCAATGCGATGTACGCAGAAGGAGATCGATTCGAATCGAGATTCAATCTCGGCGATGCCCTTTTCCGTCAAGAGAAATACCTCGAAGCCGCAGACGCTTTCCGAGAGTCAGCCTTGCGAACGACCAACCCAAGATCCCAAAGTCAGGCTTGGTACAACATGGGAAACGCCTTGATCAAACTAAATGATCAAGAAGAGGCACTCAACGCTTACAAACAAGCCCTTTTGAGCGACCCAAAGAACGAAGTAGCTCGTCATAACTATGCAAAATTGCTCCGAGAGATGCGAAAGGAGCAAGATCAAAACCAAGAAGATCAACAAGACCAGCAGCAGGATCAACAGGAAAGAGATCGACAAGAAGACCAAGAGCAGCAAGAAGACCAAGAAAAACAGCAAGATTCATCCGACCAGCAGCAAGGTGGCTCGAATGATGAAAAGCAAGGAGGAGATGAACAGGGCGATCCTACCAAAGAGGAAACCCCGGAAAAGGAGGAGAACGACGAAGATAATTCGGGCAAGGATCCGGATAGCGTTCCCGACGACACGCCAATGCAGTCGCAGGATGGCGGAGACAATGCCAAGAAGAATGAAAACAGGGAACGCCAAGGCGAACCTGAACCGCAGGACACTCCCGATCAAAGCGATCAAACTGCTGGTGAAAATGGAGAGGGTATGCCCAATGAAGGCGACATTCAACCTGATCTAAACGACAATGAAGAAGCGCCGATCGGCAATGGAACGAGTGCCAATAGCGTGCCTTTGAGTCAGACAGAGTTGATGAGTTTATTAGAAGAGGCTTCTAGAGGAGATGAGGAAACACTGCGCAAGGTGTTGATCCGCAAGGCTCCTAAGAACACGGAGAATTCAGAAAAAGACTGGTAATGAAAAAGTGGATCAGCACATTTGTATTCCTGCTGAGCGCTGTGTTCAGTCAAGCGCAAGAGACAACGTTGAGAGCCTCAGCAGATAAAACCACCGTTGGCGAAAAAGAAGTAGTAGAGATCTCATTCACTGTTAATGGAGAGGGCAGCGACTTTGTCCCTCCAAGTAACCTAGAGGAGCATTTCTACATCATATCCGGACCCTTCAGGAGTAGCAGGATGTACTCGTTCAATGGTCAAGGCTCACAAGAAAATACTTGGAGCTTCCGAGCACAGCCAAAGCGAGTGGGTACGTTCAGACTCGAATCAGCGAGTGTTACGGTCGACCGCTCTACCATCCGGTCGAATAAACTGGAGTTTAGGGTAACCGAACAAGCGGACGATCAGGAATCGAATGACCCAAGGGTGTACGCAGCACAGCAAACCTATATGCGGGTTATTCCCAGTAAGATCCAGGTTTACGAAGGTGAGCCCTTTGGAGTGACCTATCGTTTGTTCGCGTATGTGAGCCCAGGCCGACCAGAAATTCTCGAGATCCCCGATTACGAAGGATTCTTCAAGGAAAACCTGGAGATCAGTCCTACCCAAAAAAAGGAAGTAGACGACGATGGAAAAGAACTCAGCTCATGGGATTGGGCAGGATACGCCCTCATTCCCCAGCGTGCTGGCACCTTCGAATTTGAACCATTGGTTACCCGTATTCCAACCCCAGTTCCTACACGCAGAAGGAACATCTTCGGTCAAATGGTAGCCACCAATGTGTACGTCGATAACATCGATAAAGCGTATCACCCAGATATTGAGGTCTTGCCTTTGCCACTCCAAGGAAGACCAGAGAATTTCAGCGGTGGCGTGGGCGATCTCAAGTTTCAAGTTGAGTTGTCGCGCGATGAAATAGAAGCGAACCAGAGTATAACACTCCGACTCAAGATCAGTGGAAAAGGAAACCTGAACACGCTACAGATCCCAGATGCTCAATTACCGGATCAATTGGAACTCTTCGAACCCGCGGATGAAAGGAGTGTGGTTCCGAGTCCATCAGGCTTGAGAGGCACCATCATCCGTGAGTACATTATCGTTCCAAGGTATCGTGGAACGTACAAGATCCCTCCCATGGAGTTTGTGTATTTCGATCCCGACAAAGAGGGGTATGTTACAGTTCGATCGGAAGAAAAGAGCATCACCGTAACTGGCGGACTCGCGCAGGCTCCGACCACAACAAATCCTGAATCCGCGGAATCCACAAAGTCCGTGGAAAGGGAAAGCGTCGACTATTTGTCGGAGGAGATCCGTTGGATCCATACACAGTCGGGAGGCATGACCTCCGCTCGTCCATTCTACACCCGATGGTGGTTTTTTGGGGGAACCTCTGCATCCTTCGCACTAGCTGCATTTGTGTTGTTCGCTGGAAGGATCCGCAATTGGAGCGAATCGAGGAAAGATGCCATTTCAAGGGCCGCTGAGGTGGCTCTAAAGGGTCTGCGAACTTCCAACGGCGCCAATGAAACGGAGAATATCTTCTCTCAATTCCTTTCATCGGCCTACCAGGTGAGCAGATCAAAACAGGTGGATGGTATCCTTCAACGCGAATTGATGGGAAAAGGCCTAGATGAAGGGTCGGCCCAAGCTGCCTATCAACTTCTGGCACGATGCGAAGAGGTTCAATTCGGGGGCCGGACGGGCACAGAGGAGGAAGTCAAAAGAGAAGTGGAACGTTGGATCAAAGACCAGGCAAAATGAAAAAGAAGTTGATCCTCCTCATATGGATGTTGGCGTGTGGTGCATCAGCCTTCGCTCAAAGCGACTCGCTAAGCAGTGATACGATAGACCATCTCAACTATGCCGAGAGTGCGTACAAGGATGGACGTTTCATGGAAGCATATGCGCACTGGGAAGAATATGTCTCTCAAAGCACGCTGGTGAGTCCTGACGTTTATTACAACATGGGCAATGCGGCCTGGAAGATGGACGAGCTAGGAGAAGCCATTTGGCATTGGAACAAAGCACTCAAACTCGATCCGGGAATGAAGGATGCTGCATACAATCTCAAGTTTACCGAGAAGTTGAAGGTAGATCGTATCACGGCCGTAGATCCATCGGCACTCGACGCCTTCTATAAGCGCGTATGGTCACTCCTGTCGCCATCGAATTGGGGTGTTTTAGCCGTCTTTAGCTTCTTGGCCATGGCGTTATCCCTAGCGCTCATCAAATATTGGAAAAGCTCCATTTCAAGGTTCTTTGTACCACTCACGGTGGTGTTCATGATAGCAGGACTATTCTCAGCCGCAACGGGTTGGAAGCATCAATATGAACTCGATAGCCATCTCAAAGCTGTAGTCCTTCAGCCCAACGTTTACATAAAAAGCGCCCCTCTATCGGGCAGTGCTGATGCATTCATTTTGCATGAAGGAACAGAAATGGATGTAGTACAGAAGGCCGACGATTGGTATGAGATCGAATTGGCGGACGGAAAGGTAGGTTGGGTTCAGGAAGATCAGGTGGGAATATACTAACCTGGCATCGCCCTGTGTTTGCTATCTTCAGCGCATGAAAGGGCGTTTCGAACTTCCGTTAGTGATCGTATTGCTGATGCCACTCTTGTGGATCTACACGCCTAATGGTCACGACTGGGGTGGAGATTTTGCAGCTTATATCGATCAAGCTGAAAACCTCATCAAAGGGATGCCCGGAGGAGAAACGGGCTATGTTTACAATCCTGAATACTACCGATTAGCGCCTCCAACTTACCCACCAGGCTTTCCTTTGATGCTCGCTCCTTGCATAGCATTCTTTGGCAATGCCATTTCTACTCTCGTAATCTACATGTCGGTTTGGATGATAGGCTTCGGCTTACTTCTGTATCGGTTCTTCCGATTCCATTTTAACTGGCCCACAGCCACCGTGGCTGTGTTGCTTATCGTTTACAATCCGTGGATGCTCAGGTTCAAGGCCCAGGTTATTGCCGACCTACCCTTTGCCGCCCTCGTGCTAGGTACGGTAGTTTTCTACAAATTGTGTTCAAAGCGACCTGTATACCTTCTTCTCACCTTGGTTTTCGGTGTGCTTGCCATCCTTACTAAGACGCATGGAATCGTGTTGATCATTGCCTTTGTCTTGGATAGCTTGGTCAGTTATTTGAAAAAGGACAAGGCCCAAGGAGGCAAGGCATTGGGAATGGCGGCAAGCATTGGGATAATCTCTTTTCTGTGGAACAAGCTTCTCACTCGCGGTGCGGAACACTTCGATCATTTCAGCCGGATAGCGTCCGAAGAAGGAGGCTTCCTCTCATCGGCATGGAGCAATCTAAGTGAGTATATGGATGTGTATCGAGCCTTCTTCATAAAGGACATGGGAGCGTTGACATTCATTGGCGTGATCACCTCTTGGATCCTTTTGGTGGCGGCCGGTGCTGGTGCCCTCAGGAAATGGAAGGCGAAGAATTTCGAGATAGAAGATTGGGTATTCTTAGGTCTAATGGCCACGCTGATATTCTTCCCGATCACGAACGGCTTCAGATACCTGCTTCCCGCCTTTGCATTCTTCTTTTTGTACTCAACGCTAGGACTTTCTTGGCCAATTTTGAGTAAGTGGAGAGTGGCACCCGTCATTCCTTGGCTGGGATTGCTCCTTCTGGGTCTACAATACAGCAAGGGGTGGGGAAAGATCGCGGTCCTTCCAGATGTACCAGAAGGTCCATACCGAGCGTATTATCAACCTTTACACAAGGCAGTCAAGGACTTGAACGAGCCTGGATCATTGTTCCTGGCCGCAAAGCCGCGCGTATTCGCTTACATGGATGATGTTTTCGCTGCATCCGTTCACCCCGAAGCCACGAGTTTGCTCCAAGAGGAGTCTCACGGATACGAGCACACATATTACTTGCACTATGGGAAGGCAACCCGAAAGCTTTACGTGATCTCTGTGCGAGCCACACCGCATGAAGCAATCGATAACTATGAGGATGGACCTATCGTTGCACAAGACCTTTTGCAGGAACCACCTCGTTGGGTGATCAGGGAATATCAAGCGCATTGACATTGCGTTCTTTTTCCGACCTTTGAGTACCTAACATCCCCCAAATGAACCGAATCATCCTCCTTGCATTGACCTTATTCCTAGTGAGTTGTGGATCTAGCGAAAGTGATGAACAACAGCCAACAACTAGCGCTCCTAGCACTGATCTTGTTGAAACACCCGAGGCTGAACTCGAAGAACCTTCGCCTTTAGAGGCCAAGAAATCATCGGATGGCCAGCGTTTATTTAGGGTGAGGTTGGAAGATCGTACCGATACTCTCTTGACCTTCGATCAGGTTCCTTTGGGGACATTTCAGCGGTTTCGGTATAACAAATTGAACATCATCCCGGAGGAGACCAATTTCGTGATCGAGCATCCAAAATATCAATACAAGCTGGGTGAAATGCCATTCGATTCCGCCTTCAGTGAGCTTACGTACAACGACGATTCATCTGCTGTCGTTTTGATCAACGGATTGGAATTCTACGGCACGAAGGGAACCATTCCCCGCACTCAATTCTCGCGTTTTACCTACACTCCGGCTGAGGGAAACTTGCACATCATCCGTCCGGAGGATTACGAAGACCTCTTCAATTTGAACTTCCAGGGTGAGGGTAAGAATGGGAATCCTGCCGCCTATAGCCTGCCGAATAATGAGACGATCATCGTGATCCATGGTGGGTCCGATGACGCCAAGTACGTGGCTGCCTTCCTGTTCGATGGAGAAGGAATGCTCGTAAAGCGCAGAGTGCAAGAGATTAATAATGAAGAGTAACTAGCATGATCTTCTTCAACACTATTATCTCCTTTTTGAAGGACAAGGGGTACCGACAACTCCTCTTCTCATCCTTAATCATCCTAGCCATTGGAAGTACTGTATATCATTTCGTTGAAGGCTGGAGCTGGATCGATAGCATCTACTTTTCGGTGATCACCTTAACCACCATAGGGTATGGCGACTTCTCCCCACAAACGGATTTCGGGAAGATCTTCACCGTTTTCTACATCCTCATAGGAATTGGGATCATCCTTTCCTTCGTTCAAACTGTGTTCGAACATTACAAGGATATCCGCGAAAACCGAGACAGAAGGAAGTAATCTTTATACTTCTTTATCGAGAAGATCGGTTACAACGTGATACCGTGGATCTTCGATAGATGCCTCGATAAGGGTTGAGAATTCTGGGTTCCTGCGCATCAAGAGATCCGTACACTCAGGGCTCAAATGGGTAAGCTTGATCTGCTTGCCTTGATCCAAGTATTTATTGGCAATGTTACGTATCGCTTCCACTCCTGAATGGTCGCTTACACGCGATTCGATGAAGTCCAACTCCACCTTCTCAGGGTCCGTCTTAGGATCGAACTTACTGTTGAAGGCCGTTACTGAGCCGAAGAAAAGAGGACCCCAGATCTCGTAGACCTTGGTGCCATCTTCCTTCATACGCTTGCGGGCGCGGATCTTCGTTGCATTCTCCCAAGCGAACACCAGGGCACTCATGATCACACCGGTGATTACCGCGATGGCCAGATCTTGCCAAACCGTGATGGCAGAAACGGCGATCAAGATAATGGCGTCGGATAGTGGGATCTTGTTGAGGATGCGGAAGCTACTCCAAGCGAAAGTTCCGATAACCACCATGAACATCACACCAACGAGTGCGGCAATGGGAACTTGCTCGATCAATGGCGCTCCAAAAAGGATGAAACCCAGAAGTGCCACCGAAGCCACGAGCCCTGATAGTCGGCCTCTACCGCCAGAATTTACGTTGATGATAGACTGACCGATCATGGCGCAACCTCCCATTCCACCGAAGAAACCGTTCACGATATTGGCGCCCCCTTGAGCTAGGCATTCACGGTTACCACTACCACGAGTTTCGGTCAGGTCATCCACCAAATTGAGTGTCATCAGCGATTCGATCAAACCAACGGCGGCGAGCAAAAATGCGGTACTAAAGATCAGGCCCCAATGGCCTTCGAGGGTGTCGATGAATCCGAATATCTGAGCTTGGAAAGTAGGAAGTCCTCCTGCTAGTCCGTCGCCGCCACCTTCTTTGATAAAGGAGCCAACGGTACTCACATCGATGCCACCAAAGATGGTGATCATAGCCACCACCACGATGCCGGTAAGGGCAGCAGGAACCTTCTTGGTCACCTTTGGAAGGATGTACATGATCGCCATGGTGAGCCCTACCAGACCAATCATGATGTACAATGGCGTTCCAGAGATCCACTCCATTTCACCATCTACATTGTGCTTGAACATTCCGAGCTGTGAAAGGAAGATCACGATGGCCAAGCCGTTTACGAAGCCCATCATAACTGGGTGCGGTATGAGTCGGACGAACTTACCCAGCTTGAATACGCCGGCCATCATTTGGATAAGACCAGTGATCAGAAGCGTGATGAACAGCCACTGTAGACCAAGATTCTCGATCGGTTGAGCGAGCGCATCGCCCACTTCATTTCCTTTTTGAATGAGGTGTACCATTACGACGGCCATGGCGCCAGTTGCTCCGGATATCATACCAGGTCGGCCACCAAAAAGCGAGGTGATCAAACCCATCATGAAGGCTCCGTAGAGGCCCACCATTGGAGGGATTCCAGCAACGAAAGCGAAGGCTACCGCCTCGGGCACCAATGCGAGGGCAACGGTGAGTCCCGACAGGATATCATTCTTTGGGTTAAAAGTGAAGTTGTTGAAAATCCGCTTCATAGAGTTCTCCTTTTGGCTCAAAAATGGCGGCAAAGGTAGGGATAATACTTCGGTTGGATGGTGGTAGGTCGTTATCGGTTCGTTACCTTGACTCCAACGAATGTCTCTATTTGTCGTCATTCGAGTAAAGATCGCCAACTTAACCGAGCAAGATCCATCTCAAGAGATCGTATTGAACACTCCACGTCGTATCTTGTATGCATAGTATAAACCAATGTGCTATGAACAAGACCTTACTCCTTTGGCTAAATACGCTTTCCCTCATCTTCATGCTCACCATGAATGGTCTCGCTGGTGCTGGCGACTTCTTCGGGAAGTCGGTTGGCGAGGTAAGTCGGATGAATGAAACACTTATCACTCCTGCAGGATATGCCTTCTCCATTTGGAGCTTTATCTTCATCGGACTCATCGTGTACGTAGTTGCTCAATGGGTTTACCGCAATACAGAGCGAGCGAATGAATCATTGATCCCTGGTGGTATTTGGTTTACGGTAACCAACCTCGCAAATGGATTCTGGGTGCTGGCCTTTGTGCATGAACGGTACATTCTGAGTGTAGTTTTGATGCTCATCCTATTGTTCGGTCTAACGAAGTTGGTGATTAAACTCCGACTCGAGATCTGGGATGCGCCGGTACGACTGATGGCCACGGTTTGGTGGCCACTCACCTTCTATTACGGATGGATCATCGCCGCTACGATTGTGAATATATCTGCAACGCTGGTGGCCTTGAATTGGTCGGCTTTTGGAATCGACGAAACCATTTGGTCGGTGGTGATGATGGCCATCGCCACAGCACTTTACATCTTCTTGATCTACAACCGTTGCCTGCGTGAATCGGCCGCAGCGGGCATCTGGGCTTTGATCGCCATCTATGTGAAGTACGAGAACATGGACCTTACCGTGTCAAGAACCGCCCTGATCTGCGCGATCATCATTGGTGTGGCAAGTAGCTATCATGCATGGTTGAATAGGAAGACCTTGCCGGGGGTTCGAAAGACCCCTCCGAGCTATCAATAGGACCATAAGAGGGAAATTTATATTGTGATAGTCGAATTCCGAAGTGGATACGTTCCAACTCTATCTAATCTCAATACAATCTCTCATGTCGAAACGCACGCTCTCCTCGCTCATTTTCCTTTTTTCGCTGTCCACCTTCGCCCAACTTCCCAATATTGATGTATTCGTGCAGGGGTAATACGGAATCAGTAACACGGTGAATCGATCCTTCGCAAGTGCTTATTCCAGCGATATTGCTCCCGGCTACTGCCTAAATTTGGGTGGTGACATACGCGTGATCGACTATTTGTCGATACGTGTTTCAGCTGGCTATACAGTCTTCGCAGAAAGCGATGAGATCGAATATAGAACGGCCGACAACCCCGATGAAGTGAGTTATGAAGGGGACTTGAGCTTGAATAGGATGTCCAACAACCTGAATATCGGTGCGCGTTACTGGTTGGATCAACTACCCATCGCCGTTGGATTAGGGGGTAGCCTCAATTCAGTCTATCAATTCAAGACCGTATCCGACATTCGCGCTCTGCCAGGCACAGATCCTGTTGATCCTCAAATCGTGGGTACGAACGTGAACTACACTCCCGTCGAGGAAAGTCACGTCATTTACGGTGGCTATGCCGAGGCGTTGTACCGATTTCAGTTTACCGATCATTTTGGCTTGAATACAGGACTGATCTTCAACTATGGCATCTTTCCGGAGCGTGAAAACTGGGGTGGTTACCATGTGTGGAGTTTGAATGCTAACGTAGAGCTGGTCTATTCCTTCTAAACCTCTCTTACAGCGACTTCAAGATCTTCGCTCCCGCTTCCAGTACCTCTGAGCTCTTAGCGAAACAGAATCGAAGCACCTTATTATCGGTGGGCACATTGTAGAACACTGATACGGGAATAGATGCCACGCCGTGCTCGGTGGTAAGTCGGCGTGCAAAATCAACGTCATTCTCATCTGTGATGTCCTTGTACTCCATAAGCACAAAGTAGCTTCCATGTGTGGGTAAAGCTTTGAATCTCGATCCTTCCATGAGGCTCAGGAATTCATTGCGCTTTTTCTCATACATGTCGCCCACATTCCAATGGGATTCATCTTCTAAGAACTCGGCCAGCCCCACCTGTGATGGCCTGTGCACACTGAATACATTGTACTGATGCACCTTGCGGAATTCCTTCATCAAGTTCTCTGGTGCCACCGCATATCCCAGCTTCCAGCCCGTCATATGAAACGTCTTTCCAAAGCTGTAAACGGCGATGGTCCTCTCCGCTAATGCAGGTCTAGATGTAAGTGAAAAATGCTTTGCTTCATCAAAGATGATGTGCTCGTACACCTCGTCGGAAAGCACCAAAATATTGCTATTCTTCACGATGCGTTCGAGTCGTTCGAGGTCTTCTTCCTTCAATATCGCCCCGGTAGGATTGTGAGGGTTGTTGATCACGATCATCTTGGTGCGATGGCTGATCATATGTTGCACCTGATCCCAGTCGATGTGGTAATCTGGAAATTGAAGTTTGATATACACCGGCGTCCCACCAAAGAGCTCGATCAACGGAGCATAGGCATCATAAGCCGGGGTGAACACGATCACCTCATCCCCTTCCGTGATGGTAGCGGCTAGCGCGGTACATAAGGCCTGCGTGGCTCCGGCAGTAATGGTCACTTCTGTGTTTGGATCGTACTGCGTTCCATACCTCTTCTGGATCTTTTCAACAATTCGCTCCCGTAACGGCAACCAGCCACCCATGGGGGCGTACTGATTATGACCATCTATCATGGCCTTGAATACGTGTTCGAGCAAACGCGGATCGGGGTCGAAGTCTGGAAAACCCTGACTCAAATTCACGGCGTTGTGTTCAGCTGCTAAGGCCGACATCTCCGTGAAGATGGTGGTTCCTACTTGGGGGAGTTTGGACGCAATTCTACCTGGATATTCCATGCGTGGAATGTACGGAAATCGCGACAGCTTCTACTTAAAAAGATAGATCTTTCGATTCTGATCGTCTGGCGTTCCCACTACGTAATTCATATAGTCGTCTTGCCACTCCAATCCGCCATTCTTTCTTATGAAACCTTCCACCTTGGGCATGCATGTACCCCATGAACTGGATTGTTGACAATCCTCAAAATCAACGATGCGAACCGCCGTGTGATCGCCGGTGATAACAATAGCGTGCTCGTATCCAGATGCCACCTCAAAGGCCTTTTCAGCATTTGAATAATGAAGGATCAGGCTTTGGTCGGCGTGCTCCCTTGCATCTTCTAGCAAGGTGGCAATTTGATTGCCTTCTAACGACTCAATCGAGTGTGGATCTTCGGCGAATTGATGGGAAAGGGAGGTTCCTTGGGCGACGTTCTGCGGTTCTTGATCCGTGCTTGGCGATCCTTCTTGTTGATCATTTCCACTGCACGCAAACAACAATCCGATGAGTGCGAAGAGAGCGAATTTTTTCATGATGGAATTATGATGTGGTTTTCTTTCTATCCCAAAAGGCGGGCCACCCGAGAACGACCAACATCAGGGCTGGCGTGAAGATAAAGGCTCCAAGGAAGTAATCAAAACCGGGCTCTATGATAAGGTAAACAATGAAGCTCACAGAGGCTAGCACCCCTCCATAGAACTCATTCTTCCATCCCCACATCAGTCCGATACAAACCAAGAGGGGAAATGCCGCAAAGGAGAGTATGGATTGTACGCTTTCGTTGCTGCCGGAATGAATCCCGAAACCATCGGAAATGAGGGTCATTCCCGCCAAGACACAAATGATCAATCCCCACGAGCGAACGGAGAATCTCAGCAGAGCTACCGGATTAAAATTCTTCATGGCGGCAAGGTACAAAAGAGGGTATTCTGTATTTATATTTTCAAGAAATTGACATGAACATAACTTCCTTAGAGGCACGCGTGGAATGATTACCTTTGCCCAAACATTTTTTCCATGGTAACATCGCGCATTCAAGCGATCATCGAACAAGAGGTTCAAGCCATTCGCAATATCCCAATCGATGGAGTGATCCAAGACGCAGTAGACATCATCCACGAGCAAGTTCACCAAAAGGGAGGCAAGGTAGTAGTGAGTGGAATGGGTAAGGCCGGACAGATAGGTGTCAACATCGCCACAACCCTCAGCTCAACCGGCACTCCATCCATCTTTTTGCACCCGGCAGAGTCGCAACATGGCGACCTCGGCATGGTTCAGCCCAACGACGTAATGTTCCTCATCTCAAATTCCGGGAAAACACGTGAAATCGTAGAGATGGAGCACCTTGTAAAGGATATGTATCCCGGCATTAAAATCATTGGATTGACCGGTTCGAAGGAAGGAAACCTCGCCCAATTCAGTGATGTGGTCCTCTACACCGGCGACCCAAAAGAGGTTTGTCCACTTGGTCTCGCTCCTACCACCTCCACCACCGTGATGACCATCGTAGGTGACGTGCTAGTGGTATTGATGATGGAGAAGATCAATTTCACAAAAGAAGAATACGCGAAACGTCACCACAGTGGATACTTGGGCGACAAAGCGCGCACTAAATAAGAACGATAATGGCATTTACACTGATTGCCGGGCCTTGCGCCATCGAGAATGAAGAAACACCTCGCCTCATCGCTAAAGAGGTGAAGGCCATGTGCGACGATCTCGGGATCCGCTACATCTTCAAGGGAAGTTACCGCAAGGCAAACCGCTCCCGACTCGATTCCTTTACGGGGATAGGCGATGAAAAAGCTCTCGGGATCCTCAAGTCCATCGGTGAAGAACTAGGCGTTGAAACCATCACCGATATCCACGAATCACACGAAGCAGCATTGGCTGCCAAGTATGTTGACCACCTGCAGATCCCGGCCTTCCTCTGCCGCCAAACCGAGTTGCTCATCGCAGCCGGCGAAACAGGGAAAGGTGTGAACATCAAGAAAGGACAATTCCTGTCACCAGAGGCGATGTCATTTCCCGTAGAAAAAGTTCAATCCACCGGAAACAACAACGTTTGGGTGTGTGAACGCGGCGTGACCTTCGGGTACTCTGATCTCATCGTTGATGCGACATCCATCCGCCGACTAAAAGCACATGGCGTTCCCGTGATCATGGATTGTACCCACTCGGTTCAAAAACCAAACAAGACGGAAGGCGTTACAGGAGGAGATCCGAGCATGATCGAAACGATCGCTCTTTCTGCCGCAGCGACGGGTGCCGATGGTTTCTTCATTGAAACGCACCCCGACCCAAAAACGGCGAAAAGTGATCCGCACACCATGTTGCAACTCGACAAGCTCCGCGGTATCCTTGAAAAGACAATGGCCATTAGAAAAGCCCTCGAACTATGACAACAGCCGAGAATCTAAAAGCGAATCTCGAATACTTTAGCGGTCAGGAGATCGACCTTTCTCAAATCAGCATTACAGCTGTCCTCGACCTCTCCGCTCAATTGAATATCCCCGCCGAAGACCTCCTCCACTGTAATCTGAAGGAGAAGGAAAAAGCCAAGGATATCCGCATGGTCATCATGGATTGTGATGGCGTCCTTACCGATGGCAAGATGATCCTCTCCGCTGAAGGTGATGAGATCAAGGAATTCCACGCCCGTGATGGCATGGGTATCAAGAAGCTGCATCAAGCTGGGATCAAGACCGGGATCATTTCTGCGGGTCGTGAGCCAAGACCTATCGAAAGAAGGGCCAAGATGCTGGGCATTGAACACGTTTATGTTGGTACGGAGCCCAAGATCGAAGTGCTCAACGAATGGTTGAATAAACTCGACATTCTACCTGAGAATGTAGCTTACATTGGCGACGATATCAGCGATCTTCCCATCATCGAGGTGATTGGATTCAGCGCTTGTCCTGCCGATGCCGTAACCGATGTTCGTCAGGCGGTAGACCTCATCCTCCCACTCAAAGGTGGCGAAGGTGTGGTTCGCGAGTGGATCGATCGTTATTTGCTGTAAACGAAATGGAAGCTCAACCTCGCTTCCGTTTTGCACCCTCGCCAACCGGCGAGCTTCACCTGGGTAATTTTGCTACGGCCACCCTTGCCTGGCTTCAGGCGCGCTCCATGAACGGACATTTCATTCTGAGAATGGAGGATAATGACACCCAAAGGAGCAGTCAGGAGTACGCCGATCAGATCATGCGCGACATGGAGTGGCTGGGATTGGATTGGGATGAGGGCCCCATCTACCAAAGCAATCGAACCGATCTCTACGAAGCGGCCCTCCAGAAACTCGAGGATCAAAACCTCATCTACCCCTGTTTTTGTTCGCGGAAAGACCTGCAGGCATTGGCCTCAGCGCCACATGGCGTTTCATCTGAAGGTCCGGACTACCCCGGCTTTTGTCGGGATCTATCACCGGCCGAGCAACGTGCCCGCCGATCTGAAAAAGACCCTTCCTTCCGCTTTCTACTGCCCCATCGATCCTATTCCTTTCATGACTTGATCTTAGGTCAGCAAGACTTCCCACCTGCCTTTGGTGGCGATTTCGTGGTAAAACGAGCCGATGGCATGTGGGCCTATCAACTCGCATGTACGGTGGATGACATCGACATGGGCATCACACATGTACTCAGAGGAGAAGACCTGGTGGACAGCACTCCTCGACAGCTTGCGTTGATGGACGTTCTTGGCGCCACGCCACTTCGATATGCCCACAGTCCGCTTTGGATGGGCGACGACGGCCACCGACTTTCCAAGAGAAACGGCGCTCAAAGCATTCGTGAATTAAGGGAGATGGGTAAGAAACCGGAGGAGATACTTGGAGTGATCGCACATCGATCTGGACTTCATGCTACCCCTGATCCCGTTGCCCTTTCTGAACTCGACTTCGCTAATCTCAACCTAGACACGAACGACGAGTGACTAACGACTAGAGACTAATACCTACCTTTGCCCAAATTCACTTCGCATGATCAGATCCATGACCGGTTTTGGTAAAGCTGTAGCCCAACTGCCGGGAAAGAAAATTTCCGTTGAGATCAAGAGCCTGAACAGTAAGGGACTCGACATCAACTTACGCCTGCCCGGTTCCCATCGTGAAATGGAGGTTGAGATCCGCGATGCCATAGCCAATGGGGTGATCCGCGGTAAGACAGACATCGGGTTCTTTGTTGAACTCACCGGTGCAGAAGAAGCCCCAGCCATCAACAGCGAAGTGGTGAAAGGATACGTTCGTCAGTTGAACACCCTGGCTCGCGAGCTCGGCCTCGACAGCGATGTGTTATCCCTCGCCATGCGCATGCCCGATGCCATGAAGAATGAGTCGAAGGAGATCAGCGACGACGAAAAGCGATCCGTCCTCGATACCGTAAACGAAGCCCTCGAGCAATTCAACGCATTCCGTTTGCGTGAAGGCGAGCACCTCGAGAATGATCTGAAGGCAAACATCAACACCATCCGTGAACTTCTCGCGGAAGTCCCTAAATACGAAGAAGAGCGCATCACCAACACGCGTGAACGCATTCAAAAGGCCCTCGAAGGTTTACAATCCAAAGTAGATGAGAATCGATTTGAGCAAGAGTTGATCTACTACCTCGAGAAATACGATGTGAATGAGGAGAAGGTCCGACTTTCAGGTCACCTAGATCACTTCGATGAAAGCATGTCAGCCAAAGGTGTTCATGGTCGCAAGCTCGGCTTTATTTCACAGGAAATTGGTCGTGAGATCAACACCCTCGGCTCCAAGGCCAACCACGTTGAAATGCAGAAATTGGTTGTAGCCATGAAGGAAGAATTGGAAAAGATCAAAGAGCAGGTATTGAATGTTCTCTAAAGGAAGACTCATCATATTCTCCGCCCCGTCTGGATCTGGCAAAACGACCATCATCCGACACTTACTGAGTGTTTTCCCCGAACTCGAATTCTCCATCTCCGCTACTAGTAGAGCTCCGCGCGGAAAAGAAGAACACGGCAAGGACTACTACTTCCTTTCGGCTGACGAATTCCGCACGCGCATCCAAAATGACGAGTTCCTGGAGTGGGAAGAAGTATATACTGACACCTACTATGGAACCCTCCGGTCTGAGGTCAACCGCATTTGGGAAAAGGGCGGTCATGTGGCCTTTGACATCGATGTAGTAGGTGGCTTGAACCTCAAGAAGCACTTTGGAAGAAGGGCTTTGGCGGTGTATGTACGGGTGCCTACAATGGAGATCTTGGAACAGCGACTTCGGGGTAGGGGTACGGATTCAGAGGAAAAGATACAGCAGCGTTTGGCCAAGGCTCAGGAAGAGGGAAAACGCGAGGGTGAATTCGACTTGACCATCATCAACGACGAACTGGACAGGGCTTGTGCGGAAGCGGAGCAGCAGGTTCGTGAATTCTTGAATGCTGAGGTATGAAAGCACACGTTGGACTCTTCTTCGGAACGTTCAATCCTGTGCACATCGGGCATATGGTGATTGCGCAATACATGCTGGAATACAGCGACATGGATCAATTGTGGTTCATGGTAACCCCGCACAATCCGCACAAGAAGAAGAGTACACTGTTGGATGATCGTCAGCGGTTACACATGGTAGACCTCGCCATTGAGGACCATGTTCGCATGAAGGCTTCAGATGAGGAACTCCATCTCCCCCAGCCCAGCTACACCATCACCACGCTCACTCATTTAGCTGAGAAATATCCAGACAAGAAGTTCAGTCTCATCATGGGCATGGACAACCTCGAGAGCTTCCACAAATGGAAGAACTTCGATCAGATCATTGAGCGTCACGACATATACGTTTATCCACGTCCGGGTCACGATGGCGGCCAATTCGGCGCTCACCCCAAGGTGCACATGGTCAATGCTCCCCACATGGAGATCTCCGCCACTCAGATCCGCTCTGCCTTACAGGAGGGCAAGAACTTGTCGTATATGGTTCCGAGGAAGGTGTGGGAGTATCTGGAGAGTTCGGGGTTTTATAGGTAGGCGAGGGGGCCAAGGGGCCAATTGGCTATGTGGCCATAGGGCTTCATGGCTAAGAGGCAATGAAAATCATTTCATCACTATTTGCGCCAAAATTCTTTGGCTGGATCCAAGTCTGAATGGGAATTCAAGCTAAGTCTATCATGCCATTTACTTGGGTCGTTGCGACTTCACCGTTTTTTCTCTTCTGAGATTCCAGCATATTTCCTTGGTTTTCATATTCTTCCATTGAAAAACCAATAATCATGAAACCTCACCTAACCATTCATCCTGTCACGGAGCGTGGACGCATGTATTTTGCCATACACGGCACGGATCGCCATTGCCTTCCCAAATTAAAAGCTATGGGTGCATTCTTTTCAGATAAGCATAACGCATGGCTCGTTCGAAACAATTCAGCTCAACTAGACCTCTTATTCAAAAACTTTAAGGAGAGCTACTATCTTGACATAACTAGATTACGCAGTCAAAAAGTATCGAGTAAGGTGCTGAACCTCCCTAGTGATCTATCTTCCATTGAACAAGAGCGCATCATTAAGGCATTGAGTGATTTCATGAATCATTTGGATACGTGTCAATTTAGTCAATCTACTAAGGATCAATATAGATCTATCCTTACTCCGTTGCTGATAGAAGCCATGAAGAAGCGAAGGAAAAAATGGAACGATGCCGAGATCAAAGGGTATATTGCTGAACACTATGGAAAAAGTTCCGCAAGCACTTTACTCCAATTCATCGGGGTAGTGAAACACGTCAATATGTGCGGCATACTTCAAATCGATCTCTCCAAAATACAGTTACCCAAAAAACCGAAACAAGCACCAAAGGTCTTGAGTCACGATGAAATTAAACGCATACTCCAAAACACTCAGAATTTAAAGCACAAGCTTATTCTAACATTATTATATGGATCCGGACTGCGCAGGAATGAGGTCATTGAACTAAAAGTTGAGGACATTCAAATTGAGCGAAGGTGCGTTCATATTAAAAATGCTAAGGGGAAACGAGATCGGTTAGCTCCATTGGCACAATCCTTTGTGCAGCTCTATCCATCATATATAGAATTATACCGCCCTTTAACATTTCTCTTTACGGGACAAACCAAGCCTCAATACAGTGGTAACAGTATAGCTCAATTTCTCGCAGCTGCGGCACGCAAGGCTGGAATAACCCGTAGAGTTACTCCCCACATGTTGCGTCATAGTTATGCTACTCATCTACTTGAAAAAGGCATTGATATTCGGTATATTCAATCTCTTTTAGGACACTCTTCTCCAGAAACTACAATGATATATACTCATGTGGCCATCAAAGATGCACTTTCCATTGCCTCTCCTCTGGACGATGATCTTCCTGAAAACACGAACAAATAAAGGGTGAGAGCAAGGGTTAGCGCTGGTTTTCATCACATATCAACAAGTTGTGGTGCATTCCTAAGCAGCCCAAAAACACAGAACAAAATAAAATTCCATGAAAAAAGAACTTAACCTATCAATTCTATTTTTTTGC
>CBFHXG010000034.1:0-23705 GCA_965659725.1 Phaeocystidibacter sp. | reverse complement strand
ATGTTCTGAGTAATGATGAATTCAGTTTGTGGTGTGACAACTGGATCGTCGCCACCATCGTCGCATGAAGCAAACGCGAAAGCTGCAGTAGCCATCATCGCGTACTTTCCAAATTTTTTAAGCATGTTCATTTCAAGAATTGTTTTGTTTGTTTCGAACGGTGCAAAGGTTCAGTTAGAAGGTTAAGCGCTTGTTAACTCAGATTGAAACTTATTCTACTATCAACAGGCTTATAAACTGCAAATCCCCCTTATCTTGAACTGAGTGTAACCTTTCGTTATGTAATTGTTAAGAAGGAGGTGCCGATGGAATATTGCATACTTTTGACACAGAAAACCGCTCGACTGAGCAACAATCAGTACCTATACCATATACTATATGGAAGCAAGTGATTTCAAGATCTTACTGGTAGACGACGAGCCAGATATCCTAGAGTTTGTAGGCTATAACCTAGAAAAGGAAGGGTTTAAGATCAAGACAGCCAATAATGGCGAAGAAGCGATTGAAAAGGCCAAGAAACACAAACCACACCTCATCCTTTTAGATGTGATGATGCCTGGGATGGACGGGATAGAAACCTGCGATGTCCTCCGTAAGATCCCAGACCTCGATGGAACGCTCATCGCCTTCCTTACCGCCAGAGGAGAAGACTACAGTCAAGTGGCCGGCTTTGAAGCTGGTGCCGACGATTATATCACCAAGCCGATCAAGCCTAAGGTATTGATCAGCCGCATTCGAGCCCTACTCCGCCGCATCGGCAATAGCGAGGAGGAAAAGACAACCACGGCAGAGTTTGGCGACCTCGTGATCGATCAAGAGAAATATCAAGTTCGACTCAGAGGCAAGAAACTCGACCTACCAAGAAAGGAATTCGAATTACTTTCACTTCTTGCTTCTCGCCCAGGCAAGGTCTTTTCCCGTGAAGAGATCATGGACAAGATCTGGGGTACCGATGTGATCGTAGGTGGACGTACCATCGATGTGCATATCCGCAAACTCCGAGAAAAGATCGGCGACGAGAAGATCCGCACCATTAAAGGTGTTGGCTACAAATTCGAAGATTGATCTATGCGTTTGGAGAAACCAGAGGTACTCGCATTCCTCGTAGCCATTTCTGTAGGTGCCATTAGCGCTATCGGATATTGGCTAGGCTCTCTCCTACTCAAGATCCCCTTCAACGCCATACTCCTTATTGGCCTGCTCGCAGGTGTCACCGCCCTCACCTTCTTCGCCACCCGATTCGTCATCCATCAATTCATCTATGAAAAGGTGAAATTGATCTACAAAAATATCCACGAATTAAAGCTGGGTTCCGACGAAGAAGAGGATCTCATCGCGCGCTCATCCGACCTTAAAATGGTGGAACGCGAAGTTTCCGAATGGGCCGAAGAACGCCAAACAGAGATCCGCGAACTCAAAGAACGCGAAGCTTTCCGCCGAGAATTCATCGGTAACGTTTCCCACGAACTCAAAACACCAATCTTCAATATCCAAGGATATATCCTCACACTTCTCGACGGAGCCCTCGACGATCCAAAGATCAATAAGAAGTACATCGCCCGAGCCAGTCGCAGCGTTGACCGCATGATCAACCTCGTGCAAGATATGGACGTGCTGAACAAGCTCGAGTCTGGCGTTATGGATATTCGAATGCAACCATTCGACATCGTTCAAGTGGCCAATGAAGTATTCGAAATGCTTGAAGACAAAGCAAAGAAGAAGGAGATCAAACTTCGGTTCAAAAAGGAATACGATAAACCGATCCGAGTTCAAGGCGACCCGCACCGAATAGAGCAAGTGCTTGCCAACTTGGTTGTAAACGCGATCAAATACGGTAAAGAGAAAGGATATGTGGAGATGGGTATATTCGATATGGACGATAAGTATCTCATCGAGGTGGCCGACAACGGAATGGGAATTCCAGAAAGCGATGTGCCAAGGATCTTTGAGCGATTCTATCGCGTGGATAAAAGCCGTTCAAGAGATGTGGGCGGAAGCGGCCTAGGTCTCGCCATCGTGAAGCACATCATCGATTCACATAAGCAGACCATCAATGTGAGAAGTACCTCAAACGTAGGTTCTACATTCTCATTCACCCTCAAAAAGGCGAAATAGATCTTCAGGAAGTTCAATCAACTCTTTTGCTGGGTCATCCTTGGAAATGAGTGTTTTCAGGGTCTTCCCGATCTCCTCACCTTGTTTCAACACCTGCCAGCCATCTCTTTCTCTCAAGTGCTCTCCAAGGTATTCCTGCTCAGGCTGACCAGGAGTAGGGACCAATATAGCCCTCTTACCCGCTACAGCCAGATCCATCAAGGTGGAGTAACCACTCCTGGCAATGATAACATGGGTCCTGGCATATAGATTCGATAACCCCTCCGCATCCAGGTAGTCGATGATCGCGGCCGATTCACTCGCTTGACCTCCAGGCTTGCCTCTAACGATCACCCCCTCTCCCGGCCACTCACTGTGCTCTTGCATGATCTGTTTCTCCCATTCCGAACGAGCCGGCTCTGGTCCACTGAGCACTACAGCCCAATCCTTATTCCTCAGCTCCTCCTTTGGCTCTAACCGCGACAACCATCCGATGTATCGGAACCTAGGACCTTTCCTCGGCACCTTCGACAACTCACCTGATAATTGACGGTCAGCCATATCGGGTATCCATACTTCAGAAAACTTACAATACATCCTGTGATGCTGCTTGGTGAGGATACGTGAGAGCTTCCCCGCCTTTAAACGGATCTGATGACTGAGGTAAACGGAAGGAATTCCACCGATCCAACTCGCCGGTCGATTGTCGGATATAATCCCATCGAACTGATGCATCCTATGAAGCTTCTTCACCGCTTCAAACTCCCTACCCATCACTTTTAGTGAACTGCTTGCCTGCAATAGGAGAGAAAACAAGCTTGCACCATTCTTTGAATACCTTATCTTGTAGGAAGGCAGTTCATGAGCGATCGCATCAGGAAACTGCTTACTCAGAACTTTCAATGCATCTCCATCGCTCGCTATGTGAACCTCAGCGCCTCTCTCGATCAATGCTCGAATAAGTACGCTTGAACGCGTGGCATGACCCAGCCCCCAATTGAGCACCGAATAAAGAATTCGGGTTCCGTTCAATGGTTTTTGAAGATCTGGCACAAGAATTGGATTTGATAAGGAGTTAATACAAATATCGCCGTTATGAAACGAATACACACCATTACCGCATTGATCGCTTTCCAGCTATTCGGCTTCTCACAAGAGGCGGGTTTGTATTCTGATAGCACAAAGACGTTTACTCGGGTCTCCAATACAGACCTGCCCTTCAAGGTAGGCGAAACACTGGAATACAATATTAGATACGGATTGGTGAAAGCTGGTGAGGCGAAGCTCGAGGTGAAACGTTTCCTGCGCCGCCGCAATAAACCCGTTTATCACATGGTAGGCACGGGGCGAACTACAGGTATGACCGACTGGTTTTTCCGTACTCGAGATAGATATGAGACCTTCATCGACACTTCCTCTCTTCTTCCCGTGGAGTTCATCAGAGATATTGATGAAGGGGGCTACCTGATCGATCGCCATATTTACTTCGATGATCAGAATAAAAGAGCTAGAGACACATATGTTGATGATTCCGTTTTCGTCTTCGAGCAGTCGATGCAAGACATCTTCTCAGCCTTCTACTTTGCGAGAAGCTTAGATGTTTCAAACATCGAAAAAGGTGACGAGATCAACATCGACGTGTTCTTGGACCACGAGCACTTCCCATTCAAACTGAAATACCTCGGTACGGAAACGGTTGAATTGGACGACTTCGACATCTCCTGTATGAAGTTCATGCCAGTAGTGCAAGAAGGTAGAGTGTTCAAGGATCAAGAGACCATGACCATTTGGGTGAGTAACGACAAGAATCGCATTCCTGTCCGTCTTCAATCCGAGCTATCCGTGGGCAGCATCAAGGTCGACCTGCGCAGCTACTCAGGATTGGCCCATACACTCAATTTGAAATAGCCATTACAAAAGGCATAACATCTATAAAACGCCCTTCTGGATACCCTTCAGAAGGGCGTAAAAGTTTGTACATTCGCCCAAATCACTTGAGCGAATCATGGAATTCAGCGACGACCTAAAAGATCGGATCGAAAAGCTCTCTGAAAAGTATCAGGCTTCAGGACAAGAGCTTCTCGCTTTCCTAGACGGACTGCTGTATGCAGACTACATTACGTATTGGGATTACATACACCTCGACACCCTTCTTAGTCTGCAAACACCACGCACTCCCATCCCTGATGAAGAGATCTTCATCATGTATCACCAGATCACCGAGCTGTATTTCAAGCTCACACTGCATGAACTCAAGCAGGTAAAGAAAATAGAGAAGTGTACCGTTGAATTTCTTACAGAGAAGGTTCGCCGAATGAATCGCTACTTTGAAGTGTTGACACATAGCTTCAACGTAATGGTGGACGGGATGGACAGAGAGCAATTCCTCAAGTTCAGGATGGCACTTATCCCTGCCAGCGGCTTCCAAAGTGTGCAATACCGCATGATAGAGATCGCTTCTACCGACTTCTACCGACTAGTGAAGCCGTCCAAGCGAGATCAATACGATGAAAACTCCAACCCAGATGAGATGTACCAGCACATCTATTGGCAAGACGGAGCAACGATCGCGGATAGCGGCGAAAAGACACTAACCCTGCGACAATTCGAAGAGAAGTATAGTGAAGAACTGATCCGAATGGGTAAGTCTTGGCAAGGGCGCACTCTATGGAGTAAGTTCAAGCAACTCAGCGCCGAAGATCAGCAGAACCCAGATCTGATCAAGCAACTCAAACAGCTTGACGTGAACGTCAATATCAATTGGCCTCTCGAACATTACCGATCGGCGGTTCGATACCTAGCAAGAAGAGATGAAGATATCCGAGCTACGGGCGGCACCAACTGGCAGAAATATCTACCACCTCGGTTCCAGAAAAGAATTTTCTATCCCGAAATTTGGACAAAGAATGAAATGGACGAATGGGGCCGGAGCTGGGTCAACAACGTTCTTGAAGATTTGAAGAAGGCACGATAGAATGAAGTGGAAAAAAACCACCATCCGCTTCGCCGTGATCAGCGGATTGATTGGCATGATAGCCATCGCGGCGATCTCACAATACTTACCGGAAGAAACATCCATAAGTTCAACACCTACACCTGACGTTGTACAGGATTCAATCGAAGCTAGATCGCTTTTTGGGATCAAGGTGAAGGATTACGACATCATAAAGGATGAAGTGCAAAGCGGTCAGACCTTTGGCGTCATCCTCGATAAGTTGGGAGTAAACCCATCAGCAGTCCTTGAACTTGCCAAGTTCGACACGATATTCAATATTCGTTACATCCAACTTGGCAAGCAATACAACGTCTTTCAACGCAAGGACTCTACCGCCCAAGTCGATTACCTCGTCTACGAAGAGAGTCTAACAGACTACGTAATCTTTCATCTAACCGATTCAGTTTACATTGAAAAGGGAAAGCGTGACATCCAGATCAAACGCCGCGAGGTGGCCGGCGTGATCGAAGGAAGTCTATATATGTCTCTTCAAAGACAAAACGTGAGCCCCGTCCTAGCCGTTCGCCTCAGCGAGATCTATGCATGGACCATCGACTTCTTCCGTCTGCAAGCGGGAGACACGTTCCGAGTGATCTTCGAAGAAGAATACATTGACGACACTACTTTCGTGAGCACTGGAAAGATCATCGCCGCTTCTCTCAACCATATGGGCACTGACGAGTATGCGTTCGGCTTTGAGGATACCACCTTCGGAACGTGGGAGTATTTCGACGAAGAGGGAGCTTCGCTGAGAAAGGCCTTTCTTCGAGCACCACTCCAATATGGCCGTATTTCTTCTCGCTATTCTCGCAGAAGATTCCATCCTGTTCAAAAGCGATGGAAAGCCCACCTAGGCACTGATTATGCCGCACCTTCTGGTACACCTATCCTCAGCACCGCTGATGGAGTGGTAAGTCGAGTGGGATATACAAGCGGCAACGGAAACTACGTGAAGATTCGTCACAATTCAGTTTACAGCACCCAATATCTTCACATGAGTCGGTTTGCTCGTGGAATCAAATCCGGAGTTCGAGTGAAGCAAGGTGATGTGATTGGTTATGTTGGTTCAACAGGACTCGCTACCGGACCCCACGTTTGTTATCGATTCTGGAAGAACGGTGTTCAAGTTGACCCGCTACGTCAGGACCTACCCGATGCCGAGCCGATCGATGAGGCTATGAAAGCAGATTTCTTAGAGGTGATGGATCCACTGAAGATCGAATTGGACATGATGACCATCGAAAGTGATACAGTGGCAGATCCTTCATAAGAGCGACACCCTATAAAAACAAAAGCCCCGCACGATGCGGGGCTTTCTCTTTATTCAGATGTATGGATTACATCATTCCTGGCATACCGCCACCCATTCCGGCAGCTCCAGGACCATCATCTTCCTTTGGTATCTCAGTGATAGCAGCTTCTGTAGTAAGGACCAATCCAGAAACAGATGCAGCGTTTTCAAGCGCTACACGGGTAACCTTCGTTGGGTCGATGATACCAGACTCGTACATGTTAGTGTACTCATCGGTCTTGGCGTTGAAACCAAAGTCATCTTTACCTTCCTTCACTTTCGCTACAACCACGCTTCCTTCTAGGCCAGCGTTGGCAACGATCTGACGCAATGGCTCTTCAACCGCACGATAAACAATCTGTATACCTGTCGTTTGATCATCATTGTCGCCTGTCAATTCAGCAATTGCATCACTTACACGAACAAGTGCTACACCACCACCTGGAACGATTCCTTCTTCGATAGCTGCGCGAGTTGCGGCCAATGCATCATCAACACGGTCTTTCTTCTCTTTCATTTCAACTTCAGAAGCCGCACCCACATAAAGTACAGCTACACCGCCAGCCAGCTTAGCCAGACGCTCTTGAAGCTTCTCACGGTCGTAGTCAGATGTAGTAGACTCGATCTGAGCCTTAATCTGGTTAACACGAGCTTGGATATCCTCCTTCGCGCCGATGCCATTTACGATCGTGGTGTTGTCTTTGTCGATAGTAATCTTCTCAGCAGATCCGAGCATATCCAAAGTAGCATTCTCCAATGTGAAGCCGCGCTCTTCAGAGATCACAGTACCACCAGTAAGAATGGCAATATCCTCCAACATCGCCTTACGACGGTCGCCAAAGCCTGGTGCTTTAACAGCAGCTACCTTCAAACCACCACGTAGCTTGTTAACTACGAGGGCAGCAAGAGCTTCACCTTCTACGTCTTCAGCAATGATAACGAGACCTTTACCTGATTGAGCAGCTGGCTCAAGGATAGGAAGGAGCTCCTTCATGGTGCTGATCTTCTTATCCGTAATCAAGATGTGCGGACTCTCCATATCAGCGTTCATCTTCTCCGTGTCCGTTACGAAGTAAGGAGAAAGATATCCGCGATCGAACTGCATACCTTCAACTACATCTACGTACGTATCTGTACCCTTGGCTTCTTCTACGGTGATCACACCTTCTTTGCTCACCTTGGCCATTGCTTCGGCGATCAATTTACCAATCGCTGGGTCGTTGTTAGCAGAGATGGTAGCAACTTGCTCGATCTTCTCGGTATTGTCGCCTACTTCCTTACTCAACTTGCGTAGTTCAGCAACGATCGTTTCAACCGCCTTGTCAATTCCGCGCTTAAGGTCCATCGGGTTGGCGCCTGCAGCAACGTTCTTCAAACCGTGGTTGATGATCGCTTGGGCAAGCACGGTTGCAGTAGTCGTTCCGTCACCAGCAAGATCTGCTGTCTTTGAAGCTACTTCCTTCACCATCTGAGCTCCCAAGTTCTCCAACTTGTCTTCTAGCTCTATCTCTTTAGCTACACTCACACCATCTTTGGTTACGGATGGTGATCCGAATGATTTCTCGATAACTACATTACGGCCTTTAGGACCCAATGTTACTTTTACCGCGTTGGCTAGTTGATCGACACCACGGCGGATGCCGTCACGTGCGGTTACATCAAAATCGATGTTCTTTGCCATTTTAATTGAGGTTATAAGATTTTACTTAATTCAATGAATGCATCAAATGATGGCGAGGATGTCTGACTCGCGCATGATGAGGTAATCTCCTCCTTCATACTTGAACTCTGTTCCGGAGTACTTTCCGTACAACACACGGTCACCTACCTTCACAGTTGGTTTTCCGTCTTCAGCATCTTCACTCACAGCACGTACGTAACCTTCTTGTGGTTTCTCTTTTGCTGTGTCTGGGATAATGATTCCCGAAGCCGTTTTGGTTACAGCTTCAGCAGGTTCAACAACTACTCTGTTCTTCGTTCCTGCTATCGGGCGGATGGAAATGTCTGCCATTGGAATCTAGTTTTGGGTTAGACTAATTATTGTTATTCAATGTTTGTCGCCGACCAATAGACAGAAAATATGCCAAGGCGCATTTCCATTGCGATTGGCAGGAATTGATCGATTTAGGCATAAAAAAAATGCCACCCTGACAGGGCGGCATTTTAAAAACATGACATCTAGTGTCAGTTATTCTTCTTCAGTGTTGAGGTCTTGCTCAATCGCATTGTTGGAAGGCTGAGACTGGAAGTTAGGAATACCCGTTCCAGAATTCTGATCCAACTGCTCATCGATCATGGAATCTCTCTGCACTTCTTGCTGAACTTGTGTATCTCCAACAACTCCAACGTTAGTGATCAACACAAGCACGAGAAGTGCAATCGCCAAACCCCATGTTGCTTGATCTAAGAACTTATTGGTCTTCTGAACACCTCCTAAAAGGTTAGCAGAACCTCCTCCAAACGAAGATCCCAAACCTTGTCCTTTCGGCTTTTGAACCAAGATGATCAACACCAAAAGTGCGCATACGATCGCGATCAAGACGGCAAGAAGTATATCCATTGTAATATCGTGTTATAGTGCTATTTCCTTCGCTTATCTACCCTCTTTCCGACGTTTCATACTGCGGATCTCGGAAATTTGGTCTGCAAAGAAACTACTTTTCTCAGGATATTTCAAACGCAATATCTCATAGGCACTCAATGCCTTATCTAGATATCCTTGCTGTTTGTATACCTGAGCAAGTGTTTCAGTGATAAAATCATCTCCCATCTCACTGCCCATGGCAGATACATCGATCGACCTGTCACTTGAAACGGAGGAGTTTGAGCGCGTTTCTTCTGTTTTCTTTCTCGGAGTGATCTTTGGCTGAGATTCGATGAACTTATCGATCAAAGCCATTTTCTCGGCCTTTTTGCCATCATCTGGCTTGATCTCCGGCTCTTCCAACTCGTCTTCAACGTCAGCATCACTGATGTCGAATTCTATAGAGGATCTCTCCTCGACTTCCTGTGGACGGTCTGCCGGTTCTACAACCTTTTCTTCAGGATGACCCATTCCCTGTTTCATTCGCAGCCATGCGGCAAAATCCAATTGAACCGAACTATCATCCTCTTCTTCTCCTACCAACTCATCTAAAACAACAGGACGAGCAAAGGTTCGTTCTTCTTCTTTAGGAGTTCCTTCTTCAGGTTCTTCCTGTGGTTCATCCTCCACACTTGAAGGAGAAATCTCCATCAATGGCAGGGCAAAGGCTGTTGCATCAAAAGTCGGAACTTCTTCAGGAGCTTCCTCATCTTCGATTTCGGACTCAGGTGCTGGCTCTTTCTTCTCTTGGGCAATCTGTTCAGTCTCCTTTATTTCTTCCGTTGTTGGACGGACGTCTTCTGTTGACTCTTCAATAACAGGATCCGATACTTGCTCGTTGGCCGCCGAATCCTTCTCTTCAGGTTCATGACCTTTATAAGACTCATTCAACTTTCTGCTCTTCTCCACAATCGCCCGAACACGCGGAGATAAGCGATCCAGGTCGATATCCTTTTCGGAACCTGCAGACTGTGGCGCAGCGGATTCAACTTTCTTAGGCGGTTCTGAAGTTCCTGTTATCGGTTGTTCGTTGGGAACCTCGGGCGCCTTTGGTTCTGGCGCTTTTTCAGACTTGGGTTCTAAAGTGGACGAAGTAAGAGCAGGCTTCTCTTGTTCCACTTTGGACAGAGGTGCATCAACCGGCTTCTCCTCTTTAATCACTGGCTTAACTAGTGGCTTGGCTTCTGCCTTCTCAAGCGGTTTGTGCGCTATTTTTGGAGCTTGAAGTTGAGATGGACCTGCATCATCAGCTACCCACTTCATCAACAAACTCCTGTCTGGCGACCACATTGCGGCCTTCTTTTGCTGGGAAGTAGACAGGTAAGAACGCTGATTGGTCAGCCCTTTTAGATACAACTGGTGGAGGACAGCTGAATACGGGAAGTCGCGCAGAGCAAGTTCCAGTGCTTCCGTAGCCTTGGCATCGATGGCTTCGGGATTTTTCAACCAATACGTAAGGTCCTCTTGTCTCACAGATCTACCAATTCACTAGAGCGCGGTTGAAAATATTCTCGGCAAGTTCCTCATTGATCTGCTGAACTAGATCGGCCTCCACTGCACTAAAGTCCTGGTCAGCCGGAAAGTCACGAAAGCGAGAGAAAACTTGCTCGAAGCTCTTTTCGGGCTCGAGTTCATTCGTAAATATAACGTTCACACTAATGGTAAGACGGTTTTGAGCCGTAGTTTCTGTCGCCGTAGCCGCCTTGGCGGAGATCTGGTATCCAACGATAGACCCTTCAAAGTGAAGATCGCCACCCGTACTCACTAAGGAGAGTGGAGTTTGGCGCACAAAGATCTGTCGGAGTTGCTCCGTAAAAGTTTGACTCAGCTGAGGATTGATGTAATCGGCATAGTTCGGGAACACATCAACCGATATGGTCTTCGCATTCCCCACATCACCACCTGTGAATGAGTAACCACCCGTACAACTGGCGACGCCGACAACGGCAATCAAAAAAATGGAGCGAACGAAACTCATGTGAGGTTATATTGCTTGATCTTACGGTACAAGGTTCTCTCTGAAATGCCCAACTCTTCAGCGGCATCCTTCCTTCGACCTCTATTTCTCTCGAGCGCCTTCTTGATCAACTCTATCTCTTTATCCTGAAGTGAAAGGTTCTCTTCTTCAATCGTTTCAGGCTCTTCGAATTCATTTCTGCTGATATCACCTGGCTTTTCGATGACCGGAACGTAGGTGTCGCCGAATTCTTTCAAACTATCCCCATCTGACGAGCCTATGATCTCACGAACAAGCTGTGGATGCTCTTCTTGTACATTCGATAGATCCCCTTTGTTGATCAACTCAGAAACCAATTGCTTGAGGTTGGTGATATCCTGACGCATATCAAATAACACCTTATACAAGATCTCTCTTTCCGAACTGAAATCTCCCGAACTGCTCCCTGAATTCCCCAAAGAAGCCATATCCATCTTCATCGGAAGTCGGGATGCCGCGATATCGGGAATGTACGCTTTCAAGGTAGCAGCATCTAACTCCCTATCTCCTTCAACAACAGATATCTGCTCAACCAAGTTTCGCAACTGGCGAATGTTCCCCGGCCATCTGTAATTTTCGAGGACCTGAACAGCATCATCACTCAAACGAATGGTAGGCGTGTGATACTTCTCGCCAAAATCCATGGCAAACTTTCGGAAGATCAAATGAATGTCCTCCTTCCTATCGCGCAAAGGCGGCAGGTGAATATCTACGGTGTTCAATCTGTAATAAAGGTCCTCTCGAAACTTCCCCTTCTGTATCGCCTCTATCATCGATACATTGGTAGCACCTACTACACGAACATCGGTCTTTTGGATCTTGGATGAACCTACACGAATGAATTCTCCGGTTTCGAGGACACGGAGCAACCGCACTTGTGTTGGCAAAGGCAATTCACCAACTTCATCTAGGAATATGGTTCCTCCATCGGCCTCTTCAAAATATCCTTTACGAGAAGAAGTTGCACCAGTAAACGCACCTTTCTCGTGTCCAAATAATTCGGAATCAATGGTTCCCTCAGGAATGGCTCCACAGTTCACGGCAATATAGGGCGCGTGTTTCCTGTGGCTTAGGTGATGGATGATCTTTGGTATGGATTCCTTACCCACACCACTCTCCCCAGTAACGAGCACGGAGATGTCAGTATTCGCAACCTGTATGGCCTTTTCAACGGCCCTGTCCAAGCCGGCACTCCTGCCGATCAGTCCAAATCTTTGTTTTACTTCTTGTGCGTTCATTGCACGTCGTATCTAAGTTCCATAGGACCATTAGTAAAGATGCGGTCGCCAGTCAACTTATTGATAACATAATCGTTTCTTGCTCTCACAATGATGTAAGCAGCACCTCTGAGTGGCATTCGAAACTTGAGGTCCGTATTGGCGCCGGTCCAAGTTGAGTTCCAGATCTGTTCACCATCTTCATTGAAGACCAAAACCTCAAAGGGTGTCATAAGGTTGTGAATGCACCTATTGTTTTCAGTGTTGTAGATGCAAATGAGAAGCTCACCTTTATCTACAACATCCTCTTCGATAACCTGAAATGCCAAGTTTTCGTCGTACCAAGTGCCATCCTCCCGTTTAACTTGACCATTGGACAAGAAGGTGGTCAATAGCAGTGCGAGAGATAAGAAATACTTCATCGTCTAACGAGTTCTTTTGCGGTTCCTAGAAGAGTTGCCGATGTGCAATCCGTCACATGCACACGAACGAGATCTCCAGGTTGGTAGTCTTCTCTTGGGAATACCACCACACTATTCTGATCATTCCTTCCGAAGAGGTCGTCGTCCGATTTCTTCGACGTGCCTTCCACCAACACTACTTGATCCGTATTCAAGAATCGCTCTAGGCGTTTCTTCCCGATCTCATTCTGTGTTTGAATGATCTCTTGTAATCGACGCTTCTTTACCTCCAGAGGAATATCATCTTCTAGCTTTCTAGCCGCGTAGGTATTCGGTCTTTCGCTATAGAAGAACATATATCCAAAGTCGAATTCAACTTCTCGCATCAAGCTTAATGTATCTTGATGATCTTCTTCTGTTTCAGTTGGAAAACCGGCAATGATGTCGTGAGAGATCCCGCAATCAGGAATGATCCTGCGCACGCGTGAAATCAAGTCGAGATAATCCTCTCTTGTATGACCGCGATTCATCAGTTCCAAAACGCGCGTACTGCCGGATTGGAAAGGAAGGTGAATATAATTGCAGATGTTGTCGTACTTCGCAATGGCGTGCAACACATCATCGGTCATGTCCTGTGGATTAGAAGTACTGAATCGGATCCTCATTTCGGGAACAGCTTCAGCGACCTTCTCAAGCAATCCGGCGAAACTCACCGCAGTGGCCTTCGCCATATCACTGGCCTTGTCGAAGTCCTTTTTCAACCCACCGCCATACCATAGATATGAGTCAACATTCTGACCAAGCAACGTGATCTCCTTGTAACCTCGATCGCGAAGATCGATAGCCTCCTCCATGATCGTTTGTGGGTCACGACTACGCTCACGTCCTCTAGTAAAAGGAACCACGCAGAAAGTGCACATATTATCACAACCTCTCATGATAGAAATGAAGGCGGTGATACCATTTCCACCAAGGCGAACTGGTGCAATGTTATCATAAGTTTCTTCCTTCGAAAGGATGACGTTCACGGCCTTTCGACCCTCGTCGAGTTCTTCGAGTAGATTTGGAAGATCGCGGTACGCATCTGGACCAACCACTAGGTCGACCAACTTTTCTTCATCTAGGAGTTTGCTCTTCACGCGCTCCGCCATGCAACCGAGCACTCCGATGCGCATTTCAGGATTCTCCTTCTTTATAGTATTGAAGTTAGCCAGTCGGTTGCGAACCGTTTGCTCAGCCTTATCACGAATTGAACAGGTATTGAGTAGCACAAGGTCGGCCTCCTCCATCTTGCGAGTTGTTTCATACCCCTCGCGGTGTAGAATGGATGCCACGATCTCTGAATCCGAAAAATTCATCTGACATCCATAACTTTCGATGTAGAGCTTCTTCTTCCCTTTCATTTGCCCCTCGACAACGAGCGCCTCGCCTTGGCGAGATTCGTCCATCACTTTTTCTTCGAGGTCATTCTGCTGCATAGTCGGATTGTGTTTTAATCGATTGGCAAAGGTAGAAAAATGTCTTTGCTGTCTGTCAAAATGACAGCGAATATACGATGAACGGAAACAAGGGTTCATACGTATATATAGGAGCGAGATAATAATCGAGTAACATCAGATACGGCACTCAAAAAAAATTGTGCTTTACTTTGCACGCGTAAGGAGCATCCGTGGTTACCACACCAAATTCGTGAGAGCATGTCGAAAAACCTAGTGATCGTAGAGTCACCCGCCAAAGCAAAAACCATCGAAAAGATCTTGGGCAGCGAGTTCAAGGTCGAATCAAGTTTCGGCCACATACGAGACCTCGTTTCAAAGGGAATGGGGGTTGAGATAGATAATGGCTTCAAGCCGATCTATGAAGTTTCGAAAGACAAGAAAGATGTCGTCAAGAAGCTCAAGAAGATGGCCAAGGAAGCAGAAACGGTCTGGTTGGCGTCGGATGAAGACCGCGAAGGGGAAGCCATTGCCTGGCACCTAGCGGAAGCATTGGATCTAAATCCGGCCACTACGAACAGGATCGTTTTCCATGAGATCACCAAAACGGCCATCCAAAATGCGGTTCAAAATCCACGCAGGATCGATACGAACTTGGTGAATGCCCAGCAGGCGCGTCGTGTCCTCGACCGACTCGTTGGTTTTGAGCTTTCCCCTGTCCTTTGGAAGAAAGTTCGTCGAGGATTGAGTGCCGGAAGAGTGCAAAGTGTGAGCGTTCGACTCCTCGTTGAGCGCGAGAGGGAGATCAGGAATTTCGAATCGACCAGCTCATTCCGCGTAGTTGCGCAGATGAAGAATGAGAATGGAGACACATTCCAAGCTGAACTGAACCACCGCTTCAAGACCGAAGAAGAAGCCAATGCGTTCCTCGACCAGTGTGCGAGTTCGGGTATGAAGATTACTGAGCTTGAGACCAAACCAGCGAAGCGAACACCAGCTGCTCCTTTCACCACATCTACATTGCAACAAGAAGCTGCTAGAAAATTGAGCTTCTCGGTATCGCAAACGATGTCGGTTGCTCAACGCCTTTACGAAAGTGGACTCATCACCTATATGAGAACGGATAGTGTGAACTTATCCAATGACGCTATTGAAGGTGCAAAAGCAGAGATCAATAGTTATTACGGAGAAGACTACAGCAAGACGCGTAAATATTCCAATAAGAATAAGGGTGCCCAAGAGGCCCACGAAGCAATTCGTCCAACTTCAATGACCAATCATGAAGCTGGGGCAGATAGACAACAGAAGCGCTTGTACGATCTGATCTGGAAGAGAACCATGGCTTCGCAGATGGCCGACGCCAAGTTGGAGAGAACCACGACTCATATCGAAGTGGCGGGAAGCAAGTATGCCTTCGTCGCAAAGGGCGAGGTTATCATATTTGACGGATTCCTTCGGGCCTACCTCGAAGGCACTGACGACGAAGAAGTAGAAGAAAAGAACATGCTCCCTAAACTCACTAAGGGAGAGTCTTTATCCTATGAAAACATTACCGCAACACAACGTTTCACCAAACATCCGCCTCGATATACAGAAGCAAGCTTGGTGAAAAAACTCGAAGAACTCGGTATTGGTCGTCCTTCCACCTATGCTCCTACCATCTCCACGATCCAAAAACGTGGGTATGTGGAGAAATCGGACCTCGAAGGTGAGATGAGAGATTACCGACAATTGATACTTGACTCTGGCAAGCTAGAAGCGAGCACGCTTCAGGAGAGAACGGGTGCCGACAAGGGTAAGTTGATGCCAACTGATATCGGCATGGTGGTAAACGACTTCTTGGTCGAACACTTCGATGAGATCATGGATTACCACTTTACGGCAAGTGTGGAGGCAGAATTCGACCGCATCGCAGATGGCAATGAAGAGTGGGTTCAGATGCTGAATGAGTTTTATGGCGCTTTCCATTCCAAGATCGAAGACGCTGAGGATGCAGAGCGCGCGAGCGGTGAACGCCACTTAGGCGACCACCCAGATACTGGAAAACCCATCTTTGCCAAAGTTGGCAGGTACGGCCCTATGGTTCAAATGGGAGCCACGGAAGATGAAGAGAAACCGCAGTTCGCTTCCATTCCTAAGGATATGCACATCGATACGATGAAGTTGGAAGATGCTCTAGAGCTCTTCAAGCTTCCAAGAACGGTGGGTGAATACAAGGACAAACCCATCAAAGCTGCTATCGGCCGATTTGGCCCTTACGTTCAACACGAGAAGACCTACGCGTCATTGAAGGAGCCGTTGAGTCCTTTGAATGTAGACCTCGAAACGGCCATCCAATTGATCGAAGAAAAACGGGAGCAACAGGCAAACAGGAATATCAAGGTATTTGAAGATGCCGATCCTAAGATCGAAGTGTTGAACGGACCGTATGGACCATATTTAAAGAGAGGTCGCCGTAATTTCCGTATTCCAAAAGGAACGGATGCCAAGGAACTCACTTTAGAAGCCGCTTTGGAGATCATTGAAAAAGCGGGTGAAAAGAAACCACGCCGCGCTCCACGTAAGAAGAAATAATAGCCACCATGCTCAACGACATTCTCGCTCCAGTTCCCAATCACATCATTGAGGCTGCTGAGGATCTTCATCCGGGTTCGATCGCAAAGAAATTGCACATCCACGATGAAGTAAATGGACTACCTGAATTGGCAGATATCCAGATTGCCATTGTTGGAGTTCTCGAGGATAGGGGCAGTAAATTCAATCGCGGTTGTTCGAATGGTCCGGATAAAGTCAGACCATTCTTTTACCAGCTCCTCTTTGGTCAGTGGGGAATGGAAGTTGCTGATCTCGGCAACATCTATCAGGGTGAGACATTGGAAGATTCCATTGCGGCCGTCCGCATCTTGGTTGAAGAATTGAGAAAGGCTGATGTGATCCCTGTGATCATTGGAGGTAGTCAGGATCTCACTTATGCCGCCTATCGGGCATACGACAAGTTGGAACAAACGGTGAACTTGGTTTCCATCGATAACCGATTCGACTTGGGCCAACAGAACGAGGGATTCCAATCATCGAACTACTTGAGTCATATTGTACTCACCAAACCCTACAACCTGTTTAACTTTTCCAATCTGGGATACCAGACCTACTTCATCCCTCAGGAGGAGATCGACCTAATGGAAAGGATGCATTTTGAGACGCACAGGCTGGGTAAACTGAGGGCAGACCTCAGTGAGGTTGAGCCGTTGGTTCGGGATGCAGACTTGGTTACCTTCGACATGAATGCGGTTCGTCAAGGTGATAGCCCTGCTAACGCCCTAGCATCTCCCAACGGCTTTTCGGGAGAAGAAGCATGTGCCATTGCGCGATATTCCGGTTTGAGTGATAAGGTCTCTTGTTTTGGCATATTTGAATTCAATCCTAGCTTGGATATGCAAGGAATGAGTGCCCATCTGATCGCTCAAATGATCTGGTACTTTATAGAGGGAGTGCAACAGAGAAGAGGAGATTATCCATTCGCTAGTAAAAATGACTACACCAAGTTTACCGTGTTGGTGGATGAAGGAGATCTCGAATTAATCTTTTATAAAAGTCCGTGGAGTGAACGCTGGTGGATAGAAGTTCCTATACACCAATCACAGCATATGCGCCATGCCTTGATCCCTTGCAATGCAAAGGATTACGAAGCTGCCATGTCAGGCACCATACCGGATAGATGGTGGAAAGCACAACAAAAAGGACTGTAAAATCAGCCTCTTTGTAAGTATTTTCGGGGTTCAAAAAGGCCTTGATGTGAGAAAGAACGCACAATCTGTACAATTTCTTCCTCTTAAATTGCCGGTGTGAAACTTCCTGAGACAAATAATATTAATATCTTAGGCGGCTACAAGGCTGAACAAAGCTCAGAGCACGCTCGTATGAAGAAACTATTTACCCTATTACTACTGGGTTCTGTTATCCCTGTTTTCGCTCAACAGGATATTCAGTTCACCCAATTCATGAACAACCGTTTGTACTTCAACCCTGGGGTTGCAGGCAGTAGCGGTGCGATTTGCCTGAACGGTACGTATCGAACCCAATGGGTGGGTTTCGATAACGCTCCTGTTACGCAAAACTTGAATGTAGAAGTGCCAATTAGTTTATTGCATGGTGGAGTTTATTTGAACGTTACGAATGATCAGATTGGCTTCTTCCAGAACGTAAGCATTGGTTTGGGCTATGCCTACCAAATGAATTTAGGAGAAGGGACCCTTGGTATTGGTGCTGGATTGGATATCTACACCAACCAGATCACGAGCGGTGAGAATTACATATTGCCTGACCCAGGTGCGGGTTTGGATCCAAGTGTGATCAATAGAGGCGCCTCGGGTGTGGCTATTGATGGAACGTTTGGCGCGTATTATCAAGATGGAACAATGTGGTTGGGTGTGAGTACTCGTCAGTTGGTGGGAGCATCAACAGACTTCACGTCACAGACGGGTGCGGTAACACAGCTGAATCACGTACGACATTACTTTTTGATGGGTGGTTATGACATAGCCATTCCAAGTACTAACCTAGTATTGACACCTTCAGCCATGGTGAAGTTTGATGAAAGTGCACTGAACCCTCAGGCCGACATCAATGTTAGCGCCATGTATAATAACCAAATATGGGGTGGCGTTACATATCGTGTGCAGGATGCTATCGCCTTGATGGCCGGATACCGTATCTTGCCCGATCTGCAAGTGGCCTACTCCTATGACTTGACGACCAGCGACCTGAACTCAGCAAGCTCTGGTAGTCACGAGATTTCTGTCAATTACTGCTTTAAGATTGAGATACCAGAGCGTCCAACAGAACGTTATGGTGACATAAAGTGGTTGTGAGATACAATTGGTTGAAGTAATATAGCAGGCTGTACTCGAAGGAGAAACAACGACAAAGACAAGGAAACACCGTTTCGCTATGAATAAATTCGGATTATCGATCATCTCAATTGCCCTACTGGCATCGTGTTCCAGCTCGGATCACGGAGAGCTTGTAGGTGTGCAAGGTCGCCCAGAATGGTACCCAACGGAGCCATATGGTATGGTATACGTACGCACTGGGTCATTCAACATGGGCCACTCGGATCCAGATGTGCCGTCAGCATTCGCTGCGCCATCGAAGACTGTATCTATTGCGGGCTTCTATATGGATCAAACCGAGATCACCAATAACGAATATCGCCAGTTCGTTCAGTGGGTACGTGACTCGATTGCACGTTACCGCCTGGCTGAAATGGAGATTGAAGGATTTGAGTACTACGATCCAGAGAATGTGGAAGGTGGTGAACAATCTTTCTACGAGGAGTACATGATGAATGCTCCCGACTCTATTCGTCGTCACTTGAACTGGGAGCCTTATCTCGAATGGGATGAGGATCGCTATCTCAACGAAGACTACACCATGGTCATGGAGTCTATGTACCTTCCTTTCGAGGAGCGTTTCATGGGCGGTAAAATGATCGATGCACGTCAATTGAACTACGTGTACTTCTGGATCGACAAGATGAAGGCTGCTCGCAAACAGAACCGCGCGGCATACGACTTCACTGAAGAGCCGGTAGAAGGTGACTTCAATGATGAGCACCAACGTTCATGGAGCTATCAAGACTATATCAAGGAAACTCGCGAGTATTCTGACCGTTCGAGCTTCTTTGAAAAAGAAATCATCAATATCTATCCTGATACCTTGGTATGGGTAGCTGACTTCTCTTACTCGTTCAACGAGCCAATGCACGACAAGTACTTCTGGCACCCGGCGTACGACGACTATCCGGTAGTTGGAATTACTTGGAAACAAGCTAACGCCTTCTGTAACTGGCGTTCAAAGTATCGTCACGATTATCTTGCAAGATCTAGAATGATGCAAGAGCACGAATTCCGCTTGCCTACTGAGGCAGAATGGGAGTACGCAGCACGTGGCGGTAGCGAATTGACAATGTACCCTTGGGGTGGTCCTTATGCAACCAACAGCTCTGGTTGTTTCTTGGCTAACTTCAAGCCACAACGTGGTAACTTGACTGCAGATGGTGGTTTCTACCCTGTAAAAGCTACTTCTTACTCTCCTAACGGATTCAACCTATACTGTATGGGTGGTAACGTAGCGGAGTGGACGAGCACGGCTTATGAAGAAGCATCATACTACTACGTGAACGACTTCAACCCTGACTTTAAATACAATGCTCAGGATTGGGAACTTGAAACTATGAAGCGTAAAGTGATCCGCGGTGGATCTTGGAAAGACATCGCTTACTTCATGCAGAATGGTTCACGTTCTTACGAATTCCAGGACACCGCGAAGAGCTACATCGGCTTCCGTACGGTCCAGAACTTCTTGGGAAGAGATCCGGGTGACTTTTAATCCCTTCTCAAGCCCCTTTTTTTGCTAACCCTTTTAATATCTGTTGGAAAATGGCTTTAATTGATGTAAATGGTAAAGGCTTCAAAAACTTCATGGCGAAGCTTTACGGTATTGGTGCTGCGGTTGTAATCCTCGGTGCACTCTTCAAGATTCTTCACATCACCGGTGCAGACATCATGTTGATCGTCGGTCTTGGTACAGAATCAGTAATCTTCTTCTTCTCTGCTTTTGAGAAACCACACGAAGAGTGGGACTGGGCATTGGTATACCCAGAATTGGCTGGAATGGAAGATCCAGACATGGATGACCGTCGTGGTACTCCAGCGTTGAGCCCTTCTCAAGAGCTTGACCGTATGTTGGAAGATGCTAAGATCGGTCCAGAGCTTATCCAAAGCTTGGGTGACGGTATGCGTCGTCTTGGTGATACTGCTGCTAGCTTGAGTACTGCTGTTGATGCTGCAGGCGCTACTGCTCAGTACAGCGAGCAACTTACAGCCGCATCGAAGAAAATGGAAGACCTTAACGCTATCTACGCTGTACAACTCGAAAACTCGAGCAAGCAAGCAGAAATGCAGAACAGCCTCGTAGAGAAGCTTGGTCAGTCAATGGACGACTCAGAAAAACTTGCCTCTGAAGTATCTAGCTTGGTTCAAAATATGAGCAGCCTTAACAATGTTTATGGAAACATGTTGAGCGCTATGGGCGGCGGAAACCGTTCGTAATTGAATCAAACGAATCTGTAAATCTCACAGAAGATAAATCATGGCAGGAGGAAAATTAACACCACGTCAGAAGATGATCAACATGATGTACCTCGTGTTGACAGCCATGCTGGCGTTGAACGTATCCAAAGACATTCTAAAAGCACTGCAGGAGATCGACGACAGTATGGTCGCTACAGTGAACAATGTCGAAAAGGGTAACGAACTACTTTATTCAGTTCTCGAATCGGAAGCCGCTGAGAAGGATAAAGCCAAGGAGTGGAATCAACGCGCCCAGGCTCTTCGTCCACAAGCTCAGCAAGCTTACGACTTGATCGAAACAGTTAAAGATTCATTAATCTCGAAATCAGGAGGTCGTGACGAGGATGGTAGCCTAAAGGGTGCTGATAACCGCGATGTACCTGCAGGTATCTTGATCAATGGTCCAGAAACAGGCGGACAAGCAAAGGCGAAGGAGATTCGCGAAAAGCTCGAAGCTTACAAGGATTTCTTGCTTCAGAATATTGACGATGCAACGCTCCAAACAGAGATTGAGGAGATGTTCAACTTTGAAGCGATCAAAGCTGATGGCGAGGATACTCCACGCCAGTGGGAAGAGCGCAAGTTCGCTGAACTTCCACTCGCAGGTATCATTCCTTTCCTAACGGACCTTCAAGCAAAAGTTCGTCGGGCAGAATCAGACGCACTTGAGTACTTCTCGAGATCCATCGATGCAAAGTCGATCAAGGTAACCGACGTGAAAGCGATCGTAATGCCTAAGTCTACTTTCGTCGCGCAAGGTGACGAATACGAGGCTCAGGTTTTCTTGGCAGCGTACGACGACACTCAGAATCCAGAATTTACACTCAATGGTGAAGCTATCCCTGCTGAGAATATCAACAGCGGTATCGCAACCATTAAGATTCCAGCTAGTGGTATTGGTGTAACTGAGTTCTCTGGTGAGATCCTGTTGCCAGGTTCTGACTCAGCAGAGGTATTCACGGGAGCATTTACAGTTGCTCCACCTACCGCTGTTATCTCTCCAACTGCAATGAACGTTCTCTACCGTCAGGTGAAGAACCCTTTGGAGATCTCAGTACCAGGTGTACAACCATCTCAACTCGTGGTTAGCGGTCCAGGACTTAGCGGTTCTAACGGTAACTACGTAGCAGACATCACCCGTGTAAGCGGCACAGAGGTAACCATCTCTGTAGGTGTCAAAGAAGAAGATGGCTCAACCCGTAGCGTAGGTTCTAAGAAGTTCCGTATCAAAGGTCTTCCTCGTGCAGAGGCTCAGATCTACCGTACGTCAGACTCCGGTCCTTACTCAGCTTCTGCGATCAACAACGCAGAGATCCAAGCTGCATATCCGAACTTCGCATTTGACCTTTCTCTACAGGTTACGGCATTTGAATTGATCGTTCCAGGTCAGCCACCATTCCGTATCAGCGGAAACAAGATGACTCAGGCTGCTCGTCAGGCGATCTCTTCCGCTCGTCCAGGTTCTACAATCATCGTTCGTAACGTTGAAGCGAAGATCACTAGCAACGGACAGAGTGTGCTAAACGTATCACCTTTGACGTTAGACCTTAACTAAGAAGCGAAAAACACACGAATATGAATCGATTAATCTCATCAAAGAATTGGTTGCTAGGCCTCGCCCTCATGGGAGTAGGTTTCTCAGCTAGTGCACAAATTACCGGTCCAGAGGACGATGGTATCGTGCCTCGCGAGGGAGACATCGGCTTGCATTACCAAAACAATCGCGTAGTCCCTTATCCTTTCTTGCGACAGGACGACATCTTCTGGTCTACACGCCACTGGGAGAGAATCGATATTCGTGAGAAGATCAACCATCCACTGTATTACCCTGTGCAACCAATGCCAGACCGCAAGAGTCTCTTTGATGTACTTATCGATGGTATTACAGAGGAAGGACAGATCACTGAGGTATTCCGTGACGACCGCTTTACACAGCCGTTGGCACCAGAAGAGATCGAAGAGTTGGTCTATAAGCTTAAGCCAAAGCTCAATCCAGACGATCCAACAGATACTTTATTTGTCGATACGTTGACCATTAAAGCACCCAGTGTAGTATTCTGGGAAATTAAGTCGGATTGGTACTTTGATAAGCAACGTGGTGAAATGAAGAACCGCATCATCGGTATTGCTCCGATCGTTCGCGACCCTGAAAATGAAGCCACTACTTACCCACTCTTCTGGATCTGGTTCCCAGACGCTCGTGCGGCAATGGCTACTCACGTAGCTTACAACCCGTACAACAATCACCAGCGTTTGACTTTCGATCAGATCTTCCACTTGCGCATGTTCAACTCTGTTATTTACAAAGAGGACAATACGTACGACCGTGATATCGAGGACTACAAGCGCAATTCTGCAATGGATCAGTTGCTCGAAGCACAGCGAATTCGCGAGAATCTTCGCAACTACGAACACGATCTGTGGGAATACTAAGAAATATTTGAATATAGAAAAGGTCGCCATCTCGGCGGCCTTTTTTTATTTAGCAACATGAAGGACGCACTTATCATAGGACAAGGGATCGCCGGAACCGTGATCAGTTACGAATTGATCAAAAGGGG
>CBFHXG010000033.1:0-23747 GCA_965659725.1 Phaeocystidibacter sp. | reverse complement strand
TCATCACGCATTGCCATAATCCAGCGAATCACTTCCTGGTTAGCCAAACCGTGCAATGGTCCGGCCAAACCGTTCATGCCTGCAGCGAAGCTCAAGTAAGCATCGCTAAGCGCCGAACCTACAAGTTTCACAGTATGAGCCGAAACATTCCCCCCCTCGTGATCCGAGTGAATGGTCATGTACAGTCTCATCAGCTCTTTAAACTCTTCGTTATCAAAACCAAGCATGTGTGCAAAGTTTCCGGCCCAGTCCAACTTCGGATCTGGCTCGATATGCTCTCCGTTGTGATAAACGCGACGGTAGATGTAGGCAGCCACACGTGGAAGACGGGCGATAAGGTTCATCGCATCTTCGTAGGTAGGCATCCAATACTCGCTCTTGTGGATTCCGTGGCGGTATGCACGAGCGAATTCACTTTCCGTTCGCAGTGCCATAATACCAGCCGTAAACTGGGTCATTGGGTGCGCGCTTTGTGGAAGTGAATCGATCACCTTGAATACGTGTGGTGGAACGATAGAACGACGTGCCCAGTTGTTCGATAGACGACGTACTTCGTCATCACCTGGGATCTCGTTCATCAACATCAAGTGGAAGATACCTTCTGGAAGTGGCTCTTGTCCACCTGGCATCTTTGGTAGCTTCTCTTGAAGTTCTGGAATAGAATATCCGCGGAAACGGATACCTTCCTCTGGATCTAGCTTCGACGTCTCACAGATAAGAGCCGGCATGCCACGCATACCCTGGTATAGCTGAGAAACCTTGATCTCTCCGATCTTCTCGTCGCCGTGTTCTGAAATGAAATCTTTAACCTCCTTTTGGGCGTCGCCTACTTTGGAGCTAAAATGTTCTTTGATCTTATCCATGTTGAGCCTGATTATTTGATGTACTTGAAGTTCTTTCCTTGATAAATAGCGGTACCTGCCAACACCTCTTCAATACGAAGTAATTGGTTGTACTTGGCCATGCGATCGGAGCGGGAAGCAGATCCGGTCTTAATCTGACCAGTATTCAATGCTACTGCAAGGTCAGCGATCGTGCTGTCCTCTGTTTCACCTGAACGGTGACTCATTACGCAAGTGTAGCCATTGTTCTGGGCTAGGGTCACAGTATTGATGGTTTCTGTCAAGGTACCTATTTGGTTCACTTTAATGAGAACGCTATTACCGACACCTTGTTCAATACCTCTTTGAACTCTTTCTTCATTTGTTACAAAAAGGTCATCACCAACCAACTGAACCTTATCCCCGATAGCGGCAGTCAGCTTCGCCCAACCTTCCCAGTCGTCTTCATCAAGTCCATCTTCAATGGAAATAATCGGGTATTTCTTTGTCCATTCTGTCCAGTATTCAACCATTTGGTCTGAGGTCATCTCACGACCATCGCTCTTCTTGAATACATCTACGCCCTTCTCTTTGTCGTACAACTCAGAGATCGCAGCATCCATGGCGATCCAAACATCTTCTCCTGGCTTGTAACCTGCCTTTTCGATGGCCTCGAGGACGGTTTCAATGGCCTCTTCATTGGATTGGATATTCGGAGCGAATCCACCTTCATCACCAACGTTGGTGCTGTAGCCTTTCGACTTTAGTACGGCCTTGAGGTGATGGAAGATCTCGGTACCCATGCGGAGACCTTCGCTGAAGGAAGCGGCACCGAATGGCATGACCATGAATTCTTGGAAGTCGATGGCGTTGTCAGCGTGCTCTCCCCCGTTGAGGATGTTCATCATCGGAACGGGAAGTTGGCGAGCATTCACGCCACCTACGTAGTTGAATAGGGATTGATTCTTTTCTTCAGCAGCTGCCTTGGCAACGGCTAGTGATACGGCCAAGATGGCGTTTGCTCCGAGGTTGGCCTTATTTGGGGTTCCGTCCAGTTCGATCATGGTGTAATCCACACCAGCTTGATCTTCAACGGGGAAACCCATGAGTTCTTCGGCGATTGGTCCGTTCACGTTTTCAATGGCACGTTGAACGCCCTTGCCCATATAGCTATTCTTGTCGCCATCGCGTAATTCAACCGCTTCATGGATACCTGTAGAAGCACCTGAAGGAACGGCAGCGCGTCCCATGGCACCTGTATCGGTGATCACATCAACTTCAATAGTTGGGTTGCCTCGTGAATCGAGGATCTGTCTTGCGTGGATCGTTGTAATAAATGGCATAACTAGGAATGATTAGGTGTTTAGGCTTCTACAGCCGATTTCATGTTTGAAACGAATTGGTCAAACAAGTAACGGGCATCGTGTGGACCAGGACCTGCCTCTGGGTGGTATTGTACCGAGAATACGGGCCTATCTGTCCTTTGGATACCAGCTACGGTTCCGTCATTCAAATGCACATGGGTTAGATCTACATTGTCAGCTTTCTCCACGTCTTCAAGTTTAACAGCGAAGCCGTGGTTCTGGGAGGTGATCTCACCTTTACCGGTGATCAGATTCTTGATAGGATGGTTGATCCCGCGGTGCCCGTTGTGCATCTTATAGGTGGTTAAGCCAGATGCGAGGGCTACCATTTGGTGGCCTAGGCAGATACCGAATACAGGGATCCCGCTATCCATCAATTTCTTTACTTCGTCCACTACTCCACTCATCGCGGCTGGGTCACCAGGACCATTAGAGAGGAACAGACCATCTGGATTAGAATCCAAGAGGGTTTGTGCAGGCGTATCCCAAGGGTATACCGTTACTTGGCATCCGCGGGAAACGAGGTTACGAAGGATATTCTTTTTGATGCCGAGGTCGAGGGCAGCCACTTTGAAGGGAGCATCATCTTCGCCCACAACATACTTTTCTTTGGTGCTTACCTTGGAAGAAAGCTCTAGTCCTTCCATGCTTGGAACCTTTTCGAGTTCCTTTTTGAGTTCAGCGATATCGGTAATCTCGGTGGAGATAATGGCGTTCATGGCGCCGGAATCTCGTATGTGACGCACGAGTGCTCGTGTATCAACGTCGCAGATAGCCACCTTATCATTGTTCTTGAAATACTCGAACAGGGTATGGTCTGCGGCTGGTCTACTTTGGTGGGTAGAGAAGTTCTTGCAGATCAAACCTGCGATCTTCACGCCTTCGCTTTCTACTTCTTCGTTAGAGGTACCGTAGTTGCCAATATGGGCGGTAGCGGTTACCATCAATTGTCCAAAGTAACTTGGATCGGTAAAGATCTCTTGATAGCCGGTCATACCGGTATTGAAACAGATCTCTCCCCAAGCGGTTCCGTCGAGGCCGGTAGAACGACCATAGAAAACAGTTCCATCTTGAAGAAGTAGTACGGCGGGTTTGCGAGATTCGTAAGCCATGGAAATCGTAGAATTTGCTTGGTACAAAGATACAGTCCAAAAAAAAAGGATAAGACTATCGTCCTATCCTTTTTTCTTTATGCGAATGTCATTGAATGATCATTCACCTTTTTTCTCCTCAGATGCGTCAGACGCAGTGTCTTCAGCCTTGGTTTCAACATCTTCAGCTTTTGCAGACGCTTCTTCTGCTTTAGCTTCCTCGGCTTTAGCTGATTCTGCTTTAGCCGTTTCTTCTGCTGGAGCTGTTTCGGTTTTCTTACCTGCGCGACGAGTAGACTTTTTCTTAGCCTTCTTCTTATCGCTAGTGTAAAGCTCGTTGAAGTCAACCAACTCGATCATTGCCATTTCGGCGTTGTCACCAAGACGGTTGCCGGTTTTGATGATGCGAGTATATCCTCCCGGACGGTCACCAACTTTAACGCTCACTTCGCGGAATAGCTCGGTAACGGCGTTCTTATCTTGAAGATAGCGGAAAACAATACGACGATTGTGGGTGCTGTCTTCTTTAGAACGAGTGATCAATGGCTCAACGAACTTCTTGAGTTCGCGTGCCTTGGCCACGGTGGTGTTGATTCGTTTGTGTTCGATCAACGAGCAAGCCATGTTAGATAGCATCGCCTTGCGGTGAGCGGCTTTTCTGCCCAGATGATTGAATTTCTTACCGTGTCTCATTCTTTCTTACTCCTTGTCCAATTTATACTTAGAAATGTCCATACCGAACTCCAAGCCTTTGTTTTGTACGAGCTCATCGAGTTCAGTGAGTGACTTCTTACCGAAGTTGCGGAACTTCATCAAGTCAGCCTTAGTGTAGGTTACAAGGTCGCCCAATGTATCTACTTCAGCAGCCTTAAGGCAGTTCAATGCGCGTACAGACAAGTCGAGGTCTGTAAGCTTAGTCTTGAGCAATTGACGCATGTGAAGGATTTCTTCGTCATACGTATCTGTCTCCTTGCTTTCTTGATCTTCGAGTGTGATGCGCTCATCACTGAAGAGCATGAAGTGGTGGATCAAGATATTTGAAGCGTCGGTCAATGCATCTTTAGGATGGATAGAACCATCTGTAACGATCTCGATCAACAGCTTCTCATAGTCGGTCTTTTGCTCAACACGGAAGTTCTCGATGCTGTAGCGAACGTTCTTGATAGGCGTGTAGATGGAATCGATAGCGATCGTACCCATCGCGGCATCAGCCTTCTTGTTCTCTTCAGCAGGAACGTAACCACGACCTTTCTCGATGGTCAATTCCATTTCAAGCTTCACGCTAGAATCCATGTGGCAGATCACCAAGTCAGGATTCAAGACTTGGAAAGCATTGATCGTACCGGCGATATCACCAGCAGTGAGGGTGTCCTTTCCGGAAACGCTCACCTTTACGGTCTCACTTTCTTGGTCTTCAATTTGACGCTTGAAGCGAACTTGCTTCAAGTTCAAGACGATTTCGGTAACATCCTCAACTACACCTTTGATGGTTGAGAATTCGTGCTCTACACCGCTGATCTTCACTGATGTGAAAGCGAAGCCCTCGAGGGAGGACAAAAGAACGCGGCGCAACGCGTTTCCGATAGTCAAACCATAACCCGGCTCAAGAGGGCGGAATTCAAATTGACCTTCAGTTTCGGTCGATGAATTCATTATAACCTTGTCCGGCTTCTGGAAATTCAGGATAGCCATATGCACGATGGGATTAAAATATTATTTCGAGTACAATTCTACGATCAACTGCTCCTTGATGTTTTCAGGAATCATGTCGCGCTGTGGAATGCTAACATACGTACCTGTCAAGGTTTGATCGTTGAACTCGATCCACTCAAAGTTATTGTTACGGCTGGCAACCGCATCCTGGACAACTTCGAGAGACTTTGATTTTTCACGAACAGAGATCTTATCTCCAGGCTTCACGCTGAAGCTAGGGATGTTCACGATATCTCCGTTTACCAAAATGTGGCGGTGGCCAACCAATTGGCGTGCTGCACGACGCGTAGGAGCGATTCCCATGCGGAATACAACGTTGTCTAGACGTGATTCACAGAATTGAAGCAATACCTCACCTGTAATTCCTTTTGAACGAGAAGCTTTCTCGAACAAGTTGCGGAATTGACGTTCAAGGATACCATAGGTATACTTTGCTTTCTGTTTTTCAGCCAATTGAACAGCATATTCTGATTTCTTGCCACGCTTACGTGCAAAACCATGCTGTCCTGGAGGATATTGACGCTTCTCGAAAGAAGAATCTGGGCCAAAGATAGGCTCGCCAAAGCGACGTGCAATTTTGGTAACTGGACCTCTATATCTTGCCATTTCGTCGGTTCTTTTCTAATTCTATTATACTCTTCTGCGCTTCGGAGGACGGCAACCGTTGTGTGGCATTGGTGTAATGTCCACGATTTCGGTTACTTCGATGCCCGAATTGTGAAGGGAACGGATCGCGCTCTCGCGGCCATTTCCTGGTCCTTTCACATACACTTTAACTTTCTTCAAGCCGGCTTCAGCAGCGCGACCAGCACAATCTTCCGCAGCAGTTTGAGCAGCGTAAGGAGTGTTCTTCTTAGATCCTCTAAAGCCCATTTTACCGGCAGACGACCAAGAGATCACCTGTCCGCTAGTGTTGGTTAGAGAAATAATGATGTTGTTGAAAGAAGCATTGATGTGAGCCTCCCCTACCGGGTCAACTTTAACCTTTCTCTTCTTTACGGTTTTCTGTGACTTTGCCATGACTCCCTACTTATTATTTAGTAGCCTTCTTCTTGTTTGCAACTGTCTTACGCTTACCCTTACGAGTACGTGAGTTGTTCTTTGTACGCTGACCGCGAAGGGGTAGACCCAAACGGTGACGGATTCCACGCTGTGAACCGATGTCCATCAAACGCTTGATGTTGAGCTGTACCTCAGAACGAAGCTCACCTTCAACAGTGTAATTGTCAGCGATCACACCACGGATCGCCGTCAGTTGGTCATCAGTCCAATCCTGAACCTTCGTGTCGAAGTCAACTCCTGCTTGAGTGAGGATTTCACGTGCACGGCTACGGCCAATTCCGAAAATATAGGTCAAGCCTATCTCGCCACGCTTGTTCTTTGGTAAGTCATTACCAGCAATTCTCGCCATAATTCCTTTGAATTAAAATCTTTTAACCCTGACGTTGTTTGAACTTCGGGTTCTTCTTGTTGATCACGTACAAGCGTCCTTTGCGACGCACAATCTTGCAATCAGCGCTTCTTTTCTTAACAGAGGCTCTAACTTTCATCGCTCTAGTTTTATTAGTATCTGTAAACGATACGTCCTTTCGTCAAATCGTATGGGCTCAATTCGAGCTTAACTTTATCACCCGGAAGAAGCTTGATGTAATGCATCCTCATCTTACCGGAAATGTGTGCTGTTACAACGTGCCCGTTTTCCAACTCAACACGAAACATTGCATTCGACAATGCTTCAGTGATGGACCCGTCTTGTTCAATTGCTCCTTGCTTTGCCATGATTACATTACGTTAGCAGTTGAACGACCTTTCAAACGACCACTCTTCATCAAACCGTCGTAATGACGATTCAACAAATAACTCTCGATCTGCATAAGTGTGTCGAGGACAACACCCACGATAATCAATAGTGAAGTACCTCCATAGAACTGAGCCCATTGCGTAGTCATACCCGTTTGCATCGCAAATGCAGGCAAGATCGCCAACAAAGCAAGCAGGATAGAACCTGGCAAGGTGATACGACTCAAGATCTCGTCGAGATATTCGGCAGTCGCGCGACCAGGCTTGATACCCGGAACAAAACCGCCGTTGCGTTTCAAATCATCTGCAATGTTATTGGTGTTAACCTGAATTGCAGTGTAGAAGTATGTGAAGAGAATGATCAAAATGGCAAACACGAGGTTGTACCAGAAACCTTGAATATTCCCAAAGAATGTCACCACCCAGTTAGCACCGCTACCATCACCACTACCGGCGAAGTTAGCTACTGTAACAGGGATGAACATGATAGCTTGTGCAAAGATAATCGGCATTACACCCGACGCATTCACGCGCAATGGAAGGTAATCACGACCCAGTGGACGACCAGCAATTGGTCCGCCTGCAGCCGAACGCTTCGCATACTGCAAAGGCACTTTACGTACTGCCTGTGTCAATGCGATAGCGAACATCACTACGAGATAGATCGCCACGATCTCCAATACGATCACTACCAAACCACCAGAACCGCCAGTCAACTTAGACTGCATTTCCTGAAGGAATGATGAAGGAAGGGATGCGATGATACCCACCATGATCAAGAGTGAGATACCGTTTCCGATACCTTTGTCTGTAATTCGCTCACCTAGCCACATCGCGAAGATGGTACCGGCGATGAGTGTGATGATAGCCAATGGCCAGAAAATCTCACCAGGCATGGTAGACTGAACCTGTTGGTTAACGAGGTTAGTCACATAACCAGGAGCCTGAACAGCACAGATGGCGATGGTCAGATAACGGGTCATTTGAGTGATCTTCTGGCGACCACTTTCTCCGTCTTTCTGCAACTTCTGGATAGAAGGAACAGCTAATCCCAACAATTGAATAACGATAGATGCAGAGATATAAGGCATGATACCTAGGGCCAATACAGATGCATTGGCGAATGCTCCACCGGTGAAGGCGTTCAACAAACCTAGGATACCTCCATCGGTTTGAGTTCTCAAGTTCTCCAAACTTGCGATATCAACACCAGGAAGTGGTACGTTAGAACCTACACGGTAGATAAGGAGCAATCCAAGAGTCAAGAGGATCTTCTGGCGAAGTTCCTCAATCTTCCAGATATTCTGCAGTGTATCGATAAACTTTTTCATGCGTTATTCGGGCGCTTAAAGCGTCTCGGCAGTACCCCCTTGGGCTTCGATTGCCGATTTAGCAGTTTCACTAAACTTGTTGGCTTTCACGGTCAATTTGGATTTCAATTCGCCACGGCCGAGGATCTTGATGAGATCCTTCTTGTCAGCCAAACCATTTGCGATCAATACTTCTTTATCGATAGTATCTTTCACCTTCTTGGCATCAACCAATGCTTGAAGTGCGTCCAAATTGATAGAACGGTACTCCACGCGGTTAATGTTCTTGAAACCAAACTTTGGTACACGGCGTTGAAGTGGCATCTGACCACCTTCAAAACCGATCTTGCGTGAGTAACCAGAGCGAGACTTCGCTCCTTTGTGCCCACGTGTAGCGGTACCGCCTTTACCTGTACCTTCACCGCGACCTACGCGCTTGGTGTTGTGAGTAGAACCCGATGCGGGCTTGAGATTACTAAGATCCATTTCTTCGATCCTTTATACTGTTGTTACTGTACTTCTTCGACAGTGATGAGGTGTGATACCTTAGCGATCATACCTTTGATCTGTACTGTAGCTTCGTGTTCTACAGTTTGGTTCATCTTGCGCAAACCAAGGGCTTCGAGGGTCTTCTTCTGACGACCTGAGCGGTTGATTGCACTGCGAACTTGGGTGATCTTAACTTTTGACATCTTTCTGTACTATTTGTGGATCAACCGTTGAACACTTTGTCTACACTCACACCGCGCTGACGAGCTACTTCGCGAGCGTCACGCATATTGAGAAGAGCAACGAAAGTTGCCTTCACCAAGTTGTGTGGGTTGGATGAACCCTTAGACTTGGCCAATACGTCGTGTACACCAGCACTCTCCAACACGTGGCGCATTGCACCACCGGCAATTACACCGGTACCGTGAGCAGCGGGGCGCAAAAATACGCGAGCGCCACCAAACTTCCCACTCTCTTCGTGAGGAACTGTAGTTCCATTGAGAGGAATGCGGTATAGATTCTTTTTAGCGTCTTCGATTCCCTTGGTGATAGCTTCGGAAACCTCTTTTGATTTACCGAGACCGTAACCAGCGATACCGTTCTCATTTCCTACAACCACCATCGCAGAGAATGCGAAAGTACGGCCACCTTTTGTCACCTTAGTTACACGTTGGATACCTACTAGGCGATCAACGAGTTCTAGGCCTGATGGCTTTACGGTCTTTGCGTTTTTAACTCCTTTCAACATGGTCTATTAGAATTTGAGTCCGGCTTCTCTAGCACCTTCGGCCAAAGACTTGACACGTCCATGATACAAATAACCTCCGCGGTCAAATGCACAGGTCTTAATTCCTTGCTCCAACGCTTTTTCAGCAATCGCCTTGCCTACAAGCTTTGCTATTTCGCTCTTAGTTCCTTCAGCACCTTGGATACTTTTGTCCAATGATGATGCAGCAAGGAGAGTTTTACCGTTTGTATCGTCGATCAACTGAGCGTAGATCTCCTTGTTAGAACGGAAAACTGCAAGGCGAGGACTATCCGTGTTACCCGCTACATTCTTGCGGATACGGCGACGGATGCGATTTCTTCTTTCGATATTAGTGAGTGCCATTGCCTACTTATTTTTTAGCAGCAGATTTACCAGCTTTTCTACGAATATGCTCACCTACGAAGCGAATACCTTTTCCTTTGTAAGGCTCAGGCTTGCGGAATGAGCGGATCTTCGCAGCTACAACTCCTAGAAGCTGCTTATCGTGCGATGTAAGAGTGATAAGAGGGTTCTTACCTTTCTCCGACTTAGTTTCGATGTTGATCTCTTTGGGAAGCTCAAACATGATATTGTGAGAGTAACCTACTGAGATATCGAGCAATTGTCCTTGGTTAGAAGCGCGGTAACCCACACCAACCAGTTCGAGTTCTTTCTTAAAGCCCTCAGTTACACCGATCACCATATTGTTGATCAATGCGCGGTAAAGGCCATGTTGTGCACGTGTACGCTTTTCTTCGTTCTCGCGCTCAACGATGAGAGTTCCTTCTTCCATTTTCGCTGAGATGGTCGTCTCAGTGATCGTACAAGAAAGTTCACCCAACTTGCCTTTTACAGTTACAACGTTTCCGTTGATCTGTACATCGACCCCTTCGGGAATAGTGACGGGAGCTTTACCAATCCTTGACATGGTCTAATTCTTTGCTGTTTAATAAACGTAGCACAATACTTCTCCACCCACCTTGTTGGCGCGAGCTTGCTTATCTGTCATCAAACCTTGTGAGGTGCTGAGGATAGCGATGCCCAAACCGTTCTTCACGCGAGGAAGAGAGTCTGTATTTGAATATTGACGCAAGCCCGGCTTAGATACACGCTGCAATCCACGGAATGCTGGTTGCTTCGTTGCCGCATCGTACTTCAAGGCGATCTTGATCGTACCTTGAGGACCTTCGTCTTCGGCTACTTTGTAGCTCAAGGCATAACCTTGATCTACTAAAATCTTTGTCATCTCGGTCTTCAACTTTGAAGCCGGGATCTCAACCACTTTGTGGCCTGCCTTGGCAGCATTCCTGATTCTTGTCAGGAAATCGGCGATTGGATCTGTGATCATCTCTTTCGCTTTATTCTATTTACCAACTAGCTTTCTTCACGCCTGGGATGAGACCCTTGTTCGCCATTTCACGGAACATAACGCGTGAAAGACCGAACTGACGCATGTATCCGCGCGGACGACCAGTGAGTTTGCAACGGTTGTGCAAACGAACCGGAGAAGCATTCTTAGGAAGCTTCTGTAGCGCCTCGTAATCGCCAGCTTCCTTGAGAGCCTGACGCTTCTCAGCGTACTTATCTACGAGTTTCTGACGCTTGGCCTCGCGGGCCTTCATTGATTCTTTAGCCATCGTTGCTTACTTTTTAAAAGGTAATCCGAAAGCTTTCAACAAGGCTTTCGCCTCCTTGTCCGTCTTCGCGGTGGTTACGAATGTGATGTCCATACCGGTGATGTTATTCACCTTGTCGATCTCGATCTCAGGGAAGATGATCTGCTCGGTGATACCTAGTGTATAGTTACCACGTCCGTCAAATCCATCCTTGATCCCTTGGAAATCGCGGATACGAGGCAATGAAGCCGAGATCAAACGATCCAAGAATTCGTACATGCGCTCGCTGCGCAATGTAACGCGCGCACCGATCGGCATCCCCTTACGGAGTTTGAAGTTCGAAATGTCCTTCTTCGACTTTGTCATCACAGCCTTCTGACCGGCGATTATTGTCAATTCGTCTACTGCATACTCGATCATCTTCTTGTCAGCCACAGCTGCGCCAATACCTTGGCTAAGAACGATCTTTTGCAGACGAGGAACCTCCATGTGGTTCTTGTAACCGAACTCCTCAGTGAGGGCCGGTACTACTTTCTCGCGGTAAACGCTTCTAAGTCTTGGTGTCATATCCATTACTTGATTACCTCTCCTGATTTCTTAGCGTAACGAACGATCTTACCGTCTTCGACACGACGTCCAACACGAGTAGGAACGTTCTCCTTCGGATCTACCAACATCAAGTTGGAGATGTGGATAGGAGCCTCCATTTTTACAATACCCCCTTGCGGGTTAGAAGCACTAGGCTTCTGGTGCTTAGATACCATGTTCACGCCTTCTACGACGGCACGGTTTTGCTTTGGGATCATACGAATCACGCGGCCAGTAGCTCCTTTCGAGTTACCTGCTATCACTTGTACGCTGTCTCCCTTTCTAATGTGAAACTTTGCCATTGCTTCTCTCATTATTCGATTAAAGCACCTCAGGCGCAAGAGATACAATCTTCATGAACTGACGGTCGCGCAACTCACGTGCTACTGGACCGAACACACGCGTTCCGCGCATTTCGCCTGTAGCGTTGAGAAGAACACAAGCGTTATCATCAAAGCGGATATATGATCCGTCTGGACGACGTACTTCTTTCTTCGTGCGCACTACTACTGCCGTTGAAACTGAGCCCTTCTTCACGTTGCCGGAAGGAGTGGCTTGCTTCACCGAAACGACGATCTTATCGCCTACAGAAGCGTAACGACGCTTCGTGCCTCCAAGAACGCGGATGCATAGCACCTCTTTCGCTCCTGTGTTATCGGCTACTTTAAGTCTTGATTCCTGTTGTACCATCTTACTTAGCCCTTTCGATGATTTCGACTACTCTCCACTTCTTAGTCTTGCTGAGTGGACGTGTTTCCATGATGCGTACGGTGTCTCCTTCGTTGCAATCATTGGTTTCATCATGTGCATGAAACTTCTTGCTGAAGTTGACGAACTTACCGTACAATGGGTGCTTAACGCGACGTTGCACGTTTACCGTAACGGTCTTGTTCATCTTGGAGCTTGTTACCACCCCAGTACGCTCTTTACGGAGATTTCTCTTTGTTTCCATCGCGTGTTATGCTTTTGCTTCTGAAGCCTCTTTATTTCTCTTGGCCAACTCAGTCTTGATACGAGCAACATCTTTACGAGTAGCACGCAAGCTCATTGGGTTCTCCAATGGACTGATGTGGTGAGTCATTCGCATCTTGGTTAGGTTCTGCTCGAACTCTACCAAATGCTCCTGAAGCTCTTCGGTCGTTAGACCTGTGATTTCTGACTGTTTCATCGTATTAAGCTTCAAAATCTCTTCTTACAACAAACTTGGTACGCACTGGCAATTTCTGTGCTGCCAAACGCAATGCTTCTTTAGCTACCTCGTATGGAACACCATCGAGTTCAAAGAGCATACGCCCTGGTTTCACAACTGCTGCCCAGTACTCAGGAGCACCTTTACCCTTACCCATACGTACCTCGAGAGGCTTCTTCGTAATTGGCTTGTCAGGGAAAATGCGGATCCACATCTGACCTTCACGCTTCATGTAACGCGTTGCGGCGATACGGGCGGCCTCGATCTGACGAGCGGTCATCCATACTGAGTCCAAAGATTTGATTCCAAAAGAGCCATAAGCCAATTGGGTACCGCGCTGGGCATTACCCTTCATGCGGCCTTTGTGCGTCTTTCTATGCTTCGTACGTTTCGGTGATAACATCTGTACGCCGGTTTAATTTCCTCAGATTATTTCTTTCCGCCTCTACGCTTCGGTCCACCTTTCTGGTTACCTCCGCCGGCTTTCTTTACGTTACCGAGCATGTTCGACAAGTCGCGCTTGCCATACACCTCGCCTTTCATGATCCACACCTTCACTCCGATACGACCATACGTGGTGTGTGCTTCAGAGTGGTGATAATCGATATCAGCGCGGAATGTGTGCAACGGAGTACGTCCGTCCTTGAACATCTCTGAACGAGACATCTCTGCACCATTCAAACGACCAGACACCTGGATCTTGATTCCTTCAGCTCCCATACGCATTGCCGCACCGATCGCCATTTTCACAGCGCGACGGAAAGAGATACGTCCTTCCAATTGGCGTGCAACACTGTCAGCTACCAATCTGGCATCCAACTCAGGTCGCTTAATCTCGAAGATGTTGATCTGAACCTCCTTCTTAGTGAGCTTCTTCAACTCTTCACGTAACTTATCTACTTCTTGTCCGCCTTTACCGATGATGATACCCGGACGTGCCGTGGTGATCGTTACAGTAACGAGCTTCAAGGTGCGCTCGATGATGATGCGCGATACACTGGCTTTTGTAAGTCGAGCGTAAAGGTACTCACGGATCTTTGCGTCTTCAGCGAGCTTATCGCCGTAGTTATTACCGCCAAACCAATTGCTCTCCCAGCCTCTAATGTATCCTAGTCGGTTCCCGATCGGGTTCGTCTTTTGTCCCATTATCTCGTTTATTAGGCTTCAGTAGTCTCGTTCACTTCTTCTGTAGCAGCGCTACCCACGATCATTGTAACGTGGTTGGAACGCTTGCGAATGCGGTGTGCGCGACCTTGCGGTGCAGGTTGAATACGCTTCAACATGCGAGCACTGTCAACTTGAATCTCTTGAACAATCAAATTGCTCTCTTCAATGCGCTTACCTTCATTCTTTGATTCCCAGTTGGCCAAGGCAGAACGAAGCAATTTCTCCAAACGACCTGCGGCCTCTTTTGGCGAATGTTGCAACATGAACATTGCCTTCTCAACCTCTACTCCACGGATCTGATCCGCTACCAAACGCATTTTGCGTGGTGAAGTAGGACAGTTGCGCAAGCTGGCAATCGCCTTTTCCTTCTTGGCTGCCTTCAGAGCTTCTGCTCTGTTACGTTTACGTACACCCATTTCGTTTGTCGTTATCGTTTGCCTTTGTCCTTCTTATTACCAGAGTGGCCACGGAAAGTACGCGTTGGTGCGAATTCTCCTAGTTTGTGACCTACCATATTCTCAGTTACATACACCGGCACGAAAGTGCGACCGTTGTGCACAGCAATCGTCTGACCCACAAACTCCGGAGAGATCATGGAAGCACGAGACCAAGTCTTAACTACAGTCTTCTTGCCAGACTCAACATTCGCGAGAACTTTCTTCTCGAGCTTGTAGTGGATGTAAGGTCCTTTTTTCAGCGAACGAGCCATATCCTCTTAATTATTTCTTTCGTCTTTCGATGATGTAACGGTTCGACGCCTTCTTAGGCGTACGGGTCTTGTAACCCTTAGCTGGAACTCCAGTACGTGAGCGTGGGTGACCACCACTTGCACGTCCTTCACCACCACCCATCGGGTGATCGACAGGGTTCATTGCAACGCCACGTGTTCGTGGACGACGACCCTTCCAGCGATTGCGACCAGCCTTACCGCTAACAACCTGCTGATTGTCGCTGTTGCTAACCACACCTACAGTTGCCAAGCAGCTTACCAATACCATGCGGGTTTCACCGCTAGGCATCTTAAGGATAGCGTACTTGCCATCACGTGCCAACAACTGAGCAAAGCTACCAGCTGAACGTGCAATTGCAGCTCCTTGTCCAGGACGCAATTCGATACAGCTAACTACTGTACCCAACGGTAGATCAGACAATGGCATTGAGTTGCCAACTTCAGGAGCGATATTAGAACCACTCAAGATCGTCTGTCCAACCTGAAGTCCGTTCTGAGCGATCACATAACGCTTCTCACCATCAGGATATACCACCAAAGCGATAAATGCTGTACGGTTCGGATCGTATTCGATGCTCTTTACTGTACCCGGGATGTCCTTCTTGTCACGCTTGAAGTCGATCACACGGTAGCTCTTCTTATGACCCCCGCCGATGTAGCGCATGGTCATTTTACCGGTATTGTTACGTCCGCCACTGCGCTTCTTTCCTTTCAACAAGGACTTCTCCGGAGCGGCTGAAGTAATCGCCGAGAATTCGTTAACAACACGAAAACGTTGTCCTGGCGATGTCGGTTTTAGTTTTCTTACACCCATGGCTATTAAATATTGCTGTAGATGTCAATCATTTCACCTTCGGCGACGTCTACGATAGCTTTTTTGTATGCAGACTTAGATCCTTCGATCAAACCGCCTTTTGTGTAACGACTCATTTTACGAGCCGCAACAACTTGCGTACGAACAGCCTCCACGTTGACGCCGTAGAACGCTTCTACTGCTTTCTTGATCTCCACTTTGTTGGCATCACGACGCACAACGAAGGAGTAGCGATTGCGCTCCTCTTGGTCGGCCGTGGCCTTCTCTGTGATGATCGGACGGATCAAGATATTCTCCATCACTTTTGGCTTAATACGTTCTCAATTCTTTCAATCGAACCTTCTGTTAGCACTAGTGTTCCAGCATTCATAATCTGGTAAGTGCTTAATTCAGAGGCTGTTACAACTTTCGACCCCTTAAAATTTCGGGATGACAAATATACGTTTTTATTTGAGTCAGCAACGACTACAACGCTTTTTTTGTCATTCAAGCCCAAAGACTTGAGGATCTCACCGTATTGCTTGGTCTTAGGTAGTTCAAAACTCAAGTCCTCCAACACGATCAATTGGTCGTTCTTCGCTTTCATGCTCAAAGCTGAGCGACGAGCCAACTGCTTGACCTTCTTGTTGAGTTTGAATCCGTAGTCACGTGGTTCTGGACCGAAAGCCGTTCCACCTCCGCGGTGCAAAGGACCTTTCAATGAACCATAACGTGCTCCACCTGTACCTTTCTGACGGTGGTGCTTCTTGGTCGTACGAGAAACTTCTGCACGAGCCTTCACCTTGTGTGTACCCTGACGCTGGTTAGCGAGGTACTGCTTGACATCCAAATAAATGGCGTGCTCGTTTGGTTCGATAGCAAAGATGCCATCGTTGAGCTTCACCTTACGTCCGGAGTCTTTTCCTGTGGTATTAATGACCGTACGTTCCATTACTTCTCTACGATTACAAGTGAGTTTTTCGCTCCCGGTACTGAGCCCTTCACTACTAGAAGGTTCTTCTCAGCATCGACCTTCAACACTTGAAGGTTTTGGATCTTGGTGCGCTCACCGCCCATGCGTCCAGCCATGCGCATTCCTTTGAATACTCGTGATGGATCTGAACCTGCACCGATAGACCCCGGTGCACGGAGGCGGTTATGCTGACCGTGAGTAGCCTGTCCAACACCACCAAAACCGTGACGTTTTACAGGACCCTGGAAGCCTTTACCCTTTGATGTACCAACTACATCAATGAATTCGCCTTCCTGGAAGAGTTCAACATTCAATGTGTCGCCTAGCTTTAACTCTGCCGATTTGAAGTCGCGGAACTCCACGTACTTCTTCTTAGCATCAGTACCAGCTTTCTTGGCATGGCCGGAGGCAGGTTGTGAAGGGTTCTTTACGTCACCCCATCCAATCTGCACGGCACTGTAACCATCGACATCTTCAGTTTTAACTTGAGTAACCACGCAAGGGCCAACTTCAAGTACAGTACAAGGCAAGTTCTTACCTTCTGTGTTGAAGATGCTGGTCATTCCGATTTTTTTACCAATCAATCCAGGCATCTGTTCTATTGATTAAGACTCTGTTATACTTTGATTTCTACTTCTACCCCACTCGGCAACTCCAACTTCATCAAAGCGTCAATGGTCTTTGAAGAAGAGCTGTAGATGTCGAGCAAACGCTTGTAAGAGCTAAGCTCAAACTGCTCGCGGGCTTTCTTGTTTACGTGTGGTGAGCGGAGCACAGTAAAAATGCGCTTGTTCGTTGGCAATGGAATAGGACCATTAACAACAGCACCTGTACTCTTCACGGTCTTAACGATCTTTTCTGCAGACTTGTCTACCAAGTTGTGGTCGTAAGACTTGAGTTTGATTCTGATCTTCTGGCTCATGAGATGAACTCTATTATTCTTTTCTTCCTTTAACTTCCGCGATCACCTCGTCAGCAATATTCTTAGGAGTATCCGCATAGTGCGAGAATTCCATAGTTGATGTTGCACGACCAGATGTAATGGTACGCAAGTCTGTTACGTATCCGAACATTTCAGACAATGGCACTTTCGCCTTGATCACTTGTGAACCACTGCGGCTGTCCATTCCTTCAACTTGACCACGACGCTTATTCAAGTCACCTACAACGTCACCCATGTTCTCTTCCGGTGTCAATACCTCAAGCTTCATGATCGGCTCGAGCAATACCGGACTAGCTTTAGGAAGTGCTTGCTTGTAGGCCATCTTCGCAGCCAATTCGAATGAAAGTTGGTCAGAATCCACTGGGTGGAATGAACCATCTTTCAAGGTCACTTTCAAACTATCTACAGGGAAGCCTGCGAGAACACCGTTCTCCATAGCATCCTTGAATCCTTTTTCAACAGACGGAATGAATTCCTTAGGTACGTTACCGCCCTTCACTTCATTCACGAAGATCAATCCTGGATTCTCTTCATCACCCGGCTCAATGCTCACGATGATATCGGCGAACTTACCACGACCACCTGTCTGCTTCTTATACACTTCACGGTGATCAACGTTACCAGAGATAGCCTCTTTGTAAGATACCTGTGGAGCACCTTGGTTAACCTCAACTTTGAACTCACGCTTAAGGCGGTCCATGATGATGTCCAAGTGAAGCTCACCCATACCGCTAATTACAGTTTGGCCAGAATCTTCATCCGTCTTAACCTGGAATGTTGGATCCTCTTCTACCAATTTACCGAGTGCCATACCGAGTTTGTCAACGTCGGCCTTAGACTTAGGCTCGATAGCCAATCCGATAACTGGATCAGGGAATTTCATAGATTCGAGAACGATCGGGTGCTTCTCGTTACAAAGTGTATCACCGGTCTTGATATCCTTAAAGCCTACCAAAGCAGCGATGTCACCAGCGCCCAATGTTTCGATCTGATTCTGCTTGTTAGCGTGCATCTGGAAGATACGTGAGATACGCTCTTTCTTGCCTGTACGCGTGTTGAGGACGTATGATCCCGACTCAAGCGTACCGGAGTATGCACGAGTAAAGCAAAGACGTCCTACGAATGGGTCGGTTGCGATCTTGAAAGCAAGACCTGCGAATGGATCTTCGAAAGTTGGACGACGCTTCTCTTCTTCTTCTGTGTCTGGGTTCGTACCAGTGATAGCGTCTACATCGATCGGTGAAGGAAGGATCTCCATTACCATATCGAGCATAGCCTGTACACCCTTGTTCTTAAATGCAGAACCGCACATCATTGGAACGACCTTACCAGCGATGGTAGCCTCGCGCAATGCGTCAAGGATCTCACGCTCGGTCAATGAAGTTGGATCTTCGAAGTACTTCTCCATGAGCGTATCGTCGAATTCAGCAACTGCCTCCAACAATTTCTCGCGGTACTCCTCCGCTTCTTCCATAAGGTCAGCTGGGATCTCAACCTCCTCGAAGGTCATACCCATGTCTTCCTCATTCCAAACGATCCCGCGGAAGTTGATCAAATCGATCACCCCTTTGAAATCAGCTTCAGAACCAATTGGCAACTGAAGTGGAAGTGCGTGGCTACCCAACATCTCCTTAACCTGACGTGTCACGTTAAGGAAGTCGGCACCCTGACGGTCCATTTTATTAACGAAACCAATACGTGGTACGTTATAGTTGTTTGCTAGTCTCCAGTTTGTCTCAGACTGTGGTTCAACGCCGTCCACAGCACTGAACAAGAATACCAAACCATCCAATACACGAAGGGAACGGTTAACCTCAACAGTAAAGTCAACGTGTCCCGGAGTATCGATAATGTTTACGTGATAGTTATCACCGCGGTAAGGCCAGTTCAAGGTAGTAGCTGCAGATGTAATGGTAATACCACGCTCCTGCTCTTGCTCCATCCAGTCCATGGTTGCAGCACCATCGTGAACCTCACCGATCTTGTGACTTACACCACCGTAGTAAAGGATACGCTCCGTGGTAGTGGTCTTACCGGCATCAATGTGAGCAGCGATACCGATATTTCTTGTATACTTAAGATCTCTTTTTGCCATGATTATTCCTAATACAGGTGTTCAGTTGTTAGAATCTAAAGTGTGAGAATGCCTTGTTGGCTTCTGCCATTCTGTGTGTATCCACACGCTTCTTAACAGCAGCTCCCTCTTCTTTCGAAGCGGCGATGATCTCATTGGCCAATCGAAGAGCCATTGTTTTCTCGTTACGTGAACGAGAGTACTGGATCAACCACTTCATCGCCATAGAGATCTTACGCTCCGGGCGAATCTGCATAGGAATTTGAAAAGTAGACCCACCTACACGGCGGCTTCTTACTTCTACGTGCGGCATAACATTCGTCAATGCTTCCTTCCAGACCTCCAAGCCATTTCCACTCTCGGTCTTCTCCGCTACGATATCAAGTGCATCGTAGAAGATACTGAAGGCAGTACTTTTCTTGCCGTCGTACATCAAGTTGTTAACAAATCGAGTTACCAACGGATCGTTGAACTTCGGATCCGGGAGAAGAATTCTCTTCTTAGCTCTGGTCTTTCTCATGTCGCAATGGAATGATTATGCGTTATTTTTTCGCCTTAGGGCGCTTAGTTCCATACTTAGAACGACGTTGGTTACGCCCCTCCACACCCGCAGTGTCCAATGCACCGCGCACAATGTGATAACGTACACCTGGCAAATCCTTCACACGACCACCACGTACCAAAACGATACTGTGCTCCTGAAGGTTATGACCTTCACCACCGATGTAGGCGTTTACCTCGTTCCCGTTAGTCAAGCGGACACGGGCTACCTTACGCATCGCCGAGTTTGGCTTCTTAGGTGTAGTCGTGTAAACACGAGTACACACACCACGGCGTTGCGGGCAGGCATCCAGAGCGGCCGACTTGCTCTTCTTCTCAATTTTCGTTCTGCCTTTGCGAACTAACTGTTGAATTGTTGGCATCTGTTATACCTTATTGCGTTGATTTTCTTGCAAATACGTAATTATCCCCGATTTTTTGGGGACTGCAAATGTAGGACAAAAAACCTATCCCACAATGCTTTAGCTTAAAATGTTCAGGAGAATTAACCCTCCCAGCTTGAGGGCGCAAAAATAGGAGGTGAACATCGAATGATCATCCTACCTATCTAGCTATTTTATACCACTATTATATAGCACATCCATTCGAGACCATCAAGGAGCGAGATCTACACCAATGAAAAACGCGCGAGAAAAGATGATTCTCGCGCATTCTAGAAAGAGTCAGAAGGGACCTAACCCACCCTATTATTTGACGATCAACGATTCAGTATGAACGTTGCCATTTTCATCAGTCAATTGTAAGAAGTAAACCGATGGTGCTAGCTGTAATCTAACGTTCATTTCGTTCACCGGAGCATCTGTGTTCTGCACCATCATTTCGCGACCATTTACATCGATAACTCTAATTCCAGTGAATGGAACCTCAGAGCGTATGTTCAATGCATCCGAAGCCGGATTTGGATAGATCGCCCAATCGATCTCAACTTCTTCTACTCCTATCGAGCTCTGCGACTTGGCCATGAAGGTATAGTCCTGAGCGAAGGTCTCGCTTTCAAAGCGAACTACAACCGGGAATTCAGTACCATCATAAACCGCTGGATCCCAAGCGAACGAAACTTCGGCCGTTGTACCTATCTTATAAACATCAACATTGACATAAACCTCATTGCTATCCACATATGGCGGGAAGTAAACAGAGGCAGTAAGCGAAGAGTCTGATGTTGCATTCAACACCAGCGTATCATTCGCACCCGAAGCGAACGTGAATACACCATTTACAACCGTAGATGGTGGAGTTACAGAGATCAAGTTGCCCGCAGGTGGAAGGATCACTCCGATCACTCCATCTAGGCGAACTGAACCTGCCATTGTTCCATTGGCATCGTATGCCTCAACAACGTATGCTAAGCCATACAAACCTTGACCATCCGCCGTGTAGGTGAATACACCGGTAGATGCATCCAACGTTGGAGCACCACCAGCCATGCTCGGAGGCATGGTGTAACCACTGATGTTGTTATTCGGACCGTCCATTGGTGTCTCCAACGTATACACGAGTGAATCACCATCTAGATCGTACGCCGCAAAAGATGAAGCCCATGGCGTTTGATCAGGCCATACCGAAACCGGTGGCGTCAAGAAGTTAGGCGTAGAGTTACATCCAGCATTGGTGTTCACCACAGAATTAAAGTAAAGTGATGGCGAACCTGGAATATTCGCGATAGACGAAGGTCTACAGCAGCTGGAATAAACGATGTCCACCACGGCGTTTGCCGGTAGGGCAATGATCGAAGAATACACGTGTACTTCAAGTACCCCTGAACCGTAAGGTATCATGTATGAGCCTTGAGGGGCCAAAGATTCCGTTGAGCCACTGCTCAAGGTAACGTTCATGTTCTGCGGAGCTGCCGCACCCGTGATATCCCTTAGTAGGATACCATCCACCTGGTATTCAACATCCGAGGTGTTAGGATCATCCGCACAAGTAGCGGTGATCAAACCACCTTTCAAGTGTGATGCATCGGCCGCCAAGGTAGAAAGAGCCAAGGCGCCTAACGCGAGTAGTGTTTTTTTCATGATGAGAAGTTCAAGTTTTGTGCATACCCATTGTGAGTGGAGTAAACCAATGTTAATAAAGCGAGTGATGGGTTACTTAACGATAATGACTTGGTGCGACATCACACCTTCTGCAGACGTCATTCTCAAGATGTACATTCCCGGTGCTTGAGAAAATTCTACATCCACACTTCTCGAAGTGCGCTGAATGTCTTGCTGATGAACGACCTGTCCGGCTCCGTCTATCATTTCAAACGTAGTCATCGGTTCTTCAAACTCAAGCGTGATTCTGTCCGCTGCAGGGTTGGGATACGCTACAAATTGAGCCGCAGTCAATTCCTCGATGGAAACCGAACTGCCCCCCACCTTCATGAGGAAGGTCAACTGAAGGTCGTGCTCATAGGCCACCGTATTCGGATCATCGTTACAGGTAGCGTAGAGAACACCACCCAATAGGTGTGATGAATACGAAACTTGAGAAAAGCCAATAAGCAATGCAGCGAGTAAAAACTTCTTCATACTTGGGGATCTGAGAGATTAGCGAAATCAAGATAAGAAGAAAGGCGTGACACACCATGCGTCATTGCGTTTTCGTCAGCGAATGGATGATTATCGGCATAACGCTCCTCACCACCGATGGTCTGCCCTACATTCCACAAACTGTTGAAAATCTCATTCGGATTTGTCCATGAGCAGTCCCGATTCACGGTCTCATTTCCCTATTTTTGTAACCTTTCACTCTAAAAAACAGACTTTAAGATTGAGTTCATATATCGATCAGCTGAATCCGGCACAACGTGAGGCGGTCCTCGCTACGGAGGGCCCCATGATGGTAATAGCAGGAGCCGGTTCGGGAAAGACACGCGTGCTGACGTACAGGATAGCGCACCTGATGGAGAAGGGTGTGGATTCTTTTCAGATCCTTTCGCTAACCTTTACCAACAAGGCGGCGAGAGAAATGAAGGAACGTATCGCCCGTATCGTTGGGGAAAGCGAGGCCAAGAACCTCTGGATGGGCACCTTCCACTCTGTGTTCGCGCGTATCTTGAGATATGAAGGTGACAAACTCGGATATCCGTCTAACTTCACCATCTACGACAGCGAAGATTCGCTTAAAGTGATCAGTCAGATCATCAAGGAGCAAAATTTAGACAAGGATATCTACAAGCCAAAAAGTGTACAGGGAAGGATATCGAGTTATAAGAACAACCTTATCACTCCTAAGGTATACAACAACAGAGCGGATCTTCAAGAGTCCGACGCCGCTGCGAGAATGCCCATGATGGGTCAGATCTACACGGCCTATACCGAGCGTTGTTTTAGGGCGGGCGCCATGGACTTCGATGATCTATTGCTCAAGACCAATGAGCTACTGCACCGTTTTCCGGAGGTGTTGGCCAAATATCAGGAACGTTTCAAATACATATTGGTAGACGAGTATCAGGATACGAATCACAGTCAGTATTTGATCGTAAAAGCGCTCGGCTCTCGCTATGAAAATGTATGTGTGGTTGGTGATGATGCCCAATCCATCTATGCCTTCCGTGGAGCCAACATCAGAAACATCCTCAACTTTAAGAAGGATTATCCGGATGCGAAAACATTCAAGCTTGAGCAGAATTATCGATCTACGGACAATATCGTTCAGGCGGCCAACAGCATCATTGCCAAGAACCGCGATCAGTTAGAGAAGAATGTATGGACCCAGAATGCATCGGGAGAAAAGATCGTGGTTCACAAGGCGGTCAGTGATTCCGATGAGGGCAATTGGGTTGCTTCC